>NZ_JADNRK010000002.1 GCF_015594845.1 Alkalibacter mobilis | reverse complement strand
TAAAGTAATTCCGCGGCAATGGCGGAGGGGCTACACCTGTTCCCATCCCGAACACAGAAGTAAAGTCCTCCTGCGCAGATGGTACTTGGATGGCGACGTCCTGGGAGAGTATGTCGCTGCGGGATTCCACAAGAATGACTCTTGGTCTTATGACCGAGGGTTTTTTCTTTTTTTGTAGAAGACAGTAAATGCTATTTTAAAAAGCTAAAAATATAGCTTTCCAAGTTGGAGTTTTAAAAGATGTATGTTATTATAAAAGGAAAAAAGAATGAGGGCATCTTACATGAATACTCGAGACAAAATATTTAATACGGCAAAAAGATTGTATTTGGAGAACGGCTTTATCAATACACCCAATAAAATGATAGCCAAAGAAGCAGGTGTGAATTTAGGTCTTATAACCTATTATTTTAAGACTAAAGATTGTATCGCAAGTGACATGTTAAATTTTAACTATGAAACTTTGTACAAACACGTTAAAATGTATCTCACTGAAGAGGATGAATTGCTGCAAATTCTGACATTTTTTAAATTGCACTTTATATTAACTGATATTGACCCGGATTATGATCGTTTTATTTACGAGATGAACAAGCTTGATTTGTTGGAAAAGGCGACTAGAGAAGGAAAATTGTACGTATTATATCAAAAAATGGTGGAGAAAAATCCGGACATACCTGACCAGGAGAAAGATATCTTATGCGATCGGGGCGTGACCATGGCTTTTTCAGTTATACGGGGTTTGACTTTAAAACAATATGAAAAGGAACTTCAATTAACAAAGGAAGAACTGTTTCAACTTTGTTTGGATCAGATGTTTTATGCTTTAAAAATACAAACCAACCATTTGATTATGCAAACATTAACGATTTCAGCTAAAATGACTGTGGAGAGATTGTTGGAAGAACATCCAGAATTAAAACGTGTGAAAAATTATTTATATGTTGAATATTAAAATAAAAGGACTAGGAATTGTTTGTAAACAAATCCTAGTCCTTCTTTTGTGTTGAAAAATGCAATAAATAACTAAAATACATAGAAAGTGCTTGATGAAAATAAATATGCACAAAGAATTTACAAAAACATTTGACTTTATAAGCAAGATTGTGTATATTTAAATTGCTTGCAAGCAAAATTGAAAATTGTGTCATGGTTATTAAAAAAACAAATTAAAACGATTACAATCAGGGAGGAAACAACGATGTCAAAAATTCAAGAAGTACAGGAAATGGTAGCAAAGGGAAAAACCAAATTGGTAGCAGGTTTGGTTCAGGAAGCACTTGACGAAGGCGCACAGCCAAAAGAGATATTGGATGCAATGATCGAATCCATGGGAGTAGTTGGAGACAAGTTCTCTGCAGGAGAGATCTTCGTACCCGAAATGCTTATAGCAGCAAAAGCAATGAGCAAGGGTGTAGACGTACTTAAGCCCCTGTTGGCAGGAGACGCTTCAACATCTTTGGGAACATGCGTTATCGGAACAGTTGCCGGAGACCTTCACGATATAGGAAAGAACCTTGTAAGCATGATGCTTGAGAGCTCAGGATTTACAATGATCGATCTTGGAGTTGACGTACCAGCAGAGAAGTTTGTAGAAGTGGCTAAAGAGAACAACGCAGTTATAGTAGCTGCATCAGGACTTCTTACTACTACAATGCCTGCACTTAAGCAGACATCGCTTGCACTTAAAGAAGCAGGATTCACTGTAATCGTAGGTGGAGCACCTGTAACACCTGAGTATGCAGCAGAAATCAAGGCAGACGGATACGCTCCTGATGCTGGTAGCGCTGTAACCAAGGCGAAAGAACTGTTGAAATAATAAGACTAATATTAGATAAGTAAAACAATATAAATCGATAAAAACGGGGGGAATTGATATGTTAACTATTAAACAAAATTTGCAGGAAGTTATCTCAGGTGGAAATCCGGACAGATATGTGAAGCAATATGAATTTATGGACATAATAATGGAGGCCCCTATGGATTTGCCGCTGGCTCCAGCTCCAGGTACACGTGTCAAAAATAAATGGGGTATAACTTTTGATTGGCCAGAAGGTCAAATAGGATCATTTCCAATGCATGATGAAGATCACAAAGTTTTAAAAGATATTACTAAGTGGAGAGATTATGTAAAAGCGCCTTCCGTTAAATATTCGGATGAAGAGTGGGCTGCAGCCGTAGAGCACGCAAACAGTGTAGACAGAAACGAAAAATACGTAACTGCATTTTGTGCTCCGGGTGTATTTGAGATGACACACCACTTGATGAGCATGGAGGACGCTCTTAT
Organism: Alkalibacter mobilis; assembly: GCF_015594845.1. Classification (GTDB taxonomy): domain Bacteria; phylum Bacillota; class Clostridia; order Eubacteriales; family Alkalibacteraceae; genus Alkalibacter; species Alkalibacter mobilis. The sequence continues at coordinate 206,993 of NZ_JADNRK010000002.1, read as the reverse complement.
GGCTTTGTATGAAGAACCTGAGGCAATGAAAGAATTGATCGAATACGTGATAGAGTACGAACTGGCTTATGCTGCAGAGTACTTAAAGCATATCAAACCTGATGCATTGTTTCACCACGATGACTGGGGTAGTCAAATAAGCAGCTTCTTGTCGCCGGAAATGTTTAAAGAGTTCATTTTGCCGGCCTACAAGAGAATATACGGATTTTGGAAAGAGAATGGCGTAGATTTGATTGTTCATCATTGTGATAGTTATGCGGCAAATCTGGTTCCATTCATGGTAGAGATGGGGATTGATATTTGGCAGGGGGCGATGACCACAAATAATATTCCCGAGCTGATAGAAAATTACGGAGAAAAAATCACTTTTATGGGAAACATAGATAGCGGTCGAGTAGACTTTCCGGGTTGGACTCGTGAAAAGATATACGATGATGCAAGAAAAGCTTGCGAAGAATGTGGAAAAGTGTATTTTATTCCATGTTTGAGTCAAGGATTAAATATAAGTTCATTTCCAGGAGTATATGAAGCAACAGATGAGGTCATCGACCAACTCAGCAAAGAGATGTTTTAAGTCAAAAAACACCCTAGGGTGTTTTTTTATTGGCTGCTTTAAAAACACTAGTATTGATGCCGCGCCTTCTGTATAATGATAAGAGCACAAAATAATAACCTGAAGGGTGATAAAATGGACATACAAAAGATTTTAGTATGGGCTTTGGTGGTATTCGGTACTGCAATGATAATAATCGGGATCATGGATTTTTACAAGGGCCTGAAAGTTGATGAAGAAGACGAAGAGGATAATGAACAGGTGAAAAAATTGAAATTGATACAGCATCTTTTGGATGCTTTTTCAGGTTTTGTTTATGCTGTCCTTGGAACTATGGCACTAACGAAAACAATAGAAGTTCAATTAGTCTACGGATTGGTTTTCATATATGCAATAATCAAGAAAATCATAGATGTTTTGATTAAGAAGAAAATACATAAAATTTATGAAGAAGAGTAATACAAATGGAAGCAAGGTGATCGAATGATTTACGGAAATATTGATGGATTGAAGAAATCAACGTTGGAGCAACTTGAAGATCTTAGAGGCTACATCATGGAAAATGGATCTTATCTCGATTTGCAGACGGCAGAAATCCTCTTGGATATTACCGAATCCACCAATAGGGAAATTATAATTGTAACGGATAAAAGAAATGAGATTTTAGAGATTGGTGTGGGTGATTTCAGAAGTACTTCTTTTCCTGAGATGGACTACGACAAGATCCAAGGAGTTAAAAGTTTTCACACTCATCCAAATGGAAACCCGATTTTATCGGAACAGGATATTTCAGCAATGATAAATATAGGATTCGACCTTTTAGGCGCTGTTGCCGTTCAAAATGGAAAGATTTTGATAGGAGCTGCAGTTTTGGATGTTCAGGACGGACAGGTGTCTGTTAAAGATTTGGGAATATTTGATTTGAAAGGACTAAACGAACTCGATATAAGCGACTATACGGAAAGAGTCGGAAAATACAGAAGAAAATCCCTGTCCATAGTTGAAGATGACAAGGAAAGGGCTATTCTCATTGGAGTAAATTTAAAAAGCCAAAAAGATTACCTGGACATTGAATCATCAATGAATGAGCTAAAGGAGCTGTCCATTACAGCTGGGGTCGAGCCATTGGACATGGTAATCCAAAACAAGGAAAGAATCGACTCGAATTTTTACATCGGAAAAGGAAAACTTCAGGAACTCAGGGAACTTATCCAAATCAAAAATGCCAATCTGGTGATATGCAATGATGAACTCAATGCAATACAGCTGAGAATAATAGAAACTGTATTGGGAGTTAAAGTGATCGATAGGACAGCATTGATACTTGATATATTTGCAAATCATGCCAAATCCGGTGAAGGTAAACTACAGGTGGAGTTGGCACAATTAAAATACAGATTGCCCAGACTTATGGGAATGGGAAAAGTATTGTCCAGGACTGGCGGGGGGATCGGAACCAGAGGCCCGGGAGAAAAGAAGCTTGAAACTGATAGAAGGTCGATTTACAAACAAGTGAATATTCTGGAAAAACGGCTAAAGGATATGGAATCCGCCAGAAAGACACAAAAAAGCAGAAGAGTTAAAAATGAAATGCCTGTGGTTTCATTGGTGGGGTATACCAATGCAGGGAAAAGTTCACTTTTTAATGTTCTGTCATCAAGCGAAGTACTGGCGGAAGACAAGTTATTCGCCACGCTGGATTCAAAAACCCGTAAAATCAAGCAGGATGACAAGGAATTTTTATTGTCGGACACTGTTGGTTTTATTGAAAAATTACCTCACGACCTTGTAAAATCATTCAAGTCCACATTGGATGAAGTAAGAGATGCAGATTTGATCCTTCATGTGATAGACAGTTCAAATCCGAATTTCTACCAGCAGATCAGAATTGTTGAAGATGTTATGAAATCAATAGAATGTGAGAACAAGGAATCGATATATGTTTTTAATAAGGTTGACTTGGTTGATGATGACCAGTTGGAAAATTTTGATTTGATACGGGGTGACAAAATCAAGGTAAGTGCATTGACTGGTGAAGGAATCGATGTTCTGAGGGAAACCATAATTAAAAAGATTTTTGGATCCTTGATTGAAATGACTATAAAAGTTCCATATAGTGACAGTAAATATGTAAGTTATCTCCATGACATGGGAGTCGTAGTAGATGAATCCTACGAAGAGGATGGCGTAATTTTAAAAATCAAAGTCAGTGAGAAAAATAAACATGTGATAGATAGGGGCAAGGATCATGCTCAATAATTTCAATACCGTTAAAGGAACTGCCATGACGGAGATTGTTATTAAGAAGTCAAGGTTTTTGGCTTTTTCGTTCCACGTTGAAAATGTTGATGAAGCAGAAGCGTTGCTTAAGTCGGTACAAAAGGAGCACCATAAGGCTACTCATAATACATATGCTTATATCTTGGATCCTGACGGGAACACTTTTAAGTACTCTGATGACGGAGAACCTTCATTGACAGCTGGAAAACCTATTTACGATTGCATGAAGGGTTTGGGCATGAGCAATACTCTGGTGGTCGTAACAAGGTATTTTGGTGGGACCAAACTGGGTACGGGTGGTCTTGTTCGAGCTTACGCACAAAGTGCCAAATCGGTTTTAGATGCAAGTACGATCGTTCGGATGGAATTACACACTTGTTGCCGGATCATATCAGACTATAGCATGATTGGAACTTTGCAAAATTACTTTTCGACATTCGATCTTGTTGTCAACAACATGGATTTCACCGACAATGTATTGTTTGATGTTAGCGTGAATAAGGACCAGGTCGACAGATTCGTGAAAGGATACGTAGAACTCTCCAACGGCGGTGATATTTCTTGCGTTGGAGATATTTTTGTTGAAAAAAGTTAAAAAATTTGGTTTGAACTATATTGCTATGTTAAAATATAAAAGCAAAATTATTTCAAGGAGGAAATCTTATGTCAGGACACTCAAAATGGTCAACCATTAAGCATAAAAAAGGCAAGGCAGATGCTATCAGGGGTAAAATCTATACGAAGTTATCGAAAGCAATTGCAGTTGCAGTTAAAGAGGGTGGCTCTGATCCCGAGATGAACGCAAGGCTCAGGGATGCAGTAGCAAAGGCAAAAGCGGCGAACATGCCTAACGACAACATAGATAGAGCGATAAAAAAAGGATCTGGTGAGCTTGGGTCGACTAATTATGAAGAAATAACTTATGAAGGATATGGTCCAGGTGGTGTTGCAGTTATAGTCCAAGCATTGACCGAAAATAAAAATAGAACAGCCGGCGATGTAAGACATGCATTTGATAAAAATGGTGGGAATTTAGGTACTACCGGTTGCGTATCTTTTATGTTTGAAAAGAAAGGTCAGATAATGATCGAAAATGATGGGGAATCTGATGAAGATGAACTTATGATGGTAGCTCTCGAAGCAGGTGCTTCCGATATAAATGTAGAGGATGAAGGGTATGAAATCATAACGGAGCCAGAGGATTTCGACAAGGTGTATAGTGCTTTGGACAAAAAGGGCTACGCTTTTGCCTCGGCTGAAGTGGCAATGATACCTACGACGTATTCCAAACTTAATCAAGATGACGAGAAAAAAATGAACAAGATGCTGGACATGTTCGATGATAATGACGATATCCAAGAGGTTTATCATAATTGGGAGGAAGAGTAAATCGAATATATGTTTGCCTGAAACTGCAGATTTATATATAATGGACTTGATAATCAAATATTTGCAATAATCATTATTTAACGGAAAGTAAAAGATTTCAGGGAAGGGGTTTTAAATTGTACGAATATATAATCGGTTCAATTGCAGGTGCAGACGAAGATAGACTAATAGTAGAATGCAAAGAAATCGGTTATTCGATTTTAGTCTCTTCACAGACGCTCGCAAAATTGACCAAGGACAAAGAAAAGGTGAAAATATATATACATCAGCACATAAGGGAAGATGAAATGACTTTATACGGTTTCTGGAGCAAAGAAGAAAGAAAATTATTTAGAGATCTGATAAGTGTTTCGGGAGTTGGTCCAAAAGTTTCACTGGGAGTACTGTCGACATTTTCCATGGATCAATTCATACAGCACATTTCATCTTCAGATGAAAAAGCAATCTCTTCCGCTCCCGGGATAGGCAAGAAGACTGCTAACAGGTTGATCCTGGAATTGAAGGACAAATATAAAAATTTCAATTTTACTTCTGATGTTTCCATGCCTTCAAATCCGTTCATGACAGATAAATTAAAGGAGGCCTCTGAAGCTCTTGAATCTTTAGGGTTTCCATACACTGAGGCTTTAGCCATGGTTAACAAGGTGTTTGATGAGAACAAACCAATAGAAGATTTGATCAAAATGGCCCTGAAAGCAAGCAAATTCGGAAATAAATGACTGGGGATGATATTGTGAAAGATAGAATAATAACAACTGAATTCACAGAAACTGACCTGGATATAGAAAAAAGTCTCAGACCTAAAAAACTTGTTGATTATATAGGCCAGGAAAAAGTCAAAGAGAAGATGAAAATTTTTATAACGGCAGCTTCTGAAAGAAACGAAACGTTGGATCACGTCTTGTTGTATGGTCCTCCGGGGTTGGGGAAAACTACCCTTGCAAATATAATAGCCAACGAAATGGGTGTAAATATAAGAATAACTTCAGGACCCGCTGTTGAGAAGCCGGGAGATTTAGCGGCGATCCTCACAGGGCTTAATAGAGGAGACGTTCTTTTTATTGACGAAATACACAGATTGAATCGAAATATTGAAGAAATACTTTATCCTGCCATGGAAGATTTTGTAATTGATATAATCGTGGGAAAAGGCCCTGGAGCAAGATCTATACGATTAGAGTTGCCTCCCTTTACATTGATTGGAGCAACTACCAGAGCAGGACTTCTTACATCACCTCTCAGGGACAGGTTTGGTGTGATTTCGCGACTTGAGATCTACAACACAGATCAACTTTCTGAAATAGTGACGAGAAGTGCGGGCATATTAGATGTTAGTATAGAGGTCGAAGGTGCCCGAGAGCTGGCGAGACGTTCAAGAGGAACGCCTAGAATAGCAAACAGGTTGTTGAAAAGAGTCAGAGACTACGCTCAAGTCAGAGGAAACGGTGTGATCGATCTGGAGACGGCCAGAGAAGCTCTCGAGCTTCTGGAAGTTGATGAAATCGGGCTTGATGAGGTGGACAGAAAAATGTTGTCCAGCATCATTACAAAATTTTCCGGTGGGCCTGTGGGGTTGGACACACTTTCTGCCACCATCGATGAGGAAAAATCGACTATCGAAGATGTCTACGAGCCTTATTTGTTGCAGTTGGGCTTCATTAAGAGAACACCACGTGGACGTGTTGCCACTCGTAGAGCATTTGAGCATATGGGAATACCTATTGAGAGTGATAACATAAGTTTTTTTGATGCGAAGGGCTAACAAAATCTCCCGAAAGGGTAATCGACCCAAAGGAGATTTTTTTAAATCAAAAATTGAAGTGACACTGCAATTTGATCAATATGATGTTATGAAGACAGGAGAACAAATGAAAACAAAAGATTTTTACTATGAGTTGCCTCAGGAACTCGTAGCTCAGCACCCAATAAAAAATCGGGATCAGGCCAGAATGATGGTACTTGACCGAGCAACTGGAACCATAGAAAATAAACGGTTTTATGAAATAGTCGACATGCTTGACAAGGGCGATACCCTGGTCTTGAACGATACAAGGGTCATGCCGGCCCGTTTGTTTGGAGAAAATAAATCAAGAAATGGTAAAGTTGAAATTCTCTTGCTTAAAAGAACTGGTAAAGACCAATGGGAGATCATGGTAAAACCAGGGAAAAAAGCAAAACCAGGGGATATCTTGTCATTTGGAGATGTTTTAACTGGAGAAATCGAATCTATTGAACAGGATGGTCTCAGGAGAATTAAATTTACCTATGAAGGTGTATTTGAAAATATAATCGACGACTTGGGTCATATGCCCCTGCCACCTTATATAACTGAAAGATTGGAAGACAGGGAAAGATATCAGACTGTTTACTCAAAAGAGACCGGTTCTGCTGCTGCGCCTACCGCCGGATTACATTTTACCGTGGATTTAATGGAAAAGATCAGAAAAAAGGGAGTAAATATATGTTATATAACACTACACGTCGGAATAGGAACATTCAGACCTGTAAAAGTTGAGAATATAACCGACCATCAAATGCATTCCGAATATTATTCTATAACCAAAGAAACTGCAGAAATTTTAAATGAAACCAAGAGAAACGGCGGAAGAATAATCGGTGTGGGCACAACTTCGGTAAGGACTTTGGAGAGTGTTTTCGGGGATGGTTATCCTATCGGAGAAAAAAGTGGATGGACAGATATTTTTATATATCCTCCATATGAATTCAAGGCGGTAGATGGGATAATAACAAATTTTCATCTTCCGGAATCAACTTTGCTTATGCTGATTTCAGCATTTGCTGGAAAAGAAAATATTATGAATGCATATAAGTCGGCTGTTGACAACAAGTATAGATTTTTTAGTTTTGGAGACAGTATGTTTATAAAATAATAGGAGGATATTATGGCGGTAAAATATGAATTGTTAAAGAAATGCAGTCAAACCGGTGCTAGACTTGGGAAACTACATACACCTCACGGAATAATAGAAACCCCAATATTCATGCCTGTTGGAACCCAGGCTACGGTCAAGAGTCTGACACCTGAAGATGTAAAATCCACCGGGGCTCAGATTATACTGTCCAACACTTATCACCTTTACATCAGACCGGGAACAGAAGTGATTGAACAGGCTGGAGGTCTGCACAAATTTATGAATTGGGATATGCCGATTTTGACCGATAGCGGCGGATTTCAAGTTTTCAGCTTAGGGGATTTAAGACAGATAAAAGAAGAGGGGGTAACATTCAGATCCCATCTGGATGGATCAAAACACTTTATAGGACCGGAAGAAGCCATGGAAATACAAAATATTTTGGGTTCAGATATTATGATGGCATTTGATGAGTGCACACCTTATCCGGCGGATTACGAATATTCAAGAAAATCCATGGAAAGGACATTGAGGTGGGCACAAAGATGCAAAGATGCTCACAAAAACACCGAAAATCAGGCGTTGTTTGGAATTGTTCAAGGCGGCATGTATCAGGATCTAAGGGAAATGAGCGCAAAACAAACTGTAGATATCGATTTTCCCGGTTATGCAATAGGAGGACTCAGTGTTGGTGAGTCAAAGGAGCTTATGTACAAAGTCCTGGACTACACAGTGCCTTTTCTGCCGGAAAACAAAGCCAGGTATCTTATGGGCGTGGGAAGCATTGATGCTTTATTTGAAGGCGTGATCAGAGGGATAGACATGTTTGATTGTGTACTGCAAACCAGAATAGCAAGAAATGGAACTGCCATGACTTCTTTGGGCAGAGTTGTTATCAAAAATGCCAAATATGAAAAAGATTTTACTCCACTGGATCCCAATTGTGAATGCAATACATGTAAAAATTACTCTAGGGCGTATTTGCGGCATCTTATTAAAGCTAACGAAATATTGGGCTTGAGACTGCTCTCTTCACATAACCTTCATTTTACTTTGAAGACGATGGAGAATATCAGAAAAGCTATCATGGAAGACAATCTTTTAGATTATAAAAATGAATTTTTCAAGAATTATATATATTAACAAAAAAAAATGCTATAATTAAAGTCAATACTTTGAAAGGGGTTTTTTAACCGATGAGCACACAGGATTTAATTTCTTTTTTACCAATAGTGGCTGTTTTTGCTTTCTTTTATTTTTTTGTGATCAGACCTCAAAGCAAACAGCAGAAAAAAATTCAAAATATGAGGCAAGGTCTTCAAAAGGGCGACAAGATCATCACGATCGGAGGATTTTATGGCCGTGTTGCAGGATTCAAAGATGATGGATTGATAATCGAACTGAAGCCTGACAATGTAAAAGTTCAGATGAGCAGAACCGCCGTAGCTGATGTTTTAAACAAAGAAGATGTGAAATTTGAGGAAACAAAAGAAGAAAAATAAGATAAACAATATTTAACGAGGAGTGAAATTATGAAACACATTAAGATTATCAACGTTGGAAATTTGAACAAAGTTGATGGAAAAGGCTGCGGAGAGTGCCAAACATCTTGTCAATCTGCATGTAAAACTTCTTGTACTGTAGGAAATCAAAAATGCGAAAATACTGAAGTATAGGAATTGGCAGTAAATATTTTTATATTTACTGCTAATTTTCTGTTTGTTGCAATAGCGAGTGCATAATCAATAGCAAGTTTTTTAGGAGGAAAAAATGATACATAAATATTATTTGAATGGACATCACATACTGATGGATATCAATTCAGGTTCAGTATTCGAGATAGATGAGCTTACTTATGAAGTATTGGATTATTTTCCGGACAAGGACAAGTGTTTTGATTTATTGGGAACAAAATACGACGAGGATCAACTCGCTGAGGTTTGGAATGAATTAACTTATCTGAAAAATCAGGGGATACTATACAGTGAGGATATTGTGCTTGATGAAAAGATCATTAAAAACAGGGATGTAAAAGCAATGTGTCTGCACATATCTCATGACTGCAACATGAGATGTGCCTATTGTTTTGCCGCTGAAGGCAGTTTCAACGGAGATAAGCTGCTAATGAGCTATGAAACCGGTAAAGAAGCAATCGATTTTTTGATCGAAAATTCAGGGGAACGCAAACATTTAGAAATCGATTTTTTTGGCGGAGAACCTTTGATGAATTTTTCAGTAGTGAAGGATCTTGTTGAATATGCGAGATCTATAGAAAAGAAATACAACAAAGAATTTAGATTTACCATGACTACAAATGCACTACTTTTAAATGATGAAAACATGAAATACCTTGATGAAAATATGGCAAATATCGTGTTGAGCCTTGATGGCAGAAAAGAAACAAACGACAAGATGAGAAAAACCGTTACCGATGAAGGTACTTATGACCTTATAATCGATAAGATAAAAAGAATGGTTGAACTCAGAGGTAACAAGGATCATTATGTTAGAGGTACGTTTACAAAAAACAATCTGGATTTTTCCAAAGATGTGATGGATCTGGCTGATAGAGGCTTTAAAAGCATATCAGTGGAGCCAGTCGTTGCGTCACCTGAAATGTCATATGCCTTGACTGATGAAGACTTGGATAGATTGATTAATGAATATGAAGATCTGGCGGTCAGGTATTTGGATTATTGGCGTTCAGGCAAAGGCTTTGATTTCTTTCACTTCAATATCGATCTACACGGGGGACCATGTGCATATAAAAGAGTATCGGGCTGTGGTGCCGGTACTGATTATATTTCGGTAACGCCGACAGGAGAGATCTACCCATGCCACCAGTTTGTGGGTATAGAAGATTTTGTCTTGGGAAGTTTAAAAGAGGGTATAGTAAGAACGGATCTGAGAAAAGATTTTGAGCGGGTAAACCTTACTGATAAAAAAGCTTGTAATGATTGCTGGGCAAAATATTATTGCGGTGGAGGTTGTTTTGCCAATGCATACAACTTCAATAAAGACATTTATCAACCTTATGAATTAGGGTGTGAACTTGAGAAAAAACGAGTGGAATGTGCAGTGATGATAAAGATAGTTCAACAGGCTGAGGACCGGGACAATCAAAATTGACGTTATAAATCACAAAATATATAATAAATGTTGTTTTGTACGAGGAGGATGCATATGGAATTAAAAAACAGAGTAAAGTTGTCGGCGATATTGGTCATTATCCTTATTATTGGATGGATTCTAATAAATGGCATGTCTTTGGGAAATTATAAAATTATTCCAGTAAAGGATGCGATCAATTACGGGTTGGATCTGACTGGAGGAGTATATGTGGTTTTGGAGGCTGAAGAAACCGAAACTGATCCTATTACAGATGAAAAGATAAATAGAGCCATCGCTACGATTCGACAAAGGATAGATGCTTTGGGAGTTTCTGAACCTGTTATTGCGCGACAAGGAGACACCAGGATCAGGATCTCGATACCTAACATATCTGATCAGCAGGAGGCTTTGGAGTTGATTGGAAAGACCGCTCAATTGGAATTTGTTGGACCTGATGGAGAAACGGTAATTACCGGAGAACACGTGATGGATTCGACAGCAGTGTACCAAAATAATTCCATGGGAATTCAAGAAGCGGTAGTTTCCTTAAAATTGAATGAAGAGGGTACTCAGGCATTTGCCCAAGCAACACAAGAATTTTTGAATCAGGTCATAGAGATCAAGTTGGATGGCGAAGTGATATCTGCACCTGTTGTTAATGCTGTGATCACTGATGGCCAAGCCGTTATTCAAGGTATGGGAGACATTGATGAAGCCGGCAATTTGGCCATGCTGATAAAAGGCGGAGCGCTACCGGTACAATTGGATGCGGTTGAGATCAGGACGATAGGGCCAACGCTGGGTCAGGATTCTTTTGATAAGAGCTTGCTGGGCGGAATGATTGGGGTGGCTTTGGTATTTGCATTTATGTTTTTATATTACAGGGCTCCGGGTTTCGTTTCGACAATAGCTTTATCAATATATATCATACTGTTTATGCTTAGTTCGGTAGCAATTGGATACACTTTGACTCTTCCTGGAATAGCAGGGATAATCCTTTCCATAGGAATGGCTGTAGATGCAAATGTAATCATTTTTGAAAGAATACGTGAAGAGTTAAAATTGGGAAAATCTGTATTGGCTTCTGTAGATGCCGGCTTTAAGAGAGGCTTTACCACAATTATAGATTCAAATGTAACCACTTTGATTGCCGGTGTAGTATTGTTCACTTTGGGAAGCGGTTCCGTAAGAGGTTTTGCGGTTACTTTAATGCTGGGTATTATATTGAGTTTGTTTACTTCTTTTGTATTGACAAAGAGAATACTGAAAACATTTATCAATGCTTCGATTTTGAATAATAAAAAAATGTACGGAGCTTAGGAGGCAGTTTATGATAAAAGTCAAAATAACTAAAAATCACAATAAATTTTTTATCCTTTCAGGGCTGTTGATTCTAGTCAGTATTGGAGCCTTGTTGTTGAGCGGTCTTAACCTTGGCATCGATTTTTCAGGAGGAACTATAGTTCACGTAGATTTAAATCAACAATTCGAAACCTCCGATATAAGAGAAATCTCAGATAAATTTGACGAAAATGCGGATATAACCTATGCTGGAGAAGATAGGGATCAAATGATTTTGAGTACTAAAGTAGATTTAAGTGAGCAACAGAGAGCAGATTTTTTAGATGCTCTATCTGAAAAATTCGGGATAGAACAGGCTGATGATTTGCTTTCGATTGACAATGTAAGCGCTACTGTAGGAGATGAGTTGAAAAAGCAGGCATTAATAGCTGTTGTTGTGGCGATCGTGGCAATGCTTGTGTACATCTCATTTAGATTTGAACCTTTTTTCGGCGTAGCGGCAGTAATTGCATTAGTTCACGATATAATTATCGTTTTAGGAGTATATGCGGTCTTGGGCATTCAGGTCAACACTCCATTTATCGCAGCGTTACTTACAATTTTAGGTTATTCGATCAACGACACCATAGTGGTTTTTGACAGGATCAGAGAAAATAGAGGAAAGTATAATAAATATGATTTTGAAAATCTCGTTGACGACAGCATACAACAGTCAATGAGACGATCGATCAATACCTCGCTTACTACGGTACTGGCCATTGGAGCATTGTATTTTGTCGGAGTTCAGTCCATAAAAGACTTTACATTGCCAATGATAGTTGGTTTTTTAAGTGGAACATATTCTTCGATTTTTGTTGCAAGCTCTATTTGGTACTTATATAAGAGCAGAAGAAAATCTGCAAAAAATATTTAAGGAAAAGAGGAGATATCATGCAGGCAGGTTTCATACTCTCGATAATATTTGCGATATTGGTTAGCATTTTTGCATTGCAGAATGCTCAACCGGTAGACATCAATTTTTTTGTTGTTCACGGTCAAGCTTCATTGGCTTTGGTGATTTTGATTTCGGTGGCGCTTGGTGCTGTTATTTTAGGTTTATTCAATATTTACAACTACATAAAGAGCAGCAAAAGCATCAAAAAATTACAGAGTCAGGTCCAAGAATTGGAAGGGCAACTGTCGGCTGCAAAAGATGCACTGAAAATAATGGAAAATTCAAACAAGCCTGATGACAAATCCGATTCGTTAACTGAGACTGTAAATGATAATGCCGACAACTTGGAAGGATCTGTCGACATTGACAGTGAAGATATTCAAGACTAGAGATAAATTCTTAATAATACGAAAACCAACAAAGAGGTAAAGAAATCTTTATCTCTTTGTGTATTAAAGAGTATTTTACGGAGGATGATCGATGAAAAAATGGATTTTGACCAATAAAAAGGGCGATGTCGATAAACTCTCGAAAGCTCTTGGCTTGTCGAAACAATTTGCCAATTTATTGGTTAATAGAGGCCTTGATTCTATAGAATGTATTAAAAGTTATCTTGATCCAAAGCTTTATATAAAATCAAATTTTAAGATGAAAGATTTAGAAGAAAGTTCAGAAATTTTAAGAAGAAAAATAATAGAAAAAAAACATATTAGAGTCGTCGGTGATTATGATGTAGACGGAATCATGTCCACGTATATTCTCGTGAACACTATTAGAGATTGCGGAGGCTTGGTTGATTACGACATACCCGATCGGGTCAATGATGGTTACGGAATAAATGACAGGATAGTTCTCAAATGTTTGGAGGACGGAGTTGATACCATTTTAACCTGCGACAATGGTGTAAGTGCCTTTGAGCCCATCGAATTGGCTAAAATGAATGGTATAACTGTGATAATAACTGATCATCACGAATTGGCGGTTGAAGAAGGGGAAGAATTGATCCCGGATGCAGATTGTTTGGTGAATCCAAAACAAAGCAGTTGTTTGTACCCTTTTAAAAGCTTATGCGGAGCGGGCATTGCCTATAAATTGTCCGAAGCCTTAGCAGTTAAATTTATGGATGATTATCCCAGAAAAACGGAAATTCTACAATTTGCAGCTATAGCTACTGTTTGTGACGTGGTTGATTTGCTCGATGAAAATAGATATATTGTTAAAAAAGGCTTGGAAAGCCTGCATTTGACTGAAAATATTGGTTTGAAATCCTTGATCGACGAAAATGGGTTAGGTGATAAAAAAATAACTTCATACGATATCGGCTTCGTAATAGGTCCCTGTATAAATGCAGCTGGAAGACTTAAGGACGCATTCAAAGCGTTGGACCTGTTTTTTTGCAATGAAGGGTCTGAAGCTTGCAGATTGGCTTCTGAATTAAAGAAGTTGAACGATGAAAGAAAAGAACAAACAGAAGAAGGTGTAGTTTCAGCATACAGACAAGTAGAGGAATATAAAAATGACAGAGTATTGGTTTTATATCAGCCGGACTTGCATGAAAGTATTGCAGGGATAGTCGCTGGAAGAATAAAAGAGAAATTTAATTTGCCTACGATTGTACTTGCCAAAACTGAAAGTCTCGTGAAAGGTTCTGGTCGATCTGTAGAGGGCTACGATATATTCAGTGAAATGACAAAGTACAAAAGGTTGTATTCAAAGTTCGGCGGACATCCCATGGCTGTGGGTTTGTCAATGGAAGAACATAACATAGAAAAATTGAGAATCGTTTTAAATGAAAACTTTCCTCTATCTGACGATGATATCAAACCGAAATTAAGATTGGATCTATTCATGCCTCTAAGATTTGCAACAGAGAGTTTTTTAAATGAATTGAGTAAAATGGAACCCTTTGGCAAGGGGAATCCAGTTCCTGTATTTGGAGATAAAAAAGTGGTTTTTAAGGGAGCAAGAATCGTCGGAGCCAACAAAAATGTTCTTATCGTTGATCTCCGCGACCCAATCGGGAATGAATTTAAAGGCATTATATTTAAATATTCCGATGATTTCGATAAATATATGGACAATAAATACGGTAAAGGTTCCATGTCCGTCTTGTTGAATAATCAAGGTAATGGATATGCTATGGACATAGCATATCAGCCAACCATAAATGAATATCAGGGCAGAAGGAATGTTCAAATCGTAATTAAGGAATACAGATAAAATTCTATTATAAATTGTATTTTAGTGATAAAATATATACGATAATGCAAAGGTGGGGTATAGATGGACTTAAAGGAAAAGATTAGAGTAATACCTGATTTTCCCGAAAAGGGAATAAGCTTTAAAGATATTACAACTTTATTGAAAGACAAGGAAGCTTTAAAATACAGTATTGATAAATTCACTGAGCTGGCTAAAGATTTGGATGTGGATTTGGTCGTTGGGCCTGAAGCTAGAGGGTTTATATTTGGCACTGCCTTGGCATATAATATAAATGCCGGGTTTGTACCTATAAGAAAGCCTGGAAAATTGCCGCACAAGATTTTGGTTCAAGATTATGTACTTGAATACGGCAAGGACTCATTGGAAATTCACGAGGATTCAATAATACCCGGACAAAGGATTTTAATCATAGATGATTTGTTGGCTACGGGTGGCACCTTGCTTTCAACAGCAAAATTGATCGAACAACTTAAAGGAGAGGTCGTTTCAATAATGACCTTGATAGAACTTACCGATTTAAAAGGTCGAGAAAAACTTTCCAATTATCGTGTGGAATCCTTGGTTTCATACCCTTATTGATTTGGGATCAAAATATTTAAGTTATAGATGATGGAAAGCAGCAAGGCTGCTTTCTTTAAATTTCGACGGTGTTGTGAACTAGCTATACGTTGGGTGGTGAAATTATGAACAACAAACTTATAAACAAGGTATTAGAATACAATAAAGAAGCTGATGTAGAGGTTTTGAGGAAAGCCTATAATCTTGCTTTGGAGGCGCATCAAGGGCAAAAACGTGTCTCGGGTGAAGATTATATAATTCATCCCATGGAGGTGGCCATGATTTTGGCAGACCTTCAGCTTGACGTGCCTACGATCACTGCTGCCATACTCCATGATGTCATTGAAGACACAGATTATTCATTCGAGGATGTTCAACGGGAATTCGGTCAAGAAATTGCCGATTTGGTGGATGGAGTGACAAAAATCAGCAAACTGGAATTTAAGACAAAAGAAGAACAACAAGCTGAAAGTCTTAGAAAAATGATTATAGCCATGGCTAAAGACATACGAGTGATCATGATCAAGCTTGCTGACAGATTGCATAATATGAGGACTTTAAAATATATGCCGATAGACAAACAAAAGGCCAAAGCACAGGAAACATTGGATATTTACAGTCCAATTGCTCACAGGCTTGGTATTTCAAAGATCAAGTGGGAACTCGAAGATATATCGCTCAGATACCTCGACGAAGAGGGATATTATGACCTGGTCAGTAAAGTAGCACAAAAGAGAGAAGTAAGAGAGAAATATATCACCGACGTAATAGAAATATTAAAAGAAAAATTGGCAGACGTTGGAATTGAGGCGGACATTCAAGGCAGACCCAAGCATTTTTACAGCATTTACAGAAAGATGTACCAGCAAAATAGAAGTTTTGAGGAAATCTACGATCTGATAGCCGTAAGGGTCATCGTCAACAGCATCAAGGATTGTTATGGTGTATTGGGTGTCGCGCACACAATGTGGAAGCCAATACCGGGAAGATTCAAGGACTATATCGCTATGCCCAAACCCAATATGTACCAGTCATTGCATACAACTGTCATAGGACCTAAAGGTGATCCATTCGAGATTCAGATTCGCACATGGGAAATGCACAAGACTGCGGAATTTGGAATTGCGGCACACTGGAAATATAAAGAAGGCATAGAAGAAAGTGACAATTTCGAGGAGAAACTGGTGTGGCTTCGTCAAATACTTGAATGGCAAAGAGAACTTCAAGATGCCAGTGAATTTATGGAGACGTTAAAGGTTGACTTGTTTACCGATGAAGTATTTGTTTTTTCACCAAAAGGGGATGTAATTCAGTTGCCAAAGGGCTCATGCCCGTTGGATTTTGCATATAGGATTCATAGCGACATCGGAAACAAATGTATTGGGGCAAAAATCAATGGTAAAATAGTGCCATTAAACTATACACTCCAAAATGGGGACATAGTAGAAGTGCTTACATCGTCTCATTCAAACGGACCCAGCAGGGACTGGTTAAAAATCGTCAAGAGTTCCCATGCCAGAAATAAAATCAAACAATATTTTAAAAAAGACAAAAAAGAAGAAAATATTCAAAAGGGCAAGGAACTTTTGGAAAAAGAAGTCAAAAGACAGGGGCTTCAGCAATCCAATGTGCTTAAACATAATTATTTGGAATATGTATCTCAAAAGTCAAATTACAATTCTATAGATGACTTGTATGCCTCGATAGGGTATGGAGGTATAAAACCGAATTTTGTTATTCAAAAGATAAAGAATCAATTCAAAAATGAACTGAATCTTGCACCCGAACATCCTACATTGGAAGAGATACAAGTAGAAAGCAAATCCAGCAAACCGACAGCGGGCTATGACAAGTTGGAAAAAGCAGTCAAGGTCTCGGGTTTTAAAAATATGGCTGTAAGGTTTTCAAGATGCTGCAACCCGGTACCGGGCGATAAAATAATTGGGTACATTACAAGAGGTCGTGGTGTGAGTGTTCACAGGGCAGATTGTTCCAACATCAGAAATGCAGATGATATTGGACGTTTGATCGACGTCGAATGGGTAAAATATACCGTTGCCAACTTTGTTTCTGAAATCAACATCAAAGCAAAAGATGCCAAAGGACTTTTGACAAAAGTTACAACTGTTTTATCCGATCAAAATATAACAATAGTTTCTTTAAATGTCAGGACGGACCAAGACTATGCATATTTCAATATATCTTTTGAGGTCAAGAGTACCAGAGAGCTTAATCAACTTATAAAAAAATTGAACAAAATACCTGAAATAATTTCAATATACAGAATATAGGTGTGACTATGAGAGCAATAGTTCAAAGAGTCAACAAAGCTTCGGTGGAAGTTGACGAAAAAACAGTAGGAAGCATAAAAAAGGGGATTTTGGTATTTTTGGGTATTAAGAAGGAAGATCAAATTTCTGATATGGAGTATATAGCAGATAAATTGATCAACTTGCGAATATTCGAAGATGAAAATGATAAAATGAATAAATCTGTCAAAGACATTAACGGAGAAATATTGATCGTATCGCAGTTCACTTTATACGGAGATTGTAGAAAGGGTAGAAGACCAAGTTTTATAGAAGCAGCGCCGCCTTTCGAAGCAAGGGAATTGTACGACAAGATTGTACTGAATTTAAAAAAGTCGGGTTTGAATATTCAACAGGGAGTTTTTCAAGCTCATATGGACGTGTGCCTGGTCAACGATGGTCCTGTCACTTTAATGCTGGACAGTGAAAAAATATTATAGCGGGTGGAAATATGATTTTAAAAAAAATGTTGAACATGTTTACAACAAACAGCTACATACTTATTCAAGACAAGGTTGCGGTTTTTATCGATCCGGTCGGAAAAATCGAGGATTTTATTGATATTTTAAATAGAAATGATGCAACTCTTGCAGGCATAGTTATGACCCATTGTCACTACGATCATATTGCAAATTTAAATCAATTGACCGATCATTTCGATGTAGATGTTTATGTGCACAGCTCTGAAGTAGAGATGCTATTTAAACCAGAGCTGAATTTGTCGGCTCATTTTTCCAGAAGTTTTACTTTCGACAAACCAGAACGAGTTATAGCGGTAGAAGATAATGACATTATGTCTTTTGAAGGGATTGAACTAAAAGTCATACATACTCCAGGACATACTCCAGGATGCATATGTCTGCTGTACGGTAAAGATCTTTTTACCGGAGATACTTTGTTCAATGGCTCTATCGGACGAACAGATTTTCCGTCAAGTGACTTTAACCAAATGAAGATTTCATTGAAAAAACTTAAGGAACTGGATAAAGAGTATAAAGTGCATCCTGGTCATGGGGACAGCAGTTCGATTGGTGAAGAACTCAAAATAAATCCATATCTTCAAGAGGTATAAAATGGGAAATGCGATTTATCTAGATTTGACCGGTGATATATTTGAGAATGATGTCAGAGAAATAATGATGTCTTTTTTTCCGGGATATCCGATAGTAGTTCAACAAAAATTGGATAAAAGCTGCGAAAAAAATTTTTTGAAAATCACAAAAACAAAGACTTCCATGCACATGGAAGCTGATTTGTTAGATTTCGACAAATATGAGTATAAGCAGTTGATTGAAAGTAAATTGAACGAAAGACACCAACTGAAGATTTTTTTATATGATTCTCTTTCAATTGTGACTGGTCGCAAATTGAAATGGGGAACATTGACAGGCATAAGACCTGCTAGGATCGCTCACAAGAAACTTCTTGAAGGAAAATCATGCCAAGGGGTTTTAAACGAGATTTCAACAGAATACAGAGTAGGCGGAAGAGAAACGGAAATGCTTGTTTCCATCGCAAAAAAAGAGATCAGAGAGCTGTATCCGTTGAATGTTAAGAAATACAGTCTTTACATAAACATACCATTTTGCCCGGGAAGGTGCAGTTATTGTTCTTTTATCACTTATGATGCAGTCAATAATGAACAGATGTTGGAGAAATATCTGGAAAGTCTCGTCATTGAAATCGAAAAAATGGGGAAGTTTCTGAATGAAAGTGCTTTTGAGCTGGAAACTGTTTACGTTGGGGGCGGTACTCCCACCGTTTTGAATAAAATTCAGATTCACAGACTAATGAAAGCGATACACGATAATTTCGACACTTCGTCTTTAGTAGAGTTTACATTTGAAGCTGGACGCCCCGACACTATTACTAACGATAAACTCGATGTTCTTAAAGAATGGAATATTGACAGGATATCCATAAATCCCCAGACATTCAATGAAAATACTTTGAATAAAATTGGCAGATCACATAGCATAGAAGAATTCCGCAATGCTTTTAAAATGGTAAAGGCTCATAAATTTAGGACCGTAAACTGTGATATGATCATAGGTCTTGAAGACGAAAACAGCTCAGATATGATAGAAACTGCAATTGAGATATCAAAACTTGAACCCGAAAATATTACTGTGCATAGTTTGTCACTTAAAAATTCTTCCAGATTGAAAAAAGAATCTGGTACAGATTTTTTTTCATCCCATAAAGATGTTGACCATGCGGCAAAAACCATCTATGATATATTTGTAAAAAGCGGTTATGAACCATATTACATGTATAGACAAAAATATTCAATCAATAACGGAGAAAACATTGGTTATGCAAAAGAGGGACATAACGGTATATACAATATGGCAATAATGTCGGATAAGAGAACGATAATAGGTTTGGGAGCAGGATCTTCAGGCAAGTTATACTCGCCATCAAATGATCGCTTGGTGAGATTGGAAACAGTCAAAAATCTCAGTATTTATATTGAAGATATTGAAAAAATAGTGGAAAGAAAAATCATGTCGGTTAAAAGTGGTTTAATTGATGTTGACATGAAATAAATAAATAATTATAATAATAAACAATTGCATATAAAGGGACTATGAAAAAGGGAGTACGATGTCTAAGTCTGACAGGGATAAAATGCCGCGACTGAAAGCATTTTTTTGTACATTCATCGGAATAACACTTTGGAGTCTGTTCGCTAAACGCGTTATAATACAAAGTGGGTTGTTAATTCAACCAAACAGGGTGGTACCACGGGTTATCAAAGCTCGTCCCTGACGTAATTGTCAGGGACGGGCTTTCGTTTTTTTAGAAGATCTCTTAAAAACATTGGCACTTCAATATTTTATTTAAGGTGCATTGCTTTCATATAGACATGATCTTGGGAACAGATATTTTGTGATTGAAACAAATAAAATCTAACGGATATATTAAACAAGGAGGAAATGATGAAAACTTATTACAGAAGCGGTATGTGCGCAGAAATTAACGAAAATAATATTGGTGAAAATGTTAAATTGTGTGGTTGGGTACAGAACAGAAGGGATTTGGGAGGAGTTGTATTCATAGATCTGAGAGACAGAACTGGAGTGATACAGCTTGTATTCAATGGAGAAAACAACGAAGAAGCATTGAAAATTGCGGATAGACTTAGAAGCGAATTTGTAATTCAAATCGAGGGAAATGTGGTAAGAAGAGATGCAGGAAATTACAATGCAAACATACCTACAGGCGAGCTGGAGATAATCTGTGATAATGTCAAGATATTGGATACTGCTCAAACACCTCCCATATACGTGGATGACAGTGATACTTCCAAGGAAAGTGTACGATTGAAATACCGATACTTGGATTTGCGAAAAAGCAAGATGCAAAACAACATGAAAACAAGACACAAGGTATCAAAATATATAAGAAATTTCTTGGATAATGAAGAATTCATCGAAGTTGAAACGCCATTTCTCACAAAACCCACACCTGAAGGAGCAAGAAGTTTTTTGGTTCCGAGCAGGGTTCAAAAGGGCAATTTTTTTGCTTTGCCTCAATCTCCTCAGTTATTCAAACAAATATTAATGGTATCGGGATTCGATAGATACTATCAGATCGTCAAGTGTTTTAGAGATGAGGATTTAAGGCAGGACAGACAACCCGAGTTTACACAGGTGGATATAGAAATGTCCTTCGTGGATGAAAATGATGTCATGTCAATTAATGAAAAAATGATAGCGGGTCTTTTCAAAGAAATGTTGGACGTAGAAGTAAAACTTCCTATAAGAAGAATGACTTACCTTGAAGCCATGAATAGATTCGGGTCCGATAAACCTGATTTAAGGTTTGGATTTGAACTTAAAGATATAAAAAGTGCAGTGGAAAATTCTGCGTTCAAAGTGTTTTCCGACTCAATCAAAAACGGTGGGGACGTCAGGGCTATAAATGCGAAAGGTTGCGGGGACCTGTTCAGCAGAAGGGAGATTGACGCCTTGGTAGACTTTGTCAAGATCTATCAAGCCAAGGGCCTTGCATGGATAAAAATCACCGAAGAGGGTGTGAAGTCACCAATAGAAAAGTTTTTAACCGAAGACGAAATAAATGATATAATATTAGGGACGGGTGCTGAACCTGGTGATTTGATATTGATTGTCGCAGACAAGCAGAATATAGTATGGGATGCATTGGGACAATTAAGACTTGAAATTGCACGAAAACTCAATTTGAACCACGAAGGCAAGTACGAATTTGTCTGGATAACGGATTTCCCTCTTTTGGAGTATGATGAAGAGGAGAAACGTTATGTAGCCATACATCATCCGTTTACCAGTCCCAAAGATGAAGATGTTGATCTTTTAGATACGGAACCTTTGAAAGCAAGGGCAAAGGCATATGATATGGTTCTTAACGGTGCAGAGATCGGGGGCGGAAGCATAAGGATACACAACAAAAATCTTCAGGAAAAATTGTTTAATACACTGGGATTCAGTGATGAGAAGGCTTCTGAAAATTTTGGATTTTTACTTGACTCGTTTAAGTACGGTACTCCACCACATGGAGGGATAGCATTTGGATTGGATAGACTTGTAATGGCAATTTTAGATACCGACAATATCAGAGACGTTATAGCGTTTCCCAAAACACAAAATCATAGTTGTCCAATGACAATGGCTCCTGACATAGCCGAAGACGCTAGGTTGGATGAGTTGGGATTGATTCTTAAAAAACTTTAAGAGGTGATTTTATGAATGAATCAAAAAAAAATATTTTGGTCAGATTAAATCGTATCGAGGGTCAAATAAGAGGAATTCGCAAAATGATAGAAAATGATGAAGATTGCAAATCTTTATTGACCCAATTGAGTGCTGTCAAGTCTGCGTTGGAATCCACATCTGCAATTGTGCTTGATAATCATGCAAAACAATGTTTGAGTGGAATCATTGAAAATAAAGACGATATGGATTTGGACGAGTTGTTGGGGCTGATGAAAAAGTTCCTTAAATAGATGAACAGGTGATAATATGAAAGAAATTGGTGTAGTAAGGAGTATTACAGGGAAAAAGGCAAATGTTACAATAAATAGGCACGCAGCTTGCGGTGACTGCGGTGCCTGTTCCGTGGGCAAAGAAAAAATGACCATGGAGGCAGTTGCATTCAATGGAATAGGAGCAAAAGAGGGTGAAATCGTAGAAGTTGAGATGCAATTCACCAATATTATGAAAGCTTCCATGATAGCATATGGAATCCCGCTGGTAATGTTTGTGGTAGGAGCCATCATTGGTTTTTATTTTCTCAATGAAATGATGAATTTAGGCGACAGTCCCATGCCTGCGTTTTTTCTTGGAACAGTTATGACAGCCATGACATATGTGATAATAAAAATAGCTGAAAAAGCTGGAAAGTTTTCTAAAGGGTACGAACCTCAAATAACAGCTGTGATCGGAAAATGTGATTAGACTGGAGCGATCTCGTTAAATGCGAGATTGCTCTTTTAAATTTCGAAAATTAACATTAAATTAACACAGTAGAAAAATAGTATTATATAATTAGTAGAGAATCAAGGAGGTAAACATGAGTTGTAAAATTGCTGTAGTTGAAGATGAAAAAAATATTTTTGAATTGATAAAATTCAACCTTGAGAAGAATGGTTACGTGGTTTCAGGGACTAATGATGGAGCGGATGCCATCGACCTCGTGAAGACAACAAACCCTGCTTTGGTTATATTGGATTTGATGCTTCCCAACAAGGATGGGCTGAACATTCTTAAGGAAATGAGAGAGACCGAAGGAATAAGTAAAACACCAGTTATAGTTTTGACAGCTAGAGACACTGAATTTGACAAGGTATTGGGTTTTGAAATAGGTGCGGACGATTATCTTACAAAACCTTTCAGCATCAAGGAGCTCGTTGCAAGAGTGAAGGCCGTATTAAGGAGAAGTTTAGAAGTTGTACATGATGAAGACATTATTAAAATCGACAATATTGAAATGCATCAAGAGGCCTTTAAAGTCTTCAAATCAGGTGAGTTGGTTAATCTCACATTAAAGGAATATGAGCTTTTGGCACTATTGATCAAAAATAGAGGCAAGGTTCTAAATAGGAATTATTTGTTGGATACGGTGTGGGGTTACGATTATATTGGAGAAACAAGAACTGTCGATGTTCATATAAGACATTTAAGACAAAAGATCGAAGATGATGACAATAATCCAAAGTTTATTGAAACCGTAAGAGGTGTAGGTTACAGGTTTAAAGAATAGGAGCTGTTATGATAAAAAAAATATTTTTGTCTACATTGATGATATTATTCTTGACATTGGCGCTTATGGGTTTTTTAACTTTGAACAATTCAAAAAGCCTATATTATGATTTTGTGGAAGACGGGCTCGATAGAGCTTTAAGCGCCATAGAACTGTCCATCAGCGGAACAGAAGATTTTTACAATGCAGAAAGCAACACCATGATCCAGAATACGGTGCTTAATAATGAATATAGGATAACACTCATTGACAATAAAGGAAATGTTGTCTATGACACTGACAGGGATGCCGAAACCATGGAAAATCATTTAGATAGGCCTGAAGTAAAAAGTGCATTTGCAGATGAACCCAAACGTACCATCAGGCACAGCGATTCGATCAAAGCAGATATGATGTATCTTGCCAGAAAGATTTATCTGGATGAAGCAGAGACTGCCGTTGTAAGATTGTCCATGAGACTAAGTCTTACCGAAGATATATATTATCAAAGCCTTAAAAACATGTTGTTTTACATTTTATTCAGTTTTTTTGTTGCTGCATTTTTTTCCAGATACATACTGGCCTATTTGTTGAAGCCGGTTAAAGAAATCAGCCTGTTCGCAAAAAGTATAGCGGGGGGCAATTATACTGAGAGGATGACCTGGTTCAAAAGAGATGAAATTGGAGACTTGACCGATTCATTGAACGATATGGCAGATGAATTACAGGATACATTTAATCTTTTATCTGATAGAAATTCTGAACTCGAAGTGATCCTTGCAAATATTGTTGATGGAATTATCGCAATCGACAATAATATGAGTGTAAAGATAATCAATAAGAGTGCCAAAGAGATTCTGGAAATCACAGAAAATGAAAAAGTGATAGGAAAAAATATTTTTGAGATCATTCGGACTATAAAAATATTTGACGAACTAAAAAGGTTTGTTGATGATGTAAATAGCGGTACACTTGTCTCATTTGAATCAGAGATATCCGGTAAAATAGTAAGGCTGACTATTAGCAAAATCAGCGAAAATGACTTCGTACAAGGTTATATCCTTGTTTTACAAAATGTTACCCAAATTAGAAAATTAGAAAATATCAGAAAAGATTTTGTGGCAAACGTATCTCATGAACTTAAAACTCCAATAACAAGCATCAAAGGTTTCATTGAAACTTTGAAAGAAGGAGTGGAAGATGAGCGAACAAGAGAACAATTTTACAATATAATCCATATGGAAACAGAAAGATTGATAGATTTGGTTGAAGACATTTTGACATTGTCGTTTTTGGATAACGAAAACAACATTAAAGGTCTAAATAAAGAGTGGATCGATCCTAAAACCAATTTGGAGGAAGCAGTTGAAATTTCTAAAAATCTGGCCAAAGAAAAGGGTATAGAGATTAAAGTCGAAACCTCTGAAAATTTACCGAGAGTGCTTTTCAATAAAGACTATTTCAGGCAAATGTGTTTAAATCTGATAGGCAATGCCATTAAGTTCAGCAATGAAAATTCTCAAATTATAATAAGGATGTATAAAGACCCAAAGTCAGTAAAACTCGAGGTTTTGGATTCAGGAATAGGTATAGCAGAGGAAGATCTGGAAAGAATTTTTGAGCGTTTTTACAGGGTAGAGAAAGGACGGGCCAGAAAAGAGGGTGGAACAGGACTGGGATTAGCTATTGTCAAGCATATAGTTCAATCGCAAGGAGGCGAAATCAAAGTAAGCAGCAAGGTCAACGAAGGCACTGTGTTTACAGTTTCGTTTAATTATGTGAAAAATGATTTAAGCGGTAATGACTTATATTGAGAGGTAAAAAGAAGTGCGTCTCAAAAATTTAAAATATTTTTGGGGCGCATTTTATAATTGCTAAAAATATAAAACTTGACCGTCTGCGTTCATAAATGATAATATACATAAAGAATTGACTGATCAACTTTGTATTTAGAAGTTTGTGGGTAAACCCAATTGAAACAGGTGATAGAGTGAACGAGAAAAAAACAAAAAAAATAGTTATATCGGAAGTAGAAGTAAACAGCATTGCCGAAGAGTTGGATATCGAACCCGGTGATGTTTTGGTTTCTATAAATAATAAAATCCCAAAGGACATATTTGATTACTATTATCTCTTGAATGACAATGAAATTGTGGTAGAGATAGAAAAAATGTCCGGCGAAATATGGGAACTTGAAATTGAAAAAGAATTGGACGAATCACTAGGGTTGAGCTTTGAACAAGGACTTCTTGATGAACCCAAAAGCTGCAATAACAAGTGTATATTCTGTTTTATCGATCAATTGCCAAGAGGTATGAGACATACATTGTACTTCAAGGACGATGATACCAGATTGTCTTTCATGCACGGGAACTATGTAACCTTGACGAATCTTAAAGAGGAAGAAATACAGAGGATCATAGATTACAGGATCCAACCGATCAATATTTCGATACATACGACCGATCCCGAATTGCGCAGGCAAATGCTCAACAACAAAAATGCGGGCAAAATAAACGATCTTATTCAAAGATTTGCTGATAAAAACATGCATATGAATGGTCAGATAGTGTTATGTCCCGAGATAAACGATGGAGACAATTTAATAAAAACACTCAATGATTTATCAGGGCATTATCCATACATGGAAACTGTTTCAGTTGTACCCGTAGGCATAACCAAGTTTAGAGAGAAATTATCTCATCTGAGGTCTTTCACCAAGGAAGAGTGCAGGAAAACCTTAAAAATAATTCGAGATGTTCAAGACAATATGCTTTCTAAGCACAATACCAGGTTTGTATTTCCCAGTGATGAATTCTTTCTAAAAGCAGAAATCGAGATACCTGAAAAAGAATACTATGAAGGATTCAACCAATTGGAAAATGGCGTAGGAATGATGTCATTTTTTATCAATGACTGCAAAGAGGCTATAGCTAAGGCGACCAGCCCATCATCTCCCAAGGAGATATCCCTTGCTACGGGTGTTTTGGCCTACGAGGACATTTTAGATATCAGCGAACTGATCATGTTAAAATATCCCGACATAAAAATAAAAGTCCACAGGATAATCAATGAATTTTTCGGAGAAAAAATAACTGTAACCGGATTGATCACAGGACGGGACTTGATTGATCAATTGAAGTCAAGTAGTCATTATAATCAAATATTTATTCCTTCCAACATGCTTAAACACGATGAACCTGTTTTTTTGGATGATTTGAGTTTGGATGATGTAAGGAAAGAATTAAAGGCAAATGTGACACCACAGGATCTGGATGGATTCAGTTTTATAAAAAATATATTGGAAAGCAACATTTAATTTGGAGGTAGAATAATGGCTAAACCCGTAGTTGCAGTAGTTGGCAGACCAAATGTAGGAAAATCAACGCTGTTCAACAAAATAGCAGGGGCACGTATTTCCATAGTGGAAGATACCCCTGGAGTAACAAGAGATAGAATTTATGCTGATTGTGAATGGACAGGAAAACAATTCACGCTG
Organism: Alkalibacter mobilis; assembly: GCF_015594845.1. GTDB lineage: Bacteria > Bacillota > Clostridia > Eubacteriales > Alkalibacteraceae > Alkalibacter > Alkalibacter mobilis. The sequence goes on along the minus strand of NZ_JADNRK010000002.1, from coordinate 179,740 downwards.
ATAGATACAGGAGGAATTGAACCGTATTCTGATGACATCATACTGGCACAAATGAGAAGACAAGCCCAGTTGGCCATAGACACTGCTGATGTAATAGTTTTGCTTGTAGATGGCAGGGAGGGTATGACAGCATCTGATTTGGACGTTGCAAATATGATCAGAAAATCAAATAGACCTGTAATATTGGCCGTTAATAAAATCGAAAACAAGGAACTTGAAAGAAATATTTTTGAATTCTACAATTTAGGACTGGGAGATCCAATAGCAATTTCTGCAGAACAAAGCCTTGGACTTGGTGATTTTCTTGATATGGTAGTAGAAAAATTCATGATCTCCGATAAAATCGATGAAGAAGATACAAGGTTGAAGATAGCAGTTTTAGGAAAGCCAAATGCAGGTAAATCAACACTTGTAAACAAGATGATTGGGGAGGAAAGGGTCATAGTCAGCAACGTGCCCGGAACTACAAGAGATGCCATTGATACTAGTTTCAATTATTATGGAGAAGAGTATGTTATCATAGATACTGCTGGACTCAGAAGAAAAAGCAAGGTATATGATGATATTGAAAGATACAGCATCGTTAGAAGTGTCGCAGCAGTAGACAGAGCTGATGTCTGTTTGATATTGATAGATGCAAAAGACGGCATAAGTGAACAGGATGCCAAGATAGCAGGAATAGCTCACAACAGGGGAAAGGCTTCCATTATCGTCGTCAATAAATGGGATATTTATGACAAGGACCAATCCAGCCAAAAGAAATTCGAAAAGGATATTAGAAGCACATTGTCTTTTATGGCGTACGCTCCAATTGTTTTCATATCTGCCAAGACCGGCCAGAGAATGAATAAAGTTATGGAGACAGTTCTTTTGGTTTCAAACGAATATGCCAAAAGAATAACTACCGGTACATTGAACGATGTCATCGGTGAAGCTGTTTTAATGAATCAGCCGCCTGCTGACAAGGGTAGAAGACTAAAGATATATTATGCAACTCAAGGAGCTGTCAAGCCTCCAACCTTTATTATTTTCGTTAATGACAAGAGTTTATTACATTTTTCGTATGAAAGATATCTGGAAAACCAGATTCGAAATGCTTTCGGATTTGTAGGAACACCTATCAGGCTTATTTCACGAGAGAAAAATGAAAAATCATAGGGGGGACTTTAAATGAAGATCGGCGTATTGGGAGCGGGCAGTTGGGGTACTGCGTTGGCAACTTTATTGGCGGAAAAGGGTTTTGAAGTCATGCTTTGGCATAGACGTGAAGAGTTCATCAATGACATGATCATCAAGGGAGAAAATACCAAATATCTGCCCGGAGTTCCTTTTGACAATAACATATATCCTACCAATAATCTTGAAAAGGCAGTTGTAGATTGCGAAATAGTTATCTTGGCAGTTCCGTCTCACGGTATCAGGGAATTGTGCCAAAATATCAAGGGATTTGTCAGTGCGGATCAACACATTGTCAATGTAGCCAAAGGTATAGAGGACAAGACATATTTTAGGTTGAGTCAAGTGGTCAACGAAGAGTTGTCCTATAACAATGTTTACGTTTTGTCAGGACCAAGTCATGCGGAAGAAGTTGCAAAAAAGCTTCCGACCACGGTCGTGATTTCAGGCGAAGAAAGATCAAAATGCGAGTACCTCCAGGATGTATTCAGTACAGATAATTTCAGGGTGTATACAAATCCAGACATGATCGGTGTAGAACTTGGAGGAGCGTTAAAAAATATCATCGCTCTGGGAGCAGGAATATCTGACGGCTTGGGATATGGCGATAACAGTAAAGCTGCTTTAATGACAAGAGGAATTGCAGAGATAAGCAGATTGGGCAAAATATTGGGGGCTAAAACCGAAACTTTTGCAGGTTTGACAGGAATAGGAGATCTTATCGTAACCTGTACCAGCATGCACAGTCGAAACAGAAGAGCCGGTATCAAACTGGGTCAAGGTGAAAAACTGGAAAAGGTACTTGAAGATATTGGAATGGTTGTTGAGGGGATAAAAGCTACGAAAACAGCTTATGAATTATCAAATAAATTCGAATGTGAAATGCCGATCACCAGAGGAATATACAAGATTCTATACGAAAATATGGATCCGAGAGACATTGTCACACAAATTATGACGAGGTCAAACAAACATGAAATAGAGGAAATAAACAGTTTGTACTATTATGGATGGAATTGATAAAACAGGGAGCTTTGTCTCCCTTGTTTTAAATTTAGTACATGATAAATTAACCTTGAAATTAACTCAGTTAATGTTTATAATAAGGTATATGTCTGGGTGTGGCGCAGTTTGGTAGCGCGCGTGAATGGGGTTCACGAGGTCGCAGGTTCAATTCCTGTCACTCAGACCATTTTATTTTAAAAGACGGAAGTGGTCTGTTGAACAATAAAAAAAAAATACGCAAGACCAATAACAGGAGAATCCTTGTTTACATATTTGTACTTTTCTTCGTGGTTTTGGCATTGATAAACTTAAACAGTAAAAGAACTTTAGTCTTAAAGAGCGAAGATTACATAAAAAAATACGACACAAAAACTTTCCTGCTCAAAGATGAACAGGTTTTTTATTTTGATCAGAAACCGTCCTATGACCTATCTGAAGGAACCAAGGTGTCAAAAAACCAATTGTTGTCAACAAAGAGCCTGACTCTAAATTCGTACGCTAATCAAAAACTGAAGGCAATTAATTTAAAAGTTGATTTTAGCGGTGGATTGGAAGAAATAGTTGATTTAGCCTTAAAATCAGGATTGAAAGATAAAGATGTTTCATCTCAAACCATAGACGAATTTTTATTGAATCTGGATGGTCTTAAGTATTCAAAATTCGATGTAGAGCAACTTGAATCAGAGAAGTCGAAAATAGAAAACCTGTTACAGGGATCGTTCATAAATGGTATATCATTAAATAAAATCAATGCGTCTTGTCCTGGTTATGTTTTTTATTCTTTGGATGGTTATGAACAGATATTTGATATTTCAAATATTGAAGATTTGATCGATTTGGATTTTGAAGATCTGAATATCGTTTCTGAATCATTATCAAAAAATATCAAAAATGTCTTAAAGGTAGTTAATGACGATTCTGTATACATTTGGGTCCCAGTGCCACATGATTTGGAAACTGACTGGGAAGAGTCTATGATAGCCAAGAAATTAGATGTTATAAAAAATCTTGACAATGAAACATCAATTGATTATCTTGAACGACTGTACTCACGTGTTGACATACTCAGGTCCATGCCCAAAGTAGATTTTGCATCAAACGATGTATTATATACTGCTTATGCCGTAGATGTTTTTAAAAACAAATCTAATAAGGCATATTTGTTTCAAATAAAAGAAAATGTGATAAAAGAAATATTGTCAAAAAGAAGCATGGATATCGAATTGATAACATACAGAAATAAAGGCTATTTAATACCTGAGAAATCTATTTTGGAAAAAGACGGCAAGAATTACATAGTTGTATTAAATAAAGGTTACTTAAGGAAACTCGTTGAGGTCTTTATCACTGAAATAGATGAAGACAAGGTTTTTTTAAGCAGGTCTGAAAACAACAATATTTCTGAAGGCATGCAGTTGATAATAAATCCATAGAGGTGTAGAATGGACAGTATTAGGGAAAATATTGAGAACATAAAAAATAATTTGAATAAAAATACAATTCTGGTGGCAGTTACGAAGTATCGAAGCATTGATGAAATTCAAAAGGTTTTACAATGTGGTATTAAGGATCTCGGAGAAAACAGAGTGCAGGAATTCAAAGAAAAATTTGATCTTTTGCCTAAGGATATTAGATGGCATTTGATCGGACACCTGCAAAAGAATAAAGTAAAATATGTTATCGGAAAAACATTTCTGATTCATTCTGTTGATTCCGTATCATTGGCCGAAGAAATAAGCAGGTTGTCTATTAAATCTGGGATTATAACAGATATTTTAGTTCAGGTAAATGTTGCTAAAGAGGATAGCAAATACGGTTTTGACCAGGATGATCTTGAAACAAACCTGAGAAAAATCGACAAACTGGATAATATACGAATACTGGGTTTGATGGTAATGGCCCCAAATACAAAAAATACAAAGATGCTTGAAGATATTTTTACTACAACAAAGAATTTGTATGATAAAATAAAGAGTAGTGAAGATGAATACAATAATCTGGAAATGAAATATTTATCCATGGGTATGACAAATGATTACGATTTGGCTGTAAAGTGCGGTTCGAACATGGTCAGAGTGGGTTCAGGGATTTTCAAATAAGAGGAGGAATAACCGTGGCAAAAGATTCTTGGGGTAAAGTAAAAAATATTTTAGGTTTGGAGATCGAAGACGAAATCGATGATGAATTTGATGAAGTTGAACAATATGACGAAGAACCTGAAACTACAAGCAATATATTCAATAAAAAACAAAAGAGGGATAAACCTTTGATATCAGGGAAGGAAAACTCAAAAGTACTTGTTGTAGAACCCGAATTTTTTAATGATGCACCAGTTATTTGCGATAACCTTAAAAGCAATAAAACAGTTGTAGTGAATTTGGAAAATGCGGACTACGAAGATGGAAGAAAAATTTTTGATTTTCTAAACGGAGCTGTTTATGCTCTTGATGGTACGATTCAAAAGATAGGTGAAAACGTATTTATCCTTGCACCAAGCAGTGTCGATGTAATTACTGAAGATCTTGACACAGATCACAGCCATGAGTTTTTGGACTGGAATAATGAAAAATAGGTGTATTAAATGAGTGAAATGCTAATCAGAGTAGGCAATATTTTCTTTGTCTTTCTTGATGTAATGATAATATTGAACTTGATTCTCGGTTATATAAACAGTGACGGAAAGGGCAATCTGGCCAACTTCGTTCATTCAGTGACTGAACCCATGCTAAAACCTTTTCGGAAATTCGCACGAATTGGTGCCATGGATTTTTCTCCTTTTGCAGCGGTGATGTTTATTGAATACATAATCACACCTTTGTATAAAGCTATAGTTCTGAAGATTTTTGGTTAAACATATGAAAAAATATAATGACGATGATTTGATAGCTAAAAACATTATTGAAAAAGCCTCGTATATTTTTGACGGGGTTTTTTATTCAGATTTTCTCGATCCAGGCATTCAAAGAAAAATATCAACGACTCTCGATAAAATGAAAGTGGACCATATATTCTTTGGAGGTTATGAAGATGCTGAACGAAAAATTTTGATCACTGGTATTAACAATGATGATGAGAAAGTTCCACCCATCGATCTATTGCTGATCGAAAATGCGAACGGACTTACCCATAGAGACATTTTAGGCTCTCTTTTATCTACTGGAATCAAAAGAAACGTTTTGGGAGACATAATTGTGGATGAGAAGAATGCTTATGTATTTGCTAAGTCCAATTTTTCCGGATACATTGACTCAAATTTGGAAAAAATTAAAAGCAAATATCCTGTAATAAGGATTTTGCGTCCGGGAGAAGTTTCATTGCCTGAAAAAAGGGTGGCTAAAAAAGTTTTTGTAATTTCATCTACAAGACTGGACAATGTGATTTCAAAAGTTTGTTCCATATCTCGAAACGAATCCTCGGCTTTGATCAAAAAAGGATTAGTAAAATTAAACCACGAAGTAATTGAAAAACCAACAGTTGCAGTTACAGAAAACACATTGATCTCTATCAGGGGACATGGCAGATATCTTATAAGCTGCATGAATGGTCTTACCAACAAGGGGAATCATAAAGTGGAAATACAAAAATATTTGTGAGGTGCCATGGAAAAGGAATATATAATCACCATAACGGAAGAGCATGAAGGATTCAGACTCGATCATTTTCTAAACGATCGATTCAAGGATATTTCACGTAGCTATTTAAAAAAATTGATCGACTCAGGTAAAATACTTCTTAATGGAATCAAGGTGAAGGCAGGATCAAAAGTTCAAATCGGCGATACGATCACCGTTAGCATTCCTGAACTTGACGACAGTGACATTGAACCTCAAGATTTACCGCTTGATATAGTATACGAGGATAATGATGTTATGCTTATAAACAAACACAAAGGAATGGTAGTCCATCCGGGCCATGGAAACCGGGAAGGGACTCTTGTAAATGCACTTCTGTATCAAGTGGAAGACCTTTCGGGAATAAATGGTGTAAAGAGACCTGGGATAGTTCACAGGATCGATAAGGATACGTCTGGACTTTTGTTAGTTGCAAAAAATGACACAGCTCACAGATCCCTTGCCGATCAATTAAAAGAACATAAAATATCCAGAAATTACATGGCTTTAGTAGAGGGCGTTATTAGAGAAGACAACGGAAAAATTGAAGCCCCCATCGGAAGAGATCCTAAAAATAGAATAAAGATGGGTGTGACACAATATAATTCAAAACATGCGATAACTCATTTCAAAGTCATTAAAAGATTTAGGAAACATACATTGATTGAAGCAACACTTGAAACAGGGAGAACTCATCAGATTAGAGTTCATATGGCTTACATAGGACATCCACTTGTGGGAGACAAAGTTTATGGATTTCAAAAACAGAATCTTTTTGACAAGGGACAATTACTGCATGCGTACAAACTGACCTTTACTCATCCCGCATCAAAAGAACTGATGTCTTTTGAAACGGAATTACCCGAATATTTTATGAAAATTTTGAGAAAGCTTGAAAACCAAAATTAAGGAACCCCAAGGGGTTCCTATTAATATACTTCTCTTATGTTAAATTCAGCATCTTCGACCCATGTTTCAGGCTTTTTCATATAAAGAATTATATCATCAAGAGTCAATATGTGCTTTCGTTCTTCTTTTTCCAACATTTTCAAAAGTTTGATGGTTTTTTCATCTTTTGTCTGATTCTGCATCTTCCTGTAATACTCCACGCTTTCCACTTCAAGTTTTCTCGCAAATTCGTATGCTTCGATTGTTGATAGATCCATCTCAAACCGCACATCATTTTCAAGAAACTCGGTAAAAATATTTTTTACGTCATCTAAAACATCTGTTTCCACAAAGGATTCATTTACAAATCCAAGCCCGCGAATATATTCATAGTGACGCTTTTCGTCATCGGCAAGCTTCAGAAATATTTTCTTAAGCCCCTCATTATCAGAGTTTTCAGCCTGTTTTAAATAAAAAGCCCGGCTTTCAGTTTCCATTTTTAACGCTACATCGTAAAGACTCAATCCAATCCCTCCTTTAAGCTATTCGAAATAATGATACCCTTGATTAAAGAATCAAAACATTATTCGGCATATTCCACGGCTTTTACCACTTTTTCATCTGGAGTAACGAATATGGTTTTATTGTCTGTATATATGACCATTCCCGCTTTGGATCCCTTTGGTTTTTTGACGTATTTTACCTGCGTGTAATCAACGGGAACATTCGCCGACATCTTGGCTTTACTGTAGTATGCAGCTAGTACAGCTGCTTCTTCGATGGTTTTTTCGCCAATCACTCTACCTTCGGTTTTGACTATTACGTGCGAGCCTGGGATATCTTTCACATGAAACCAAAGATCATCTTTTGAAGAACTTTTTAATGTCAAAAGATCATTTTGCTTGTTGTTTTTGCCCACGTAGATTGTGAAGTTTTCTGATGACTTGAATACCATGGGTTTGCTCTCGACGGTTTTGCTTTTCTTTTGCCTTGACTTGGCAGACTTAAGAAATCCGGTTTCTGCTAGCTCTTCCTTTATTTCGTTTAATTCATCATATGTCGTGCATTTTTCCAAATTGTCAAGTACACTTTCGAGATAATATATTTCTTCCAGAGTCTTTTGCATCTGTTCGTCTATATATGTCAGTGCCCGTTTTTGCTTGTTGTACCTGTCATAATATTTTTTTGCATTTTCTGCAGGGGTCAGTCGAATGTCCAAAGGGATGGTAATATCCTTGTCGCTATAGTAGTCATAAAGATCAACACTGGTTGTCTTGTCGCTTAAGTTGTATAAATTGGCAAAAATCAAATCACCATACACTTTGAATTTCTCAGCGTTTTCAGCTTCAACTCTATCTTGGTTCAGATTGTCCAGTTTGTTGTAATCTCGTTCTAATTTGTTTCCAATCAATTGGTTGATCGATGCGGATCGTTGTTTGATTCGTTGACTGCTGTCTTTCAACTTGTAATAATCTTCCAAAAGACTGCTGATTTCACTGTATTCTTTTTTGGTGGCTCTATCATTTAAGCAGGTTGAATCGTAAGTGGTGAAATCCAGGATATCTCCGGTATCTTTATCAGAATAAATATAAAACGATGGATTATTTATAAAATCGTGAAGTTGGTCTATTATGTTCGAGAATATATTTTTGGGGATTTCGGTGACAAGTTGATTTTCATCCAATGAATTTCTTGTGCATAATTCCAGCATGGCCGGCTTGCTTATGCCCTGAAGAGTATCCATTATGACCTTACCAATCCTTTTGTTTGGAGATTTTTGCACTTCATCATAAAGTTCTTCCGGTCTCAATCTACGGAAGTCCTTTTTTCCCATAGGTGGCAGTATATATTCTCGACCGGGCAAAACTTCTCTATAGGAACTTATGAATTTATTGATTCTCTTAATGCTGTCTGATATAATATTGTTTTCAATCAATATTACGTTACTGTGTCTACCCATGATTTCCACCACTAATTTAAGCTCGGTATAGTCCATAAGCTCATCTCTTGAAGAAACTGTAATCTCAATGATCCTGTCGAATTCAAGCTGCTTGACGCTAGTAATGATACCTCCCATGAGTTTTTTTCTTAAAAGCATGCAAAACATGGGTGGAGAGGCCGGATTGTCTTTTGTTGTTGAAATCAAATGAATCCTTGGAAAACTGCTGTTGGCAGATACTAGAAGGTTATATTTATTTTTATTTTTAAGGACATTAAAGATCAATTCATCGGTTTCAGGTTGATATATTTTATTGATTTTGCCTCCGGACAGTTTATTTTCAAGTTCAGAGGCTATATGAAACATTGCAATGCCGTCTAAAGCCATGTTGACAACTCCTTTTCCATTTAAATGTGGAACACCTAATATTGTAACAAAGACAGATTAAAAATTCTATAAGATTCAATCTGATATATGTTATAATGTAATAATACAATTGGAGGTTGGTTAAAATAAATTTCAGTAAATATCACGGTACGGGAAATGATTTTATAATTGTTGAGAATTTAGACAAGAGAATATCTTTGAGTCAGGATGCGATAGCAAAAATGTGTGATCGACATTTTGGCATAGGTGCAGATGGGTTTTTATTGGTTGAAAAATCTGACAGTTCCGATATAAAAATGGTATATCATAATTCAGACGGTAGCCTGGCAGCCATGTGCGGTAATGGTATAAGGTGCTTTGCAAAACATGTATATGACAATGGAATATTGGACAATAAAATTTTTACTGTTGAAACACCGGCCGGTGAAAAAATAATAACTATTGAGGAACTCGACGGTTGCAAGGCTTCAAAAATTAGTGTCGATATGGGACCGGCTATTTTTGAAACGGAAAAGATAGGAGTTGTCACCACTGAAAAACAATTGATCGATTTTAGTCTTCAGACAGAATTTGGGGATATTCTTTTATCAGCAGTGTCTATGGGAAATCCACATGGAATAATACAGGTCGATGATATGGATTCATATCCAATAGAAAAGATAGGGCCGTTTGTGGAGAAAAATAAATTGTTCAGCCATGGTGCAAATGTAAATTTTGCTCAAATATTAGACCGAAAAAATATCAGGGTAACCACTTGGGAAAGAGGATCGGGTCTTACCTTGGCTTGCGGAACAGGTTCATGTGCCAGCGTTGCACTGCTAAATAAAAAGCAAATGATAGATGAAAAAGTCAATGTAAAAACACCCGGAGGGATATTGACTGTAGAAGTTGGAGATACAGTGATCATGACAGGCCCTGCGATCCACGTATTTGAAGGAAAAATTTCATTTGCCGAGGAGGAATTTTGATGAACAGCATGACCGGGTATGGAAAAGGCGAATTTAAAGACGATCTTATAGATATAACGGTCGAAATCAAAACTATCAATCATCGTTACAAGGATTTTTTTATAAGAATGCCCAGACAGCTTAACTTTGCAGAAGATATGATTCGCAAGGAAGTCGGCAAGTTTTTAGTTAGAGGCCGAATCGAAATAAATGTCAAGATAAATCATTTCGGTTTGGAAAGCAAAAACATCAAGGTCGATTTGGACTTGGCCAAAGCTTATATGGATTGCCTGAAGACTATAAAAAATCAAATACCTGAAGTTACAGGAGAATATTCGCTGTCTTTGATTTCCAAGTTCCCCGATGTGATTTATTCGGAAGAAACTGAAACCGACATGGAAATTCTATGGAGAAAAGTAAAGGCTGCACTAGGAAAAGCTTTAGATGGAGTTGTTGAGACCAGAAAGAGTGAAGGCGCCGCGCTTGAAAGCGATTTTGTCAAGCGACTGGGCTTGATAGAAAATGATTTAAAACAGATCAAATCTCTTGAAGATGTTGTATTGAAGGATAATACTGAAAAATTAAGGATGCGAATTCAAGAATACACGCAGGAAATTGAAATAGATGAAAAAAGACTGCTTGAAGAAATAGCATATTTATCGGACAAAGCAAATATTACTGAAGAATTGATCAGATTAAACAGCCATATCCAGCGTTTTGGAAAAATAATGAACGAGTCTGATTCTGTTGGCAGAAAACTAGATTTTCTGATTCAAGAGATGCATCGAGAAATAAATACAATCGGTTCAAAGTCAAATCACTTGGATATATCAAATTTTGTAGTAGACATTAAGAGCGAGATAGAAAAAATGAGAGAACAGATTCAAAATATTGAATGATGGAGATAAAATATGAGTAGCAGCTTTTATGAGAGAGATAAAGGATTATTAATAGTAATATCAGGTCCTTCAGGCGCCGGCAAGGGGACTATTTGCAAGGAACTTTTAAAGCATGAAAAGAATCTGGAAGTATCGGTGTCGGCCACCACGCGAGATCCTAGAAACGGTGAAGTTGAAGGGAAAAACTATTACTTTATAAACAAGGCGAATTTTTTGGATATGATAGGCAACAATGAATTTTTGGAATATGCCAAGGTATATGACAACTATTATGGAACTCCTAAAAGTCCAGTTTTGGAAAAAATGGATAGAGGAATCGATGTGATATTGGAAATTGATATTCAAGGAGCTGCACAGGTTAGAGCAAACTATCCTGAAGGGATCTATATTTTTGTTGTACCTCCTTCAATCAAGGAGCTGAAAAAGAGAATCACTGAAAGAGGCACAGAAAATCCTGAACAACTCAATAAAAGAATGGAATGTGCCTGTGATGAAATAAGAAATGCAACAAAATACAGTTATATAGTAATCAATGATGAGGTTACGGTGGCTGCTAAGCAGGTTTCTGCAATTATAACAGCGGAAAAATGCAGATCAGAAAGACTTAAAAGTAAAATTGAAGAGATAATAGGGAGGTAACCAAGATGAGATATCCTGCACTGAACAAGTTGATCGCAAAGGCCGGCAATAAGTACTCTCTTGTTTTGATCGTATCAAAAAGAGCCAGACAAATAGTTGAAAAGAACCAGTTTGTTGAAGGAGAGATCAAAAATCCGGTTTCATTGGCGACAAAGGAAATTGCTGAGGACAAATTGAAATTTTATTACAAGTAAGATTGATCGGCAATGGCTTGACAGCTGTTGCTCTTTTTTTAAACTTAAAGCTGGACATTGGAGGGAAATGTGAAAATTGCCCAAGTTTATATCAATCAATTAAACATCAACACGGATAGACCTTTTGACTATTTTGTTCCTGAAAAATTGGAAAATGAAATTATGCCCGGAATGAGAGTAATAGTACCCTTCGGCATAAATAATAAAAAAATCGACGGTCTGATATATAAAATCACTGAAGGTAACAATACAGAAAAATTAAAGAAAATTTTGGGAACCATAGACGGTTTTCCAACACTTGACTGGAGACAACTAGAAATTTGCGAATGGCTGCAGTTTAATTATCATTCTTTTTTCATGGACGCTGCTAACTCTTACTACCCTGGAACCATATCAATTAAAACGAGGAGACACAAGTCGGGGGAAACAGAGTATTACGTAAACTCAAAAGCGAAAGAAGATATCAGTTACAGGTTTACTGAAAAATTTCAAGAGATGGACTTTGAAAAGTTATCGGATCTATTGAAGTCAAATGCCATTATACAAAAGAGAATTCTAAGATTGATTTTTGAAAAGAAGCAAAAACACGAATGGATCAAAAGCGAAATCAATAACTGCAATACTGCCTTGAAAGCTTTGATCAAAGCCAATATAATAGAACCTTACAAGAGCGAAAATGACCGCAGTTCAAATTTTAATCTATCAGAAAAGCCTGCTTTGACAATCATACAGAAGAAAATCCTTGAAGAATACGAAAAATCGGATCACAAAGGATATCTAATACACGGTGTGACAGGTAGTGGAAAGACAGAAGTATATCTAAGAATGATGGAAGCAAGCCTGAAAACAGGAAAGTCTTGTCTTTACCTGGTTCCTGAAATTTCTTTAACACCACAAACAATAAACAGGATCAGGGAAAGATTTGATGAAGAGATAGCGGTTATACACAGTAAAATAACTGAAAGTGATAGAATAAGACAGTATCGTGATATCGAAAATCGCAAAATCAAAATAATAATAGGAGCAAGATCGGCCATATTTTCGCCATTTAAAAATTTAGGTGTTATCATAATTGATGAAGAACATGAAAACACGTATAAGTCCGGCAATAGGCCGAGATTCGACACTATAACTCTTGCAGGGAAAATTGCTGAATTGCACGGTGCCAAATTGGTTTTGGGAAGTGCGACTCCTTCAATTGCTACTTACTATAATGCAATCATGGGAAAGTATAAACTGTTCAAGATGCCAGATAGAATCAATGGACAATCCATGCCACCATCGACGATTGTAGATATGCGAGAGGAACTCAAAAATGGTAATAGGTCTTTTTTGAGCAAAAGACTTTACGATTCGATAAAACGCAGATTGGAAGAGAAAGAACAAGTTATATTGTTTTTAAATAAAAGAGGATATTTTAGTTTTGTATTCTGTAGAGAATGCGGACATGTGATAAAATGTAATAAATGCGATGTGGCTATGACATATCATGGAAAATCAAACAAAATGGAATGCCATTATTGTAAGAGCAGCAAACCAGTCGCTGAGTTTTGTCCCAATTGCAACAGTAAAAAAATCAAATATTCAGGAAGTGGGACCGAGAGGATTCAAAGTATGCTTGCAAAATATTTTCCGGAATCAAAAATTCTTAGAATGGATACAGACACCATGCGGAAAAAAGACGATGTTCAAAATGCGTTGACTTCTTTTTCAAAGGGAGAGGCTGACATACTTCTGGGAACGCAAATGATCACCAAGGGATTTGATTTTGAAAATGTAACACTTGTAGGCGTCTTGTTGGCAGATTTAACTTTGAATTTTCCTGATTTCAGGGCATCAGAGAGAACCTTTCAACTAATAACCCAAGTTTCAGGCAGGGCTGGCAGAGGGGAACGTCAAGGTGAAATTGTTATTCAAACATATGATCCGGAGCATTATGTCTTGGAATTTGCATCAAGGCATGATTATGAAGGGTTCTATGAAAAAGAAATAAAATATAGAAAAATCGGAGATTATCCTCCCTTTACACAGCTTCTATACGTTGGTTTTTCAGGAAATCAAAGAGATGCGGTAAAAAAAGATTGCGAAACCTACTACAAGATGCTTGAAGAAGAGATTAAAGACCTGGGTGATCAAGATATGATGAATCAGGTTTATCCTCCGGCACAATCGAATATTACAAGAATCAACAATAAATACAGATATTATATTCTCATAAAGACAAACGAAATCAAAACGTTCAATAAAGTGATTTCAAAGATAAACAGATCTAGAACAAATAAAATCAAATCAAATATGGTAGTGGATGTAAATCCAAATATCATTTATTAGGAGGAATTCAAATGGCGCTGAGAAACATAAGAATAGATGAAGACCCGGTCTTGAGAAAGCGGGCCAGGGAAATAGACCAAATCACCGACAGGATTAAAGTTTTGCGGGATGACATGCTTGAAACCATGTATGACGCAGAAGGAATCGGACTGGCGGCAAACCAAGTGGGAATACTTAGAAGAATTGTAGTTGTTGATATTGGAGAAGGACCCATAACGTTGATCAACCCTGTGATTATTGAGGAATATGGATGTCAAGACGGACTAGAAGGATGCTTGAGTATCCCGGATGTAACAGGCCGGGTCGAGCGTCCAGAAAAGATCGTGGTCGAGTTTACTGATATTGATGGCAAAAACAATACATTGGTTGCAGAAGAACTTTTGGCAAGAGCGATATGTCATGAGGTGGATCATTTGAATGGAGTTTTGTTCACTGACAAGGTAGTCGAAGAAGAGTTGACAGAATTTGATGAAGAGGTTGATGAATAATGAAGGTCATATTCATGGGAACACCGGAATTCTCTGTGGATTCACTAAAAGCTCTTGTTGAAAGTGATTATGAAATATGTGCGGTTGTTACTCAGCCGGACAAACCAAATCAAAGAGGCAAAAGGGTAAAATACAATCCGGTAAAGGAAGCTGCATTAAAATTTGGATTGAAAGTACTGCAGCCCCAAAATATAAAAGACCCGAAAATTGTAGCTGAATTGAAATCCATGGAGCCTGATTTTTTAGCTGTAGTTGCTTACGGGCAACTATTGTCAAAGGAAATTTTAGATATTCCGAAGAAAGGCAGCATAAATGTTCATGCGTCACTTTTGCCAGAATACAGGGGTGCGGCCCCAATTCATTGGGCAGTCATTGACGGTAGAGAAAAATCAGGCGTAACCACCATGTTAATGGATGAGGATATGGATACTGGGGACATGTTGCTACGTAAAACAGTTGAAATTAGCGGGGATATGACAACCAGTGAGTTGCACGATGAATTGGCAAAATTGGGCGCTGCATTGCTTGTAGATACGTTAAATCAAATTGCCAGTAACCGACTTGTTCCAGAAAAGCAAAACCACGACGCAGCAACCTATACTCAAAAGATAAACAGGGAAACGGGAAAAATTCAATGGGAAAAAAGTGCAAAAGAGATCCATGACTTGATCAGGGGAACCTACTCCTACCCGGGAGCTTTTTCTTATCTGAACGGAGAAAGAGTGAAATTGTCCGCCTCGCAAATTCTGGAGAAAGAAGATAAACCCGAGTTTGAAAAGGCAAAGCCAGGGACAATTCTGGGGATAGATAAACGTGGAATGTCCATAAGGACAGGCACTGGTCTGTTGTTGATAAAAGAAATCCAATTTCCGGGCAAAAAAGTAATGAGCGTTGAGGAATATTCAAGAGGACATAAAGACTTGACAGGGGCTGTGTTTGCCACTTTAAGTTAATATTAAGCTATGTGAGATATTCTTAAGGAAAATATTTGGAGGGGAAAATCATGTTTCCATTTTTATTTGATTCAACAATGTTAATTCTCATACCGGGAATTTTGATAGCTGCCTACGCACAAAATAAAGTGAGCAGTACATATAACAGATATTTGCGTGTCCCCAATTCAAGGGGCCTGACCGGAGCGCAAACAGCAAGGAATATTCTAGATAGGAACGGTCTAACAGGAATCTCCATCGAGTTGGTGGGCGGCAAGTTATCGGATCATTACGATCCGAGAAAACGAGTTCTCAGATTGTCAAACGAGGTTTATAACGGAAGAAGCGTGGCAGCTGTGGGAATTGCTGCTCATGAAGTGGGACATGCAATTCAACACAATGAATCATATGCTCCGCTGAAAATTAGAAATGCCATAGTCCCTGTGGTCAATCTTGCATCAAATGCAGCTTGGATACTTTTCTTAATAGGATTTATTTTTTCGGCTACGGGATTGATGAATCTTGGAATAATTTTTTTTAGCGGATCAGTCGTATTTAATTTGATTACATTGCCGGTCGAATTTAACGCCAGCAGAAGAGCTGTAACCCAGCTATCAGCCAATGGACTGGTTTTACAGGAAGAAACAGTAGGTGTTAAAAAAGTATTGGATGCGGCAGCCTTGACTTATGTAGCTGCTATGTTGATGTCCATACTGCAAATTGTAAGACTTCTTGTGTTAAGGGGTTCGAGAGATTGATAGAAAATAATTACAGAATCAAAAGCGCACGTGGGACGGCGATTTCCATATTATATGATATAGAGGAAAAGGGTTCGTACACAAATATCATATTGAAAAAGAAATTGGACGAGGGTTCTTTGAGTCAAGTAGACAAAGGACTTGTGAAGGCCATAGTATATGGAACGGAAAAAAACAAACTTTTTTTGGATAGCGTTATTGCCAGTTTCACTAAAAAGAGCTTGAAGAGCATTTCGCCTTGGATATTGGCAATATTGAGGACAGGCATT
Source organism: Alkalibacter mobilis (assembly GCF_015594845.1). Taxonomy (GTDB): domain Bacteria; phylum Bacillota; class Clostridia; order Eubacteriales; family Alkalibacteraceae; genus Alkalibacter; species Alkalibacter mobilis. The sequence continues at coordinate 163,277 of NZ_JADNRK010000002.1, read as the reverse complement.
TATCAAATTCTATATTTGGATAAAGTGCCTTCTTTTGCTATTGTAAATGAATGTGTAGAAATAAGCAAAAGTGTCGACAAAGGCAGAGGTTCGGGTTTTGTTAATGGAGTTTTGCGCAACGTTGCAAGAAATGCGGATCAGATCAAATCAAGGGAAATACCGGAAAATCTCAAATATTCAGTGCCAAAGTGGCTCTTCGATTTTGTGAAAAGTTTTTATGGGAGTAGATTCACTACAGAATTTTTTAAAGCTTCAATGGATGAGCCAGAGCTTAATATCAGGGTAAACACTTTAAAGACAAATAAATTGGAATTACAGGACATCTTAAGAAGTGAAGGAATAGAGAGCTTTTCGAACAAATATGTATACGATTCTCTAAAAACTTTGGGGATGGTCAATATATCCGATTTGGAAAGTTATAAGAAGGGTTTGTACATAATTCAAGATGAGGGTGCCATGCTGAGCGTGGAGGCAATGGATCTGAAAGACGGGAATACTGTTTTGGACATGTGTGCAGCACCGGGAGGAAAAACTACGCACATTGCTCAAAAGATTGGCTCTGGAACCGTGGTTGCCAGAGATGTTCATAAACATAAAATAAAACTCATAGAGGATAACCTTAAACGCATGGGGATGAAAAACGCAATTTGTCAATTGCATGACGGTTCGATGCCGCCTGACAGGGATGAATTGGAAAGTTATGATAGTGTTTTACTGGATGCTCCCTGTTCGGGCATTGGAATCATCCGGCGAAAGCCTGATATAAAGTACAATCTGACCCCGAAAAAATTACATGAGCTTCAACTAATTCAAAAAAATCTCATATTGAATGCATACGACAGCTTGAAAAAAGGTGGTTTGTTGGTTTACACCACGTGCACCATCAATCCCAGAGAAAATCAAGGAGTAGTCGATTTTCTGCTAAAGAAACGGCCTGATTGTGAAATAGATAGGGAATTCGAGGCGAACATTTTTAATGGTTTAGTTGATGAAAATGGCTTCGTCAAATTGTTTCCAAATGTCCATGGAACTGATGGCTTTTTTATTGCGAGAATAAGAAAGAAATAAATAGGTGGATAATGATAGATTTAATAGATAAGACCAAGGATGAATTGCAGAAAGAAATGGTTCTTAAGGGAATGCCAAGATTTAGAGCCAATCAAATTTTTAAATGGGTGAATTCAGGAATAGAAGAAATTGACGAAATGATGAATTTGCCTAAAAATTTAAGAGAAAGATTAAAGGAAAACTATTCGATAAATAGAATAAAACTTGTCAAAAGATATGAGGATGGCAAAGACTCTACAAGGAAGTTCCTTTTTTCCTTGAATGATGGAAACATCATTGAAACTGTCCTGATGAAGTACACATATGGATATAGTTTATGCATATCATCTCAGGCGGGATGCAGGATGGGATGCTCTTTTTGTGCTTCTACTATTGACGGTCTTGACCGTGATTTGACCGCTGGCGAAATGGTCGATCAAATTTCAAGTGTTGAAAAACTCGAAGGTATCCGTATTTCCAATATTGTAATAATGGGTAGCGGAGAGCCATTGGACAATTTTGAAAACACCATACGTTTCATAAAAATAGTAAATGACAAGGACGGTTTGAATAAAGGGCAAAGACATATAAGCATTTCAACATGCGGGCTGGTTCCGGAAATATACAAATTAGGTGAACTTGGTTTGCAGGTCAATCTCTCAGTATCATTGCACGCCCCCAATGATGAATTAAGAAGACAATTGATGCCTATAGCAAAAAAGTATACTCTAAAGGATCTGATGCAGGCTTGTGAGTTTTATTACGAAAAAACCAGTAGGAAAATCACCTTTGAATATGCTATGATTAAAAATGTGAATGATTCAGATGATATGGCCAAACAATTGGCATTATTACTCAAACCATTGAGAAATTCTATGGTCAACCTTATACCTGTAAACGAAATTGAGGAACGCAATTATAAAAAAAGCAACGACGATTCAATTGTGCGTTTTAGTAAAATCTTGACAGAAGCGGGAGTGTCTAATACTGTAAGAAGAAAATTGGGTACGGAAATCGATGCCGCATGCGGACAATTAAGAAGAGGATTTGTGAAATAACAAGGAGTGTTACTATGAGGATTGGTTTTGGAACAGATATAGGCAGACAAAGAAGAGTCAACCAAGACGCTCTTTTGGCAACTGAAGCAAAAGACGGTGTGGCAGTTTTTGCAGTGGCAGACGGGTTGGGCGGACATAAGGGCGGTGAAATTGCCAGTCGCATGCTTATTGATGAAATAGGCAACTATTTTAAGAATACATCGATTTCTTCATTTAATGATTTCAGACATTTAAAGGCTGCGGTCATGCAAGAGATTGAATCCATAAACAGCAAGATTTACCATGCAGGATTGGGTGATCAGGATCTTTTAGGTATGGGCAGTACTCTGACCATGTGTATTTCGAACGGTGACCAGCTGCATATTTTTCACGTGGGTGACAGCAGATTGTATGTGTTTGAAACAGACTCGTTCAAGAAGTTGACAAAGGATCACTCTTTAGTGGAATCATTGGTCGAAGCTGGTGAAATCACAAGAGAAGAGGCAAAAAGACATCCTAATAAGAATGTTTTGACCAGGGCAGTGGGAACTGATGAAAATACAAATGTAGATTATGTGAATTTTCAATTACAAAACGGACAACGTTTTTTGATTTGTAGTGACGGTCTTACCAATTATGTGGAAGAGGATAAAATTTCAGAAATTGTATTGGAATATGATCCTCAAGAGGCTGTTAACAAATTGATAGAAACCGCAAACGAGAATGGCGGCGGAGACAATATAACTGCAATAATATTTGCACCGGAGGTTAATTAATGGAGGGCAAAAAGTTATTAAATAGATATCAAATAATGGAGTTGATAGGTCAAGGAGGTATGGCCTTGGTTTACAAGGCCAAGGACACCCTTTTAAATAGAGTTGTAGCCGTCAAGGTATTAAAAAGCGAGTTTAATGAAAATGAACAGTTCATAAAAAAATTCAAACGAGAATCACAGGCTGCTGCAAGCCTTTCGCATAATAATATCGTCAGTGTTTTCGATGTTGGAGTTGAAGACAACAACCATTTCATAGTTATGGAGTATGTCGAGGGCGATACTTTAAAGGAATACATACAAAAAAAAGGTAAACTGAGTTGGAAAGAGACCGCGTATATATCAAAACAAATTGCGCTCGCACTGGATCATGCCCATAAGAATAAAATAATACATAGGGACATCAAACCACACAATATATTAATAACTGAAGATTTAATACCAAAGGTAACCGATTTTGGCATAGCACGAGCAATAACCACCTCTACCATAACCCTCGTTGAAGAAACCATGGGATCGGTACACTATATCTCTCCTGAACAGGCGAGAGGAGGGTTTGTTGACGAAAGGTCAGATTTGTATTCCCTTGGAATAGTGATGTTTGAAATGCTTACTGGAAGAGTTCCTTTGGATGCTGACAACGCAATTTCCGTAGCAATCAAACACATACAAGAAGAAATAGAATTTCATGAAGATGACTTGGACGACATTCCTGAAAGCATGGAAGAACTTGTCCTGAAATTGATCAAGAAAAATCCTAATGACAGATATGAAAACGCAAAAGATTTGATTCAAGATCTAGTCGCAGTTCAAAACGGCGAAAAAGTCAAAAATATAAAATCCCGAGATAAAAGAACAAGGATACTGCCGGGAATAAAACCAGTACAAAAACCAAAATCAGTTGACGCAGATACTAAAAAATCTCAGAATAAATCAAATAACATTTATAGAAAGCCCGCATTTTGGATCATGGCATCGGCAATTGCTGTAGTCGTAATTGTAGGCCTTATATTTGTTGCGTCGATTTTTAAAGTTAAGGACGTGCAAGTGCCCAAAGTGGAAGGTATGGAAATGACGGAAGCAATAAGCCTTATTGAAGAAGCCGGGCTTAATTACGAAATAGAAAAAAGAGAAAATCATCCGAACATTCCGGAAAATCATGTAATAAGCCAGAATCCGGCATCATCCACCTATATAAAAGAATCTCAAACAGTAAAATTGACAGTTAGCGAAGGGCCTAGAGAAGTAGAAGTGCCAGATGTTATAGGGAAATTTGAAGTTGAAGGGATTCAAGAATTGGAAAATTTCAACTTTGTAGTCAAGGAGATAAATCGACAATTCAACGAAGAAATTGAAAAAGACATAATATACGATCAAAATCCGATGCCCGGATTGGTGCTTAAAGAAGGGTCGGAAATTATCTTATACGTCAGTAAAGGGAAAGACACTGTGATAATGGAAGACTACAAAGGCAAAACGGTAGAAGAAGCAAAGGCAGCCATACAGGCTGCTGGACTGCAGGTTGGCAATATTACTGAAGTTGTGAGCGAACAATTCGACAAAGGTCTAATTATAGATCAAAATCCCAAATCCAATGAAGAAGTGCCTAGAAACTCAGTGGTTACATTGACAGTGAGTAAAGGAAAACTTCAGACAAAAACCATAAACATAAGAATTCAAGATTATTTGGACATAGATTTAGATGATGAGGAAATTCCAACAGTCAATTTAAAAGTTGTCTTGATCAGCCAAGACAACGGTAGTTCTGTTGAATATGAAAAGAAACACAAGGCTGATGAGACAGTTAGTGTTGAACTTGAGGGATTTGGTGTACAATATTATCAGGTCGAAATCGACGGTAAGCAATTTAGTCCTGAAATCATAACATTTTAGGTGAAGAAATGATTAAAGGAAGAATTATAAAAGGTATCGGAGGATTCTATTATGTAGAAACCAAAGATGAAATAATTGAATGTAAGGCCCGGGGAATTTTTAGAAACAGCAGCGAAAAGCCTTACGTTGGAGATTTGGTCAGAATATCGATGACTGGAGAAATGACAGGAATAATTGAAGAAATTTTAGACAGGGTCAGTTTGATAAAAAGACCCCCTGTGTCCAATGCAACCCAAGTGTTGGTAGTATTTTCATGGATCGAGCCTAAGTTGAATCTCCAATTGCTCAACAAGATAATTCTGGGTGCTGAAAAATTAATGTTGGATATCGTCATTTGTTTCAATAAATCGGATCTTACCGATTTGGAAACAGAAGAAAAGATTAGATCCATTTTCAAAAATACCGGATACAAGTTAATTTTTTCATCAGTGGAAGAAGCCAAAGGTATCGATGAGATTAAGTCGATCTTGCAGGATAATATAACAATATTATCGGGACCTTCAGGAGTAGGAAAATCTTCCTTGATACGAAAACTAACTGGATTGTCAAATTCTGTAGAAGTTGGAGAATTAAGCGAAAAAATCAAAAGGGGTAAACATACCACGCGGCATGTGGAACTTTTTAAAATCCAAGAAAATTCATATTTGGCTGATACGCCGGGTTTTGCAAACTTTGAGGTGGATCAAATGGACGAGAGTGAATTGGAAATGTTGTTTCCTGAGTTTGAACCATTGAGAGAACAATGCAGGTTTAAAGGATGTCTGCACATAAACGAACCGGACTGCATGATAAAGAAAAATATCGGTAAAGAAGTCTCGGAAGAAAGATATGAATTTTACAAGCAAATGCATATGGAATTGATACAAAATAGGAGATGATCGCGTGAAAGGTCTTTTGATTGCAAACGGACCTGTGGATGACACGGAATTTTATAAAAAATTGGCATTTAAAGAAGAATTTGACATTATAATCTGTGCAGATGGCGGCGGTAACAATGCCAGAAAGATTGGGATCGTGCCGGACTTGGTAATAGGAGATTTGGATTCCATTTCCAGCAATACAAAACAAGAATTTATTGCTCAAGGTGTTAGATTTGAAAAACATCCCATCGAAAAAGACGAAACAGACACCGAGTTGGCTTTGCAGCGATTGGTCGATTCAGGGTGCGACGAAATAGTGATGATTGGATGTACCGGCGGAAGGTTCGACCACACTATGGCTAATGTATTTTTGTTGATCGAACTGGCAAAAAAAAATATCCACTCAAAAATAGTGGATGAACAAAATGAAATTCAAATAGCGATCAAATCTACGAAGATATTCGAAAGAAAAGGGTCTACGATTTCTTTGATTCCGATAAGCGATACGGTTGCAGGCATTACCTTGAAAGGATTTAAATATCCATTGAAAAATGAAAATCTTTATGTTGGCTTGTCTCGAGGAATCAGCAATATAGTGGTCGACAATAGGAGTGAGATCGTATTTGAAAAAGGGATACTCATGTTGGTGTATTCCGAAGATTGATGGGATTTGAAAAACAGACGTTTATAAAGGGGATGAAGACATCCCCTTTAAATTTTATTATAGTGCTCTTTCAATTTTGTTGCTTCTTAAACATCTGGTGCAAACTGAAATTCTCTTAGGAGAACCGTTTACCATGGCTCTTACTTTCTGTAAATTAGGCAGCCACACTCTTTTAGTGTGCCTAACAGAGTGACTTATTTGATTTCCAGAAACGGAACCTTTTCCGCAAACTTCACAAACTCTTGACATTTCCAACCCTCCTTAGCTATAATCACATAGCATTAAGATTATAGCACAATTGATATTGAAGTTCAATAACTAGTTTAAAAAGTTGATTTGAAATTGGTGTTGAGAATAAAAACGTATTGTTACTTGAATAATTACATGGCATAACTTAGAATAATAATGTAAACAATTAAGAGGAGGAAACAAAATGTCAGCAAAAATATATAATAAATTTGGATATATCAATATTTCTGAAAATCTTATTGCCAACATTGCAGGCCTTTCCGCAACAGAATGTTACGGTGTGGTAGGAATGGCATCAAAAAAAAGTACTGATGGAATAGTGCAGCTTTTAAAAGGAGAAAACCTAAGCAAAGGTGTTAAAGTCTCTGAAGAAAATGGAAAGATCAGCATAGATCTTTACGTGATAATCGAGTTTGGAGTGAAAATTTCAGTTGTGGCTGAGAACATAATTGAAAAAGTCAAATACAATGTAGAAAATCAAACAGGTTTAAAAATTGAAAAAATCAACGTTATAGTAGAAAGCGTCAGGGTATGACAGCCAGAGGAGGAATAACAAAATGCAAACCAAATTTATTAATGGGAATTTAATAAAAAGAATGCTGATGGAAGCTTCGGCAAACCTTGATGCAAATAAGACAACAGTGGACGATTTAAATGTGTTTCCCGTTCCAGATGGAGATACAGGTACAAATATGTCATTGACCATGAGACATGCTGCAAAAGAAATTGAAGCTTATGCAGATACGAGTGTTTCCGAAATAACATCAGTTGCGTCAAGTGGTGCTTTAATGGGAGCGAGAGGAAATTCCGGAGTAATACTTTCACAACTCTTGAGAGGACTATCGAAAGCCTGCAAGGGACTTGATGAAGCAAATATGGAACAGATGGCAATTGCTCTTCAAAGTGCTTCGGACATGGCCTACAAAGCTGTGATGAAACCCACTGAAGGTACTATATTGACAGTAGCCAGGGGAATGGCGGAATTTGCCATGAACAATCACTCTAAATATGAATACATGGAAGATTTTTTGATGGATATCATCACAGAAGGTAGAAAAGTTTTGGATAAGACACCCGAAATGCTTAAGGTGTTAAAGGACGCAGGTGTGGTAGATGCAGGAGGAATGGGTTTGATCTTTATAATGGAAGGAGCTCACAATGCCCTTACTGGAAAAGAGTCGGTCTATAATGAAGTCATAGATTGGGAGAAACCTGTTGAAGACAAAATTCTGTCACCGGAAGACATTACTTTTGGATACTGTACTGAATTTATCATAATAGGAGAAAATGACGAGCAGATCCGTTCAGATTTAGCTGAAGAATTCGAAAAAATTGGAGATTCAATAATTGTTGTCGGGGACGAGGAAAAAATAAAAGTTCACTTACATACAGATAATCCTGATATTGCCATGGGCAAAGCTATGAAAATAGGTTCATTGACAAAAATAAAAATCGACAACATGAGAGAACAGGTCGAAACCAAATCACAGGCAAAAAGTGAAGTACAGACTGATGAACCCAAGAAGTATGGGATCATAGCTGTGGCATCAGGCAAGGGCATGCAAGATCTTTTTATGGATATGGGTGTTGATGAAGTAATTTTAGGTGGCCAAACGATGAACCCGAGTACTGAAGATTTTATCAGCAGGATAGATAAGATCAATGCTGAAAATATTATTATTCTACCAAACAACAGCAATATAATACTTGCAGCAAACCAATCGAGAGCCATCAGCAAGAAAAATGTTATCGTAATACCGACCAAAACAGTGCCACAAGGAATAACAGCGCTTATTGGATTCAATTCTGAATCAACAGTGGAAGATAATGATAAGAATATGTCAGAAGCTATTAAAGGAGTCAAGACCGGGCAGGTGACTTATGCTGTAAGAGATACCAGTTTTAAAGGCAAAGAAATCAAGAAGGATGACATTATAGGAATTTTCGACGGCGAAATAGCATGCATAGGGAATGATCCGCAGAAAGTTTGTTTGGATCTATTCGAAATCATGATCGATGAAGATAGCGAACTCGTTTCGATTTATTACGGGGAAAATGTCAGTGAAGAAAATGCAAATGATCTTCTAAACAATGTTGAAGAAGATTATGAAGAGCTCGATGTGGAACTACACTGGGGGGGACAACCACTTTATTATTACATCGTATCAGTGGAGTAATATAAATGAACAAGTACGAGTCAATAAAATCTTTAAAAGGCATAGGAGAAAAAAAAGAGACACTCTTTCATAAAGTTGGTATATTTAACATTCGTGATCTGATCAATTATTTTCCATGGGATTATGAACGCAGAGTGTTGATAGAAAATTCGGATGAATTGACGGAAGGTGAGAAATTCGTTGTCAAAGGTACTATTTCTTCTCTTCCGCTTGAAAAAAGAATCAGAAACAATCTTAAGATAATTAAATTTGCATGTAGAGGTAGTATTGGAAATTTCGATGTAATTTGGTACAATATGCCTTATGTAAAAAATTCAATAAAAAAGGGAAATGAGTATTATTTTTACGGAAAAATCAACAGAAAATTTGGTGTTATTACTATTGAGAGTCCCGATTTCAACAAAGATATCGGTCAAATAGTGTTTAGCGAATACACACCAAAGTACAGCCTGACGAAAGGTCTGGGACAGAAGGACTTTCGTAATGCCGTTTTTTCGATATTTGAAGATGGATATTCCGAGAAAGAGTATTTAAACACAGAAATTTTAGATGAATTTGAATTGCTGCAACGTGATTTGGCATTAAAGATGATTCATCTCCCCACTTGCAGCAAAGATATTCTGCAAGCTAGAAATAGATTGGTCATCGATGAATTGCTTCAAGTAAGAGCTGGATTTGAATATTTGAAAAAATTTAACGTGACAGATGTTAAATTGGATTTAACTGATGAAATAATAGAGAAAGCAAATAGATTTATAGATTCACTGCCTTTCAAATTAACTTCGGGACAAGAAAATGTAATTGGTGAAATTTATTCGGATTTAAAAGAAGCCAAAAGAGTAAACCGATTGATACAAGGAGATGTCGGAAGCGGAAAAACCGTTGTTGCAGTGGTTCTTCAGTATCTGTTTTATCTCTGCGGTTATCAATCGGTAATGATGGCGCCAACTGAAATTCTTGCGACACAACATGAGAAGACTTTAAAAAAGTTTTTGGAACCATTCGGCGTCAGGGTGGCCCTTTTAAAAGGCAAAATGAAAAAGCAAGATAAAGAATTGGTCTACAAGGATATAAAAAACAATTCAGTCGATGTTTTGGTAGGCACCCACGCTTTAATAGAACCGGATTTAAAGTTTGCTGATCTTGGGTTGGTCATCACAGATGAACAGCATCGTTTTGGTGTAGAACAAAGAAAAAAGCTGACAGCAAAGGGTGCTTCACCCCACATGATGGTTATGAGCGCAACTCCGATACCCAGAACAGTCTCCCACGTTCTTTACGGAGATTTGGACATTTCTACCATTGACACACTTCCAGTAGGAAGAAAGGAAATAAAAACTCATACACTTAAAAGAAACAAACTTGAAAAATTATATGGTTTCTTGTTAAATGAAGTTAAAAATGGAAGACAGGCTTTCATTGTTTGTCCCGAGATAGAACTTTCGGATTCAGGCAATTTTTCTGCCGAAGACTTGTACAAGGAATTAAAAAGCACTTATTTTAATAAAATAAATTTGGGTTTGGTTCATGGTAAGATGAAAAATCCTGAAAAAGAACAAGCCATGGGAAAATTCAACTCAGGTGAAATTGATGTTTTAATTGCGACTACGGTTGTAGAAGTGGGGATAGATGTTCCCAATGCCAGCATAATGGTCGTGATGGATGCTGATAGATTTGGACTGGCTACTCTTCACCAATTAAGAGGAAGAGTGGGAAGGGGCAATCACGAATCCTGGTGTTTTCTGGTCTCTGAATCTGACAATGAGAAAACAAGGGAAAGATTAAAAGTATTGACTGAAAGCACTGATGGATTCTATATAGCGAACAAGGATTTTGAAATGAGAGGGCCTGGAGATTACTTTGGATTTAAGCAGCACGGACTTCCGGATTTTGCGCTGACGGATCTGGCCAGGGATTTGGTTCAGGTAAAGATTTCAGAAAGAATTTTTGAAAGACTCAAAGAAGATGGAAGGACAAAGATAATAGAAAATTTGATAGGATCATTCAAGGAAAAGATCCATTATCTTGATTAACAGGTGATATCATGCGAGTTATCAGCGGAAGAGCCAAGGGGAAAAAGTTATTTTCTCCCAAAAATTTGACTGTAAGACCTACTACGGATAGAATAAAAGAGTCCTTATTTAATATAATCAGTCCGTGGATTTATGAAAGTGTATTCATAGATTTGTTTGCAGGCAGTGGTTCAATGGGAATCGAAGCAATAAGCAGAGGAGCAAAAGAAGTATATTTTTTTGACAACAATAGAGAAAGTATAGAGTTGATAAAGAAAAATCTTAAACATTGCAATTTTGCCGACAGTGGCATCGTAAGAGAATCGTCCTATGTCAAATCCTTGGACTTTCTTGAAAAATCAGGTAAAAAATGTGATGTCTTTTTTCTGGATCCACCTTACAATATTGAAAATTTGGAAAGCGTCGTCAATTCAATTTATCGTCGTGATTTGCTGAATGAAGACGGAATAATTCTCTTGGAGCATGACATTACCAGAAACATAAATCTTGATCTTATTGAATTTGAGTGTTACGATTCCAGAAAGTTTGGCAATACTGGAGTTTTATTTTTTAGAAACAGGGTGATTGAATGAAAATTGCAGTATATCCTGGTAGTTTTGATCCTATGACCAAGGGCCATCTCGATGTGATCGAGAGAGGGTCGAATATGTTTGACAAATTGGTTGTGTCCATTTTGGTCAATTCTTCAAAAACGCCATGTTTTACTACAGATGAAAGAATGGATATGATACGAAAAGCTACAAGTCATTTGAAAAATGTCTCCGTTGACCATTTCGAGGGTCTTTTAGTCAATTATATGAAAGAGAACAACTATGAGTATATTCTCAGGGGACTCAGGACTGTAGCAGATTTTGAAAACGAAATTCAAATGTCCACGATGAATAAAAAGCTTAACAATAAAGTTGAGACTATTTTCTTAATGACAGACGTAAATTATTCTTACATTAGTTCCACTTTGATCAGGGAAATCATCAAATTCAACGGTGATGTAAAGAATATGGTCCCTGATTTGGTGTATGAAAAGATAGCTCAAAAATACGGGAGGACAAAAGATGAAGATCATAGCACTTCTTAATGAATTGGAAAGCATACTTAATGAAGGTACACATGTTCCTTTTTCATCAAAAGTCATGGTGAATACGGAAGAGGCACTGGAAATCATACAGGAGATAATGCTGTCATTGCCTGATGAAATAAAACAGGCTCAGTGGATCAAAGAAGAGAGAAAAAAAATTCTTTTAGAAGCCCAAAAAGAGTCGGAAAAGATTTTGAATGATGCAGAATCAAAAATAAGATCAATGGTTGACGAAAATCAAATTACACAGTCGGCATATCAAGAAGCTCAGGAAATCAGAAAAAAAGCTGAGGAGATTTCCAGAGAAATTAGAAAATCAACCAACGAATATGCGGACAGCATCCTAAAAGATTTGCAGAGTCAATTAAAAGAAGTTTCTGAAACTCTGGAATTGAATAGAAAACAGCTTAAAGGGAAATGAAAAAGCAAGGAATTGTTCGCGATTCCTTACTTTTTTTTGACATACACCGGCTTTGTGACAAAGTCAGCTCCAAGTCTGTCAGGATTTGATTTTAAAAAAAACATATCGGTTGATCTAGTGTCGAATTTTAGGCATTGCTTTTGTTTTTCATCAAGGTTTTTAACAGACTTACCAAGATTCACAACCATGGGAATGTCAGAAGATCCGCTTATTTTTTTTAAAATTTCTCGGCCATTGTCATTAAAAGACAGCACTCTTGCATAGGGCTTGAAAATTTTTGACTTGAAGAAGTCATCCATTTGAGTTTTTCCGTAATTGTTCATCAAGTGGCACAAAATTCTGGAAATCCTGGTGTATGTGTATCTTTTGGAGTTTACACATTTAATTAATTCATCCATGTTTTTAGACTTTGAACCACAGGCGTACAACTTGTTTTCGATACCTTCCGATACATCAGGTATCGATTTTAATTCAAGGATGTTTGACCTGATTATGCTGTAACAAATTTCTTTTGAATAATGTTCTAATTTGTTAAATTCATGATTTCTCTTATAATCCATAACTTCTTGATAAGTCACGGCTGGAACCAGCTGGAATAATTTTTCAGACCAATTTGGATCCTCAAAAATCAAGTTTCGAATGAAAGTAGCACTAGCAATCCCATCCAATGCGAAATTGCTGTGATAACCCACCTTGGTTCTTTTAACAGCCATGGGTTTGATTTTACTATTAAGTCTATATAACCATTTTAAATATTCGATACCCAGTATGTCGTTTGATTTATCTATCTGAATTTCCCCGCCGATCGCCCTTTCGATAGCCAGCTCTCTTGCTTTGGGAAAAGAAAAACCTTGTTTCAACTTTTCGTGGAGTGTTGTTTTAAAAACATCACTTTCATTGGCTAGAAGAAAAGCGATCCTTTCAAGTTCCGCAATTTTGCCGGATTCACTCCCGAAAGCAAGTACGTCCACCAGGCCTAATTCATCCAAAGTCTTTATAGAGCCATAAGCGAAGATTTCGGCACTTTGACATGAAAAAGCATACGGAAGTTCCAAAACCAAGTCTATTCCGTTTTTAACTGCGATTTCGGCTCTTTTCCATTTGTCGATAAGTGCGGGTTCGCCTCTTTGCAGGAAATGTCCACTCATTATGGCTATTGTGTGAGTGCATTCACTGATTTTTTTTGATTCGTTTAAATGATAAAGATGGCCGTTGTGAAAAGGATTGTACTCTGCGATAATACCCAAAACTTTCAAATAACCCCCCCCTTAATGAAACTTTGATTTTATCATACAATAAAAAGAAGTCTGAAGAAACCATTTTGACATCCATATGAAACAAATTAATGTTAATTAAATATCACAACAGTGATGTATATCGTATACACTATCCTGATTTTGACAAAATAAATTCAAATCATGGAAGACTTTACAAAATTGTACTGTGATTGATCTAAAAAAACAACTAAAATAAAAGTGTTTTTTTGATTGAATCAGTTATGGTATATGTTAAAATGATAACTATACGATAATAAGTTAGGAGATGTTTTAATGAATTTACTAGTTATTAATTGTGGTAGTTCATCGCTAAAGTACCAATTGATCAATGCAGACAACGAGTCTGTTTTAGCTAAAGGATTAATAGAGAAGATTGGCTTGGAAACAGGGATCTTTACTCATAGCCCCACTGGAAAACATAAGATAGTACAAAAGGAAAACATACCTGATCACAAGGCCGCATTGAATTTAGTTATGAATGCTCTGACGGGTGAAAAGTACGGAGTAATAGAATCCCTGTCGGAAATATCAGCCGTTGGGCATAGGATTGTCCACGGGGGAGAGTTCTATTCAGAATCAGTGATGATCGATGATCAAGTTATGGAAGCTTTGGAGAAATGTATTGAATTGGCACCTTTGCACAATCCGGCAAATATTACGGGAATAAATGCTTGTACTGCACTTTTACCGGGAGTTCCTCAAATAGCTGTATTTGATACTGCTTTTCATCAAACCATGCCCAAGGAAGCATACATGTATCCTTTGCCTTACGAGTATTACGAAAAATACAAAGTGAGAAAATACGGATTTCACGGTACATCCCACAAATACGTCTCTGACAGAGCTGCGAAATTTTTAGGCAAGGATATAGGATCTTTAAAAATCATTACCTGCCATTTAGGCAACGGCGCCAGCATATCCGCCATCAAAAACGGCTACTCGATTGATACAACTATGGGATTCACACCTCTTGAAGGTCTGGCCATGGGAACACGATGCGGAAGCATAGACCCGTCGATAGTAACTTTCTTAATGGAGAAGGAAAATCTGACTACCGATGAAGTGTATGAGATATTAAATAAAGAATCCGGAGTACTTGGGATTTCAGGAGTAAGTTCCGACTTCAGAGATATTGAAAGTGCGGCAGAAAATGGAGACAAGAGAGCTCAACTGGCAATAGACGTTTTTAATTACAAAGTAAAAACATCCATAGGATCATATGTTGCAGCTATGGACGGTGTGGATGCCATTGTATTCACAGCAGGTCTTGGAGAAAATTCAGGTTCAAACAGAAAGGCCATATGCGGAGGATTGACATATCTTGGTATAGAGATCGATGATGAGAAAAATAAAATCAGAGGACAGGAAAACATGATTTCGACTCCTGAATCAAATGTCAAAGTACTTGTCATACCTACTGATGAAGAAATGGCCATAGCACGAGACACCAAAAAAATCGTGGATGGGATAGTACTTGACAAAGCCTTGTCTTAGAATATATAATACTCTTTGCAAGTTATGAGGTGGTTTTTTTGAATATCAACATTGCAGATTTGATTAAAGGACACAAAATTGTCCAAGAAATTGAATTTGTTTTAAATTCAGATGTTATTTCTGACAAAAATGTTGCAATAGTCACGCCAATCAAGGTAAAAGGAACAGTCAGCCTGTTGGAGGATGAATTGCACGTTGCATTTAACTGCTCATTCAGAGCTAAGTTAAATTGCTCAAGGTGCACAGCTTTATTCGAAAGAGATTTTTCCATCGATTTTGATGAAGTACTGGAATTGAGTGATATTCAAAAAGACGGAAATGAAAACCTGGACTTGACAGAATTGATACGGGATAATATTATTCTAAATTTGCCAACAAAACCGTTGTGCAAAGAAACCTGCAAGGGTCTTTGTGCCGTTTGCGGCAAAGATAAGAATTATAATGACTGTAATTGTGAATCGGAACAATTTGATCCTCGTTTATCTGTTCTGAACAATCTATTAAATGAGGACGAATAGGAGGTGTAAACATGGCGGTACCAAAGCGAAAAACATCCAAATCAAGAAGAGATAAAAGAAGGACCCACTACAAGCTTACTGTTCCGGGAATGAGTACTTGTCCCAAATGCGGAGAGGTAAAGCTCCCACACAGAGTATGCAAATCTTGTGGAACTTACAAAGATAAAGAAGTTATTTCAGTTGAAGCATAACTATGGCAGAGTTTAACTCTGCCGTTTCTTTTATTTATCAAAAATTTATTGGTGCTTAAAAGATTGACGAGAGGTGGATCATGAATATTTATGTAGACGGCATGGGTGGGGACAATGCTCCTGAAGCGATTGTTGAAGCTTGTGTCAAGGCTGTCGGTGATTTTAACAAAAAAATACACATATTGGGTTCTGAAATCGCAATCAACAACGAATTGAAAAAGATTGGATATACCGGGACCGACATTGAAATAATTAATACTACTGAAGTAGTTGAGAATGAAGATGAACCTTCCAAGGTAATCAGGCAGAAAAAAGATTCGTCAATGGTTGTCGGAATAAGACGCTTAAAGGAGGACCCGGAGTCGATTTTTGTATCTGCAGGCTCTACTGGGGCTTTATTGGCAGGTGGAACTCTTTTGTTGGGGAGGATCAAAGGAATACAAAGACCGGCTCTTACGATTGCGTTACCTTCGAAGAAAGGAACTCCCACACTGCTTTTGGACGTTGGTGCAAATGCTGATTGCAAGGCGGTCTATTTGGAACAGTTTGCCATGATGGCGTCGGTTTATGCAGAAAATATCATGGGGATCCAGAGTCCCAAGGTAGGTTTGATAAATATTGGAACCGAAGCGAACAAAGGAAGCGAATTATATAAGGAAGCTTACGTTTTGCTGAAAGAATCGGGTGTTAATTTTATTGGCAACGTGGAAAGCAGAGATCTGGTGGAATCAGAGGCGGATATCTTGGTTTGTGACGGTTTTACGGGAAATGTTATTTTAAAATTGACTGAAGGCTTGAGCAATTACATAATGGGATCACTTAAACGATCCATGACGTCCAATATTAGGTCAAAAATCGGTGCGCTTCTCTTAAAACCTGCTTTGAAAAAATTCAAAAAACAATTCGATTACAAGGAGTACGGCGGTGCACCGCTTCTTGGTGTAAAGGCTGGAATCATCAAAGCACACGGCAGTTCGGATGCCAAGGCATTTTATAATGCTATAAGACAAGGCATCATTTTTCAGGAAAAAAAAGTTTTAGAAAAAATAACAAATAAAACAGTTGAAAAATTATAGGTTTCTTGCATAATATAAGTAGTAGGAGGTGTGACATATGAGTACATTTGATAAGATCAAAAACATTATTTTGGAACATCTGGACATTCAGGAAGACGACATAACCCTAAATGCTGATTTTATGGAAGATTTAGGTGCCGATTCACTAGATGTTGCAGAACTTATAATGTCTATTGAAGACGAATTTAATTTGGAAATCAATGAAGAGGAAATCGAAGGAATGCGCACTGTGGAGGATGTTGTTGAGTATCTCGACAAACTATAAATAGTGAAAGACATTGCTGGTTAACAGACAAGAATCTAAAGCACACAGCTTGAGATTCTTTTTGTCCGTTTGGAACTTTTTTTGCATTGAGAGATTGAACACAGGAGGTGAATGATGGATACGAAAAAAATCGAGAGTATAATTGGTTACAAGTTTGGAGATAAAAGATTGTTGAAGAAGGCCATGACACACAGCTCGTACATAAATGAAAAATCAAACATGGAAAACAATGAAAGACTTGAATTTTTAGGAGATGCTGTACTCGAGGTCATAATAAGTGATTACTTGTATAAGAATTGTCCTTCAAAAACAGAGGGAGAACTTACAAAGATAAGAGCTAAAATAGTTTGTACAGAGTCATTGTCGTCCGTATCCGCTCATAATGATTTTGGGAAATACATTTTGATGGGCAAGGGAGAAGAAAATACAGGCGGCAGGGAACGAAAATCTATTTTAGCTAATACCTTTGAAGCCATTATTGGAGCCGTTTATCTTGATGGTGGGATACAAGATGCGGAAAAAGTGATATTGGGCCTCCTTAGTGAGAATATTACAGAGTCAATCAACGGTAATCTGGTGTTCGATTACAAGACCAAATTGCAGGAGATAGTCCAGCAAAAATCAGAATCATTTGCAGAGTATACAGTGTCAAAGGAAGTCGGCCCAGAACATAACAAAATTTTTTACGTCGATTTGATTTACAACGATAAAGTCATCGGCAAGGGCAAAGGAAACAACAAGAAAGAGGCAGAGCAAAAGGCTGCATACCGGGGACTGGTATATTTGGGTGTTTTGGATGAAAAATAAGATAATACCTGTTTTTATTCCTCATGAAGGTTGTCCGCACGACTGTTCCTTCTGTAACCAAAAAAAGATATCCGGAGCCGTTAAAACGCCATCTCTTAAAGAAATACAAAATATAATTGATGATTATATTAAAAGTAATCGAAATGATGAAATTGCTTATACCCTGGCTTACTACGGTGGAAGTTTTACAGCTATCGAGATAGAGCTGCAAAACGCCCTTTTGAAACTTGCCGGGCAAAACATTGATGAAGGAAAAATCAACGATATTAGAATTTCCACCAGGCCTGATTATCTGGAAAAAGACGATGTGAAACGCTTGTCTGCATTTGGAAATATTCACGTTGAAATCGGCATTCAATCCACAGATAATGAAGTTTTGAATTTATCCAATAGAAATTACGACTTGAATATAATTAAACGGGCGGTAAAAAATCTGAATGAAGAAAACATGTCGTATGGTTTTCAAATAATGGTCGGAATGATGTCTGATAACGAGCAAAAATTGTACAAGACAACCACAGAACTACTGAAATTGAAGCCGAAGACCATGAGGATATACCCGTGCATAGTTATAAAGGAAACCTTGCTTGAAAAACAGTATGAAATGGGTACGTTCATGCCATTGAGCTTAAATGAAGCGATAGAAGCCGTAAAGATACCATACACGATATTCACCAATCACAATGTCCCAATAATAAGAATAGGGCTTCACGCATCAAAATCCTTGACAGAAGGTGGAGAAATAGTGGCCGGTCCATACCATCCTTCTTTTGGAGAAATTTTGATATCTTCAATTTATCTGGATATGTTAAGGAAATCCTGCGATGTGCACGATTTGAAATCCGGTGAATTGATCATTCATTGTCCTGTGAAGCTAAGATCTAAAATTGTTGGCAACAGATCCTTTGTTATAAAAACTTTGTCTGAAGAAATGGATCTGAAAATACGTTTTGTACATGCTGATGATTTGGAAGGTCGTTTAACTTTGGAATTTGAAGGAAAGTCATATTTACTGGATCTGAGAACATTTCTTTTAGAAAAAGAAAAATACTACAATTGGAAATTCAATGTTGGGAGTGAAGGTTTTGCACCTGAAGAAAATTGAAATATACGGATTCAAATCATTTGCCGATAAAATAGAATTGGATTTTGACAAGGGTATTACAGCTGTGGTAGGGCCGAACGGAAGTGGTAAAAGCAATATTTCCGATGCAATCAAATGGGTTTTAGGTGAACAAAAGGTCAAATCTCTCAGGGGCACAAAAATGGAAGATGTTATTTTTGCCGGTACAGTGGCAAGAAAACAACTTGGGTATGCTGAAGTAACATTGATCCTGGATAATTCGGACAAAAATATGGATCTGGAATTTGATGAAGTTTCGGTTACAAGGAGGTTGTATAGATCAGGAGATAGCGAATACCTTATAAACAAGGTACAGTGCAGGCTCAAGGACGTGCAGGACCTGTTTGCTGATACTGGGTTGGGAAAAGAAGGATACTCGATCATAGGTCAAGGAAAGATCGATTCAATAGTAAGCAGCAATCCCCAGGATATCAGACATTTATTTGATGAAGCTGCGGGTATAGTCAAGTTTAAAAACAGGAAAATCGAATCTGAAAGAAAACTCGAAAGAACCGTCGACAACATACACAGGGTAACTGATATAGTCGCTGAACTGGAGAAACAACTTGGACCATTAAAAAGACAAAGGAAAAAAGCTCAAGATTATCTTGAAATTGCCGATGAACTAAAAAAGATCGACTTGAATGTATTCGTTTATAAAACGGACCGTTTGAACAAGATCATCAGAGACTTTGAAAATGATAGAGACGATGGCCTGGAAAACCAAAATTATAAGAATGCAGAAATCCAAGCCGCGGATGAAAGATATCAAACTTTACGCAGAGACATAGGAAAAATAGATATGGATATGGCTGATTTGAACGATCGATTACTTCAAATAAGTCAAAGTGCCGAGAAGTTTAATACAGAAATTCAGGTTTCTGTTACGAACATAAGCAACAGCAAAAGCAGCATCACTCAACTTGAAGAAGAAAAAGCCGAAACCTTTTTGAACAACGAAAGACTACTTGAGTCGATGGACAAGATCTTGCTTGCAATAAAAGACACCTTAAATAAACTTGATATCTTAAAAGCAAAAATTGAGAGTTTGGAAGAAAGCAAAAAAGATTACGAAGAATCGATCGTGCAAATCAAAAACTCCAATATTTTATCACAAGATAAAAATCGTGATTTAAATGAAAAGTATAATATAAAAAGAAACGAAATCTTGAAGCTGGAACGAGAAACCGAGTTTGCCGCCGAAAAAATCAGGGACTTGGAAACTGCAAAAGATACTCTAAAAGATAAAGAAAAGATATTTAATGAAGATCTTTTGGAAAGTTTGAAAAAATTGGAAATTCTTGAAGAATCACTGGTGAAATCGGAATCGGAAAAAATCGATCAGAATGAGGAAATACTACAAATAAAAGAATCAAAAGAAAGTAAGTTGCTCCATAAAAGTACGATCTTGAATAATATCGCATCACAAAAATCCAAGCTTCATATGCTTCAGGAAGATCAGGATATAAAGGGTTATTACAAAAGTGTCAAGAATCTTCTTTCATACAAGGAAAAGGACGACTATTTCAGGACGAATATCCATGATATAACAGGAAATTTGCTGGATGTTGATGAAAAATATTCAGTAGCTGTAGAAACGGCCTTGGGCGGAGCATTCCAAAACATTGTAGTCCAGGACGATGAATGTGCCAAAAAAGCCATCAAGCTTTTAAATAAGTTCAATTGGGGCAGAGCTACCTTCCTGCCTATCGACACTGTTAGAGGGAACAAAGATGTTTTGCCTGAATCTGTCAAATCGCTTCCCGGTGTCATTGGCCTTGCGGTGGATATAGTACAATTTGATAAAAAATATGAAAATATCTTCAACAATTTATTGGGTAGGACTTTAATTGTTGAATCAATGGAAAGTGCTTCCCAGGTTAGACAAAAATTCAATCATAAATCTAAAATAGTCACTCTTGAAGGAGAAGTATTTTATCCGGGCGGAGCAATAGTCGGGGGAAGTTTTAATAAAAATAATCTTTTGCTTCAGAGAAGCCAGCGAATAACAGCTTTAAAAAATGAAATCAGAAATTATGGTCTTGAAATAAAAGAGATCGACGATGAGTTAAATGTTTTGGACAATGAATTGGCTGATCGAACGCAGTATTTTGATAGGATACTAAAAGATGTCAATGAAAAAAGCATCGAAAAAAAATTGTTGGAGCAAAAGATTTCGAACATTAAATCAGAATTGCATGAAAATCATAAAAAAATCGAAGAATATGCGAATACCATGCATTCAATCAGAGAGCTCTTGTTGACAGCAGATACTGAGAAAGTATGTTTAATGAACCATTTGACTAGCCTGAAGAAGGAGATGGAAATATCTGAAAAGGAAGTTGACAGTAGCGAACTTGAAAAACTTGAATCTGAACTGGGCAGAATAAATGAGATGCTTAATGAATCCAAAATGGAAAGAGTAAAACTTGATACGGAACTCACCAACTTGAATCAAAGACAGGAAGAAATGGAAATAACCATAACTGAACAAAAGAATCTTATTGAAAAAAAAGACAATCAGATCAAATGCCACAAAGAAAAAATAATTGAGTTGGAAAATACAATTAAAGTAAGAACCGAAAGCATGGTGAGTTCTGAAGAAAAAAAGAATGAAGTCAAAAACGAGCTTAAAGAGATGCAGGAAATGCGTCATGACCTTAATTCAGAATTTGATTCTCTCGAGCGAAAATTGAAGGATCTGAATCACGAAATGGCGTTAATAAATGAATCCTTGGGAAAACTTGATCTGAAAATAAATTCGAACACAATCGAGAAGGAACATTTGTCGGAAAGTATCTTTGAAAATTATCAAATGACCTATTTAATGGCCAAAGAGTATAGCTATCCGGTCGAAGACATGGATGCGGAGATCAAGAAAGTTCGGGAGCTAAAAGACAGAATAAAGAGCTTGGGAAACATTAACCTGGCAGCCATCGAACAATACACTGAAGTAAAAGAAAGATTCGAATTTCTCACCGAGCAAAAGGAAGATCTGTTAGCTGCGAGGGACGAATTGAAATCTTTGATAAAGAATATCAGCAAGGATATAGAAATTCAGTTTGTAGAACAATTTTCATTGATACAGAGCCAATTCAACCAAACGTTCAAAAAATTGTTCAACGGTGGAAATGCAGGACTGTTAATTATCGACGATGAAGATATAATGGACACAGGAATCGAAATCGTCGCTCAGCCTCCGGGGAAAAAACTTAAGAATATAACTCTTCTTTCAGGTGGAGAAAAGGCATTGACCGCTATAGCGTTGCTCTTTGCCATAATAAGCATCAAACCTGCTCCGTTCTGCGTGTTGGACGAAATCGATGCAGCATTGGATGACAGTAATGTAGATAGATTTGCTGAATTTTTATCAGTTATTAACAAGCAAAATCAATTTATTACAATTACTCACAGAAAAGGTACCATGGAAATAGCTGACAGGCTTTATGGAATAACCATGGGAAAGGACGGAGTTTCAAAAATGCTCTCTGTTCAAATATCAGATATTATTTAGGAGGATGCAAATGGCGGCAAATTTTTTTGAAAAATTAAAAAACAGTCTGGTTAAGACAAAAAAGAATTTTTCAGGAAAAATAGATCAACTGATAAATTATTCAGGGGTCTATGATGAAGAATTTTTTGAAGAGCTGGAAGAAATATTGATTTTAGCGGATATTGGATATGAAAGTACGAATAAAATCATTGAAAGAACCAGAGATCTTATTTCCAAAGAGAATATAACGGAAAAAGCTATGGTAAAGTCAGCGATCAAAACTGTTATCAAGGAGATCCTGGAAGTAGAAAATGTTGAAAACAAGAACATTGATACTCCCGCTGTAATTTTGATAGTTGGAGTTAATGGAGTGGGTAAAACTACGAGCATAGCAAAATTGGCAAAAATGTTCAAGGATGAAGGGAAGTCCGTGATGCTGGCTGCTGGAGACACTTTCAGAGCTGCAGCAGTGGAACAATTGGAAATATGGGCCGAAAGAGTAGATGTTCCTATCATAAAAAATGCGCAGGGTGCTGACCCGAGCTCGGTGATTTTTGATGCGCTCCACGCTGCTAGAGCCAAGGGTGTGGACATACTGATTTGTGATACGGCTGGAAGACTTCACAACAAGGATAATTTGATGAAGGAATTGTCCAAGATGAACAAAATTATCAATGGGCAATCTGATTATTTCAATATCTACAGATATTTGGTGTTGGATGCAACCAGCGGTACAAATGCATTAAACCAAGCTGCCACATTCAATGAAGTAACCAATCTCGACGGGATCATTTTGACAAAACTTGATGGATCTGCAAAAGGCGGTATCGTGATACCTATAAAAAATCAATACCGGATCCCCGTCGAATACGTTGGAGTGGGTGAGGGCATGGATGATTTGCAAAAATTCTCTCCTGAAGATTTTGTTGAAATTTTGTTTGAATAAAACTTGACAGAAGGATGTCTTTCTATTAGAATCTTACTGTAAAGCAAATAACCTTTACAGCGAGGTGCCAAATGGAAGAATTTTTTGAGATATCCATTTTGTATGATTTTTACGGTGAGTTTTTAACTGAGAAACAAAAGAAAGCTGTAGAATATTATTACAGCTTCAACTATTCTTTGGCAGAAATTGGTGAAAAAATGGGTATTACCAGGCAGGCCGTCAGAGATCTTCTGATCAGATCCAAGGAAATACTGCATGATTTTGATATAAAACTAAATTTAGTTCAAAGATACAAAAAGAGACAAACAACAGTATTGGAATGCATGGATATTTTAAACGAGATCGATCAAAACGGTAGTGATCAAGAAATAAAGGGCATGGTAGATTCAGTAAAAGCAAAACTCGGTGAACTGTTGGAGGAAAATTGATGGAGGTCAACTATGGTATTTGAGGGACTTAGCGAAAAACTTCAGGACACGTTCAAGAAGCTTAGAGGAAAAGGCAAACTCACAGAGAAGGACATCAAAGAAGCGACAAGAGAGATAAAATTAGCATTGCTTGAAGCGGATGTAAACTTCAAGGTAGTAAAAAAATTTGTCAACAGCATAAATGAAAGAGCCATGGGATCAGAAGTGCTCAAAAGCCTTACACCGGGGCAACAGGTTATCAAGATAGTCAATGATGAATTGACTCAGTTGTTGGGTGGAGAACCGTTTAAGTTAAAATATTCGCCAAAAGGCATGACGTCCATCATGCTTGTAGGACTCCAAGGTGCAGGTAAAACCACCACGGCGGGCAAGCTGGCTGCTTACATGAAAAAAGATGGAAAGAAGGTATTGCTGGTCGCCTGTGACGTATACAGACCTGCTGCCATAAAGCAGCTGCAAGTAATAGGCAAACAACTGGAAACTCATGTATATGCTGACGAGAGTGCTAAAGATCCGGTTAAAATAGCTGCAGATGCGCTTAAATATGCGAGAGAATACCTTTTTGACACTGTGATTTTCGATACTGCAGGAAGACTTCAAATAGATGAAAAACTTATGGATGAATTGGTGGACATTAAAAAAACTGTGGAACCTGATCATGTAGTTTTGAATATCGATTCGATGACAGGGCAGGAAGCAGTAAATGTTGCTGAAACGTTTAATGAGAAAATCGACATAACCGGTGTCATACTAACTAAACTTGATGGCGATACAAGGGGTGGTGCGGCCCTATCCGTGGCGTCTGTGACCGGTAAGCCCATATTGTTTGCAGGTATGGGAGAAAAACTTACGGATCTGGAAGTTTTTTATCCGGACAGGATGGCATCTCGAATTCTGGGAATGGGAGACGTCCTCAGTCTTATTGAAAAAGCCCAGACTGACTTTGATGAGGAAAAGGCAATTGAACTTCAGGAAAAGATCAGAAAACAGACATTCACGCTCGAAGATTTTAAAAATCAACTGATTCAAATGAAGAGCATGGGTTCGTTTAAAGATATATTGAATATGATGCCTGGAGGAAACAAAAAAGCTCTCAAAGGATTGGATTTTGATGAAAAAGAGTTTAGCAGATCAGAGGCTATTATCAACAGCATGACTCCCGAAGAACGTATCAATCCCGGAATAATAAATGCGAACCGCAGAAAAAGGATCGCTGCAGGGTCGGGAACGCGAGTACAAGATGTGAATAAATTGCTGAAAGGCTTTGAGCAATCAAAGAAGATGATGAAGCAGTTCAGCGGTTTAAATAATAAAAAACATGGAAGAATGAAATTTCCATTCATGTAAATTTCAAGGAGGTGAAAAAATGGCAGTTAAAATCAGATTAAAAAGAATTGGTGCTAAGAAAAAACCTTTCTATAGAGTTGTTGTTGCAGATTCAAGATCTCCAAGAGATGGTAAATTCATCGAGGAGATTGGTTACTTCAACCCTTTGACTGAGCCGGTTCAATTGAAAATCGATGAAGAAAAGGCAAAGAAGTGGTTGGATAATGGCGCACAGCCTTCTGACACAGTTAAAGCTTTACTCAAGAAAAACGGAATTATCGGTTAATTATGATTTCCGGAGGTGTCTTTTTGAAAGAACTAGTAGAAATTCTGGCTAAATCACTTGTAGATCATCCCGAAAACGTTGAAGTCAGAGAAATTAAAAAAGATCAATCAATAGTTCTGGAGTTGCGAGTCTCGCCTGACGATATGGGAAAAGTTATCGGCAAGCAGGGAAGGATCGCCAAATCACTGAGAACTGTTTTAAAGGCAGCGGCGACGAAAGAAAATGTTAAGGTTGTACTGGAAATAATGCAATAAATAAGTCAGGGAAACCTGGCTTTATTTATTATAAATTAATTGTTTATACGGGACGGTGAGCTTTTGAAAAATGATAATACACTTGTTGTCGGCAAAATCGCTGCGGCACACGGTATAAAAGGCGAAGTGAAGGTTATGCCACTGACAGATGATCCTGAAAGATTCGAGGAACTGAACGAAGTCAGAGTCAAAACAAGATCCGGCGAAAAAACACTTCATATTCAAGGCGTCAGATATCACAAGAATGCCATACTCATTACTTTTGAGGAAATTAAGGATAGAACGCAGGCAGAATCATTAAAAGATTTTTTGCTTGAAATTGACAGGGAGCAGGCGGTAGAACTTCCTGAGGACAGGTATTTTATAGTTGACTTGATCGGAAGTGACGTTTACGAAAATGAAACAAGAATTGGAGTGCTAAAAGACGTGCTTCAATTTGGCGCTGCTGACATCTACGTAGTCAAAACTGAATCAAAAGAATTGATGATTCCGGCGACAAGAGAGAATATTGTCGATATAGATATTGAAAATAATAGAGTAGATGTTTCCATACCGGAAGGTTTGTGGGATCTATGAAGTTTTTTATCTTGACAGTGTTTCCGGAGTTTTTCAAAAATTTCATTTCGGAAAGTATTATTGGCAAAGCTGTAAGCAAAGGGCTCGTTGAAATCGAAGTAGTTAACATAAGAGATTTCACTTTGGACAAGCACAACAAGACAGACGACTATCCTTTTGGTGGAGGTCCGGGAATGGTTATGACACCACAACCTTTGGCTGATGCTATAAAATATTCATTGGGAAAGGCAAATTCCGGCAAAGTGATATATCTTACACCAAAAGGAAAAATATACGATCAGGAGCTTGCTGCAGGTCTTTCAAAAGCTGGAGAAGATCTTATCTTGGTTTGCGGTCATTACGAAGGTATAGATCAAAGAATAATAGATAAATACGTGGACTTTGAAATTTCCATTGGTGATTTTATACTGACAGGAGGGGAAATACCTGCAATGGTCATGATCGATTCGATCACCAGGCTTTTAGAAGGTGTTTTAGGAAACGAGGAAAGCTCTGAAAGTGAAAGCTTTTACGACCATCTTTTAGAACACCCTCAATACACCAGACCTCGAGAATTTGAAGGAATGAAAGTACCAGAGGTCCTTTTGAGCGGCAATCATAAAGAAATCGAAAAATGGCGTCTTGAAGCTTCGATAAATGAGACCAAAGAAAAACGGCCTGATCTAATTAAAAAATATATGAGTAAGAAACAATAATCATTGAATCTTAAAAATTAATATGTTATAATACTTGAAGTTATCTCAGGCGGTCCTCTGCCAGGAGCAAGAACGTCCAGAAAGGGAGGAGGTAAAAAAATGAACATATTGAAAGAGCTCGAAAGAGAACAACTTAAGCAGGATATTACTCCATTTAATGTTGGTGATACAGTAAAGGTGCATGTAAAAGTTGTGGAAGGAAAAAGAGAGAGAATCCAGATTTTTGAAGGTACCGTTTTAAAAAGACAAAATGGTGGAATCAGAGAAACTTTCACAGTAAGAAAAATTTCTTCAGGTGTAGGTGTCGAGAGAACTTTCCCTTTACACAGCCCAAGAATCGAAAAAATCGAAGTATCTAGAAAAGGTAAGGTCAGAAGAGCAAAATTATTCTACCTTAGAGACAGAATCGGCAAGGCTGCCAAAATTAAAGAGAAGATGTAATGACATGGGACTGCTGGACAGTCCCGTTTTTCATATACATACTAGAAAAAAACAATTATAATAATTGAGTAGCATATAGTACAGCTAAATTGCTGAACACAAAAAACTCGGGAAGTGAACGCATGAAAAAAGAAGCAAAAAAAACAAAGGGTGATCTCAGAGAATGGGCTGAATCTGCTGTAGTTGCAATAATTTTGGCGGTGGTGATAAAGCTTTTTGTTTTTGAATTCGTGATGGTAGAAGGTAGCTCAATGAATCCTACGTTAAACAACGGCGACAGACTGATGGTTACCAAGATAGATTATTTTTTTAAAGAGCCTGATTACGGTGATGTGATAATTTTGAATTATTCTGACGGTGTTGAATTCGTCAAGCGCATAGTGGCCATTGGAGGGGATTCGGTCGAGATCAAGGACAGCAAACTCTATGTCAACGATAAAATGGTCCAGGAAAGCTACACGGATGATTCAAGTTATCCCGATTATCCCAAAACTACCGTTCCCGAAGGAGCATATTTTGTTCTGGGTGATAATAGAGACAACAGCAGGGATAGTCGCTTTGCAGATGTAGGATTTGTAGCAGAGGATGAAATAGTGGGAAAGGTATTTATAAGAATATACCCTTTCGATGATCTGGGAAGGATAAAGTAGGTGATTTAATGGATATACAATGGTATCCCGGCCATATGGCAAAAGCGAAGAGACAAATCAGAGAAAATCTTAAATTGATAGATGTCGTAATTGAATTGGTGGACGCCAGAATTCCAATCAGTAGTTCCAATCCGGAAGTAGATGATTTGATCAATGGGAAAAAGAAGATAGTAGTATTAAATAAATCCGATTTAGCAGATCCGGAGATCAATAAGCTTTGGGAGAAGCACTACAAAAAAGCCAATCAGCCTTATGTATTTGTGGATGCGATCTCGGGAAAAGGTTTAAAGGAGCTCATTGCCACTGTTAAAACTACAATGAAACCCGTCTTGGACAGAGATAAGGCGAAAGGCAGGTTAAACAGGCAAATCAGGTGTCTGATTTTAGGCATTCCCAATGTTGGAAAATCGACATTGATAAATTCCATCAGCGGTAGGGCATCTACCAAAACAGGAAATAAGCCCGGCGTAACAAAAGCCAATCAATGGATAAAAGTCAGTAATGAAATTCAACTGCTCGACACTCCGGGGATTTTGTGGCCTAAATTTGATGATGAAACCATCGGACTGAAACTTGCGTGGATCGGATCAATAAAAGACACGATTTACGATAGGGAAGAAGCTGCTCTTAAGCTTCTTGAATTTCTGAGAAGTGCATATCCGAATGTGATCTACGATCGATATAAAGTTGAATTTGATGAGAATACCACTGCATTAGAGCTAATGGAATCCATAGCCCGAAAAAGAAATTATGTCATAAGAGGCGGAGAAATCGATTATTCCAGGACGGCAGAGATGCTAATGGATGAAATCAAAAAGACTACTCTTGGCAAGGTTTCTTTTGAATGGCCGGAGGTGGACTAGATTGGATTTTAAAAACATGTCTGTAAAAGCTGTTAAAGAAATGGTAGAAATGTCGTCTATGGACGATTATGCCCGACTGATGAGTTCTCTTGAGAAGGATACCCGGCAGGGAGTTCGCTCAATTGTTAAATCAATGAGAAAACGAATCGAAAAAAATAATTTGGAAGATTTGAGAATACAAGAGCTCAAATACATCGAAGAAAACCTGCATGCCAACGGTTTTAAACTGATAGCAGGGATGGACGAGGTTGGCAGAGGTCCACTGGCAGGACCGGTAGTCAGTTGTGCAATAATGTTGCCTATAGAGTCGAAAATCAGATTTGTCAATGATTCTAAAAAACTTAGTGCTGAAAAAAGAGAAGATTTAAGCAGGGTCTTGATTGAAAGCGCCATCAGCGTAGGACTTGGAATAATAGACAATAACGAAATAGATCATTACAACATTTTGAACAGTACAAAAAAAAGCATGGTACAGGCTTTGGAAGATCTCGCGGAAAAGCCTGATATCATACTTGTTGATGCTGTACATCTGGAAAGAGTATCTATACCACAGAAGTCTTTTATCAAAGGGGATGAAAGGTGCTATGCCATTGCGGCTGCCAGCATTGTTGCCAAGGTGAAAAGAGATGCCATGATGGATGAATACCATGAGTTATATCCCGAGTATAATTTCAAGACAAACAAAGGATATGGCACTAAAGAGCATGTTGACGCCATACGGAAGTACGGTCTGAGTCCGGTTCACAGAAAGTCGTTTTGTGGTAATTTCATTTAAGAGGTGTCTCATGATTTCTAATCAGAATAAAGGAAAATTTGGAGAAAGTTTGGCCGTGGACTACTTAAAATCTCTGGGATACAGTATTTTGAAGAGAAACTACAGGTGTAGAATGGGAGAAATAGACATAATTGCCAAAAGGTGTGAAGATGTTATATTTGTGGAGGTAAAATCCCGCAGCAGTGATGAATATGGTGCTCCTTCTGAATCAGTGCCCGTATCGAAACAAAAACATATAATCAAGACAGCGCTGCATTACCTTGGAACGAATACCGAATTTGAAGATAATTACCGATTTGATGTCATTGAGTTATTGGCAGGAGAGATCAACCACATTGAAAATGCTTTTGGGATCAACTGGTAGATTTGAAAATAAAAAAATTCATCCGAAAGAACCGATCAGGTTCTTTTTTCGATTTTAATAAATTTAAAAAATTTCCCAATATTTTCTATCCAAACTCCTGTATTGTACAGCTTCACCCAGGTGGATACCTCGGATCAGTTCACTTTTATCCAAATCAGCTATTGTTCTGGAAAGCTTGATTACTTTATGGTAAGCTCTGGCGCTTAAGTTCATGGTATCGAAAGCACTCTTAAGCATGGATTTTGCTTCCTTGTCCATGGGACAAAATTCATCTATCTGTTTGACGGACAATTGTGAATTGAAAGTTAAATTCTGGTTTTTATATCTCGACAACTGTAACTGTCTGGCTTCTTCCACACGTTTCTTGATCGAAATCGAGCTTTCTTCTTTTGCAGATTTGTTCAAATCTTCGTATTCAGCTTTTTTGACTTCAACATGTATGTCTATCCTATCCAAAAGGGGACCGCTTATCTTGTTAAGATAGTTTTTTATTTGGGTAGTACTGCATTGGCAGTTGTGAGAACTATCGCCATAGTACCCGCATGGGCAAGGATTGATGGAACTTACAAGTAGAAATGACGCTGGAAAAGTCATTGTTGCATTTACTCGCGAAATGTTTACGAATTTGTCCTCCATGGGTTGTCTGAGGACTTCTAAAGCCGATTTTTGAAATTCAGGCATTTCGTCAAGGAATAAAACACCCAGATGGGCAAGCGAAACTTCTCCCGGTTTTGGTATTCTTCCCCCGCCAATCAAACTGATTTTGGAAATTGTGTGATGGGGACTTCTGAACGGACGGTCTGTAATTAAAGGTTTGCCTTTTAAAAGGCCTGAAATACTGTATATTTTTGTTGATTCAAGAGCTTCGGAAGGAGTCAGCGACGGCAGTATGGATGGAAGTCTTCTGGCCAGCATAGTTTTACCGGAACCCGGTGGGCCAATCATTATTATATTGTGATATCCTGCAGCAGCAATTTCAAAAGATCTCTTGACTTGAAGTTGTCCTCTGACATCGGAAAAATCCAAATCAAAATTTTGCTGTTGATTTAATAATTCATCAAGATCATTAACATATGGCTCTATTGGATTGATGTCGCAGACATGCTCGATGGCATCAGAGAGTTTTTTTACCGGATATATGGTAATTCCCTCAACCAGTGAAGCTTCCCTGGCATTGTCCCAGGGGACGACAGCAGCCTTGAAATTCTTTTCTCTGGACTCAATGATCATGGGAAGGATCCCCTTCACTGGTCTGGTATCACCATTTAGTGACAATTCTCCGATAAAAACTGTTTTTCTTAAATCAACAACGGGCTTTATCTCTTCCGAAGATGTTAAAATTCCCATTGCTATGGGCAAGTCGTACGAAGGGCCCTCTTTTTTCACATCAGCTGGAGCCAGATTGATAGTAATCCTTTTCATAGGATATTTGAATCCGTTGTTTTTAATCGCGGAAAAGACTCTGTCTTTAGACTCCTTTACTGCAGCATCAGGCAGACCGACTAAGGAAAAGCTTGGCAGTCCCTTTGATATGTCGACTTCAACGCTGACGATCAGTCCGTTCACTCCAATGACCGAACAGCTGAATATTTCTTCTATCATATAATCACCTCCATAACATTATATATGATTGTTTCCAAACATGCTATAATATATAACGTGTTAAAAAATATATTCGGAGGCGGTTGTTTGGAAGAAAAAATGTATTTGATCTGGTTGAGTGAGCACAAGGGGATCAGTCTTGATAAGAAATATCATTTGCTTGGATATTTCGGCTCAGCAAAAGAAATTTATCAAAGTAAAAAAAGAGACTTGGTGAATTCCAAGATTTTAACTTCAGAACAAGTAGAGAGTATTGAACACAAAATAGTGGTCGATGAAAAAATTTTGGAAAGTTACAAAGGATCCAATGTGGGAGTGATTGATTTCAGGGATAATGATTACCCTGAATTTCTGTCACAAATTTATCTGCCGCCGATGGTATTGTATTATAAGGGAACTTGCAATACAAAAATGTTTAAAAAGACTTTTGGAATAGTAGGAGCCAGAAATGCAACATTTTCTGGAAAACTGAACACGGAGAAAATCGCTGCTGACTTGGCCTCTTCAGGCATAACAGTGGTTAGTGGATTGGCTAAAGGCATAGACGCAGCAGCCCATAAAGGTGCGCTGGCATCAGGAGGTATCACAACTGCTGTTTTGGGCTCGGGTGTAGACATCTGTTATCCGAGGGAAAACATGAAGATATACGAATCTATAATTCGTGATGGAGGATGCATTTTTTCAGAATTTCCCATGGGAACACCTCCTCTGCCCATGAACTTTCCACGTAGGAATCGAATCATTAGTGGAATTTCTATTGGTTTGATGGTGGCGGAGGCTGAGGTGAAAAGCGGATCCTTGATCAGTGCAGGTTTTGCCTTGGAGCAAGGCAGGGAAGTGTACGCACTTCCAGGTGACATAAACAGGAAAAACAGTCTGGGAACCAATTTACTGATACGCGATGGAGCCAAGATGGTATTGAAATCATCGGATATAATTGAAGACATCGTGCCCATGTTCGATACTCGCCAGATGAAACAAGATAAAAACAATGTGGATATTGATGAAAAAGAGAATGAAATTATGGATTTGGTAAGAAAAGGCTGGGATACAGTGGAAATGATCGGAGAAAAATCGGATTTTTCTTTATCTGAAATAAATTATATCTTGACAAAACTGGAAATAAAGCAGATTATCACTATTAACAGAGGGCGCTGTCATATACTTGTTTGACTGTTTTATGTGATCATAGATAAAATGAAAACTGTCTTTATATTGAATAGTTCTTGGCTTTCTGTTATAATTTACAACTGTTAAATAATTTGAGGTGATTAAATGGCTAAAACGCTTGTTATCGTCGAATCTCCGGCTAAAGCAAAAACTATAAACAAGTACTTGCCCAAAGGGTACAAGGTCCAAGCCACTATGGGACATGTAAGAGATTTGCCGAAAAGCAAATTGGGAATAGATATAGAAAATAATTTTGAACCCAGCTACGTAACTATACGTGGAAAGGGAGACATACTTAAAAAAATGAAAAGTGAAGCCAAGAAAGCAGACATGGTTTTATTGGCTACTGACCCCGACCGAGAAGGGGAAGCCATATCCTGGCACATAGCAAACTATTTAAATTTGACAAAAGAAGGATCAGCTCGGATAGAGTTTCACGAAATAACCAAAAATGCGATAAGAAATTCTATAAAAAGCAAAAGGGAAATCAATATGGATCTGGTAGATGCGCAACAAGCCAGAAGGATTTTAGACAGACTTGTAGGTTATAGCATCAGTCCATTATTATGGAAGAAAATAAAAAAGGGGTTAAGTGCAGGAAGGGTCCAATCCGTCGCAACCAAATTGATAGTAGACCGTGAAAAAGAAATTATGGACTTTGTCAGCCAAGAATACTGGAATTTGAATCTTGATCTGATCAAGGAAAAGAACTCCGATGATTATTTTGTTGCAAGATATCACGGTATCAACGGCAAGAAGAAAGATATTGGCGACGAAGAGGAACTGACAAAAATAACCGATACCCTAAAAAACGAAGAAATCAAAGTACTAGACGTGAAAAAGGGTAAACGCAACCGTAAACCGCCAAACCCCTTTACCACCAGCACCATGCAACAGGAAGCTTTCAAAAAATTAAATTTCACTACCAAGAAGACAATGAGTATTGCACAGCAACTATACGAAGGCCTTAATATCGAAGGAATAGGAAGCGTAGGACTAATCACTTACATGAGAACCGATTCCATCAGAATTTCGGACGAGGCCAAGGATAATTGCAAGAACTATATACTTGAGAATTTCGGGAAAGAATATTTGGGAACGAACATAGGAAAAAACAAAGGTAAAAATGTTCAGGATGCTCACGAAGCGATTCGACCAACTACCATAGATCTGGACCCAAAAACTGTGAAAGGCTCTCTAAAGCGCGATCAATACAGGCTTTATAAACTGATTTGGGAAAGATTTGCAGCAAGTCAGATGTCAAATGGAGTCTACGACACGACTTCTGTGGATATCACATGCGGTCAATACGGTTTCAAGGCATCAGATTCAAAATTGATATTCAAGGGATTCATGAAGGTTTATGACATGACCGAAGATTCGGACGAGACCAATGACAAGGGATTTATTCCCGAATTGACTCCGGGGGAACTGCTTTTCCTTAAAGATATGCAAAAGGAACAAAAATTTACTCAACCACCGGCAAGATATACGGAAGCGTCCTTGGTAAAAGCCATGGAGGAAAGAGGGATTGGAAGGCCAAGCACCTATTCTCCTACGATCCAAACAATTAGAGCCAGGGGGTATGTTGAGAACATAGATAAAAAGTTCCAACCTACAGAATTGGGTATAATGGTTACCGAGCTTATGGAGGAGTACTTTAAAAATATCTTGGACTACGATTTCACTGCAGAAATGGAATCATCACTGGACAAAGTTGCAGAAGGAGATGTGAAGTGGCAGACGGTTATTGAGTATTTTTACAAGGATTTTGAAAAAGATCTGGCTCATGCAGAAAAGGACATGGAAAAGATTATAATAGAGGATCCGGTTTCTGATGTAGAATGTGATAAATGTGGACGAATGATGGTAATAAAGAACGGCAGATACGGAAAATTTCTTGCTTGTCCCGGATTCCCAGAATGCAGAAATACCAAAACCATCGTGGAGGACCTGGGAATACCGTGTCCTGAGTGCGAAAATGGAAGCATAGTTCAGAAAAAATCAAAAAAAGGCAGAGCTTTCTATGGGTGTACAAACTATCCTGAATGCAATTTTATGGTTTGGGACAAACCCGTAAAAGATGAACAATGTCCAAAATGCGGTTCGCTGCTTTTACAAAAAGGTTACAGCAAAACCAGCAAGATATATTGTTCCAACGAAAAATGTGATTATGTAAAAAAACAATAATTGTCAGCAAGTCCTATCGGTGCTTAGACCGATGGGGCTTTTTCTACCGTAGGGCAATTGTTTCAAATTGCGAAATATTCTGAAAAATCAATTGAATTAATATAACCCCTATGTTAATCTTAAATTGCTATGCTTGATCAGGAAATGAATCGAGAATAATATGAGGTGAAGATATGTTTCATGCCACTACTATAATAGCTGTAAGAAAAGACGGTGTTTGTGCCATGGCCGGGGATGGACAGGTAACATTTGGTGAAAATACCATAATGAAGACAACAGCAAAAAAAGTAAAAAAAATATACAAGGACCAGGTTTTGGTGGGATTTGCCGGATCGGTTTCCGATGCATTCACTCTGAGTGAGAGATTCGAGGCAAAACTTGAAAAATATGGTGGAAACCTTCTCAGAGCAGCAGTCGAACTTGCCAGGGAATGGAGGAGCGACAAAGTGCTCAAGAACTTGGAAGCTCTGCTGTTGGTAATGGACAAGGATGATTTATTGTTGCTTTCGGGCAACGGTGAAGTAATCGAGCCTGATGAAAATGTAGCAGCCATCGGTTCAGGCGGGAATTACGCTCTTTCAGCAGGTTTGGCTCTTATGAAGCATTCTGATATGAGCGCTACTGAAATAGCGGAGGAATCTTTAAGGATAGCTGCCAGGATATGCGTATATACCAATGAAAACATTAAAGTCGAGTCCTTGACAGAGGAGGGGCTAAAATGACAGACATGACTCCCAGGGAGATAGTAAATCAACTCGACAGGTTTATAATTGGACAGAAAGAGGCGAAAAGGAAAGTTGCGGTTGCCTTGAGAAACAGGTATAGAAGATCACTTTTGCCCATTGAGCTACAGTCTGAAATAACCCCCAAGAATATAATATTAATGGGCCCCACAGGAGTGGGTAAGACAGAGATTGCAAGAAGATTGGCAAAACTGGTGGAAGCGCCTTTTGTAAAAGTTGAGGCTACGAAATTTACTGAAGTTGGTTATGTGGGCAGAGATGTCGAATCCATGATAAGAGATCTTGTGAATACATCCATCAGGAATGTAAAAGAAAAACATATGAATAGTGTAAAATCCAAGGCAGAAGAGAATGCCAGATTGAAATTGCTTGATCTGTTGGTTCCAGTTCCAGGCAAAGATAAAAAGATAAAGACGCCCTTTGATATGCTCTTCAATACAGATGTACCCAAAGAAAATGCAGTCGAAAGTGAAAAAGAAGAGCTGAATGAAGGCTTGATCAGGAAGAAAGAAAGAATAGCGGACCAATTGGACAATGGAGAGTTGGAAGATCACATCGTAGTGGTCGAAGTCGAGGATAAAGGATCCGGATCCATGGCTTTGATGGGTGGCGGAAGCGGAGAAGACATGTCGCTTAATATGGGAGACATATTCGGAGGAATTTTGCCAAAACGCACAAAAAAGAGGAAGGTGTCGGTTTCCGAGGCAAGGGAGATTTTAATACAAATGGAATCTCAGGAACTTATAGACATGGATGCTGTAACCAGTGAAGGCTTGAAAGAAGCGGAACAGAACGGGATAATTTTCCTTGACGAAATAGACAAAATTGCTGGTTCCGGAAATCGAAACGGGGCTGAAGTGTCCAGAGAAGGGGTGCAACGCGACATCCTCCCCATAGTTGAAGGATCGACTGTCAACACCAAGTACGGTCCTGTCAATACAGACCATATCCTGTTCATCGGAGCAGGGGCTTTTCATGTCAGCAAGGTTTCAGATTTAATACCGGAACTTCAAGGACGTTTTCCAATCACAGTTGAATTGGAAAGCCTGGATGCTCGAAATTTTGTAGAAATTCTAACACGACCCGAAAACTCGATCATCAAGCAGTACCGGGAACTTTTGAAGACCGAGGGCGTGGAGCTTGAGTTTACTCAAGATGCTATAAATCAAATAGCGGAGATAGCCGCATCAATGAATGAACAGCAGGAAAACATAGGAGCAAGAAGATTGCACACTGTCGTGGAAATGCTGATGGAAGAGATATCTTTTCATGCCTCTGAATACGACCGGGAAACGTTTGAAATCAACGAAGATTACGTGAAGAGGACATTCAAAAATGAAGAAAAGCAAAGAGACCTAAAAAAATATATTTTGTGATTGGAGACGGTAAGAATGATGAGCCTTCTTGAAAAAGTCAGAAAGGTAAACAAGGTTTTACAGGAACCTAGAAGCGGTGGCAGACATTTTTCCGAACTGAGTGACACCTTGAGTGAAGTGCTGGGATCAAATGTTTATATAGCCAGTAACAATGGAGACTTGCTCGGGTATTCCTTCTTTAAGGATTTCGAGTGCGAATTAAATATAAAAACACTTCAGGAACAGGGAACTAAGTTTCCAAAGGACTTCAACAAACTCTTGGGTGAAATAAAAGAGACTGTTTCGAATAAGGTGGAAAATGATCCAGGTTGCGTTTATGACCACAGGGAACTTTGCGGCTTCAAAGACAGATATTCCACATATGTTCCCATCAACAGCGGTGGAGAAAGGCTGGGGACTTTGGTACTGGCTCGATTTGGTAAGGAGTTCACCGCGCCAGATCTTATTTTGGCAGAATTGTCAGCTACAGTAGTGGGCATGGAGATGATGCGTCTTAAGAATATTGATTTGGAAAAAGAAGCACGCCAAAAGACAGTGGTCCAGATGGCAATCGGAACTCTGTCTTACTCTGAGATGGAAGCCGTAGTTCATATATTCAAGGAATTAGACGGAAACGAGGGACTTTTGGTGGCAAGTAAAATTGCCGATCGAGTAGGAATAACAAGATCGGTCATTGTTAATGCCCTCAGAAAACTTGAGAGCGCCGGGGTAATAGAGACAAGGTCATTGGGAATGAAGGGAACATTCATAAAAATCCTGAATTCAAAATTCCTGGATGAATTGGACAAGGTGGAAGGAAAATAAGTGCGGAATAAATATCAAAAATTAAAGATTGATTTTAGATGCAGGTTGTGTTAAACTTTTAAAGCACACAAAACACACATCTCTCGATGAGCGTCCGGTGCCCAATGGGTGGAATGTTCAGTAGACGGAGATGGAGGAAAAACCATAGGAGGTGTAGCAATGTCTTACGTATCAATGAAACAATTATTGGAGGCAGGTGTTCATTTTGGACACCAAACTAGAAGATGGAACCCTAAGATGGCTCCTTATATCTTCACAGAAAGAAATGGGATCTACATTATCGACCTGCAAAAAACAGTAGGGTTGATAGACAAAGCTTACGATTTTATCAGAGAGCTTGTAGAAGACGGACAAGACATCTTGTTTGTAGGAACAAAAAAGCAGGCACAGGATGCAATCAAGACACACGCGCTTAGAAGCGAGAGCTTTTTTGTGAATCACAGATGGCTTGGAGGAACGCTCACAAACTTCCAAACTATCAGCAAAAGAATCAAAAGACTTCATAAGTTGGAAGAAATGGAAAATGATGGAACTTTCGAAGTTCTTCCCAAAAAAGAAGTTATCCAACTTAAAAATGAAAGAGAAAAGTTGGAGAAATTCCTGGGTGGAATCAAAGACATGAAAAAACTTCCGGGAGCACTTTTCGTAGTTGACCCGAGAAAAGAAAGAATTGCGATTCTTGAAGCTAAAAAATTGGGTATTCCTGTAATAGGAATTGTCGACACAAACTGTGATCCCGATGAGATTGATTATATTATTCCAGGAAACGACGATGCTATAAGAGCAGTAAACCTATTGTCTGAAGCAATGGCAAATGCTGTTCTTGAAGGAAAGCAAGGCGTTCAAATGGAAGATGCTGAAGCGGTGGCCGAGGAAACTGCTGAAGTTGAAGCGTAAATGACTTATAGGGAGAAGACGGGGAGAGAATCCTCCTTCTTCCATTTTTATGGTCGATACAAATGATCATAACAAATACGAGGAGGTAATAAAATGGCAAGTGCGCAAATGGTTAAAGAACTTAGACAAAAAACCGGTGCAGGCATGATGGACTGCAAGAAGGCTTTGGAAGCAAACAACGATGATATGGATAAAGCAATAGAGTTTTTAAGAGAAAAAGGATTGGCGGCAGCCTCCAAAAAAGCTGGCAGAGTTGCAGCTGAAGGCGTAGTTGAATCATACATACACATGGGCGGTAAAATTGGAGTTTTAGTTGAAGTAAACTGTGAAACTGATTTTGTAGCCAAAACTGATGATTTTAAAAATATGGTTAGAGACATAGCCATGCATATAGCTGCTACAAATCCATTATTCCTTAATGTTGAAGATGTTCCAGCGGATTATGTTGAAAAAGAAAAATCCATTCTTAAGGCTCAGGCACTCAACGAAGGAAAACCTGAAAAGATCATTGAGAAGATGGTCGAAGGAAGGATCAAGAAGTTTTATCAAGAGATTTGTTTGATGGAACAAGCATTTGTTAAAGATCCTGACAAGACGATCAAAGAAATCGTAAATGAAAAAATTTCCAAAATCGGAGAAAATATCAAAATAAGAAGATTCACCAGATACCAAATGGGTGAAGGAATTGAAAAGAAAGAAGAGAATTTTGCTGAAGAAGTAGCCAAGCAAATGAGCCTTTAATGAAAAGGACACCTTAAGCGTGTCCTTTTTTAACGCAAATCAACAGAATATAATAACGCTGTTGTAAAGCCGTAAATTTAAAATACAGTCTACGGTCATTAATTAAATTCAAATTACTACTTCTATAAAATTAAAGTAAGTGTTATATTATAAAAGGGAGGTACTTATATGAAACCTAAATACAACAGAGTTATAATTAAGCTCAGCGGAGAAGCTTTGGCGGGGGAAAAAAGCTTTGGGATCGATCCTGCCACGATTGCTGAAATCTGTAAAAATATAAAAGATGCAAAAGATCTGGGTGTTGAAATCGCAATAGTTGTAGGCGGAGGAAATATCTTCAGAGGAAGAGACGGTGAAGGAATCGACAGGGCTACAGCCGACTATATGGGCATGCTGGCAACAGTTATCAACGCATTGGCTCTACAAGACGCTTTGGAGTCCATGGGCGTTCCCGTCAGAGTTCAGACTGCCATAGAAATGAAAGAAGTTGCGGAACCATATATAAGAAGAAAAGCCATGCGTCATTTGGAAAAGGGAAGAATAGTCATTTTTGCTTCAGGTACGGGAAATCCATATTTTTCAACTGATACCACTGCTGCGCTTAGAGCGGCGGAGATAGATGCAGAAGTTATTCTCTCAGCTAAAAAAGTGGATGGCGTTTACGACAGTGATCCGAAAGTAAATCCTGAAGCGAAGAGATTTGATGTTCTAAGTTACATAGATGTTTTAAATAAGGGTTTGAAGGTTATGGATTCAACTGCAATATCCTTGTGTATGGATAACAACATACCGGTACTGGTATTCGGTCTGGAACAACCTGAGAATATAGTAAAAGTACTTTGCGGTGAAAATATCGGAACAATAGTCAAGGAGGATACTCATGATTAAGGAAATCAAAAAGGAAACTATTGAAAAGATGGACAAAGCCATAGGAAGTTTGAAGTATGAACTTAATTCCCTGAGAGCAGGAAGAGCGAATCCACAAATCTTGGAAAGAGTTACTGTGGATTATTACGGAGCCGTAACACCGTTGAATCAATTGGGCAATATCAGCGCTCCAGAACCCAGAATGATCTTGATACAACCTTGGGACGCAAACTCTATAGGGTTGATCGAGAAAGCTATTTTGAAAGCTGACTTGGGCCTGAATCCTGGAAATGACGGAAAAGTAATTAGGATAGTACTTCCACAATTAACTGAAGAAAGAAGAAAAGAACTGGTAAAAACGGCAAAAAAATTTGGTGAAGAATCAAAAGTAGCCGTAAGAAATATAAGAAGACATGCCATACAGGATTTAAAAGATTTGGAAAAAGAAAGCATGATAACTGAAGACGAGTTAAAGCATGCTGAAAATGACATTCAAAAGATGACAGATGATGAAATAAAAAAAATCGATGAGATCGTAGCAGCAAAAAATGATGAAATAATGGAAGTTTAATAGATAAACACCCTTAGGGGTGTTTTATTCTAAATGAAACTATTATTGTGCACTAGACTATTTAGGGGGTATTGCCCATGTCAATTGAAATCAAGCATTTGCCAAAACACATAGGCATCATAATGGATGGAAACGGAAGATGGGCCAGTAGACAAAATAAGCCGAGACTATTCGGACATAGGGCCGGTGTGGAGACAATAAGGGATATCGTGAAATTGGCCTCGAAATATCAAATTGAAGTTCTGACGCTTTACGCATTTTCCACTGAAAACTGGAAAAGACCCAAGGCAGAAGTCAGTGGATTGATGAAGATATTTGGAGAATACTTGAGGAAAGAAATAAAGGAACTTTATTCTAATAATGTCAAGTTCAGGATCATTGGCGATAGAGATCCTCTTTCCGCGAGATTGAAAGATGAAATTTGCAAGGCTGAAAAACTGACTGAAAATAATACAGGCCTTGTTCTCAATATAGCTGTCAACTATGGAGGACGATCCGAGGTGATTTATGCCGTAAAAACTATAGCGCAAATGGTCGTCGATAAAAAAATCCAAATCGATCAAATCGATGAGAAAATCATGGATAAAACTTTGTTCACTGAAGGACTTCCAGATCCTGATTTAATAATACGGACCAGCGGCGAATTAAGGTTGAGTAATTTTTTGATATGGCAGTGCGCTTATTCTGAATTATGGTTTACACCTGTATTGTGGCCGGATTTCAATGAAGAAGTTTTCATGGAAGCTTTAAACGACTTCCAAAACAGAAAAAGACGATATGGAGGAATATGATGAGTAAAAGGCTGTTAACAGCAATAGTTGGTATTCCGGTGTTGGCTGCGATTTTAATAATTGGAGATCTTTTGCTTTATTTGTCGATTTCTCTGGTTGCTGCTATCGGTATTTACGAATATTGCAAATCAATAAATGGCAATGAGAACATCGATCTAAGCCTGCCATTGATGATGGTTCTGGTTTTGGGAACGTTGTCGTCTTTTCGTTATTTTCAAGATTTTACAATGGCTTTCATAATACTGTCTGCTGCACTTTTGGTATCGAGGGACATATTTCGGGATAATGTGAACATATACAATACCGTTTTTGGTGTTTATGGTCTTATATACGTTTCATTTTTCTTAGGTCACCTTATTCTATTGGACGGCCTAGCAGCCGGAAGTTATTTGGTTTGGCTTGTTTTTATCATTAGTTTTTCTACGGATACTTTTGCATACATTGTAGGAATGAGGATTGGAAAGCACAGGCTCTCGCCCAAAATCAGTCCCAAGAAATCTATAGAAGGCTCTATTGGAGGGACACTGGCTGCCGTATTGATAACACTGGTGTACGGCATTTTCGTGTCTAATGTTTCTGATATTGGGTTATCTGTGATCGATTATGGTATAATAGCTATTGTCGCCAGTCCTGCTTCGCAAATCGGTGATTTGGCCGCATCCATGATAAAGAGGCAGTTTGGAATAAAAGATTTTGGAAATTTGCTCCCCGGTCATGGAGGAGTTCTAGATAGATTTGACAGTGTTATTTTTGCATCACCGGTTATATATTATATGGTGATCGCACTGACTTTATAAGAGGTGATAAAGTGTTCCCAACGGTAATAATAGCAATAATAATGTTTGGTTTTCTAATAATAATCCACGAGCTGGGTCATTTTTTGGCGGCCAGGATGACTGGTGTTAACGTATTGGAGTTCGCCATTGGAATGGGACCGGTCATATATAGTCGTCAAGGGGCTAGAACTAAATTTTCATTAAGGGCATTGCCCCTTGGTGGATTCTGTAAAATGCAGGGTGAAGACGAGTCAGATTACTCTGAAGGAAGTTATAATTCAAAAAGCAAGGTCGCTCGTATATTCATTTTAGCCTCCGGCGCACTAATGAATATTTTAGGGTGTATAATTTTACTTGCTGTAGTATTTTTTATGATTGGTTCACCCATAAACAAGATAGATTTGGTAGAACAAGGATATCCGGCATACGAGTCCGGTATGCTAAGCGGCGATGAGATCGTCTCGATCAATGACCAAAAAATCGATTCTTGGGAAGACATAAATTACATAATCGACGATGAAAATCAGGATTCTTACGAGCTTGTGATCAAAAGGGATGGGGAAGAATCCAAAATAACCCTGGTATCCAAGTACGATGAGGAACTGGACAGATTCAGGATAGGTATTACTCCTGCAAGACAACATGGGGTTTTTCGGTCCATTGGCGAAGGGTTCAACCAAACCGTTTTATACACGGGATTAATGCTGGATGCCTTGACTCAACTGTTCACCGGAAAGGCTTCGACCAATGATTTCATAGGACCAATAGGAATCGTTAACGTTGTTGGCGAAACTGTACAGTATGGTGCTGTTGCCATGCTCAACCTGGCGGCGGTCATAAGTCTGAACTTGGCCATATTCAATTTATTGCCAATTCCTGCACTAGATGGCAGCAGGATCATATTTGTATTGATAGAATGGATCAAAGGATCGCCGGTAGACCCGGAAAAGGAAGGGATGGTCCATCTCATAGGATTCATACTTCTAATTATTCTGGCTATATTCATCGCTTATAATGATATTTTAAGGTTGAATTGATAAAATATGCCTGTTCTGATTTCAGAATATAAAATCTAATATAAATTTTAAGAGGTGATAAGTTGAACACCCGTGACAAAACTAAAGAAATATCTATTGGAGATATAAAAATAGGCAAGGGAAATCCAATTGCAATACAAAGCATGACTACTACAGATACCAGGGATGTTAAAGCGACTGTCGATCAAATTTTAATATTTGAAGGAGCCGGATGTGACATTATCAGAGTAGCTGTGCCGGACATTGAAAGTGCTCAGGCCATCAAGGAAATAAAAAAACAAATAAGCATACCGATCGTAGCCGACATACAAATGGATTACAGGCTTGCACTTGAATCTCTAAAATCCGGAATCGACAAATTGAGAATAAATCCTGGAAACATCGGCGATATTGATAGAGTTCAGGAAGTTGTGAGAGAGGCCAAAGCCAGAAACGTCCCTATAAGGATCGGAGTAAACAGCGGTTCTGTGGGGAAAGACCTTTTGGAAAAATATAATGGAGAAGTTAGTGCCCGGGTTTTGGTGGAAAGCGCCGAGGAACACATAAAAATTCTTGAAGACATGAATTTTTCCGATATAGTCGTATCCATAAAAGCCTCAGATGTTCTTACAAGTGTTGAGTCATACGACTTGTTTGCAAAAAAATACAACTATCCGACCCATGTTGGGATAACTGAAGCTGGAACAGCTTTCAGAGGAACGATAAAATCATCTGTGGGTTTGGGCATAATTTTGAACAAGGGGATCGGAGATACCATCAGGGTTTCCTTGACGTCAAATACCACGGAAGAAATAAGAGTTGCCAAAGAAGTTTTAATGTCATTGAATCTTTATAACAAACCAGATATAAAGTTCGTCTCTTGTCCCACGTGTGCACGTTGCAAGATAGATTTGATAAAATTGGCAAATGATGTTGAAGAATTGACCCAGGGATTAGAGAAAAAAATCAAAGTTGCCATCATGGGTTG
This sequence comes from Alkalibacter mobilis, assembly GCF_015594845.1. Taxonomy (GTDB): domain Bacteria; phylum Bacillota; class Clostridia; order Eubacteriales; family Alkalibacteraceae; genus Alkalibacter; species Alkalibacter mobilis. Next base: position 118,669 of record NZ_JADNRK010000002.1, on the reverse strand, counting down.
CGTGGTCAATGGGCCTGGAGAGGCCAGAGATGCAGACATAGGCATTGCCGGAGGAGATGGCAAAGCTGTTTTGTTCAAAAAAGGCAACGTAATTAGAAGTATAGACGAAAAAGACGTACTGGATGAATTAATAAAAGAAATAAAAAATTTTAAGTCCGAATAAGCGATTACTCGGACTTTAATAAATATTTAAACATTTTTTAAAGATGGAAGATAGGTTGCGGTGATCGAAATGGTAGAAAAGAGACTTCAAATCAAAAAAGATTTGGAAAAGCTCATGTCAGACGAAAAATTAAATGTTAAAAAAGCTGAGATATCCAGAGACAAAAAGAAATGGACACTTTACATTGATCCGGTTAAATCAGGCAAGTACGAAAAAATAGAAAAAGCCATTGAGATAATTATGGGAAATGAAGTCAAAGTCATACTGGTAGTCAATGATCACGAGGATAAATTGCTTAACGAACATCAAAAGGAAGCCATTAAGCAATGGATCCGTGATTTTCAAAAGGGAGTGCTTCTAACTAAGAATAACTGGAAGGTGAAAGAAAATCGCGTCACCATTCCTTTGATCCAGCTAAGCGATCACAAATCCATCAAGCAAAATAATGGAGAAATAAAGCTTTCCCATTGGTTTAAAAATACTTTTTCTCATGATTTGGAATTTGCATTTGAATTATTCGATGAGGTCGAAAAGCTTTCCGAAGAGATACACGCTGAAAAGAAAAATTTAAAAGTAAGCTACAAACCGAAACACGAATCCAAAGAATCGACGATCTCTGGAAACACACCGGGAAATGTATTGTTGGGTCGTAAAATCAAAGATGAACCCCAACCGATATCTGAGGTCCAATCGGATCAGGATGTGGTTGTAAGAGGAAAAATTTTCAACATAGAAAAAAGAGAAATTCGTAACAATATGACAATAGTGTCATTTGACATAACTGATTTTTCATCATCATTGACCTGTAAATCTTTTTTGAATGAGGAAAAAACCAAAAAAATTCTGTCGTGTGTAAGTGAAGAGTCCTGGTTGAAAGTTAAAGGAAAAATTCAATACGACACATTTGCCAGGGAGAATGTTCTAATACTAAGTTCAGTGGAGACCAGCTCGGTCATAGAGCGGGAAGACAAGCATGAAGTCAAGCGGGTTGAACTTCATGCCCACAGTCAGTACAGCTCCATGGACAGTGTAGCAAAGGTATCAATGCTTGTTGAAAAAGCTCTGAAGATGGGACACAAATCTCTGGCTATAACGGATCATGGGATATTGCAGGCATATCCTGAAGCCATGGAACATTCGGAAGGAAAAGACATAAAAATTATATACGGCATGGAAGGTTACCTTGTTAATGACGACAGTAATCCAAAATGGGGCGATAAAAACGAGCCTTTGGATGGGACTTTTATTGTTTTCGACATTGAAACAACGGGTCTTTCAGCTAAAAACAGTGAAATAATCGAAATAGGTGCGGTCAAAATTAACAACAACCAAATAGTTGAAACTTATAATTCCTTTGTTCGACCTGAAAAAAAGGTTCCAGTCAAAATAACTGAAATAACCGGGATATCTGATGAAATGGTAAGAAACCAAAGGGATATTCGAACAGTTTTAACAGAATTTTTGGATTTTGTGGGAGATCATACCTTGGTGGCCCACAACGCACGTTTTGACATTTCATTTATTGAAGCATACTGTAGAAAACTTGATATCGAAAAGGATTTTACTGTCATTGACACATTGGCTTTGGCACGGAATATATTAACGGATGTGGGACGATTCAATTTAAAGAGCTTGTCGCGCTATTTCAAGATCGATCTGACCAATCATCACAGAGCTTCTGACGATGCGATGGCCACGGCAAAGATTTTTATCAAATTAATCAACTTAAGCAGGGATAAAGGTGCATCTTTTTCCGAAGACTTGAATGACATATTCGATTCAGAAACTGCTATTAAAAAAATGGATACTTATCATATAATCATTTTGGTAAAAAATCTTATAGGCCTTAAAAATTTGTACAAATTGGTGTCTCTGTCACATTTAAGATATTTTTACAAAAAGCCCAGAATACCAAAGAGCCTTCTCAAAAGATACTCTGAAGGATTGATATTCGGCAGTGCTTGTGAAAGCGGCGAATTATACAAAGCCATTCTAAATGACAGATCCGAAGAGGACATAGAAAAAATAGTTGAATTTTATGATTATCTGGAAGTTCAGCCACTGGGAAACAATGCTTTCTTGATCGACAAAGGTATGGTTGGCAGTGAAGCAGAGCTTGCAAACATAAACAAAAAAATAATATCTCTGGGTGAAAAATTCAACAAACCGGTCATTGCCACTGGAGATGTACATTTTGTAGATCCTGAAGATGAATGCTATAGAAAAGTGTTGATGTGCGGCCAAAAATTTGACGATTTTAAAAACCAGCCACCTTTGTATTATAGAACAACTGAAGAGATGCTCGAAGAATTCAGTTATCTTGGTGATGAAAAGGCAAGAGAAATTGTAATTCACAACACAATAAAAATCTCAGATATGATAGAAAAAATAAAACCGATACCTGATGGCACTTTTCCGCCTAAAATCGAAGGATCCGATGAAGAAATACGCAATATGGTAATGGATTCAGCCAAAAGGAAATATGGTGATCCGTTGCCTGAATACGTTGAAAAAAGGGTTTCACGAGAGTTGGACTCAATTATCAACAATGGGTACTCAGTATTGTACCTGGTAGCTCACAAACTGGTCAAAAAGTCCATGGACGATGGATACCTTGTAGGGTCTAGAGGTTCGGTCGGTTCCTCTCTTGCAGCTACGTTCTCGGGAATAACGGAAGTAAATCCCCTTTCTCCGCATTACGTTTGCCCAAAATGCAAAAAATATGAATTTTTTGACAGTTCACAGGTAGGCTCCGGTCCTGACCTGGAAGACAAAATATGTCCTGATTGTAATACCCCATATGAAAAAGACGGATTCGACATACCTTTTGAGGTATTTTTAGGCTTTGAAGGCGACAAGGAACCAGATATTGATCTTAACTTTTCTGGAGAATATCAAAGTGTTGCCCACAAGTATACAGAGGAACTTTTCGGTAAGGGATACGTATTCAGAGCCGGAACGATCTCCACTATAGCGGAAAAAACGGCATATGGTTTTGTCAAGAATTATCTTGAGGAAAATCAATTATTGGTGACAAATGCAGAAATCAACAGACTGGTGAAGGGATGTACAGGCATCAAGAAAACCACCGGACAACATCCTGGAGGTATAATGGTAGTCCCTTCCGACAAGGATATTTATGATTTCTGTCCCATACAAAAACCTGCAGATGATGCGGGAACTGATACTGTTACAACCCACTTCGACTATCATTCAATAAGCGGAAGATTATTGAAACTGGATATTTTAGGACATGACGATCCGACTATGATAAGAATGCTTGAGGATCTGACAGGTCTCGATGCGACAAAAATACCCTTGGACGATCGCGAAACCATGAGTTTGTTCACATCTGCTAAAGCCTTGAAATTATTGGATGATGAAATCGGATCGACCATTGGAACTTATGGAATACCGGAGTTTGGCACTGGATTTGTCAGAGAAATGTTGTTGGACACAAAACCCACAGCTTTTTCAGACCTCATAAGAATTTCCGGTTTGTCTCACGGAACGGACGTATGGCTCAATAATGCTCAAGAGTTGATCGTAAACAAGGTTGCAACTATAAAAGAAGTAATATGTACCAGGGACGACATCATGGTTTATCTCATTCATAAAGGTTTACCAAGCAAAAAAGCTTTTAGTATCATGGAAAATGTGCGTAAGGGAAAAGGCCTTAAAGAAGATGATGTGAAAATTATGAAAGAGAACGAAGTTCCCCAGTGGTATATAGATTCATGCAACAAGATCAAATACATGTTTCCAAAGGCCCATGCTGTTGCGTACGTCACTATGGCCTTTAGGATAGCTTATTTCAAAGTTCACTATCCAATGGCTTATTATGCAACCTACTTTTCTGTAAGAGCGGATGATTTTGATGCTCACATTGCGATCCAAGGAAAAGACCAAGTTAGAAAAAAGATAAGGGAAATTAAGGAAAACGGAAACGGGGCAACGGCAAAGGAAAAATCAATGCTTACCGTATTGGAACTGGTTTTGGAAATGTTGTGCAGAGGTTATGACTTTTTGCCGGTCAGCCTGTACGAGTCCCACTGCGATAAATTCATTATAAAAGATGACAAACTCCTGCCTCCCTTCAATGCTCTTGACGGTATAGGGCTGAAGGCTTCGCAAAACATAGTTGAAGCAAGACAGAGTGGGGTATTTATTTCAATAGAGGATCTTCAATCCAGAACTAAATTGAGCAAGACAAATATTGAAACTTTGCTTAAGCATGGAACTATAAATGAATTGCCCCAATCGAATCAAATTTCTCTGTTTTGATTTGTTTGAAATGGATTTTTGTCGGATACAAATAACAATGGTTGGAGTATCCGACTTTTTTGATATGGAGGTGAAAAAATGATTGATTTGCATTCTCATACAACTGCTTCCGACGGTTCCTTGACACCTGCAGAACTCGTGGATAAAGCGGTGGAAATAAAACTGGAAGCACTTGCTATAACCGACCACGATACAATAGCCGGATTAAAAGAAGCCATGGCACGAGGAAAAGAATTGGGCTTGGAAGTGATAAGCGGTGTGGAAATCAGTTCAGATGTGGACGAGCTGGACGTGCATTTGGTTGGATTGTTTTTTGATCCTAAAAATCCAGAAATCGACAAAAAGTTGAAGGAAATGGCACTTGCCAGAAGCGACAGAAATTATAAAATGGTGAATAAGCTTAAAAAGGCGGGGTTTGATATTTCAAGACACGATATAGACGCATTGGGAAAAGACAAACAGATAGCACGCGGTCATATAGCTGAAATTTTAATAGACAGGGGGTATGCCTCTACCCTGAGAGAAGCCCTTGACGGTTATTTAATAAAAGGAAAAGCGGGTTATGTAAAGAAGAAGGTATTGAGTCCGCAAGAGTGCATCGATTTGATCCACAACGCAGGCGGATTGATATTTGTAGCACACATTAATCAGATCGATCCGGAAAATCCTCAAAAGTCTGTAGAAATAACCAAAAGATTGATAAGTATGGGAGCCGACGGTTTGGAAACCATTTATTCCGAATACGACGAATTCTGGGCGGCGGTGGCTGAGAAGATCGCTGGAGAGACAGGATGTCTTCGTTCCGGAGGAAGTGATTTTCACGGAAAAATGAAAAAGAATTTATATCTGGGCTTCGGATATGGAAATCTAGAAGTACCCTATAAATTTATTAAAAAAATGAAAGAAAAACTAAAAATATAGAAAGGGAACGATCCCTTTCTATATTTTTGTTTCTTCAACATTAACGACGCCTTCAACGTTTTCCAGTTGGTTGATGATTTCATCATGAGTGGAATTATCCTCTATGGTAATTGTCAATGTTGCAGAGATAATGCCTTTATTATCTTCCTTTGGATTTAAAATTTCCAGGTCGCGGATTTTCATCCAGTGCTTTTTTGCATAATTCAATGTCTTTGACAAACTATTGAGGTCTGTAAACTCCATAAAGAGAAAAATCACTTTAGTTTTATTGAAGTAGTAATTTTCAAAATTACTTAAAGCTCTAAGTGCGAAAAAAACTATTATAAAACCTGCAATGGCTCCCGTATAAAATCCACTTCCCACTGCTATTCCCAAAGCGCCTACCGTCCACAAGCCTGCAGCAGTGGTCAGACCTTTTACCTGATTTCTTCCGGTAAAGATTATAGTACCTGCACCAAGAAAACCAATTCCGCTTATGACTTGAGCTGCGATCCTAGAAGAATCTTCAAGTCCCATATAATCTTTGAGGTATTGTCCGGTCATCATGGCCAAGGCAGATCCGACGCAAACCACCAAATATGTTCTAAATCCTGCCGGCATCCGTTTTCTGGTTCTTTCCAATCCAAGACTACCGCCTAATATCATGGCGAGTAAAAGTCTGAGTATTATTGTAAGTAGATGCAATTCGCGAAAGTATACATTATTTTCGAGTATCATTTTCCACTTCCTTATTAACATATTATACTAAGTATTCCAATATCCTGATGACTTTGTTTTATTCTAATTGAAATTGGGTAATTGTGCAATAGGACGCGATTTTAACACGATTAAATACACATTGACATTTTTGCTCAAATTTAATTAATAATTAGGAGGAAAGGGAATGAAAAAATTTTTGGTTTTGATTTTGTCGTTGTTATTTGTGTTTGCAATTGCAGGTTGTTCGGGTACTGATGATGGTGATAACGGCGATGGCAATGGTGGTGACAATGGAGATTCAGAAATAACAGGCCATCTGGTTATTTATACCTCGGAACCTCAGGATCTGGTGACGGAAATGCTGGATGCATTTACCGATGCAAATCCTGGCGTCACGTACGAATTGTTCAGATCGGGGACAGGAGATGTGAAAGCAAAGTTGGACACCGAACTTCAAGCAGGTGGAACTGATGCAGACATTATTTGGTTTGCAGACATCGGCTACATGTATAATTTGGATGATCAAGGGCTGATATATCATTTTACTCCGGATGCTGTATCTGATCTTCCGGCAGATTACAAGTACAATGACGGGATGGGACATGAAGTTCGTGCGATTTATTCCGTCATAGCCTATAACACGACTAAAGTTAGCGATCCGCCAAAAGATTGGAAGGATATAACGACTGAAGATTACAGAAGTGTGGTGGCACTGGCAAATCCCAATTATTCGGGTGGAGCGTTTACCACTCTCGTGGGACATATACAAAACGAAGATCTGGTGGGTTGGGACTGGTACAATGATTTGAAGGCTATCGATGTAAAAATGGAGCAATCGAACGGGACGTTGTCCACAAAAGTGGCATCCGGTGAATATGAAGCTGTTGTAGTTGTAGATTACCTTCCAAGAAATGCCAAAAAAGAGGGGTCGCCTGTAGATTATGTGTATCCTGAATCCGGTGCGGTTATGATCCCTACGCCATTGTGTATAGTGGAAACAATAGAAGAAGACAATATAGATGCAGCAAAAGCACTTGTTGAATTCATGTTTACAGTGGATAATCAGAAGCTGTTCGTAGAACAGGGATATGTGCCCATGAACAGTGACGCTGCAGAGGGAACAGATGTACCGACCATAGAAGATATTACTGTAATGCCATTTGATCTTGATTTTTATGTTGAAAATGCAGATGCCATAAGGGCGGAGTACGTGAGGATTTTTGGAGCTGAGTAATGATTCTTGATTCAGATGATTTTAAGGGCAGGGTCAGTTCTTAACTGACTCCTGCTTCGTAGTTTAATTCGGGCAATCCGACTGTGAAAGGTGGTTTTTATATGTCGGGAGGTATGAAAACCAATGATCAAAGATCCTTTGGACCAACATTGATCTGGTGGGTGGTAGTGTCTTTTCTTGTGTTTGCCGTCGTTTATCCATCGATAGAGCTGATAATAAACAGCTTCAAGGTTGGAGAAGGGTATGGTTTGGACAACTATATAACTGTATTTACCGACAAGTCAATTGTTCGAAGCATGACAAATTCATTTAAAGTAGTATTGTCATCGACGGCATTTTCTACAGCTTTGGGAGTATTCTTGGCTTGGGCGGTAGTAAGAACAGATGTGCCGGGTAAAAAGTATTGGCAGAGACTTTTAGCGATACCATACTTTATACCTCCGTTTATCGGAGCAATAGCTTGGACTTTTCTTCTTGGTCCCGTAGGATATATAAACAAGGCCTTTATAAATGTTTTTCATTTAAACAGCTCCCCGTTCAACGTTTATAGTATCGGGGGTATGATATTTGTCATGACCATGTATCGTTATGCCATTTCCTTTATAGTTGTGTTGCCGACAATGAAGAAGATATCAGCATCTGTGGAGGAGGCGGCAAGAATATCCGGAGCATCACCATGGAGGACCTTAAGGGACATCACACTGCCGTTGATATCGCCATCTATCATCGGAGCCATGTTGTTGACGTTCATGTTCATATTGGCAGATTTTGGTGTTTCGTCGATCTTGGGAGCGCCCAACAGGATAAATTTGATGACGACCCAAATATATTATCTGGTGAACAGGACTGATATGGCCAACAATCTTCAAATAGCCTCTGCGTATTCTCTATTCTTGGCCTTGTTTGGTCTAGTGGGCCTGTGGTCGTACAACAGGGTGCTTAAAACAAATAAATTCGTTGTAGTCAGTGGAAAGAGTGCTTCTGTCGAACCTACAAAACTCAAGAAAAAAGCAAAAGTTTTACTTTTCTCTTTGTTGTCTTTTGTGTTTTTGATGTCTACATTTGCTCCTATTGCCTCCACCTTGGTAACTTCATTCACCAAGGTTTACGGGTTGCCTTTCGCTTTTGACAATGCAACTTTTAGAAACTATACGAGGCTTTTGGAAATTCAAAATATTAAGAGGGCTTTTGGAAATAGTGTCTTTTTATCTGTGAGCAGTGGTGCGATAATCACTATAGCGACCCTTGTCATTGCATATATAGCCATAAGAGGTGGAGTTAAAGGGGTAAAGGGAATAAGATTCATGCAGACCATGGTCACACTACCGTATGCCGTACCTGGTACGATAATCGCCTTAGCCATGATTTTGGCTTTTTCCCAGGAATTGCCGCTTTTGAATTACAGGCTATATAACACCATTTGGATTTTACTCATAGCTTACACTGCCAGATTCATGAATTTGGGATACAATAATATATCAGGAGCAATAAGCCAAATAGACCCATCTTTGGAAGAAGCAGCCAGAATATCTGGTGCCACGCATTTACGATCATTTAGGGACATTATGTTACCATTGTTGAAAACCAGCTTGATCGGATCATTTTTTCTTGTAGTGGCTCCTACTTTATCTGAAATTTCCCTGTCCGCGCTTTTATGGTCGGTAAGAAACGAAACCATTGGAACTATAGTATATTCGGCAAAAGAAGAAGGCAGGATACTACTGACTGCTTCAATTGCAATAGTTTTGATAATCCTGGTAGTCATGATAAACGTGACGATCAATAATTTATCCAGAGAAGACTGATTGGGGGGAATGGAATGGCAAAATTGGAAATAAGAAATCTGCTGAAAAAATACGGAGACAATCCGGTAGTCAACAATATCAGTTTGGATGTGGATAATGGAGAGCTCATGACTATCGTTGGCCCTTCGGGCTGTGGCAAGACCACTATACTTAGAATGATCGCAGGGTTCATAAAACCCACCGGTGGAAGGATCGTTCTCGATGACAGGGTTTTGGTCGATGTAGAGAACAACATACCTGAAGTAACACCCGAAAACAGAAATATCGGCATGGTCTTTCAGACTTACGCTGTGTGGCCGCATATGAATGTTTACAACAATGTAGCGTATCCTCTCAAGATACGGAAGACTGATAAAAGTTTGATGGAAGCCGAGGTTGCGCGGGTATTGAGGATCGTTCATTTGACCGGTTATGAAAAAAGGATGGCTCACGAACTTTCAGGTGGTCAACAACAAAGGGTTGCACTTGCCAGAGCTCTCATTCTAAAACCAAAACTGCTGCTTTTGGACGAACCCCTGTCAAACCTTGATGCTGCTTTGCGGGAGGAGATGAGAGGTGAAATAAAGGAAATCCAAAAAACTCAAAATGTGACTATTATAAACGTCACTCACGACCAAATAGAAGCCATGACCATGTCCGACAAGGTTGCTGTGGTAAGGGACGGATATTTGGAACAGTACGCCTCTCCATTTGAACTTTACGAAAATCCATATAATAGTTTTGTAGCAAAATTCATAGGTTCAGCCAATATTATTAAAGCAAGAAAAGATCCGGATCAGGAACCTGATGAAAATGGAATGATGGAAGTGGAGGTATCCAAAGACTACAAACTAAAAGTACCATATAAGAAATCCGATAAAACCCATGGATTTATATCTGTTCGTGCTCACCATATAGATCCCGAAGAAAATTCAGGACTGGTTGCCAAAATCGTACGTAATTTATACCAAGGCAGTCAAATCGAGTACTATGTAGTCATTGAAGGAAACGGTGAAGAACTGGTCAGGATGTTGATGGATGTAGATTATATGTGGGAGGAAGGGAAAAAAGTCGAAGTAGTAATCAAGAAAGCAGTGTGGTTGGATGAATGACAAAAAATTTTTCAAGATAAATATTTTGGGATGGTGGGGTGCTTTTCCACAACCTGGCGGCGCCACAAGCGGAGTATTGATCACAACTGAAGAAGGCAGATTCCTGATAGATATTGGCAGTGGAGTTTTATCAAAATACGTTGGATTAGGTAACGCAGACGATGATTTGAAAGGTGTGTTGATTTCACATCTCCACTATGATCACATGGGGGATTTGGGTTGCCTGGGATATACAGTGAATTTTTCAACGAGAACGGGTCTTAGAAAAAACAAGTTGAAGGTGTATGCGCCTCAAACACCGGATATTATGTGGAATGCCATACAATACCCTTATTATGAAACCTTTGCTCTTTCGGACGGAATGAAAATAAGTTTGGCAGGTACGATAATTACGGTCAAGAAATTAAACCATACTATAGAATGTTATGGATTTAGGATCGAAAAGTGCGGAAAAGTATTGGTTTATCATACGGACAGTTCTTTTGAAGAATCTCATAAAGACTACATGAGGGAAGCCGACTTGTTATTGTGCGAAGCCACAGTTTCAAAAAATACGAAACATTCAACGGGGATAGGCCACATGTCGGATCTGGAGGCTGGGAAAATCGCCGAGTTGTCGGGTGCAAAAAAACTCTGTTTGATCCATCTTCCAAGCGATGGAAATTTGGAATTGATGAGAGCCAGGGCGGCAACAGAATTTACTGGTAGCGTGTCAACCCCCGACATATGTTCCGAATTTATTCTCTGACCTTCGATTCGTAAAAATAACCCGGGTCTGATATACTTGAAAATTTATCAAAAGTATGTTATGATGATAACAACAATTTGAGTGAACTTTACGAAGAGTGGGATAAACCCGCTCTTTGTTGTTTAATACAGGAGGTGTTAAAATGGCTAAAATAAAAACTGAGGATTTGGTAAAGGAAGCTGCAGATCCTATCGCTGAGTCCATGGGCTTCGAACTAGTTGATGTAGAGTACCTTAAAGAGGGCCAAAATTGGTTTCTAAGAATATATATAGACAAAGACGGTGGAGTAACTTTGGAAGATTGCCAAACATTCAGCGGCAAGATAAATGAATGGCTCGATCGAACAGATCCCATACAATCCAGCTACTTTTTAGAAGTGTCTTCACCAGGGCTGGACAGGCCACTGAAAAAGCCGTCTGATTTTGAGAGATACCTTGATAAGGAAATAGAGGTTACTTTATATACTCAATTGGATGGAAGCAAGTATTACAAGGGAGTAAATAAAGGTATTGTCGGCGAAAATCTGTTATTGATTATAGATAAAGACAAATCCATAGAAATTCCATATAAAAATGTAGGAAGTGCCAAGTTGTATTTCGAATTTTAAGGTTTGAAGTCATAAACAACAGGTAAAGTAAACGGAGGTTTTGAAAAATTATGAACAAAGATTTCATGCTGGCATTGGACTCAGTAGAAAAAGAAAAGGGAATAAACAAGGAGGAACTGATCGACGCCATTGAATTGGCAATAACTAGTGCGTATAAAAAAAATTACGGCAGTAATCACGAAATAAAAATCAATATCGACAGGGAGACCGGAGAGATAAATGTACATGCGCTAAAAAAGGTAGTTGAAAACGTGGAAGATCCTACTGTACAGATTTCATTGGAGGAAGCCAAAACAATCAATCAGTCATATGAGTTGGAAGACGTGGCTGAAATAGAGATCAAGCCAAAAAACTTTGGAAGAATAGCCGCGCAGAATGCCAAACAGCAGGTTGTGCAAAAAATTAAAGAAGCGGAAAGAAACATCATCTTCAACCAGTTCATAGAAAGGGAAGATGAAATCATCAACGGCGTCATTCAAAGAAAAGAGAAAAACAACATTTTTATCGACTTGGGAAAAACCGAAGGTATCATGCTTCCTACCGAACAGGTTCAGGGGGAAACGTATGATCAGAACAAGAGGATAAAGGTTTACGTCCTGGAAGTAAAGAAAACTACCAAAGGCCCGCAAATTCTTGTTTCGAGGACTCACCCCGGTCTTGTTAAAAGACTTTTTGAAAGCGAAGTTCCAGAAATATACGATGGGACTGTTCTTATCAAGTCAATTTCGAGAGAAGCCGGTTCCAGAACCAAGATTGCAGTGTTTGCCATGGACTCCAATATTGATCCTGTAGGATCTTGTGTAGGACCTAAAGGAATAAGAGTCCAGAACATAGTAGATGAATTGAACGGAGAAAAAATCGATATAATTAAATGGAGCGATGATCCAAAAGAATATATCGCCAGTTCCTTAAGTCCGGCCAAGGTTCTGAGGGTGGATATCAATGAATTGGAAAAATCAGCTCTCGTTGTGGTGGATGACTATCAGCTTTCACTGGCTATAGGCAAAGAAGGTCAAAATGCGAGATTGGCTGCAAAACTCACTGGTTGGAAGATTGATATAAAAAGCAAGAGCCAAAGTGAAGCCATGGAAAACATTGACAAGCTTGAAGAAGATTTGCTGGAAGATCTCGAGTTATGATCATGGGAGGTCAGTATGAAAAAAATACCTCAAAGAACGTGTGTAGTGTGCGGTAAAAAAATAGAAAAAAGAAATCTTGTCCGTGTGGTCAGAAACAAAGAGGGAGAAATTTTTTACGATCCTACCGGTAAAGCCAATGGTAGAGGCGCCTATCTTTGTGGAGAAGACGAATGCATAGAGGGAATAATCAAAAAAAATGCATTGAACAGGGCCTTCAAGATGGATATAGATGCAGAAACTAAAAATAAAGTGGTGGAAGAAATAAAAAATGCAAAAAAATAAGCTTTTGAATTTTATTGGAATATGTAAAAAATCAGGCAGGATCGTCATGGGTGACCATATGGTGGAAAAGGATCTCAACAGAGGTTCAATAAGACTTGTACTGGTAGCGGAGGACACCTCCGAAAGAATATGGAACAAATACGAGAGATTCTGCAATGAGTTGGGAATTCCGGTCCTGAAATTTTCCACAAAGGAAGATTTGGGAAAAGCTCTCGGAAAGAAGCAAGCTGCAGTAATAGGTTTTACAGACGAAAACCAGAGCAGGAACATTATGGATATTTATGAGAATATAAAAGAAACAGGGGGAGTTATATGAGCAAACTAAGAGTATATGATTTAGCAAAGGAATACGAAATAAACAGCAAGGAACTGGTAGGGATTTTAAATAAAATGGACATACCGGTAAAAAATCACATGAGCGCTTTGACGGATCAACAGGTCAAGTATTTCAAAAACAATTTTAAAAAAGACGCAGACGACAAGCCGCAAGCCCCGGTGAAAGAAGAAAAATCCCAAGATCAATCAAAACCACAGCCCGTACAGAAAAGTGCAGACGAAGGTGCTGAAAAATCGGGAGATAAAAAGCAAACTCAAAAACGTGATCCTAAAAAAGATCCGCGAAAGAACAAAAAAAAGAGAAACATTATCCCTGTTGCCATCGATAACAGCAAAAAAGAGAAGAAGTCCAGAACAGCGTACAAAAAGAAAAGAGACGATGACGATAAGGAAGAAACAATCATCATGATCCCTACATCTTTGACCGTAGGTGATTTTGCAGCTAAAATCAACGTTCCTTCAACGGAAATAATCAAGACCTTGATAGGATTGGGTATAATGGCTTCAATAAATCAGGAAATTGATTTTGAGACAGCTGAAGTGGTAGCAACAGAATTGGACATACAGATCCAATTGGAAGATGTTGAAGAGGAAGTAGCAGAAATTCTTGCTGAAACACTGGAAGAAGTTGAGGACGAGGCAAAATTAAAACACAGAGCACCTGTAATTACCGTAATGGGTCACGTAGATCACGGTAAGACATCTTTGCTGGATGCAATAAGAAAGACAAGTGTTACCGAAAAAGAAGCCGGCGGAATAACCCAGCACATAGGTGCATATACTGTCAAGGCAAACGGAGAGCAGATAACTTTTATCGATACACCGGGTCACGAAGCCTTTACCGCAATGAGACACAGAGGCGCCAGCATCACGGATATAGCCGTATTGGTCGTAGCTGCTGACGATGGTGTAATGCCTCAAACCGTTGAGGCCATCAACCATGCCAAAGCCGCAAAAGTTCCAATAATTGTGGCAATCAACAAAATAGACAAACCAGGAGCCAATCCCGATAAAGTCAAACAAGAACTGACCGAGTACAATCTTGTTGCCGAGGAATGGGGTGGTGATACTATCTGTGTTCCGGTTTCCGCAAAAACAAGAGAAGGTCTTGACACTCTCTTGGATATGATCATATTGGTTGCTGAAGTGCAGGAATTGAAAGCAAATCCGGACAGATTGGCTAAAGGGACTGTCATAGAGGCAAAGCTTGACAAGGGAAGAGGAACTGTAGCAACTGTTTTGGTCAATGCAGGTACGTTGAGAGTTGGAGATGCAGTTGTATCCGGAGTTGCTTACGGCAAGATAAGAGCGATGAATAATGACAAAGGCAAAAAAGTGAAGTCAGCCGGTCCGTCTACACCTGTTGAGATACTGGGACTAAGCGAAGTACCAGAAGCCGGTGAAGAATTTTATGCAGTTAAGGATGACAGAACTGCAAGACAGATCGCCGAAAAACGCAAGAGTTACATTAAAGAGCAGAAGGTAAAAAGAAGTGCTCCATTGTCGCTTGATGACCTTTACAGCCAAATCAAACAAGGCGAAGTTCAAGATATAAACATTATAATCAAAGGTGATGTTCAAGGTTCTGTGGAAGCACTTAAGCAATCGTTGGAAAAACTTACAAATGAAGAAGTCAGAGTAAACATAATCCACGGTGGAGTAGGTGCGATTTCCGAATCGGATGTCATGCTGGCTGCTGCTTCAAACGGCATAATAATAGGATTCAATGTAAGACCGGGAAATAATGTCAGTTCCATGGCGGAGAAAGAAGAAGTTGACATAAGACTTTACAGAGTAATATATGATGCTATCGAGGATATTGAACAGGCAATGAAGGGTATGTTGGCTCCTGAGTACAAAGAAGTGGTTCTTGGAACAGCCGAAGTCAGACAAACTTTCAAAGTTCCGAATTTAGGCACTATTGCTGGGTGTTATGTTACCAACGGAAAAATAAACAGAAACAATGATGTCAGAATAATCAGAGACGGTATCGTTGTCTTCGAAGGAAAGATGACTTCATTGAAGAGATTTAAAGACGATGCCAAGGAAGTTGCACAGGGATATGAATGCGGTATTGGCGTGGAAAAATTCAATGACATCAAGGAAGGCGATCAAATAGAAGCCTATACCATGGAGGAAATAGCAAGAACATAGATTGCGGGTGATACAATGTCTAAAAACAGGATACATAAAATCAATGAAACAATAAAGAAAGAACTAAGTCAACAAATCAGAATGAATATCAAAGACCCCCGATTGACAGATCTGTTAAGCATTATGAAAGTCGATACTACCGGAGATCTCAGATATGCAAAAGTGTACATAAGCGTATACGACAGTGATGAAAAAAAGAACCAAGCAATTGAAATTCTGACGAAAGCCTCAGGATTTTTAAGAAAAAGTGTCGGCAAGGTACTCAAGACCCACTATACTCCCGAATTGATTTTTTTGCTTGATGATTCTATGGAATACGGAGCTCATATAGACGAAATTCTTAGGGATATCAAGAAAAAAGAGGGTGAAGGTCATGGGGATGAATAAGATAATCCAAACTGTAAACAACAACCGATCTTTTTTGATAAGTACACACAAGTCACCGGACGGCGATGCTTTGGGATCAAGCATCGCCTTGGGGCTTGCTTTGAAAAAAATCGGAAAAGAAGTATTTTATGCCTTTGAAAAACCAGGTGGCGGAAAGTTTTCCTTTTTAAATGAACTTAACGAAGTGAATGGCTCATATATGGATAAGAAATTTCCTGTGGGCTTTTTTTTAGATTCCTCAGATCAAGACCATTTATACGATGCGAAACTTTTGGAAAAATGTAAAATCAAAATCAATATGGATCACCATGTCAGCAATAACGGTTATGGCGATTTAAATTATTTGGATGTAAATGCAAGCGCTACCGGAGAAATCATATTTGCATTGATAGAAGAGATGGACATAGAATTTGATGAAGAAATGGCTTTGGCCATCTACACGGCTATTGTTTCCGATACGGGAAATTTCAAATATAGCAACGTAACTTACAGAACTCACGAAATTGCAGGCAAATTGTATAAGTATTCCAATAAATATTGGGAAATAAACAGAAAATTGTTTGATGAGATCTCTTTTGAAAAAGTTCAAATAATTGGACATGCCCTAGGGAAAATAAGTCTTATCAAAAACGACAAAGTAGCGTTGATACATTTGACTTTGGAAGATTTGAAGAAATTTTCCGATGATACCGACATGGAGGGAATAATAAACTATGCCAGGGATATCATAGGAGTAGAAGTAGCAGTGCTTGTAAAAGAGACTTCTCCTGATACCTTTAAAATTTCATTAAGAAGCAATACAGATTTTGACGTAAGCAAGGTAGCAATACACTTTAATGGCGGTGGCCACAGCAAGGCTGCAGGTTGTACCGTAAGAGATATCAAGTTTGATGATTTATTAAACAGACTGGAAAACCAATTGACATTATGAGGTATGATATGAACGGAATTTTAAATATATACAAGCCACCGGGTATTACTTCCCACGATGTGGTTAGTGCTGTTAGAAGAAAATTGAATACTAAAAGAGTGGGACACACAGGTACTCTGGACCCCATGGCTGAAGGCGTTCTGCCAATTTGCATCGGGCAGGCCACCAGGCTTTCCTCTTACATGCTTGAAAAAGACAAGGAATACATTGCTGAGTTAAAACTCGGAGAAGCTACAGATACCTTCGACGCATCCGGAAATATTCAATACGTAAAAGAAGTCAATTCAACAGAAAGCGAAATAAATGCGGTGGTAAAATCCTTTTCAGGTGAAATTATTCAAAAACCTCCCGTTTATTCGGCATTGAAAGTTAAAGGTAAAAAGCTTTATGAATATGCCAGGGAAGGCAAACATGTGGATATAGAGCCTAGAAAAGTTACGATCAATAAAATAGATGTTATGGGAATAAGGTTGCCTTTGGTAAAGATTTTGGTCAATTGTAGCAAGGGAACTTACATACGTTCATTGATAAGCGATATAGGTGAAAAACTCGATTGTGGAGCGCATATGATCTCCTTGATCAGAACGAAAAGCGGATATTTTCAACTGGAAGAATCCATTGCATTGGAAGATTTTAAAAACATGGATATACACGAAATATCTGTTAAAATAATACCCATGGATTTTCCCGTAATGAATTTTGAGCGGATTGATATACACGAGCATTCTGAAAAATATTTGAAAAATGGAAATGTGTTGTATGGCAGAAATTTAAAAACGTCCGTATCAGGACTTAAAGATGGAGAATTAGTGAGACTTTACTGTGAAAGTCGTTTTTATGGTATGGGAGAAGTGTTTACGGAAGACGGACAGAAAAAAATCAAACCAAAATGCATATTCAATGAGGAGATATGACAATGGAGATATATGATTGGAAATATTTGGAGGAGCAGGAGCCTACAGCTGTAGCCTTAGGATTTTTCGATGGAGTACACCTCGGACATAAGGCATTGATCGATGGAATGCTCAAAATATCAAAGGAAAAGAATTTGAAAAGTTGTGTAGTGACCTTTAAACAACATCCCTTGACCAGAGTCTTTCCAAAATATGCCCCTAAATTGATAACCTCAAATGAAGAAAAAATCCGGATATTGGAGCAATTTGATATCGATATGCTGGTTTTTATCGATTTTACGGAAGAAATCATGGGAATGGAACCTGAAGAATTTATAGAAAAGATTCTCCATGAAAAACTAAATGCAAAAGGTATCGTGGTTGGTTTCAACTATAATTTCGGCAAAAAAGGGTCAGGAAATCCTGAGATTTTGGAGCATTTGAAAAATAAGTACGATTATTGCGTAAGCGTTGTCAAACCAGTTACGATCAAGGACGGGCAAATTGTGAGTTCCACGCTTATCAGAAATCTTATCGTCAATGGAAAAGTCGACCAGATAGAAAAATATCTGGGGCGTAAATTTTCCGTTTTCGGAAAGGTAATACGTGGAAAAGGTTTGGGAAGACAGTTTGATATACCTACAGCAAATATAAAAATCGCAGAAAATCATATTTTGCCTGATGCCGGAGTATATTATACCACCATTATCGTAGATGGTGAGAAATACCATGGATTGACAAATGTTGGGTATAATCCTACATTTGAAAATCATCCATTCAGCATAGAAACCTACATTTACAACTTTGGAACAGATATCTACGGTGAAACGGTTGAACTGATTTTCAACAAAAAAATTCGAAAAGAGAAAAAATTTGATACTCTTGATGAACTTATCGACCAGATTAAGACGGATATATCAAATACCTATGAAAAATATGTTTTAAAAGTAAAAAAGCAATAAGGAGAAGCCATGTTTAATGAATTCAATAGAACTCAAATGCTGATCGGTGAGGAAGCCCTTGAAAAACTGAGAAATTCTAAAATCGCAATTTTTGGAATAGGGGGAGTGGGCAGTTTTACAGCAGAGGGCCTGATCAGAGCAGGAATAGAAAACTTTTTGCTTGTAGATGCGGATTACGTTTGCGATACAAACATCAACAGACAGATCCATGCGACCACTAAGACGATCGGTAAAGCAAAGGTTGAAGTAATGCGGGATCGAATGCTTGAAATAAACCCTCGCGCTCATATAAAAATAATTCAAAAGTTTTATACATCAGAAAATGCAAACGAGATTTTAAATGAACCCTGGGACTACGTAATCGATGCAATAGATACTGTTTCAGGTAAAATAAGCCTGGTGGAAACATCCAAAAAATTGGATATCCCCATCATAAGTTCCATGGGAGCTGGAAACAAATTGGATCCCACAAAATTCGAAGTTGCCGATATTTATAAAACGTCGGTGTGTCCATTGGCTAAGGTTATGAGAAGAGAACTGAAAAACAGAGGCATAAAAGATTTAAAAGTAGTTTACTCAAAGGAAGTTCCTTTAAAACCACTGGAAGAGATGGTTGAATGCAAGTATTCGCACCACGAGACGGACAAAGTTCAATCGGTAATAAGACCAAAAAAACAAACACCGGGAAGTATCTCATTTGTCCCTTCAGTAGCAGGTTTGATCATTGCCGGAGAAGTTGTGAAAGATTTGATATGTCCGTAAAATACGTACATTAGATAAAAAAAAATAAAAAACGTTCAGATTGCTCTTCATTTTTAGCGCTAAATATGAGATAATACACTAAGATTTTAAGGGAGGTGCCGTATGGACAGCTTTATTACCAGATTATCGGGTATAACCACACTGCTTAATCCTGTTATGACTTTTATCTTGTTGATATCGGGAGTTTTTTTTCTGCTGTATCTAAAAGAACGCGTTGACAAGTTCGATACTTACGTCAGAAGCATAGCCCTGAGTTTACAAAAGATAGCAGAAAAAAAGTCTGATCAATAATCATAGACGAGGAGGAGTTAATTTGAGTTTTTCAATAATCAAGGATTACGATCCGGAAATTTATAATGCAATGGAAAAAGAGCTTCAAAGACAAGAAAACAACCTTGAACTTATAGCTTCCGAAAATTTGGTAAGCAAAGAGGTAATCGAAGTCATGGGTAGCCACCTTACGAATAAATATGCGGAAGGATATCCAGGGAAGAGATACTACGGAGGATGTGAACATGTAGACGTGGTGGAAACAATAGCCAAAGAGCGAATTGAAAAACTCTTCGGCGCCGAGTATTCAAATGTTCAACCACATTCGGGGGTACAAGCCAACATGGCTGTTTACTTTGCTTTTCTGGAACCGGGAGATACGGTGCTAGGCATGGATCTGGCACATGGAGGACATTTGAGTCACGGTAGTCCTGTCAGCATGTCCGGAAAATACTACAATTTTATTTCATACGGGATCAATAAGGACACAGAATTGCTGGACTATGATCAATTGGAAAAATTGGCGAAGGAAAATAATCCTAAATTGATAGTTGCAGGTGCAAGCGCTTATCCTAGAACTATCGACTTTGAAAGAATTTCAAAAATAGCAAAAGACGTTGGAGCGCTTTTTATGGTTGATATGGCGCATATTGCCGGGTTAGTTGCAGCAGGTGTACATCCAAGTCCGATACCTCACGCTGATATAGTTACTACAACCACACACAAAACTTTGAGAGGACCACGAGGTGGTGCCATCCTTTGCAGGAAAGAGCTTGGAAAGGCTATCGACAAAGCCATATTCCCAGGAAGCCAGGGTGGGCCCCTAATGCATATAATTGCAGCAAAAGCAGTAGCATTGAAAGAGGCTTTAAGTCCAGAATTTACAGAGTACCAAAAACAGGTCGCTTTAAATGCAAAAGCGCTTGGCAAGGCTTTGATGGATAAAGGTTTCAAACTTTTATCCAATGGAACGGATAATCATTTGATGCTTTTGGACTTGAGAAATTTCGGATTGACAGGGAAATTTGCAGAAAAGGCTTTGGATGAAGTAAATATAACTGTAAATAAGAATGCGATACCATTTGATCCGGAAAGCCCTTTTGTAACCAGTGGCATCAGGATCGGAACTCCTGTGGTTACAGCAAGAGGAATGAAGGAAGAGCATATGGAAACTATTGCTCAGGCAATTTACGATTGTTTAATAAACAAGGATGCAGAGTCGGCAAGAAAACAGGTTGCAGGCCTTTGTACTCAGTATCCAGCATATAGAGATTGATGTTTGCCCGGGATGATCAGGTTCATTCCGGGTTTTTATTTTGCGGACCGGTTCCGTGCCGTCATATTTAACTGAAGCGGAGGATCTGAGTAACTGAGCAGATCCTTAGGACAAACCTCCAGATGAGAGATTTTATGAACCGTAAATAAACCCTTTGCGTTTAAAAGCCAGGTTGGTTCTTTTATTGAATTTGATATAATGATATAATAATATGTCAGAACTTAATCGAGGTGAAGATTTGAATCACACGACATATTTAAAAGAATTGAAAAAATATCACAAAGCTCTCAACTCCCCTGAAGATCAAATGCTAATGGTAAAGGCAGTTTTTTTAAAACTTCTCAGGGACAAAAACTACATAACTGCCAAAATTGACGATAGAATATTCGATTCTTTCAAGTTTGACAACATACTCGGGTTATGGGCACCGGGAGAAATATCGATCTATTCGGAGCCTGATCATCATTTGTCATCGCAGGATAGGAGTCTTGTTAAAGAATACATTATAAATGGCATGTCATTAAAAAACATCGATTCCATTTTTTTAGGAATGGTTTATGAATACTTTTCGAAAATTTCCGATAAAAAGAAAAAGGGCATGTATTATACCCCGGAAAAAATTGTAGACCTGATCGGGGATTATCACGCATCAAATTCTTTGATCGGTAATAAAATACTGGATCCTGCATGTGGTTCAGGTTTTTTTCTCTCTAAAATGTATGACAAATACATGGATCAAATCTGCAAAGATGGCAAGGGGACAGACAAATATCACATAGCTATACTTCAAGATGTCTTGTACGGTTTCGACACTGATATCAAAGGTATTTTAATTAGCTCACTGGTTTTAAGCTTGAAATATAAGAAGTTTCACAAACCTAAAAATATCATAAAACAGGATTTTTTATTTTATGACAGCGATGATGACCTGAAATTTGATATCATTGTGGGAAATCCACCCTACATAGGTCACAAACAATTGGATAGAGAGTACTTCGTGAGACTCAAAGATCCTTATTCCGATGTTTTCTACGACAAGGGCGACATCTCATACTGTTTTATGAAAAGAGCCTTGGAAAGCCTGCAAACATGTGGGAAACTGACCTTTGTAACTTCTCGATACTTCATGGAAGCTCATAATGCCAGGGGTATTCGCAGGTATATTGCCGCAAATTCAAGGATAGATCAAATAATCGACTATTACGGTTGCAGAATAATACCGGGAGCCAAAGTGGATCCTTCCATCACTTTTTTGACAAAGACCGATTATGAGAATGAACGAACAAAGGCCCTTATATACAGACTTTCCGGTAAAATAAGCAAGGGAGATAAACTGCCGGGTTTGAACCAGTTAAATGATGCTGATCGATTTGAAAAGTGTGAACTGATTTTTGATCCAAATGAAATGGGTTCATGGAAAATAAACAACCCAGATTTTGAAGGGATTTTCAATAAGATGCACAAAAAATCCATGATCGACCTCGAATCTGTCTGGGAAAGTTATCAAGGGGTAATAACCGGTTTGGACAATGCTTTTGTAATTGACTCGAGACTCGCACCATCATTTCCAGACGAGATTGCAAAACCATGGATAAAGAACAGTCACATAACTAAATTTAGCATACAACACAGTACAAAAAATGTTTTGTATACCGATCTTGTAGATGAAATAAACGGATGGGACATACTTGAAGAACGACTTGAAGCGTACAAAGAGAGGTTATCCAAAAGAAGGGAATGCAAATCCGGCATACGCAAATGGTTTCACCTCCAATGGGGACGTGAACCCGCGAATTTTGATCAGAATAAGATAGTGTTTCCTTATAAATCTAAAGAGAACCGATTTGCACTGGATGTGGGAAAAAGGTATTTCAGTGCAGACATTTACGGTTTTACAATCAAAAAAAATTTGATGTTGAATTACGGCTATAAAACCATAGTTGCTTTGCTGAATTCAAATCTTTATGAATTTTACTTCAAATCATTTGGGAAGAAGTTGGGCAATGAGCTTTACGAGTATTATCCTAATACTGTCGGAAAACTAAAACTGCCCTGTCTTGAAAATAGAGTGGCTTTAAAGCTCGAAGAACTTCACGATATTATCCAAAATGAAACTGATATATTTAAAAGAGATGCCCATATCGATGATCTGAATAAGTTTGTTTACAAAATTTTCGATATTTCGATGGAAGAGATTAAAATCATAGAAAATTATTTGAATCAACATAAAAGAAAAGGGGAATACTATGAAAGTGATGGATTATCGAAGTGATACGATAACGAAACCGACCGAGGTCATGAGAAAAGCTATGTACGAAGCAGAAGTTGGGGACGATGTTTATCGTGAAGATCCGACGATCAAAAAATTGGAGGAACTCGGAGCACAAATGACCGGCAAGGAAAAAGCTCTTTTTGTTCCCAGTGGTACCATGGGTAATCAGATAGCAGTCAAAGTGCACACTCATCACGGCGATGAAGTGATTCTTGAAGAAAATTGTCACATACACACATATGAGGTTGGGGGCATAAGCGCCATAAGTGGCGTGCAAAGCAAGCAGATAACTTCTGATATGGGAACCATGAGGTTACAGGATATTAAGGACGCCGTAAGGGCTGAAGATATACATTTTCCAGTCACATCACTTATTTGCATGGAAAATACCCATAATAAATGCGGTGGTACCGTTTCATCCAAAGAAAACATGGAAGAGATATACGAATTCGCTAGAACGCAAAATATAAAAGTTCACTTGGACGGAGCAAGGATCTTCAATGCATCCACTTATCTTGGGGTACAGGTATCGGAATTGACAATGCATAGTGATTCAGTTATGTTCTGTCTTTCGAAAGGGTTGTGCGCACCTGTAGGATCTCTATTGGCAGGAGATGCGGATTTTATCGAAAGATCAAGAAGAGTCAGAAAGATGCTTGGGGGAGGAATTCGGCAGGGAGGTGTACTGGCGGCAGCCGGTATAGTCGCTTTGACGGAAATGACCAATAGGTTGCAAGAAGACCACGATAATGCCTTGTCCCTTGCAAAAGGGCTTAAAGATATAAACGGCCTGGATGTAAACATGGATACAGTTATGACAAACATAGTTATGTGTGATATTACGGATGAGAACATAAATGTCAATGATCTTAAGGAAGGACTGAAACATGAAGGCATTTTAGTTAGTCCCATAAGTCCTACAAGATTGCGGTTTGTACTGCACTACTACATCACCACAGAAGATGTGAAGACAACGATTGAAAAAACCTCAAAGGTAATAAAAACAATTTAAGGGGGAAAATCCCATGCAACAGGATTTTTTCACACAAAATTTAAACGACAATTTAAAATCCAGCGGCCCTTTGGCCAGCAGGATGCGTCCGGAAACTCTTGAGGATTTTTATGGTCAGGAGCATATTGTCGATAAAAACAAATTGCTTTATAGAATGATAAAAGCAGATCGGGTGACTTCTATAATACTTTACGGTCCACCTGGTACAGGAAAGACCACTTTGGCTCGTATAATAGCCAATTCGACAAAATCTAATTTTGTTCAATTGAACGCCGTTACATCGGGAGTCAAGGATATCCGATCCGTTGTTGAAAAGGCAAAGGAAGATCTCGGGATGTACGGTATTAAAACGATCTTGTTTATTGATGAGATCCACAGATTCAACAAGTCGCAACAGGATGCTCTTTTACCGTCTGTTGAAGAAGGCAGTATCGTGCTGGTGGGCGCAACTACTGAAAATCCGTATTTTGAAGTGAATGCCCCCTTGGTATCGAGATCAAGGATTTTCAAGCTTAACAGGCTGGAAAACGAGGCTGTCAAGATGATATTGAAAAGAGCCCTTGCAGATGAAACCAAAGGGCTTGGAGGCTACAAAGCAGTGATAGATGAAAAAGCATTGGATCACTTTTCCCAAGTCTCCAACGGAGATGCCAGAAATGCATTAAATGCCTTGGAGCTTGCAGTGCTTACCACTGAAGAGAGTAATGACGGCATTGTTCACATCGATTTGGAAACCGCTCAGGAGTGCATTCAAAAAAGAGCCATTCAATACGACAAGGATGGAGACAATCATTACGACAACGCTTCGGCATTTATTAAAAGCATTCGAGGATCTGATCCGGATGCAGCATTGTACTGGATGGCAAAGATGCTCTGGGCCGGCGAAGATCCCAAATTTATTGCCAGGCGAATCATTATCTCTGCATCAGAAGATATAGGAAATGCAGATCCCAATGCATTAAATATTGCAGTTAGCGCTTTCAGGGCACTTGAGATAATCGGCATGCCGGAGGCAAGGATCAATCTTTCACAAGCAGTGACATATCTGGCAGGAGCGCCCAAGAGCAACGCGTCGTACATGGCTATTAACAGAGCTTTGTCCGATATTCAAAACAAGCGGACTGGAGATGTGCCAAATCACCTTAAAGATTCGCACTACAAGGGAGCTAAAGATTTGGGGCACGGAAAAGGTTACAATTACCCACATGAATACGAAAATCATTATATTGAACAAAATTATATGCCCATTGGAATGGAAGACGTACGATACTACTATCCCACAGATCTAGGTTACGAAAAAAAAATAAAAGAATATTTGGAACAAACCAAATTAAAGTAAAGGAATGAAATCATGAATTTAAATATAAACCAGGTATACAGCGGATTCAAATTGGTAGATTCAAAATACATCAAGGAAAATGATTCAACGGGATTGCTTTTTGAACATGAGAAAACCGGGGCCAGACTGTATTATCTAGTAAACGATGACGATAACAAGGTCTTTTCCATAACTTTCAGGACCCCGCCTGATGATTCCACAGGATTGCCCCACATACTCGAGCATTCAGTGCTATGCGGGTCAAGAAAGTATCCTGTGAAGGAACCCTTTGTAGAACTGATAAAAGGATCTTTAAATACATTTTTGAATGCCATGACGTTTCCTGACAAGACCATGTATCCCGTTGCCAGCACAAATAGTAAAGACTTTATGAATTTGATGGATGTTTATCTTGATGCTGTTTTCTTTCCAAGGATATATGATCACAAGGAAATCTTCCTTCAGGAAGGATGGCATTATCATTTGGAAGACAAAGATGACGACATAACGTATAACGGTGTAGTCTACAACGAGATGAAAGGCGCTTTTTCAAATCCCGAGGATGTACTGGGAAGAAAAATTCAAGAAACTGTATTCCCTGATACACCGTATGGCAATGAATCCGGTGGTGATCCTGCCGAGATACCCAATTTGAGATACGAGGACTTCCTTGATTTTCACAAAAAATATTACCATCCGTCCAACAGTTACATTTATCTGTATGGTGACGGTGAAGTTCTTGAACATCTGAAGTACATCGATGAAGAATACTTGTCTAACTTTGAAAAAATGGAGATAGATTCGAGTATACCGGTTCAGAAAGCCTTCGACGAACCAATGGAGACCATTTATACGTACCCGATCGGAGAAAGCGAAGATGAGAGCAGTAAAACATTTCTTTCAATGAATTACGTTACTCACAGATGCACAGACGGAGAACTTCATTTGGCACTGGATATTCTTACGCATATTTTAACAGATGCACAATCCTCTCCTGTAAACAAGGCTTTGCTTGAAGCCGAAATAGGACAGGACGTGGAAGGACATTATGACGGCAGCATCCTGCAGCCCGTATTCAGCGTCATAGTTAAAAATTCAGATGAAGACAAGATAAAAAAATTCAAAACGATTTTAGATAAGACATTGAGAGACTTGGTAGAAAATGGTTTGGACAAGGACATGGTCGAAGGTGCTATAAACTACACAGAATTTAAATTGCGAGAGTCCGACCACGGGTCTTATCCCAAAGGACTGATATATGGAATAGAAATCATGGAAAGCTGGCTTCATGACGAAGATCCTGCAATACATCTGCAGTATCAAAATTATATAGATAACATCAAAGCTAAATCAAGCGAAGGATATTTTGAGCAACTTATAGAGAAATATATGCTGAACAACAACCATGTAAGCCTTGTCGTATTAAAACCCGAAAAGGGATTGGCTTCAGCAAACGACAGGGAGACCAGGGAATTTCTTGCATCCTACAAAAAAAGCCTTACTGACGAAGAAGTGGAAATGCTGGTTGAAAAGACCCTTTGGCTTATTGACGTTCAAAACAGTCCTGACAGGGAAGAAGATATCAAAAAGATACCTGTATTACCGGTGTCTGAAATAAAAAAGGAATACGAACCTATTCCAATTGAAATCAGTTCTTACAAAAATTCTGAAATTATTTATCACGACATTAATACAAATGGCATCAACTACATAAATTTGTATTTTGATGTAGACCATATTGAAAAAGAAGATTTGGGGTATCTTTCCCTGCTATCCTTGTATCTGGGAGAGGCCGGCACCGAAAAATATGATTATGTGAAGTTAAACAACGCCATAGAAATACACACGGGCGGTGTGGATTTTGACGTGGAAATTTTTGCAGATACATTGAAAAATGATGTATTCAGTCCTAAATTCAGCGTCAAATCAAGAGTGTTGGAAGAAAAGACGGATGAACTTTTCAACATTATTGAAGAAATAATATTCAAATCAAGGTTCGATGAAAAACAAAGGCTGAAGGAAGTTCTTCAGAGCCAGAAATCAAAAGTGGAAATGGACTTTATGACTGTAGGACATAAGATAGTCTCTGGAAGGGTCATGTCCTATTTAAGCGATACTTCCAAGTACGTCGAGGCTATAGCAGGATTGGATTATTACAGATTTTTATGTGACTTGAACGAGCGGTTTGACTCTGACTGGGAAGAGATATTTGAAAAACTTTCCCAAATATCAAATCGAATTTTTGATTCCAACGGGCTTCATGTCAGCATTACCGCCAGCAACGAGGGTTTTGACAAAACTATGGGAAGAATTAAAACCATGTATGAAAAACTGTCTGATGATCTAAAAGAAAAGGCGGATTTGACTTTTGAAAAAGGAGCTCTAAACGAAGGGATAGCAACCCCCGGCAAAGTACTTTACGTTGGAAAGGCATACAACACCAAGCTTTTAGGTTTTGATTACAAAGCTTCAATGCAGGTGGCAAAGACGATTTTGAGTACCGACTACCTGTGGAACAAAGTCAGAGTACAAGGCGGAGCCTACGGAGCGTTCTTCTCTGCCGGAAGAAGCGGTGCCATTTTCATGGGATCTTACAGGGATCCCAATCTTACACCGACCCTTGAAACGTTTGATAAGGCGCATGAATATTTAAATGGCCTCGAAATAAGCAGAACTGAATTGGACAAGTACATAATCGGTACAATCAGCGGTTTGGACACACCAATGACTCCGTCCATGAAGGGACTGGTATCCACAGGAAATTATTTTAGAAATGTTGATGACGATATGCTTCAAAAGGAAAGAACGGAAATACTCGATTGCGATCTGACAGCCCTGAAAGATGCGGCCATGCAGATAAAAGCTGCTATGGAACAAAATTACATATGTGTTTTAGGGGATGAAAACAAGATAAGAAAAGAAGAGAAGTTGTTCGGAACCGTAATCAATATATTCAAATGAAAACACTTATAAAAACAATAGGGACGGTTCTTTTTGTTTTATTGTTGTTATCCGATCCTGCAAAGGCGGAAGCAATATTTGACTATCAGACGCAAGGAGATACCTCGGTATTGTTATATGAAAAAAACACCGGTCAGATACTCTACGGCATAACTGAAAATGAACGCAGATATCCGGCAAGCCTGACAAAATTGATGACGGCTGCGGTCGCCATGGACTACATGGAATTGGACGAAAAAATTGTTCCTGGACCTGAAATCCACATGATTTCATCAGACAGCAGCAGAGCAGGCTTAAAAGAAGGAAGGGAAATGATCTTTGCCGATTTGATGGCAGCCATGCTGCTGCCTTCAGGCAATGATGCTGCAAACACGGTTGCTGTTTTGACTGCGAGAAAAAGTGTTGATGATCCCAACATGGATATTGCCAAAGCCTTAGAAGTTTTCTCAAACTTGATGAATGAAAAAGCCATGGAACTTGGCATGATCGATTCAAATTTTACAAATCCCCACGGTCTTCATGACGAATCCCATTACACAACGGCAGAGGATATGCTGAAATTGGCACTTTACATCCAGAAGGACACGTTTTTGAATGATCTTGTGTCTAAACCAGTCTATCACGGAATCGATCAGGAGCTGGTCTTTTATTCCACCAACGTATTTCTGCATGAAACTTTGGATGATATCTGGTTTTTACGCCGTACAGGTTCAAATCCAGATTACAACCCATATGTGAATGGAATGAAGACCGGAAATACTAATGAAGCCGGTAGATGCGTGGTTTTTTCAGCGGAAAGAGACGGCATATCTTTGATTGGAGTGATCCTTAAGAGTGATTTAGAAAATATCTATCCTCAAGGAAATTCTATGATCGATATGGTTTTTGAAAACATGATCATGATGGAAACTCCTAAGAAAGGCGACCTGGTTGGCGAAATAACAATAGATTTAGGATTTGGGACGAAAGAAATGGATGTTTCGCTGATAAATGGCGCTGGATTCAAGTTTTTATCAAATAGAGACGAAATTGATGGAATCAAATACGAAATAAAGATCACATCATCCAGTTTAAAATACAAAGGTGAAAACACTTACGACCTGGAAGAGGACATATTTCCTGGAGAAACAGTAGGCAAACTCCTTGTTTATTCAGGAGGCGAAATAATAGGAGAAACAATGCTTTCGGTTGATGAAAGGATTGAAAATAAAAACATGATTGCATATTTGGTCATGGCATTAGTTGCTCTGACTTTGATATTGTTGATTACAAGGAAATTGGTGAAGAGATGAAGAAACCTGAAATTTTGGCTCCAGCCGGAACTTTAGACGCATTGAAAGCCGCGGTATATGCTGGTGCAGATGGAGTTTACATTGGAGCTAAAGAGTTCAATGCCAGGCAGAGAGGGCAAAACTTTGATGAAAATGAAATACGCGAAAGCGTAAAATTGTGCCATATGTTTGGTGTAAAGTTGTATGTGGCAATAAACATCGCCCTTAAAGACAATGAAATAAAAGGAGCAATTGATCTGGCGGGATTCTTATACAACGAAAATGTTGATGGCTTGATAGTTCAAGATTTAGGCCTTTTCAAACTTTTGAAAAAGAATTATCCGGATTTCAAGATCCACAGCAGTACTCAAATGTTCATTCACGAACTTGAAGGGGTCAAGTTGCTTGAAGAAATGGGTTTTTTCAGAATAGTACTGGCAAGAGAGTTGACTCTGGAAGAAATAAAATACATAAAGGAAAACTCAAAAGCAGAAATAAAGATATTTTCCCATGGGGCGATTTGTATCTCATACTCGGGTCAGTGCTACATGAGCAGTATGATTGGCAACAGAAGCGGCAACAGGGGAAGATGCGCTCAACCTTGCAGAAAAGAATATAAATTATTAAACTTACAGGGGAAGGAACTGGCAAAGGGAAGGCTTATAAGTCCCATGGATCTCAACACACTTGAAATAATCGACAGGATAATCGATACAGGTATCGATTCAATAAAGATTGAGGGAAGGCTGAAAAATCCGGACTATGTGCATACAGTGGTCAAAGCTTACAGGCAAGCAGTACATGAATCTGGTGAAGTTACACCCAAAAGCATAAACTATGACGTTAATGATGTATTTAACAGAAAGTATACCACAGGTTACCTCTTAAATGAAAGCCCTGAAAGTGAAAAATTGATCGAAGGATCAAAAACAGACGAAAAATTTATAAAAGCTGGAATTATCAATAAAGTGAATGGTTACAATTATGGATTCAAGAGCCTTGTTGACCTTTCGCAAGGAGACGGGGTTTTCATAAAAAGCAAAGGTGAAAACTTCGGCGAGACTCTATCAAGCCTGTTTGATAAAAATTTTAAACCTGCAGGTAAGATTTCTAAAGGGGACTATTCGTATATAAATTTGAGAAAACCCGTGTTTGAAGGTGATGTTATATATAAAACCCATGACGTCAGAACCAGACAAAAAATTTCCGATGACATGAACTTGGCTAAGGCGCAAAAGAATCATGTGAAAATGAAAGCTTGTTTTCATGTAGGAGATAAGCCTGAAATTGAAATGATCTTTAACAACATCGATATTAAAATTCAAGGGGAGGAACCTGTGCAAATTGCCAGGAAAGCTCCTTTGACTGCTGAAAGGATCAAAGAACAACTTATCAAGATGAAAGATACTTTTTTTGAGGTATCTGAACTGGAAATACAGGTTGATGAAAATATTTTTATGGCTGTAAGCTCCTTGAATGAACTTAGAAGAAAAGCTGTAGCTGAACTGGAATCAGCCGTTCTCAGACAGTACCAAAGACCAAAAATCGAAATCGCCCCTGTTTTGCCGCATAAGCAGGAAAGTTTAAAAAGAAAGATTGTAAAGGACCGTATATTGTCTGTGAGAGTTACTGATTTGGAAAATATGAAAAGAGTCGCAAAAACAAAAGCGGATGAAATTGTTTTTGGTTGGGATGAACCATTAAATGTTGAGGTTTTCAAGAGAGCGTCCGCGATGGCGAAGGATGTTGGAAAATCGATCCTGTTCTCATTTTCCAGAGTGATCAGAAAAAGTGAATCTGAAAATATCAAGAGAAATCTTGATAACATTATGAAACTTGATTTTGACGGATTTCTTGCAGGCTCCTTTGAAGCTATAAGACTTCTTCAAAATACAGGAAAACCCTTGGATGGGGACGATAATCTTAATATCTTCAACAGTTATTCAATGGCGGCATTTAAAGAACTTGGAATCGGCAACGTATACTTGTCACCGGAACTGAATTTCGATGAGATATGCGAACTGGAGTCCGATCCTGATTTGGATGTGAGTCTTGTGGTTCATGGCAGAAAAGATTTGATGATCCTTCAGTATGATTTGGAAGAGAGCGTATCTGCGGGCAAGAGATTCTATCTGGAGGATGGGATGGGATTTAAATTTCCCGTGAAGAAAGATGGTTTTGGAAGAACTCACATTTTTAATTCTAAAGAACTTTGTCTCTTAGATGAAATCAAGAATCTTGCCATGTTAAAAAAACTGAGGATCGATAATTTGTGGGAAAACGAAAAACCGGAAGAACTAATACAACTCTACAAATATGCAATTGACGTATTGCGGAGTAATTACGATGATTATATAGAAAGACATAGAGACGGCTTTACAAAGGGTCATTTTAGGCGAGGTGTATTGTAGAATGAACAAAAGAGCTTTAAAGGTTTTGGAGTACGATAAAATTTTAAATATCCTATCGTCTTTTGCCCAGTCACAGACTGCAAAGGACGAGATAATGAGTTTGGTCCCCTCCGCAGACGAATACGAAATAAATAAGATGTTGGATGAGACAGACCAGGGCACCATTGTTCTTTTCAAGAACGGCAATATTCCCATGGCTCCTTTCAAAGATATAAGAAACAGTATAAAGAGAGCTTCAATAAACTCGATCCTTACTTTAAGCGAGTTTCTTGCGGTAAGAGATTTTTTGAAAATCATTTGGGATTTGATCAAGTACTTTGAAAAATTGGAGAATTCAGAAATAATAGTTCCTGCGATCCATGAATTGTTTGATTCTTTGGATCCGCTTGTGCAACTCAGAAAGAGTATCGAAAATGCGATTTTATCAGAAGATGAAATAAGCGACAGCGCTTCTCCGGAACTATTTCGTATAAGAAGAGAGATAAATAGGAAAAATGCTCAAATCAGAGAAAAGCTTAACAGCATGATTTCATCATCGGCTTATCAAAAACATCTACAGGACAATATCATTACTATAAGACAGGACAGATACGTTATTCCTGTAAAACAGGAATCCAGAGGCAGTGTTCCCGGGATAGTTCACGACCAATCATCAAGCGGTGCCACATTATTCATAGAACCAATGGCTATTGTAGAGCTAAACAACAACATACGAACCCTGCGAATGGAAGAATCCAGGGAGATAGAAAAAATACTCTTAGAGCTTACAATTCTGGTTGGGGATAATGAAATTTCTTTAAAATTCAACTATGATATAATGGTGCACCTTGACGTGGTGTTTGCAAAGAGCCGATATGCCTTGGAAATCAACGGTAGCAGACCCAGATCAAGCCAGAATAAGGTCCTGGATCTGAAACAATGCAGACACCCTCTCATACCAAAGGACCAGGTGGTGGCATCTGACATAAGGATAGGCAAGGACTATTCCGTGCTTATCGTTACCGGGCCGAATACCGGTGGCAAGACAGTTGCTTTAAAGACTACCGGTTTATTGAGTCTCATGTACCAAACGGGGATGTTCATTCCTGTAAAGGAAGATAGTGAAATTTGTGTTTTCAAGAGTGTCTATGCCGATATAGGCGACGAGCAAAGTATTGAGCAAAGTCTAAGCACGTTTTCATCGCACATGTCAAATATCGTCAAGATCGTAGAGGAGGCGGATGAAAACAGTCTGGTCCTTTTTGATGAACTTGGCGCAGGGACCGATCCGGTAGAGGGTGCGGCACTTGCCATGTCCATATTGGATTTTCTCTATAATAAGGGATCCTACTGCATGGTGACTACCCATTACAGTGAGTTGAAGCAATACGCTTTGAGCACCGCAGGAATGGAAAATGCCAGTGTTGAATTTGACGTAAACACTTTGAGCCCTACTTACAGATTGACAATAGGCATTCCTGGAAAGAGCAACGCCTTTGAGATATCTGCAAGATTGGGGTTGAACAAAAACATAATTGAAAATGCAAACATGTATTTGACGGAAGATACCCTTAAATTTGAAGATGTGATCAAAGACATACAAGAAAATCAAAAAAAAGCGGCAAGAGAGCTTGAAGACATTGAAAAGATCAAGAAGGAAAATTCAAGTTTAACGGAGTATCTTGAAATAGAGAAAAGAAAATTAGAAGAAAATAAACAAAAAATCAAAGACAAAGCTCGTGAAGAGGCATTGGAAATAATTACTGAAGCCAAAGAGGCAGCAAGTTCCATCATCAAGGAAATGCAGAGCATTAAATCGAAAAATATCAAGGATTCATTCAAGGAACTTGAACATTTAAGAAAAAATCTGAAAGAAAAAGAAGACGATATATATTCGCAGTTTGAATCAAAGGCCATCGGAAAAAAATCTGTTGCCAAACAACTTAAAAATCTCAAACCCGGGGATGACGTTCTTATAAAAAGCATGAATCAAAAGGCAATAGTCGTCTCAAAACCCGATAAGGATGGAAATACCCTGGTGGAAGCCGGTATAATGAAACTCAGGGTACATTTAAGTGATTTGATCAAAGTAGAACCCGAGGAAAATAAAAAGACCTACAGCACGAAAAGTGTAGCAAAAAAAGCCGCTGCCATAAAATCTTCCATTGATGTTAGAGGTATGACTTCAGAAGATGTTATAATGGATGTAGAGAAGTATTTGGACGATGCAACTCTTGCAAATTTAAAAGTCGTGACCATAGTCCATGGGAAAGGAACGGGTGTTCTTAGAAAGACAATACAAGACCTTCTAAAACGAAATAGAAATGTAGAGGATTTTCGATTGGGAGGTTACAACGAAGGTGGAGACGGAGCCACTATTGTCACATTAAAATAATTGAGGCATGAGAGGAAGATCTAAATGATATTATCAGATAAAAAAATAATCGAATTGTTGAGTACTAGAGAGTTGGTGATCGATCCCATAAATCCTGAGCAGATCCAACCTGCATCGGTAGACATTAGATTGGGAAATCACTTTTTAAAGTTGGACGAGAATAGAATAGAAGCCATGACCATGACTGACGAGATAAAGTATATCTCCTTTGAATGCGATGAAGTGATAATACCGCCTCACTCATTTTTGTTGGCTACCACAAAAGAGTATATAAAGCTGCCGGGAAATTTGACCGCCTTCGTTGAGGGGCGTAGCTCCATAGGAAGAATGGGACTCTTTATCCAGAATGCCGGTTGGGTGGATCCGGGGTTTGAAGGGGAGATAACCCTTGAATTGTACAACGCAAACAGACTGCCTATAAAACTGCAGAGTGACAGAAGAATATGCCAACTTGTATTCGCATCAATGGATCAGTACGCCCAAAAACCATACAGCGGAAAATATCAGGGCCAGAAAAAGCCAGTGGGAAGCAGAGTTTATCTGGATTCGGAAATCTAGGGTCAGAGGATATGACAAACATTTTAGGCACCACTTTCTTGGTGTTGTTCGTATTGGTGGTGGCAGGGGTTTTTTTGAAAATGTTTTTGGAGACCAACAATGCCATAGACAATTCAATCAAGAGAAGCGGTTTTCAGGGCGGGTATAAAGAGTACAAAAGATACTTGAAGAGAAATAAGAAAAGGATCAGGTCAAAGAGGTGAGCTCTGTGTTTAAGAATTTATCAAATATCAAATACATATTCAGGATGCTGAAGGACAAGGAAGTTTCAAAACTTAGCAAAGGGGTATTGATTTTTGCCATAGTTTATTTTTTTCTGCCTTTTGATTTTATACCGGAAGCCGTATTTCCGGGATTGGGTCATTTTGATGATCTTTTAGTTTTGCTTGCAGTCCTTGACAATCTTAGCAGCATTTTCAGCAGGTATCGAACTAAAGATGCAAAATCCGAAAAATATATACCCGATGAAAAGGTTGATTACAGCGTAAAGGACGAAAATCAATGATTAGAAAAATTACAGTTGTGGGAATAGTCATTTTTATGTTGCTTGTATCCATTTCCTGCTCAAAAGAAGACGTTAAAACAGGTGAAGATGAAATAAGTGAGGCTGAGACTCCCAGTGTCGATTATCAGGCGGCATTCGAAAGTGTTGAAGTTTCTGACGAAGGATCATATATTTCTGAAAGAAGCAAGCTTGTTGGAGACATAGTTGAGGCAATAGACTCAAATACGCTTTTGTGCACTTCAGACAACAAGATTTTGATATACGATTTTAATGAAGGCACTACCAGGACATTGGCTGAGGACTCATGGAATATCCGATTGTCTCAAGACAGAAATAAAATTGCCTATGAAAATGATCAGGGGATTTATGTCATGGACATTGAGGGCAAAGGTGAAAAACAGTTGTATGAACGATCTGATGATCAAATAGTAAGAGACTATATATTATCAAGCGACGGAAGCAAGGCATTGATAACGCTAATCGAAAAAAATGACTATGTGACCATTATTGCGGATTCCAATGGCGTCATTCAATATCTTCCGTTGGATGAGAGCGAGAACTTTTCAATAACAAAACCTCTCTACCTGACTCGCTACAGGTTGTACGCTCTCGTTGAAACACGAGAAATGATTTCAGACGGAGAAGATGTTACTTACGGTTCCATGGTAGATTTTGTATATGTGGAACTGGATAGCGGTGATTATAGAAATATCACTAGAAATGTTTACGGCAATACAGTGGAATACGTTGACCGATCAGACAGCGGAAATATTATTTTAAGATCCATCAAGAAAACTACAAACGAGGATGGTTTGATTGAAACTGAAGAATACAAGACCTTCAATACCTCCACGGAATACATATATTCATCCGGCATAGAAAGCAAGGATATCAACCTGTTTAAAAGCATTAATGACGACAAGGATTTTATAACCGTCGAAGATCCCGTTGATCTTGATTACAGGTATCCAAAACTGGTACTGATAAAGCAGTACACTGATCACAAGGCCACATTGGTAGGTACGATCTTTACTGGAAATCCCTCACAGATATTTTACAGAAATGATTCCATATTTTTTAATTCGAATGGAGATACCTACAGGATTACGATAATAAACTAAGGGGGGCATATGATGAGCAGGATATATTTTGACAATAGCGCCACCACTTGTGTTGATGATGAAGCTATAGATATTATGACAATGTATCACAAAGATCTTTATGGTAACCCCTCGTCACTTCACAGAATGGGTGTGGAAGCGGAAAAAGCGGTGGAAGAGTGCAGAAACAAGATTGCCGAAATGCTTTCCGTCAAATCCAAGGAGATCTATTTTACTTCAGGTGGAACTGAAGGAAACAACATGCTGATAAGAGGCGCAGTAGAGAAAAATAAACGAATTGGCAACAGGATAATCACATCAAAAATCGAACATCCTTCAGTGCTGGAAGTATTCAGATATTATGAAAGTCAGGGACTGGACGTTATATATCTGGATGTGGACGAATACGGGAAAATAGATTTTAAAAAACTTGAGGAGTCGATCAACGGAGATACGATACTCGTAAGCATTATGATGATAAACAACGAAACAGGTGCTATTCAAGATTTGAAAAGAATTGGTGAATTAGTAAAAAAGAATTCGAAAAAAACCTTGTTTCATTCCGATTGTGTTCAGAGTTTCGGGAAGAGTGTTATCGATATTAATTCATGCAACTTGGATATGCTGACCTTTAGTGCCCATAAGCTGCACGGTCCCAAGGGGCTTGGTGGTGTTTACATCAGGCAGGGATTGAATCTGCCGCCTC
The DNA here is from genome assembly GCF_015594845.1 of Alkalibacter mobilis. GTDB lineage: Bacteria > Bacillota > Clostridia > Eubacteriales > Alkalibacteraceae > Alkalibacter > Alkalibacter mobilis. The sequence goes on along the minus strand of NZ_JADNRK010000002.1, from coordinate 81,237 downwards.
TGATTTTGGGCGGAGGCCAGGAGTCTGGATTCAGATCTGGAACTGAAAACGTCGCTTCGATAGCCGGGTTTACAAAAGTGCTTCAAAACATCGACATGAAATCAAACACCGATCGTTTTGTATCATTAAAAAAATATTTTATATCCAAGGTTGCAAGTGCTGTCGATGAAGTGATAATCAACAGCCCTCAAAGGGATGATTTTGCAGATTTCATTATAAGTATATCGTTAAAAAACGTAAAAGGTGAAATCCTGCTTCATGCATTGGAGAAAAAAGAGATCTACGTATCTACAGGTTCTGCATGTTCATCGAAAAAAAATCGTACCAGCCATGTATTGGAAGCCATAAATATACCAAGAGATTACATCGAAGGGACTCTTAGAGTAAGTTTTTCCAAACACAATACGTTAAATGAAATAGACAAATGCATAGAGGCTTTGGCTGAAGAAACTTCAAAAATAAGAAAATTTACCAGGAGGAAATAATTTGGAGAAAATTATATTGATCAGATACGGTGAAATAGGATTAAAAGGATTAAATAAACATTATTTCATCGATGTTCTTATAAGAAATATCAAAGACAGTCTGAAGTCTTTGAAAAACAAGAAAATTGAAAAAATACAAGGTCGTTTTATAATAAGACTTGCAGAAGAAGACATACATAGAGCTTGTGAGGCTTTGAAAAAAGTATTCGGCATTGCATCCATAAGCGTTGCATCCGTGGTGGAAAAAGATTTGGAGAATATCAAGGAAGTCGCTGAAATATTAACTGAAAAAGAGTGCAGGGGTGACGAGACAACTTTCAAAGTAAACGCAAGGAGAGGGGACAAAAATTTCCCCATGACTTCCCCTGAACTTAACGGTTATTTGGGTGGGCACCTATTAAAGACTTTCCCAAACTTAAAAGTTGACGTCCACGAACCCCAATTCACCTTATTTGTGGAAATAAGAGAAAAAGCCTACCTTTATACCGAGATAATACCCGGAAAGAACGGATTGCCTGTGGGAACTGGAGGAAAGGCTGCACTTTTGATTTCAGGTGGTATTGACAGTCCTGTCGCAGGATATATGATAGCTCAAAGAGGCGTTGAACTGATGGGTGTCCACTTTCATTCATATCCCTACACAAGCGAAAGAGCCAAGGACAAGGTCGTAAAATTGATGGAAAAGGTTGCGGCCTACTCCGGAAGGATAAAATTGTTTGTAGTTCCATTTACGGATATACAGCTGGCTATAGGGGAGTTCTGCGAAGAAAAATATTCCACATTGATAATGCGACGCTACATGATGAAGATCGCATCTGAACTTGCAGTTAAAAATGGAGCTTTGGCATTGATAACAGGAGAGAGTATCGGACAGGTGGCAAGCCAGACATTGGAAAGTCTTGCAGTTACCAACGCTGCCACGGATCTGCCTGTATTCAGACCGGTAATTGGTATGGACAAACACGCAATAATCGACATAGCCAACGAAATCGACACTTTTGAGACATCCATATTGCCTTATGAGGATTGCTGTACTATATTTGTGCCGAAACATCCTCAGACAAAACCCAAATTGGAATACGTTCTTAAGGAAGAGTCCAAGCTGAAAGACATCGACGAAATGATTAGTGAGGCAATCGATAATACGGAGATAATTACAATTTATCCCAAGTGACAACCGATTGATCGATTAGATTCTTCATATTCATTCAGAATGACGACCACACTGATCATTCCACATATCGTCATCCTGAGCCCGCCGAAGGATCTCCACAAATACTTAGATTCTTCACATTCGTTCAGAATGACGTCCCATATTGATTCGTCATCCTGAGCTTGTCGAAGGATCTCGACAATAACAAAGGAAATATAATATCAATATAAAAGGATCTGCTCTTCAAAATAGAAAGAGCAGATCCTTTATTTTTCCTATTTAACTGTCAATGTCAAGGTAGCCTTGGCCGTAGCACCTTCATTATCCGTTGCCGTGTAGGCCAATACATAATTGCCGGTTTTGTCGGTATCCACCTTGTTAACTGGACTTCCGTTGAAAGTGATGGAAGTTGTAACCTTTGGATTTCCTCCGTCAGGATCGCTTACATTCTTTTTAACTGCGTTCTCTGCAAAGGCTGTTCCAGCGGCGATTTCAAATGAAATATTAGTTCCACTCTTACCACCGTACTCCAGGGATATCTGGGGCGGTCTGTTTGCCTGGGTGACCGTGTAGTTCAAAGTATCACTGTAGCTGTAAGTCTTGGTCTCGGTTTGAGCGCCCGTAGTTACTTTGTACTCGTAGGTTATATTTGCAGTTATGGTGCCTTTGCCGGCAGATAGAGCTGAAACAGTATAGTTTCCACTGCCTGCCGGAGTAACAGATACATTACCGGTGCTTGGAGTAACAGTCAATGTTCCGCTTTGAATATCCACATAATCTCCCATCTGAGTTACTCCTCTTACCCTGATGGTCGTGCTTTGACCTTGTTCGATAGTAATATTGTCTATGGTACCGCCGTTACTGCCCAATATTGCCAGATCAACTATAGAGTTTCCGGTGTGAACAGTACAAATGTCATCCAGATCCGGAGCAAGAACGCCTCTTTCGGGACCAGGTATGTAATTTGCCCTTAATGGCTTAACTACTGAAGGGAATCTGTCATCAGGTTTCAGAATCCTTACTACGGTTTCCACAAGGTGTTCGGGACAGTAGTCAGAAGCCACTTTTCCAGTAGACACATCGATTCTTACTTCAATATGGTAATCATCCGATTCTGTTGGAACGGTGCCGGATATAAATTTTTCACTTATTACTGTAGAACCTCTAGGATCCTTGGCAGTAAGTTCGGTAGGAAGCAACCCAGAAATCCTGTCTACACTAGCAGTTACGATCCCGCTTGGCTGAGAAGGTAATTTCGCACTTTCAAGATCTTTGTGGATGTCTCGCATTACTGCTTCCCACATTTTTGCGGGACCTCTGCTGCTACCGCCTGACAGTCCGATATTCAAAACATATGTTTTTCCGCCTGCAACAACTTTGTTTTGGTCGTATCCATACCATACTGATGCTGAATAGTAGGGTGAATAACCTGCAAACCAAGCGTGCATTTGTTCATTTGTTGTGCCGGTTTTACCAGCGATTTCTGTACCAGACACTGAAATAGATGTGGTTCCACCTCTAACGGCTGTTTTTAGAACGTCAGTGATCAAATATGCCGTCTGTTCTGAAAATACCCTGATTTTTTCCTGGGGATTCTCAAGAACAACATTACCTTTGCTGTCTGAAATTTTTGTGTACATTATCGGTTCAGTTCTTACTCCTTGATCAGGGAATGTCGAAAAAGCACTTGCCATTGTAAGGGTGGTCTGTCCGTAAGTGTAGCCTCCAAGAGACAAAGCCGATGCATTAAGATCGTTGACATCGCCTTCCTTAACCAGTTCAAGTCCAAGAAGTTCGGCGTATTTTACCGAAGTCTCAACTCCTATATCGTAAAAAGCCTGTACGGCTATGACGTTTTTAGAACGTCTCAGACCTTCTCGGATAGTTGTCATTCCAGCGTAACTGCTTTCACCGGCATTGCCGGGATCCCAGTTTCTACCGATCAAAATAGGCTGATCATCATAAGTTGTGGCCAGGGTGATCTTTTTTGACTCTAGTCCTGGGCCATAAACTGTTAAAGGCTTTGTAGAAGATCCCACCTGAAATTTCTGTGTCGCTCTGTTTAGAGATCTACTGCTTTCCTTGCTTCTTCCACCGATCATTCCAACTACATGGCCTGTCGAATTCTCTACTATGGTCATCGCACCTTCAGGAGTGAGATTGACTTCTTCGCCAGTGTCTGCGCTCAAGGCTTCAGAAGCTCTTTTTGCTGTTGAAGACTGGCTTGGGAACAGGGAATCGTCACTGAATTTTTCGTCCAGGACCTTTTGAACACTTGGGTCAATGGTAGAATGTATCGTCAATCCTGAATTCAAAAGGTAGTTTTGCGCCTCTTCTTTGGATTCAAAGTTAAAGTCCTCATTTGCAAGTAGATCTGCAGTCAGTTGATCGTACAATGCATCTGTAAAGAATGAGTAAATTTCGGATTGGGCAGGTTCTTGAAGTCCAAAATCGTTGTTTTTAAGCTGCTCGGTTGCAACTTGAGCTTCTTCTGCATTTATATGGCCCAATTCTTGCATTTTTGCTACTACTGAGAGGGCACGGCTTTGATTTTTTTCGTTGTATACAACTTTTCCATCTTCGTCTTTTTTGATACCGAAAGTTCCGTCTTCAAGTTCTTCGATGATGTAGGGTTTGTAATTTGTAGGGCTTTTTATTATGGAAGCAAGTGATGCGGCCTGTGCAACGGTCAACTCCGAAACATTTTTGCCGAAGTATACTTTCGAGGCTGACTGAACGCCCCAGGCGTAGGCAAAGTTGATTTTGTTCAGATAGGCTTCCAGAATTTGGTCTTTGGTGAATACTTTTTCAAGTTCCATTGCAAGATAGATCTCGACTATCTTTCTTTCCAAAGCCTTTTCCGGAGTAAGGTGAGTCAATTTTATCAACTGTTGAGTTATGGTGCTTCCACCGGGTCCGCTCAAAGATCCGGTCCTTACCACTTCCAAAGCAGCCCTTGTGAAACCTTGGATGTCCACGCCGTTGTGGGTTTCAAAACGTTCGTCTTCGATGGAGATGAACGCATTTTGAACCAATTCGGGTATTTGGTCGATGGTTACAATTTCACGTTTTTCCTTGCCTTGGAGTTCCTGGTAAAAATCGCCGTTTTTATCCACTATGACCGAAGGTTCTATGTATTCAAATCTGGTCATGTCAAGATTTGGTGCGTCTTTTATCCAACTGTAGGCCAATGCTCCGCCTACGATACCGCCCAGCAGTATCATTATCATCAATACGAGTATGGTTATCTTAAAAGCTTTAAAGACCTTTTGCTTTCCCGTCAAGGTCTTCTTTTTTTTACGTTTTCCTTTATTTTTATCGTTTGTATCCTTGTTGACCGCAGAAGCTTTTTGCGTCTCTTTAGAGTTTTCTGACATTAGTATGCCTCCTTGATTAGAAATTATCATTACAATTATAACTTCAATGTAGGTTAAATATCAATCTTTTTAATGGAATATTACCTTTTGGACATTACTTGTATATATTTTGTATAAGGTGTAAAAGTGGACGAAAGCCGCATATATTATATTGAAAAAAGAAGATTTGTTTGACAACGATCCTTATACTTATTATAATTTAAAGATAGTTTGAAAGTGCGTAGAAGGAAACATGTGCCCATTGTCTGTTTGTTCAGAGACGAGATCCTTGGCTGTGAGATCTTGGAAACTGCAATCGGCATGCTATTCCTGAGCATCGGTCCGAAAGGACTGCGTAAGGCGCGTTAAGTCCAAAGAGTGAATCCCAAAAGATTAACAAGGGTGGTACCGCGGAAAGATCCGTCCCTTGGTATAAGTTGGGGATTTTCTACGTTAAGGAGGAATTAATATATGAAAAATATGGGATTGAACGAAATAAGGGAAAAGTATCTGAGTTTTTTTGAAAGCAAGGGACACTTGAGAAGGCAAAGCGCTCCGCTGGTTCCAATCAACGACGACAGCCTGCTTTTGATTAACTCCGGAATGGCACCGTTGAAGTCTTATTTCACCGGCGACGAAATGCCTCCAAGCAAGAGGATGACTACATGCCAAAAATGCATCAGGACTCCGGATATAGACAATGTGGGAAAGACTGCGAGACACGGAACCTTTTTTGAAATGCTTGGAAACTTTTCATTTGGCGATTATTTCAAGGAAGAGGCCATCGAGTGGGCATGGGAATTTGTAACTGAAGTCATGGAAATACCCGAAGAACTTCTCTATGTCTCCATATATGAAGAAGACGACGAAGCATACGAAATATGGAACAAAAAAGTAGGTCTGCCTCCGGATAAAATAGTTAGGCTGGGCAAAAAAGACAATTTTTGGGAACATGGACTTGGACCTTGCGGACCTTGCTCGGAAATATACTTCGACAGAGGGGAAAAACACGGATGCGATAACCCTGATTGTGCAGTAGGTTGTGAATGCGACAGATACATCGAATTTTGGAATCTGGTTTTCACCCAGTTTGACAAAGATGAACAAGGAAATTATAACCTTCTGGAAAATCCAAATATCGATACGGGAATGGGTCTTGAAAGAATGGCGACCATCATGCAGGATGTTGGTACGATTTTTGAAGTTGATACCATAAAGCATGTTCTTGACTGTGTTTGCTCCCTTGCAGGAGTCAAATACAAGGAAGACAATAAATTGGACATATCCATAAGGGTGGTTACGGACCACATACGAAGCGTCAGCTTTATGATCGGGGACGGAGTTCTTCCAAGCAACGAAGGCCGCGGTTACGTTTTAAGACGACTTTTAAGGAGAGCCGCCAGACACGGAAAACTTTTGGGTATAGAAGGTATTTTCCTTTCCCAGTTGTCAAAAGAAGTGGAAAAGATGTCCGGTGAAGCTTACCCCGAGCTGACCGAAAAGAAAGACTATATCGCAAAGATAATAAGAATAGAAGAAGAAAAGTTCCAGGAAACTATTGACCAGGGACTTATGATCCTTGAAGAAGAAATTGAAAAGATGAAACAATCAAATCAAAAGATCCTGACCGGAGAAGCTGCCTTCAGACTTTATGACACATTTGGATTCCCACTGGATCTGACAAAAGACATCCTTCAAGAGTCCGGCTTTGATGTAGATGAAGACATGTTTCACGAAGAAATGAAAAAGCAAAAGGAAAGGGCAAGAAAAGCCAGATCCGAAAAGGAAATAGGCGCATGGGGTGAAGATCCTTTCAGTTTTCTGTCTGAAGATGCATTGACTGAATTTGTTGGCTACACCCACTTGGAAGATGTGGGAAAAGTCATGGGGATCGTACTTGACGGTGGTAGCACTCAAAATGCTGAAGAAGGTGACCAGGTCATATTCGTACTTGACAAGACTCCATTTTACGCTGAAAGCGGCGGTCAGGTGGGAGACAAGGGAACCGTAGAAAACGATAGTTGTCTGGTGGAAATCACGGATTGCAAAAAAGGAAGTTTGGGAAGACACATACATCACGGAAAAGTTTTAAAGGGTTCGTTGACCCTGGGCGATATGGTGACCTGCAAGGTAGACAAGACCCACAGAATGTCCGTTGCAAGAAATCATACTGCGACTCACCTTTTGCACAAGGCGTTAAAGGAAGTTTTGGGATCTCACGTCGAACAGGCAGGATCATTGGTTGACAGCACCAAATTCAGATTTGACTTCAACCATTTCGAAAAAGTAACTTCAGAAGAATTGGCTCAAGTGGAGAAAAATGTAAATGCCGCAATCCAAAAAGCCATGAAAGTGGAAAAATTTGAAACCGATATAGCAACTGCCAAAAAAATGGGCGCTACTGCGCTATTTGGCGAAAAATATTCCGAACAGGTCAGGGTTGTCAAGATTGCCGACTACAGCATGGAGCTTTGCGGAGGGACTCATCTTGACAATATAAGCCAAATCGGGTTATTTAAAATCGTTTCAGAAGGCGGTGTAGCTTCCGGGATCAGAAGGATCGAAGGAGTTACGGGAATCAACACTTTGGCCTATGTTGAAAATCTGGAAAACAACGTGAAGCAGACCTCGGCCATGCTTAAATGTTCGGCTGAAAACATACAGCAGAGAATAGAAGACCTTTTTGCCGCCAATAAAGCATTGGAAAAGGAACTGGCCGCACTTAAACAGCAGCTGAATAAAAATGCTGCCGACGAGTTCATGAACGACGTCGTTGAAATCGGCGGATTCAATTATCTTGGTATCGAAGTTTCAGGAATGGAAATGGACGATATCAGAGATCTGGCTGACGGTCTCAGAGACAAGCTTTCGGGAATCGTATTGGTGGCCTCGGACGCAAACGGCAAAGTCAACATTGTTTCAATGGGAACAAAAGACGCAGTCAAAAGGGGATTCCATGCTGGAAAACTGGTCAAGGAAGTCGCATCAATAACCGGCGGCGGCGGTGGTGGAAGACCCGACATGGCACAAGCCGGCGGGAAAGACCCTTCAAAGATCCAGGAGGCTCTTAAAAAGGCTCAGGAAATCTTAAAGGATCAGCTGGTTTAATAAAGGAATGGAAAAAATGCTTGTATAATTCGAACATTTGTTTTAAACTCTATATAAAGCAAGTTGACCGGAAGTGATTCATTTAACAGAGAGGAGCATCGCAGATGGACCAAAACAAAGACTTTACAGTAAAATTTGATATCGAAGACGACAAATCTCAACAAATCAAGGATTTGGTCAAGGAAGTATACAATGCTCTAACAGAAAAAGGCTACAAGCCTGTAAATCAGTTGGTTGGATATATAATGTCGGGAGACCCCACGTATATAACCAGTTACAACAATGCAAGAAATCTAATTAAAAAAGTGGAACGGGACGAATTACTGGAAGAATTGGTTAAAAATTATTTTGATCATTTGGATTGATGCTAAAGACCCTTGTACAAGGGTCTTTCTTTTATAAGTGCTCTCAAATTTATTTTGGAGGTGTGACTTATTTTATACAACAAACTGGGTCAAACCGACCTTAGCGTTTCCAAGTTGTGTTACGGAAGCCTGACTTTGGGCCCCTTGCAAGCCGATCTTGATACAGACCTTGCAGCTGAACTTATCGCCCATGCCTCGGATAAGGGAATCAATTTCATCGATACGGCCGCTCTTTACGGCAATTACGAACACATAAAAAAGGGAATCAAAAAAAGCAGAAAAGATTGGATCGTTTCTTCAAAATCTTATGATTACGATGCCAAAGGAATGAAAGCAAGCCTTGAAAAGGCAAGGGTAGGTATGGACAGGGATGTTATAGACTTGTTCATGCTTCACGAAACGGAAAGCGAACACACGATCAGGGGTCATTGGGAAGCCTTCGAATACCTTTTAAATGCCAAATCAAAAGGCATGGTTAGAGCTGTGGGAGTGTCAACTCACAGGATAGAAGGGGTTAGAGGTGCCAATAAGTTCAACGAGATCGATGTCATCCATCCCATTTTTAATTTTACGGGACTGGGTATAGAAGACGGATCTGTAGAAGAAATGGAGTCTGCAATAATTGAAGCCCATTTGAAGGGAAAGGGAATTTTTGCCATGAAGCCCCTGGGTGGCGGAAATCTTATAAGTCAAAGGGAAATTGCCTTCGATTTTTTGAAAAGCAAGAATTTCATTCATTCCATCGCCATAGGAATGCAGTCCTTTGAAGAAATTGATTACAATGTTTTAATGATAAAAAATCAAAAAATACCCGAAGATGTTATTGAAATTACGGGAAATAGGGTAAGAACCCTTCATATTGACGAATGGTGCAACGGCTGTGCAGAGTGCATAAAAGTATGCGGTCAAAAGGCTTTAAAAATAAAAGACGGGCGATCCACGGTGGATGTAAATAAATGCGTGCTTTGCAGTTACTGCAGCAGTGTTTGTCCGCTGTTTTGCATAAAGGTGGTATAATAATGGAAAGAATGATGGGACTTGATGTTGGAGACAGGACCATAGGTATAGCCTTGAGCGATCCACTAATGCTTACGGCGCAAAGCCTTAAAACTATAAAGAGGGGCTCTTTAGACCGAGACCTTGAGGAACTTAAAGAAATAATCGCAGAAAAAGGTGTAGGTACCCTGGTAATAGGTATCCCCAAAAATATGAACGGCACCATTGGATCCCAGGGACAGAAGGTAATAACTTTTTCAAATTACCTGAAAAAACGTCTCCAGGTGGAAATTGTTCACTGGGATGAAAGACTTACAAGTAAGTTTGCTGAAAACCTCATGCTTGAGGGCGATGTAAAGAGAAATAAAAGAAAAGAAAAGATTGATATGATGGCTGCGCAAAATATTCTGCAAAGCTACATGGATTCTATAAACAACAAAAACAGGAGGAATGAAAATGAGCAACCATAATCACGATCACGATCATGAACATGAAAACACCATATTTTTGGTAGATGACAACGGGGAAGAGATAGAATTTGAAATTATTGTAACCCTGGAGTACAAAGGTGCGGAATACGCACTGCTTAAAAAACCCCACGATGAAGAAGACGACATGTTCGCCTTCAGGATCGAAGAAGATGAAGAAGGCGAGATACTCATGCCTGTGGAAGATGATGAGGAAATAGCCGCAATTCAAGAAATTTACGACCAATTGTCTGCCGAAGAAGAATAAAAGGAAATCCGGGGGTTGTCTTTTGTGGATGACCCCCTTTCTTATGGCACCTTGACAAAACACGTATAAACCTGTAGAATTTAAATGATAACAATTATTAATTGATAAAGCAGGTGAACGAATGCCTATTGAAAAATATAAGGAAATACTTAGGGAAAACGGCTACAAGCTTACCCCCCAGAGAAGACACGTTATTGATGCAATCATAGATAAGAAAGATTGTCACATGAGTATTGATGAAATTTATAAAGTCGTTAAGGGCAATTGTCCTGAAATAGGCATCGCAACGATTTATCGCACAGTACAACTGTTTGAGGAGATAGGTATCTTGTCAAAACAGTATTTTGACGATGGATGCCACCGATATGAAATATCTGACGGAAGCAGGCATCATAATCATCATCATTTGATTTGCAACGAATGCGGGTCGGTAATCGAAATACAGGATGAGTATTTCGACGCATTGGAACAACACATAGAAAAAGAAAAAAAATTTAAGATAACGAATCACAACGTAGTATTTTTTGGCATTTGCGAAAATTGCCGTAAAAAGAGCGGAGATAGTTGATCGAAAGGAGAATATTTTTGGCTAACAAAAAAAACAACAAATTAAAGGTTATACCCCTCGGAGGACTGGGAGAAGTCGGAAAGAACATCACGGTATTCGAATACAAGAGGGATATAATAATCGTGGATTGCGGACTTACGTTTCCAGATGAGACGATGTACGGAATCGATGTAGTCCTGCCTGATTTTACGTATTTAATCAACAACAAGGACAGGATAAGGGGGATAGTGGTAACTCACGGTCACGAGGATCATATCGGAGCGATACCATACCTTCTAAAAGAGATGAATGTGCCTATTTACGGCACCAAGCTTACCATGGGGCTTATCGAAAACAAATTGACGGAACATGGATTGCTTAGAGATTCAATAAGACATGTGGTAAGGCCAAAGGACAGGATAGACCTTGGTGAATTTAACGTGGAATTTATCAGAACAAACCACTCTATAGCTGACTCTGTAGCAGTCTGCATCAGATGTGACGCGGCCACAGTAGTCCATACGGGAGACTTTAAAATCGATTATACACCAATCGATGAGGAAGTTATTGACCTCGCCAGATTTGCGGAAATCGGAAGCGAAGGTGTAGATCTGTTGATGGCAGACAGCACAAACGTAGAACTCCCGGGATTCACATTGTCTGAAAAATCAGTGGGAAAAAGATTCATCGAACTATTTGACGGAGTACAAAGCAGGATAGTGGTGGCAACATTTGCATCAAACGTCCACAGGGTGCAGCAGATAATCGATGCTGCAGTAGTTCACAACAGAAAGATCGCAATCAGCGGAAGAAGCATGATAAACGTTTCAAAAACGGCTCATGAACTTGGCTATTTGAACATTCCGGATGGAACTTTGATAGATATAAGGGATATAAACAAGTACGATCATTCGGAAATAGTCGTGATCTCCACCGGAAGCCAGGGGGAGCCCATGGCCGCCCTTAGCAGAATGGCAGTTGGTGAATTCAGACAGTTTTCCATTACAGCTGGAGACCTTGTAATACTTTCAGCTTCCCCGATCCCGGGAAATGAAAAAATGGTAGGTCAGGTCATAAACAACCTGTTCAAATTGGGCGCCGACGTTATTTATGAAAAACTGGCCGAGGTTCACGTATCCGGCCATGCCAGACAAGAAGAGCTGAAGCTTATCCATACGCTTATAAAACCCAAATTCTTCATACCTGCCCATGGAGAGTACAGAATGCTCAAGCATCATGCGGAACTGGCTCAAAGCCTGGGCATGCCCGAGGAAAACACTTTGGTTGTAAACACCGGCTCAATAGTAGAAGTGGACAAGAACTCATGCAGAGAGATCGGAAGAGCTCCGTCAGGGATCGTATTGGTAGACGGCCTTGGAGTCGGAGATGTGGGAAACATAGTATTGAGAGACAGAAAGCATCTTTCGGAAGACGGGATTTTTATAGTAGTTGTAACCATGAGCAAAGGAAAGACCGTTGCAGGACCGGACGTTATTTCCAGAGGATTCGTATATGTAAGGGAATCTGAAGCCCTTATAAATGAAGCCAGAAATGTGGTAAAAGCCGCACTGATGGAATGTGAAGAAAAGAAAATCACAGACTGGAACAAGATCAAAGGAGCAGTAAGGGATTCCCTGGAGCGCTTCCTTTACGAAAAGACAAAAAGAAGACCGATGGTGCTTCCAATATTGATGGAAGTATAAAATATGATGCGATGTGCCTTAAACGGTGCATCGCTTTAGCTATGAGGAGGATCAGGAAATTGAAAATTTATGATGAAGCGCACATGCTAGCAAAGGCAATCAAGGAAAGTCCCGAGTATAAAAGGATGAAAGAAACCCAGGAAAAGGTCAGAAAGAATCCAAATGATTGGGAAATGGTCACAGATTACATGAAAAAACAGATGGAAGTCCAGACAATGCAAATGATGGGACAGGAACCAACTGAAAGCCAGGTCGAAAAATTCAATCAAATGACTTCAGCTTTGATGGCAATTCCTGCAATCGCAGAATACTTTCATGCCCAATACACCTTCTCCAACATATATCAGGATGTCATGAAGATAATTACGGAAGGCCTGGATTTGGGATTGTAAGATGGGTCTGATAAACCAAAGCTACATAGAAGACTATATAAGAGATCTACTCCCAAAGAGGGAGGGGATCCTAAAAGAACTGGAGGACTTTGCAAAAGAAAATTCCGTTCCCATAATCCATCCCGAAGTGGCAAAACTGATTGAAATAATTTTAAAAACGGGCACGTATAAGACTATCCTGGAAATAGGCACTGCCATTGGTTATTCTTCCATACTCTTTGCCAATACAAATCCTGATATCTGTATCGACACCATGGAAATCAACGAGGACATGATACGGTTGGCCTTAAACAACATCGAAAGGGCTTCCTTGACGGACAGAATAAATATAATACCCGGTGATGCCACAGAAAACATCAAAAAAATCGATAAAAAGTACGATGTGATATTTTTGGATGGAGCAAAGGGACATTATATACACATTCTTGAGGAATGTATCTCCCTTTTGAATCCGGGAGGCATGATAATTTCGGACAATGTTTTGTTTAGAGGCATGGTTGCATCAAACGAACTGGTGAAAAGAAGAAAAATAACCATAGTCAAGAGAATGAGAAAATATCTTGAGGCACTCAGCAGCGATTCGAGACTTGAAACTAGTGTAGTGCCCATAGGGGACGGCCTTGCACTCACTTTGGTCAAGGAATCATAAATAGATGAAATCAGAGGTAAAAATCATGAAAAAACCTGAACTGCTTGCACCTGCAGGTAATTTGGAAAAATTAAAATTCGCACTGGCTTATGGTGCAGATGCCGTTTATATGGCCGGGCAGGCCTACGGCCTTAGGGCCAAGGCGGGAAATTTCACTAAAGAAGAAATGCAGGAGGGTGTAAACTACGCCCACGACCTTGGAAAAAAAGTATATACTACACTGAACATATTTGCCCATAATGAGGATTTTGAAGGTCTGGAAGAATATATCGAAGATCTAACAAGATTGGAAGTTGACGGAGTCATAGTTGCCGATCCGGGTATTTTAAGTATTGTTAGATCCGTTGCACCGGATTTAAGGGTATCTCTAAGTACCCAGGCCAACAATACAAACTACCGAAGTGCAAAATTCTGGTACGACAACGGAGTGGGGAGGATAGTTCTGGCAAGAGAGATGAGCATAGATGAAATAAAAGAGATAAGGGCAAAGACTCCCTTGGATCTGGAACTTGAAGCATTTGTCCATGGAGCTATGTGCATGTCTTATTCCGGTAGATGTCTGCTAAGCAACTACATGGCCAACAGGGACGCCAATCGGGGAGACTGTGCACAACCATGCAGATGGAACTATACCCTTATGGAGGAAAAACGACCTGGTGAACATTTTCCCATCTATGAAGATGAAAGAGGGACTTATATATTCAATTCAAAGGATCTTTGCATGATCCACAGGATCCCGGAGCTTGTAGGGGCGGGAATAGACAGTTTTAAAATAGAGGGCAGGATGAAGAGCCTTTATTACGTTGCAACGGTTGTTGGAGTGTACAGAAGGGCCATTGATGCTTATTTTGAAGATCCAAAAGGGTACGTGTTTAATCCCGAATGGTTTGAAGAATTGCAGAAGGTTAGCCATAGAGGTTATACTGAAGGATTTGCCTTTGAAAAACCCGGATTCACCGAGCACAACTATTCTACAAGTTCGTACACGAGAAATTATGACTTCACGGGTTCTGTCCTGGGTTACGACGATCAAACAAAGCTGGCAAAGATAGAAGTTAGAAACAAGACTTTCTCGGGAGAAACTTTAGAGTTGATGTCTCCCGGCAAAGCGCCCAGAGAATTTGTTGTTTCAAAGATAATTGATGAGGAAGGTAATGAAGTGGAGAATGCTCCACATCCAAAGCAGATAATCTACGTTCCAATGGAAGAAAAACCCACACAGTGGGATCTTCTCAGAAGAGAAAATAAAAAGGGGGAAGCCCAATGATATCACCTGCAAAAAAAAGAATTGCCCTGGTAGCTCACGACAACAGAAAACCTGCTCTTTTAGACTGGGTGAAAGAAAACGCCGACAAATTAAAAAATCACGAACTTTGCGGAACCGGCACCACATCAGGCATGTTGTCAAGAAATACAGGTCTTAAAATAAAAGCCTACAAAAGTGGACCACTTGGAGGAGATATCGAGATCGGCGCCAAGATATGCGACAATCAAATCGACTTGCTGGTTTTCTTTTGGGATCCATTGACAGCTCAACCCCACGACCCGGATGTCAAGGCACTTTTGAGACTTGCGGTTTTGTATGACATACCTGTTGCCATGAATAAAACTTCGGCAAATTACCTTATAAGTTCAGATTTGATAGACATTGAATACGAAAGGCACGATATGCAGAAAGAGACGATTTGATTCGTCTTTTTTTATTTACCAAAATACTTGATTATTAACCAGATCTTTCTCTCCGCAAGCTTCGATCAAGATGACGATAAATATATTTTCCGTCATTCTGAGCTTGTAAGCAACGTCATCCTGAGTGTAGCGAAGGATCTCCACAAATACTTAGATTCTTCACATTCGTTCAGAATGACGTTCCATATTGATTCGTCATCCTGAGCCCGTTGAAGGATCTCCTCAAATACTTAGATTCTTCACATTCGTTCAGAATGACGTTCCATATTGATTCGTCATCCTGAGCCTGTCGAAGGATCTCCTCATCTATGCTTCACGTCATCCTGAGCTTGTCGAAGGATCTCCTCATGTATGCCTGTTTTCTTTAACAGCGAAATATCTCCACAATAATTACCGATTTAAATTTAACGATTTAATTTTGTCAATATTAAATATAATGTTATAATATATTAAACACTTATAAAAACAGAAAATTTCGATTGCGGGTGATAACGTGAGAAGCACAAAAAGAATCGGAGATATTCTTATAGCAAGCGGCAAATTGACCCAAGAGCAACTAAACGACGCAGTAAAGCTTCAGCAGATAAAAAAGAAAAAATTGGGCGAATTGCTCATCGAAGAAAAATTCGTCGAAGAAGAAGACATTATAGATGCCCTGAGGCACCAACTGGGAATACAGCGTGTTGATTTTGAAAATACTTATGTGGACAAGGATGCGGTAAAGTCCATACCTTACGTATTGGCAAAAAAACATGTTACCGTACCTCTTTTCTATGACAACAGCGACAACATGGTGGTGGCCATCAACGACCCACTGGACATCATAGCTCTTGACAACCTTAAACTGGTTACAAAGAAGAACATAATACCGCTTATAGCTACAAAGAAAGAGATCATTGACCTAATAGAAAGGTTTTACAATACCGACGATGCAGCCAGGGCCGTAGAAGAGTTCAACAAATCTCAAAGCCTTGATACCATCGAACAGGCGGCACAGGAAAATCTGGAACAGATCAACAACGCACCTGTAGTAAGACTTGTAAACAATATAATCGAAACAGGGGTAAGAAGCTCCGCAAGTGACATCCATATAGAGCCCTTTGAGGACAGGATAAGGGTAAGGATGAGGGTGGACGGTATCCTCCTTGAAATGATGAAACTGGATGTGAGGACCCACAATGCCATAGTCAGCCGTATAAAGATACTAAGTGATTTAAATATTGCAGAAAGAAGGCTTCCCCAGGACGGAGCCATTGTAATGAAAATAGACAACAGGGACATCGACTTCCGTGTGTCAATATTGCCTACCATATACGGCGAAAAAGTCGTTATACGTATATTGGACCAGGCCCAGTTCCAAATGAGGATGGAAGATCTGGGTTTTACCGAAGAAGAAATGGTCTTGATAGAAGATTTTATCAGTGCACCCCATGGTATCATACTTGTAACAGGACCTACGGGAAGCGGTAAGTCAACTACCCTTTATACGCTTCTTAGGAGCCTTAACACCATGACGGACAACATAATAACTGTAGAGGATCCTGTAGAATACAAATTGGACGGAATAAATCAGGTTCAGGTAAATACCAAGGCGGGTCTGACATTCGTTGCCGGACTCAGATCCATACTTCGTCAGGACCCTGATATCATAATGATCGGAGAGATCCGTGACGTTGAAACTGCAGAGATCGCCATAAGATCCTCCATTACAGGTCACTTGGTATTCAGTACCATCCATACTAACGATGCAGTAAGCACAATAAGCAGGCTTTTAGACATGGGAATGGCCCCATATTTGGTGTCATCTTCCATATACGGCATAGTTTCGCAACGGCTTGTGAGAAAATTATGTCCAAGATGCAAAGAAAAACACGAAGCAACTGTTCATGAGAAGGAATTGTTGGGTATAAACCCTGAAGAGGAGCTAATCATATACGAGCCGAAAGGCTGCATGGCCTGCAATAATACAGGCTATAAAGGCAGAATGGGTATCCACGAAGTACTAAAGGTAAACAGGCATATGAGAGAGCTCATTACAGCTGGGGCAACATACGATCAACTTGCAGATCAGGCCAAGGCGGACGGCATGATACCACTTATGCAAAACGCAAAGGATCTGATATTGCAGGGAATCACTTCCATAGAGGAAACACTTGAAATCACTTTCTTTACGGAGGAATAATAATCATTAGGGGGATGGATTATGAAAAGCGACATTTACGAAATGCTGAAGACTACTACAGAATGCAAGGCGTCCGACCTTCATATTACCGCAGGTCTGCCACCCATGGTAAGGATCGACGGATCATTGAAACCACTTGTCAACGAAGAACCATATACTCCGGATGAAACCGAAAGTCTGATATTTTCCATCATGGACGATCAGCAGATAAAGGTGCTTCAAGACAAGGGTCAGGTAGACTACTCCTACAGCCTGCCCGGCTTCGGAAGGTTCAGGGTAAATGCCTTCAGACAGAGAAACAGTTACTCCATGGCATGCAGGGTCGTAGGTTCAAAAATACCTACGCTGGAAGAACTTAATCTTCCCGAGACTCTGGCGGAACTTACAAGGCTTAACAAAGGTCTCATACTTGTAACGGGACCTACGGGAAGCGGAAAGTCAACCACCTTGGCATCAATGATAGACATCATCAATCAGGAGAGAAAGTGCCATATACTGACACTGGAAGACCCTATCGAGTATTTGCACAAGCACAAGAGCAGCATGGTAAACCAACGTGAGGTAGGGCACGATACCAACAATTACAGCGAAGCCCTTAGAGCGGCTCTTCGTGAGGATCCTGACGTTATACTGGTTGGAGAGATGAGAGACCTCGATTCCATATCCATCGCTCTAACGGCGGCAGAGACCGGTCACCTTGTACTTTCAACTTTGCATACAGTCGGTTCTGCAAAGACCATAGACAGGGTAATAGACGTATTTCCACCTCACCAGCAGCAGCAGATAAAGGTCCAGCTTTCCACCGTACTTCAAGCTGTAATATCCCAGCAATTGATTTCCAAAAAAAATCAATCTGGAAGGATAGTAGCCCTGGAAGTAATGGTAGCCAACCCGGCCATTAGAAACCTTATCCGTGAGGGCAAGACCCATCAGGTCAACTCCATCATTCAGATGAGCGGTAAGCTCGGCATGGTAACTATGGACAATTATCTGTTCGACCTGTACAGCAAAGGGCTTATCAGCATGGATAATGCGTTGTTCTATTGTCTGGATCAGGAGAACATGAGAAAGCGATTTATCTAACGAGGGGGGAGCATTATGGCCACATTCAATTATACAGCCAAGGACATGAGCGGAAACACCATAAACGGTACATTCGAGGCTGCCAGCAAAAATGAGGTGATAGGCCTCATTCGCGAGAAGAAATACATACCCGTAGACATCCGCGAGGAAAGAAGCGGAACCAAGTTGAACAAGGACATCGACTTTTTCGAGAAAAAAGTAAAACTCAGAGATCTTGCCCTTTTCTGCAGACAATTTGCCACTACATTAAGGGCCGGCATTACAGTTACAGACAGTTTGGACATACTAAAAAAGCAGTCTACCAACAAGAGACTTAAATCTGTTGTTGAAGTACTACATGAAGACGTACAGAAGGGTAATGCACTCTCCTATGCATTTTCAAAAGAACCCAAGATTTTTCCGCCGTTGCTGGTAAACATGGTGGAAACCGGCGAGGTCAGCGGAACCCTGGACGCAGTAATGGACAAAATGGCAGATCATTTTGAAAAAGAATTCAAGATAAACCAGAAGGTAAAAAGCGCCATCACTTATCCAATCGTGGTGTCAGTTGTGGCTGTAGCTGTAGTAGTAATGCTTTTGACATTTGTCGTGCCTACATTTGTACAGATGTTTGCAACCTTTAATGCACAACTGCCGCTACCTACAAAGATTTTAATATCCATAAGTGAAACACTCAAGAGTTTCTGGTACATCTATATTTTGGTAATAGGGGTTGCGATTTACCTTTATAAAAAATACAAGGAAACGCCGGAAGGAAGATTGAGGGTAGACAGGATAAAGCTTAATATGCCCGTCTTTGGAGATCTTAATACCAAAGTAGCCATGAGCAGATTTGCCAGCAACCTTGCTGTTATGATCAATTCAGGTGTAGACATCATCCAGGCTGTAGAGATAGTCCAGAAAGTAGTGGGAAACGATTATTTAAAAACCAGACTTGAAGACGTAAAGGACGGGATAAGAAAAGGCTACGGCATAGGAATGACCATGGAGCAAAACGGTGCTTTCCCTCCGCTTGTCTATCAAATGATAGATGTAGGGGAGAGTTCGGGTACTCTTGATTACGTATTGGACAAGGTTTCAGACTTCTACGAGACAGAGGTGAACACAGCAATAAGCCAGCTTACCACAATCATTGAACCGCTCATAATAGTGGTTTTGGGTTTTGTTGTGGCGTTCATACTGATATCCATGCTTCTACCAATGTTTGACCTGTATAATATAATATCATAAAAAAAATTACAATTTTGTGATTGAAGTTATTAAAAAATGGATATATAATATTCATGATTAATAAAATAAAATTAATGAGGGGGATGTAAAGATGTTGGAACTAAGAAAGAAACTTAAAAAGAACAGAAAAGGTTTTACGCTTATTGAATTGATTGTTGTTATTGCCATTTTGGCTATTTTGGCGCTGTTGGCAATACCGAGGTTTGCAACTACACTAGAAAATTCTAAAGTCAAAACCGACGAAGCAAATCTTAGGGTTATTGCGAGTGCTGCTCAGTTGCACTATGCTGAAGTAGGTTCATACCCCGCTGATGTCGATGCATTAGTTACGGGTAAATATTTAGATGTTGCGCCAACAATTCAATCGGATACCTACAATGGATTAGGCTTTGTTATTGACGGTGCTACAGGTGTTGTTACTATCGAATGACAAAAAATAAGTAGCACTTGGTTTATTTGAAACTGCAAGTTAACTTGCAGTTTTTTTAAATTCATTTGGAGGATACTTATGCATCAAAAATCGATAGTCAAAAAAAAAGGTTTCACATTGATAGAATTAGTAGTAATTTTAGCCATACTATCCTTGCTGGCTGCAATGGCATCCATTTACGCATCAAACATCCTGCAAAAATCTAAAGACAGGGTAGACATTTCAAACGTATCCTACCTTAACAGTGCAACAAGAGTCTACAGAGTCGAGACCGGCAACTGGCCTGATCAGGCAACAGATCTGGTTTCAGATTATATCGACTCCATACCCGTTTCTCCAACCGGAGGAAGTTATGAATATGATGGGGTGGATCACGAGTTTAGTTACGTGGAACCGTAAATCCGGGTGAAAGTCTAGAAAGGTGTGTTTCTCATGACGAGAAATCAGGAAAGGCTTCTTTGGCTGCTGCTTGTTGGCATCGCTGCTTTTAACAAGACCGACTATTTTCTTACCCTGGACGCTCTTGACAAGGGCTACAAGGAAGCCAATCCGATCCTTTCGCCGTTGATAGGGACTTATGAATTTCCACTGGTCAAGCTTGTACTGGTTCCACTGTTATTGATACTGGTGTGGCTCATGCGTAATCGAATTGGCGATAAATTGATAAGATTCGTCTGGTTGCCCTTTATCGGCTATTTTTTGCTGATGGTTTATTTTCGAATTTTCATCGTATAAGCAGTGCTTGCGAGGATATTTTTTCCTTTTTTAAAAAGGATTTTTTTGATTTACGGTATATTATAATATTAAGCATTCGATTTTCTGCTTTAAACTTTATGTTTTTCACTTTATACTTTCCACTTTCAACTTGATACTTTGAACTTTAACAAGAAAGGACACGTCAAATGGACTTATACTTTAAATTCGTATTTTTTCTTCTTGGCCTAACCATAGGCAGTTTTCTAAACGTTGTAATATACCGTATTCCCGAAGGGGAGTCCATAGCACAGCCACCGTCTCATTGTCCTTCCTGTGGCACCAGGCTTAAGCCTTTAGACCTTGTTCCGATTTTTAGCTGGCTTTTCCTTAAAGGCAGGTGTAGACATTGCAGTACGAATATTTCCCCAAGATATGCCCTTGTAGAGCTTCTAACGGGCATTGTGTTTCTTTTTACGTACATAAAATTTGGTCTTGACTGGTACATTATTGTAGCCTTTGGGTTTATGGCTGTTTTGATAGCCATGACATTCATAGACATGGATCATCAGATAATACCCGATGAACTGAATAT
This sequence comes from Alkalibacter mobilis, assembly GCF_015594845.1. Lineage (GTDB taxonomy): Bacteria > Bacillota > Clostridia > Eubacteriales > Alkalibacteraceae > Alkalibacter > Alkalibacter mobilis. The sequence continues at coordinate 59,846 of NZ_JADNRK010000002.1, read as the reverse complement.
TTTTCTTATCGTATTTTTTGTAGCAACGAACCTTTTCATATCATACATTCCATGGAAGGATGCAATATTCGGAGCATTGATTGGATTTGCACCTCTATTTCTTATTGTTCTTCTTACCGGAGGATCCGGTATGGGAATGGGAGATGTCAAATTGATGTTTGCCCTTGGCCTTTATCTGGGATTCTGGAATTCAATACTCACTGTATTTTTGTCTTTTATTTACGGAGGTGTTTTTGGCGTACTCCTGCTTGTGACAAAGATCAAAGGCAGAAAAGACGCCATACCGTTCGGTCCATGGATTGCTCTGGGAGCAGTCACAGCCTTTTACTTTGGAGCTGGAATAATCGGATGGTACATGGGGATGCTTGTTTGAACCGGGGGAAAAGGGGTTTTACCTTGGTTGAACTGATCGTTACGATATCTCTTCTGGCAATTTTAATCTCCATTGGATCAATAAATTCAAAAGCAGTTGCATCTATCAGGGACAAGTACAACTTTGAAACCCAGGTAAAAACTGTTTATCAAACCTTCAAGGAAGAAAAACAATCTGCCATCCTTGACGGACGAAAAAGGCAAATCTACATTTTCAAAAACTACATCTATATTCAAACCTTCGATCCCGAAGGAATAAAAACCCAAAAGATAAACTTTGAACATGGCATGACTGTAACCACCAATACCTATTCCGGTTCCGCACTAATATTCAATCCTGTGGGAACTGTAAACAAAGGTGGTCAGATAATATTTTCAAGCAAGGGAGGGGATAAACAGACCATCGTGGTACAGATAGGCTCAGGGAGAATCTATCTGAAAGAAGGGTGATAATGAATCTTAAATCACGTATTGGATCCACGTATATCGAAATCATCATATCTTTATTTATTATTGGCATGATTTCCGTAGTTTTCATCTCGGCCCTGAATCTGACTTTGGGAACTTTGAAAACATCTACGGATCGCTATGCTCTTATTCATCAAAGTGAAGAAACAATGGCGGCCATAAAGGATGAGATAAAAAATAAAGCATCTACAGAGATGACGGATGAGGCAATGGAATATTTAAATGTGAAGTACAGCAGCAATGAAATCAAAGCCGAAATCTTTTCCAAACCAGCAAACCCGGGAGCATATGATATATATGTTTCTTATCGGGTAAAGGATTACAACGAACAAGACCGACTTTATACAAGGGTTTATCTTGAATAACTCAAAGGCGGGCTACACCCTCATAGAGCTGGTAATAAGCCTGGGTTTGGTCGTAATGGCCATTGGCGTTGGAGGTTCGATGATCAAGACCCAGTTTTTTTCGCTGGAGACCATAACCAGTAAAATCGAGGCGGAAAACTTGGTCAGATACCCGATGACAGTCCTTGAAAAGCAAATCAAAGATACTGACCTTGTTTATGTCTATAACGATATAGTTTATTTCAGGGACATGGAATCTAATGCTTATTTCAATAACTATGCTTTATCCGGGGACATGGTGTACAAGTACAAGACCTCTGAAACTCTTGGAAGCATAGGTATCGGAGGGACTTCTCAGTTTGCAGACAGCCTTTCGAACTTTGAAATCACAAGTTTGCCTGACGGCAGGATCCGGGTTTTTCTTGAGAGTACCTTCAACGGCAGGACTTTTTCGCAAGAGAAATTTCTTTCATTGGATTGTCCGGTGTACACAATTGATTAAGTTTGGTTTAAAGGAAAAAGACGGCGGGATACTGATTTTAACTTTGATAATAATTTTACTGTTGGAAGTGCTTGTAATATCCTTGATGCCACTGTCCATGATGCAACACAAATCCATTTTGAACTACAGAGATCACATTCAGCTGGAAAAACTTGCTGAAGCCGGAAAAACGGAAGCTTATTTGAATGCAAAAGACGATTGGAGTGAAAATCTTCAAACAGACTGGGTCCATGTCGAAGGCATAGGCTATTACAGTGTAACCACCTTCGATGATGGAGCTGATACAAAAAAAATATTGATCAAGGTAAAAGATTCAAATATCGAGAGAAGTTATGAGGGACGCATCTACAGGCAGGTCCCCGAAAATAATTTCGCAAATCTCCTGAAGTACACACTCTACTCCGATTCGGAATTGTTGATCGGAGACATCTCCAAAATAAGAGATCAGATGCAGTCTGAAGGCGTAGCTGTAAATGGAAATTTAAAAATTAAAAATATTAGGGACCCAAATAGTTTAAAACTTAACGTTAATGGAAATATATATACAGAGGAAGGCATAGGAAAAAGTTTCATAAGTCAATATCCTGTTTCAAGGGATGTTACACCCAAATTTCTAGTAAATTCAATTTATCAATATAAAAATTTACTAATTTCTGAATTTGGTGATAAAATAGAAGTAACAGAAAATATGTCTTTTTCAATATTCGACCAAAATTATTTCGACAAGGGTTGTGATGTTTTCTATTTTGATTCCATCGACGACCTGAAAATAACCAATGCGACATTCAATGGTGTGTTGATCATTGACGGATGCAATCGTGTCCGGATCGACAATCTGAAGCTTGACGGCGTATTGATGGTTTTCAATGCAGATATGGTAGATCTGGCAAATACCGCAATTAACGGTGCAGTCGGACTTATGGGAACCCATATGGAAGAACATCTCGATCTCGAAATCAATTACGATTACAATAATCTGGAAAGTTTAAGGGATTATTTAGAATTTGATTTTGGATCCGTGGACTTCGGAAATTATATTTACAGTATATCGAAATTGACAGAGGTCGGATAAATAAGCGTGGCAGGGGGGATGCACATGTTTGGCAATAAAAACAACATCACGGTTTTTGACTTTGGCAGCAAGAGCACGAAAGTGCTGTATGCTACCGTAAAGGACAAAAGTATTCATGTGGAAGACTACGAAATCATCGGGACTCCGCAGGGAGCCATCAAGGACGGCAAGCTCAATGACGTCAATTCAGTCGTCAATATGCTGTCTACTCACCTGAAAAGGATGAAGGGCAACGAGAACCGGTTATTGCTTGCTTCCAGCGAAGTTGTACTACGAACCTTTGAAATGCCCAAAATGGGAACCAAGGAATTAAAAGAAGCCGTCAAGTATGAAATGTCCGTATTGTTGCCTGAAAGCCTGGACCACTTCGTTGTGGATGCCAGCATAATCGACGAATACGACAGGATCAGCGAAGACGGAAAAGAAGTAAAGATGAACCAGCTTCAAGGAGTCGCCGTAAACAAGAAGATAGTAAACGATTATCTTGATTTTTTCAACAAGCACGGCGGCAAGATTTCAGTGGTTGACGTGCAGTCAAATGCCGAGATCAAACTGTTTACAGGCAATAATCCGAACATCAGCCCCAAAAATGATGCTGGCGAGGATTGCGGAGACATTGCCATTATCGATTTCGGACATCAAAAGACAGGCATCACCATACTTGAGGACAAGAAATTGTTTCTCCACAGGACTCTCCACAAGGGAGGATTTGATATCACCAATATCATTTCGGAAACCCTTGATCTGCCTTTTGATGAAGCTGAGAAGTGGAAGCATACAAACGATTTCGAATTTTTGAAAAAGAATTCCATGAATGAAGTGGAATCCATACTTTACGATGAGATATCAAATGTTTTCCACGACATCACCATGGAAATATCCCAGATAATAGAATTTTTCATTTCCATGTCAAAACAGAAAAAGCTTGATAGGATCTATCTGGTGGGTGGAGGATCTCTCATCCCGGGATTTACGGACTACATCCATAGATATGTGAACATTCCTGTTGAATTGGTCCTTGATTTGGACAATGTCACATTCAAGAATCTCAGGAATCCATCCCATGTCGCATTATTGGCTGACAGCATAGGCGCAGTCATAAGGAGGGTATAGCCATGAGAGATATTAACTTACTACCGGACGAACTCTACCAGCAAAAGGACAACAAGCAAAAGCGAGCGATGTTCATATTGAAGGTCTTGGGTTTTCTCGCAGTGCTTCTGGTTATTTACGGCGGAATGTATTACTTGAACATGCAGGTGACAAACGATATAAAGCAGGTGGAATCAGAAATTACCGCACTGGCTGACGTTCAGGCAAGAAAAACCCTGCTTGATAAAAAGAAAGCAGAACTTTCCCACAGGGAAGGCGTTGTATCTACCATGGATGAAGGAAAAACCAATTTCTTCGATCTTTTAGGCAGTGTAGAAGCCACATTGCCGGATACCATCAAATTTACCCGTCAGGAGGCTGAAGGCGGACAGATGCACTTGAACGGAACTGCCGGAAGCAGAGATGAAGTGGCGCAACTGGCTGCCAAACTTGCCCAAATCCAGGGCGTGGAAAATGTTTGGATAAATTCGGTCAACGTAGATGAGACTCTGGCTTTTGATATTGCATTTACCTACAACGGAGGTGACCAGCAATGAGCATGAACAGAAGAGAACGCATATTGGTTACCCTGCTGGTAATTGTAGCCGTAGGGGCTCTGTACATAAATTATCTGGTTTTGCCAAAGTATGACGAGTACAAGGCAAACAAGGACTTCCTGGCACAAAGGCAAGCAGTTCTTGAAGAACTTCAAATTCTTGCTGCAGGAAACAACCTTGAAAATCAGGAAAGGGAAGTTGATGAGAAATCTGCTCAGCTGGATCTTGTAGTGCCGAGAGGTGCTGATCTGCCCTTGTTGTATCTGGATATGCTGGCTTTAGTCCAGAATTCGGCCGTAGCACTGGATTCATTCGACTTTGGAGTTCCTGCCAAAGGTGACGATGCCGGATTTGAAGGAGTTGCAATGAATGAAATAGGAATTCAGGCAAACATGATTGGCACTTATTCAGACCTTGATAAATTTATTGGGCTTGTGTATGAAAATGAAAGAAAATTGTCTGTGGAAGCCATAACATATGAAGCCACCGATGACGGGATCAGAGCAGCAGTCAAATTGAAATCCTACGCTTTCCTTGAAGATGGAGAAAGCTATTCTGAAGCTGAGGAATACGATTTTCTTCAGGGCAAGACATTCGGAAGAAACGATCCTTTCACTTTAGGAGCTCAACCAGCTGTTGATGAAACTGAAGGAACTGATACAGATGTCGAACAAGAATGATCTTGAATAATAAGCACCAATGCCGCCGGTACTTGGACCGGCGGTTTTAACTTTGTCCCAGTTCAGGTTTTTTATGGTAAATAGTCAGGATTTATGATAATATTAGTTAGATATTATATGCAACTTTTATACGGAGGGATATTATGATTTCGGCAGGAGATTTTAGAAAAGGCGTCACTTTTGAAATGGATAACGAGGTTTTCGTTATTATCGATTTTCAGCACGTTAAACCCGGCAAGGGAGCTGCTTTCGTCAGAGCGAAAATCAAAAACGTAAAAACTGGCAGTGTAGTTGAAAGAACTTTCAACCCATCTGAAAAATTCCCCAAAGCTCACATCGAGACAAAGGAAATGCAATACCTTTACAATGACGGAAATCTATACTATTTTATGGATCAGGAAACATTTGAACAGATTCCTTTGAATTACGATCAAGTTGAAGATGCCATGCAGTATCTTAAAGAGAACATGACTGCAACGATCAAATTCATAAAAGGACAGGCTTTTTCGGTGGAAGCTCCGTTCTTCGTTGAACTGGAAGTTATCGAAACTGATCCGGGCTTTAAAGGCGACACTGCAACTGGTGCAAATAAACCTGCCAAGGTTGAGACTGGTGCAATCATAAATGTGCCCTTGTTCGTTGAGATCGGCGATGTTTTGAGGATCGATACCCGAACTGGAGAGTACATGGAAAGAGTGTAACCTGTTGATGCAATAATTTTTGTAATAAGGTATAATAAACAAAAGGAGGTTTGCGTGATGGACTACATTAATGAAAAGGTATCTTACTTAAAAGGACTATGTGACGGAATGGAAATCGACGAAACCACAAAAGAAGGAAAGTTGTTTGTCAAGATAATCGATATTCTTGAGGATTTGACCGATGCTGTGGAAGGTCTCACAGACGCTTACGACGATCTTGAGGATTACGTTGAACTTGTAGACGAGGATTTGATGGAAGTCGAAGACGAGCTTTACGACCTGGACATCCTTGACGATGAATATGATGAGGATGAGGATGAGGACGACGAGGATTACCTGGACGACGAAGACATATACGAAATCGAATGTCCAAACTGTGGAAATGAGTTTATCACAGACTTTGACGATATGGAAGATGAAGATTTCCAGATAGAATGCCCTGAATGCGGTTATGTGCTGGATATCATGGACCTTATGTGTGAATGTGACGATGATGAGTGCTCTTGTGGAGAGCTTCCTGAAGAGGACGAAGAAATATAACCTGTTGAACCCGGTATCGATTTTGATATCGGGTTTTTATTTTTTGTCAAATTTCTGTTAATGCCCCCATTTGGTTTTAATCAAGTTTTAAAGGGTATAAATCCATAAATAACTAATTTCAGTTTTCCGCATTCCAATACATTGCACTCAAAAAAAGTTTCGGAGGTATCTCATGGTCCCCAAAGAAGAAATCCGTTCAGAAAAAAAATTTTATTACAGCAACGTTGGAGCTTTCGATGCCCATTTGTTTCACGAAGGAACCTTTTATCGAAGTCATGAATTTCTAGGTTCACACCCCTACAAAGGAGACGTAAGATTCGTAGTATGGGCTCCCAGAGCAAGTCAGGTATTCGTTGTCGGTGATTTTAACGACTGGAATGATGAAGATTACCCTATGCAAAGGGTGCACAGCAGCGGTCTGTGGGAGGTATGTATCAAAGGAGTACAGGAATATGACAGATACAAGTACAGAATAATCTCTCAGGATAGTAATGTCATATTCAAGTCTGACCCCTATGGATACCACTTTGAAGAAAGGCCATTGACTGCTTCCAGGTATTTTGACATAAAGAATTACAAATGGTCTGACAAGCAATGGACAAAAGCGAGGGACAAGGCCAAACCATACGATAGGGCCATGACGATATACGAAGTGAACTTGATGTCATGGATGAGAAAAGAAGACGAAAGTCCGTTTTCCTACAGGGAGCTGGCTGTTAAACTGGCCACTTACGTAAAAAAAATGGGATTCACGCATATAGAGCTTATGCCGGTTATGGAGCACCCATTTGACGGTTCGTGGGGGTATCAGACCACAGGATACTTTGCACCAACCAGCAGATTTGGAAATCCAAAGGATTTTATGTACTTTGTAGACCACATGCACCAAAACGGCATTGGTGTCATTCTGGATTGGGCTCCGGCACATTTTTGCAGAGATGAACATGGTCTGAGAATGTTTGATGGAACGGCATGTTTCGAATCATCAAATAATCAAAAAGCCGACAATGTACAATGGGGGACTTCAAATTTCGATTTTTCCAAGCCGGAAGTTTCAAGTTTTCTGATCTCAAATGCAATGTACTGGCATGAATACTATCATATCGACGGTTTGCGCATAGATGCTGTAGCCTACATGCTCTATCTTAACTTTACCGGAGATGATGTTAAAAATGACCAGGGCGGATACGAAAATTTTGAAGCGATTGAATTTATAAGAAAGTTGAATACCGTGATATTTGAACATTACCCCGGGACACTGATGATAGCTGAAGAATCAACTGCATGGCCAATGGTCACAGGCCCTGTTTCCAACGGGGGGTTGGGATTTAATTTCAAATGGAACATGGGATGGATGAACGATATCCTGAAGTACATGGAAACAGACCCGTATTTTAGATGCGGAAATCAGAATGCCCTGACTTTTTCCATTACATATGCTTTCTCGGAAAATTTCGTATTGCCTTTGAGCCACGATGAAGTCGCCCACGGGAAAAGATCGTTGCTTGATAAAATGCCCGGTACATACGATGAAAAATTTGCCAACTTAAGGCTGTTGTATCTTTATATGTTTACCCATCCCGGGAAAAAGCTTGTGTTCATGGGTGGTGAATTCGGCCAATTCATCGAATGGAACGAGTGGCAGGAGTTGGATTGGTTCCTTTTAGATTATGAAATGCATTCAAAGATGAAGCAGTACTTTTCTGAATTAAATAAATTCTATACATCCGAAAAGTCCTTGTATGAACTGGATACCAGTTTTGACGGATTCGAATGGATAGAACATGAGAATCATGCTGAAAGCATTTTGGTTTACGAAAGGTTGGATAAATCCGGGGACAAGGTTATCGTTGCACTCAACTTCACCCCTATAGAAAGAAAAATATATCCCATAGGTGTTGAAGAAGCCGGAACCTACAAGACCGTATTCAATACGGACAAGATGAAGTACGGTGGAAATCTTCCAAGGATAAAAATGTACAAGACCAGTAAAGAAAGTCACCATGGGAGGCCACTCTCCCTTAGAGTGGATATTCCGGCTCTGGGTGGAATAGTTCTCAAGAAAAAGTAAATGCACATATATTTCAGAAGGAGGGCTTCAACATGAAAAAAGAAAAAGTGCTGGCTATGTTATTGGCTGGAGGTCAAGGTACCAGACTGAAAACACTTACTAAAGATTTGGCTAAACCGGCAGTGCCTTTCGGTGGGAAATACAGGATCATCGATTTTCCTTTAAGCAATGCAGCCAATTCCGGCATATCGGATATAGGCATACTTACCCAGTATAAACCCTTCCAATTGAATGAACACATAGGGATCGGGTCTCATTGGGATTTTGATAGAAATACCGGCGGCTTAAGAATACTATCACCCTACACCAATGAAATAGGTGGACGATGGTACAAGGGAACTGCAAATGCGATTTTTGAAAACATGAGTTTTATCGACCATGTGGATCCCGATTACGTTTTAGTTTTATCCGGCGATCATATCTATAAGATGGACTACAAGAAAATGCTGGAATATCACATAGAGAAAAAGGCCCATGCAACCATATCCGTAATCGAAGTTCCGTGGGATGAAGCCTCAAGATTCGGTATTATGGCTGCTGACAAATTGGGAAGGATCACAGAATTTGCTGAAAAGCCGGAAGTGCCTAAAAGTAACCTGGCATCCATGGGAATTTACATATTCAACTGGAAAGTTCTTAGAGAATACCTGCTTGAAGATATCAAAAAAGAAGATTCCTCCAATGATTTTGGAAAAGACATAATTCCCGCCATGTTGGGAGACGGTCTGGGAATGTATGCATACACCTTTGAAGGATATTGGAAGGATGTCGGCACAATTAAAAGTTATTGGGAAGCCAACATGGATCTTCTATCTGACGACAATCAGTTGAACCTGTACGATAGAAGTTGGAGAATTTACACAAAGAACAAAAATTTACCTCCTCAATACGTTTCGGAAGGGTCAATAATCAAAAATTCTCTGGTAAATGAGGGTTGCGTGATCGAAGGGCATCTTGAAAAATCAATACTCTTCAGTGAAGTTGCAGTCAAGAAAAATGCGTGCGTATACAACAGTGTGGTATTATCCAATGCTGTTATTGAAGAAGGGGCAAAGGTTTGCAATGCCGTGATCATGGAAGGTGTAACGGTAAAAAGCGGACAGGAAATCGGCGAAAAAGACAGCAACAATGTATACCTGGTTTCTGCTGACGATATTATCAAGGAATAAGGGGGAAGTAGAATGGATAATTGTATGGGAGTAATAGATTTTAGCTGTACTGATCAAAACTTTGGAACGTTGACCAAGAAAAGGGCTGCAGCAATGTTGCCTTTTGGTGGCCGTTATCGTTTGATAGATTTCTTTCTTTCAAATATGGTGGATCAGGACATCTCGACCATAGGTGTTTTTACAGGCACTAAAATTCGTTCCGTAATGGATCACATAGGTAGCGGCAAGCCTTGGGACTTAAACAGAAGATTCAACGGTTTGTTCGTGTTTCCACCTCTTTACGATGATGAAAAACGTACTTCGGTAGGAGACATATTTCACTTTCACAGCAATGAATCTTTCTTTGTAAGATCATCTGAAGAGAATATTTTTATCAGCGATACCAACATGCTTTTAAAAATAGACATGAATGATGCATACAAATGCTTCAAAGAGTCAGATGCAGACGTAACTGTCATCTACAAAAGGGTCAAGGATCCAGGAGGAAGATTCATCAACTGCGACAAACTTGCAATTTCTCAAGACGGTACCCTGGAAAACATCGGGACCAATCTTGGAACTGAAGAAGAGTTCAATCTGTTTGCAGGCAGTCTTTTCATCAAAAAAGATGTGTATTTAAAAATAGTCAGATCTGCCATAGAAAAAGGGAATGCAGGATTTTTAAAGGAAGCTTTGATGAACAGCGTTAAAAGATACAAATTCAATTGCTACGAACACGAGGGCCATATAGAATCTATCAGAAACGTTAAAAATTACTTTGATGCCAACATGAATTTGCTTGACAAGGACATATACAGCGAATTATTTTCGCAATTTGGCATAGTCTATACAAAAAATCAAGATGAACCCTCAACTTTTTACAAAGAAAATGCCACAGTCACCAACTCCATAATAGCAAACGGATGCATCATAGATGGAAACGTTCAAAATTCCATTATCTTCAGGGGAGTAAAGATCGGCAAAAATGCAATTGTGAAAAATTCAATAATAATGCAAAAAACAAAAATAGAAGACAATGCAGTCATTGTAAATGCCATTCTGGACAAAATGGTCACAGTTGAAAATGGTGTTGAGATTATCGGAAACCATACCGTTCCTTATGTAGTCGAAAAGGAAATGATTCTTAGCAGGGAGGAAATCATATGAATATTCTATACACCGCCTCAGAGGCGGTTCCTTTTATTAAAACCGGTGGATTGGCAGATGTTGCAGGATCTTACCCTCGAGCTTTAAAAAGCAACAACAACGATGTAAGGGTAGTTTTACCAATGTACAAATCTATAAAGAACAAATACTTTGAAAGCATGGAAAAGATTGCCGAATTTCATGTAGACCTTGGATGGAGAAAACAATATGTTGGGGTCATGACCATGGAATATGAAGGCGTGATACATTATTTTTTGGACAACGAATATTATTTTGACCGTGACGGCATATACGGATATTTTGACGATGGCGAAAGATTCACCTGGTTTTCAAAGGCAGTTACTCTGCTTGGAAAATTTATCGACTTTAAACCTGACGTAATCCACACCAACGACTGGCATACAGCCTTGGTAAATCTTTATGTGAAAGATTTCGCACTGGGGGATTCGTGGTTTGATGATATAAAGACCGTTTTTACAATTCACAATTTGAAGTATCAAGGCGTGTTCGATCCCGAAATGCTGGGAGACATAATGGGAGTCAGTGAAAACTATTTTCACGAAGACGGTATCAAGTTTTACAATCAGATAAATTTTTTAAAGGGCGGAATAGTTTATTCCGACGCATTTACGACTGTATCTGAAAACTATGCACAGGAGATAAAAACACAATATTTTGGTGAGCAACTGGATGGGATCATAAGAAAACACGAGGGGAAATTATCGGGAATAGTAAACGGCATAGATTACGAAGAATTCAATCCGGGCAAGGACAAGAATATTTTTAAAAATTATGATCTAAGATCTGTAAAGAGAAAAAAAGAGAATAAGATAGGATTGCAGAAAAAATTTGGATTGCCGGAAGACAGCGATATCCCAATGGTATCAATGGTAACCAGACTGGTGGATATGAAAGGTCTGGATCTGGTAGCTCACATATTTGAAGAGTTGATGCAGGAAGATATTCAATTCGTTGTACTAGGCACAGGCGACAAGCGCTATGAAGACATGTTTAAATATTTTTCCCATAAATACCCTCAAAAGGTTTACGCCGGATTGTACTTCAACGAGCAAGAAGCACACGGCATATATGCGGCTTCCGATATTTTTTTGATGCCTTCAAAGTTTGAGCCCTGTGGAATAAGTCAGCTTATTGCTATGAGATATGGTACAATACCTGTTGTAAGAAGTGTGGGAGGACTTAAAGATACGGTTATCCCATACAATTACGAGACTGAAGAAGGTACAGGATTTACTTTTGAAAATTATAACGCCCACGATATGTTATTTAAGATAAAAGAAGCTTTGGCGTTATATAATGACAACGCCAAGTGGAATAATCTGATAAAGAAGGCCATGAAATCAAAAACTGATTGGAATGAGTCTTCGAAAAAGTATGTGAAATTATACAAGAGTATAGTCAAAAAGTGAAATGATGAGGTGAAAGAATGACAACAAAGGAAGCATTTGCCCAAGAATATGAAAAATCTCTTTACGCAATTGCCGGAAAGGGCTTTGAGGAGAGTGACATCAAGGAAAAATACTACGCATTGGGAAATTTGATAAAGTCTTACAGCGGTGAACTTTGGCACAAAACCAGAAAAAAACAAAATGCCAGCAGTGAAAAATCCGTTTACTATTTTTCCATGGAGTTTCTTACGGGTAAATTTATGAAAAAGAACTTGGAGTATTTGGGATTGTTCGACTTAGCCGAAGAGTTTTTCGAATCAAAGGGCGTTTGCCTGGGAGACTTGTTTGATGCCGAGGAGGAACCGGGACTTGGAAACGGCGGCCTAGGAAGATTGGCGGCAGCTTTTCTGGATTCTCTCAGTTCCCTCGGTATGCCGGGTCACGGATATGGCATCAGGTACGAAAAAGGCCTGTTCAGACAGGGAATTAAAAACGGATATCAGGAAGAAATTCCAGATAATTGGCTGGTCGACAGAAATATCTGGGAGCATAAAAGATATTCTGAAAAGTTGGAAGTAAGATTTGGCGGAAGGATAGACTATATCTTAAAAGGTGACAAGTACACCTTTAAACACGCAGACTACAACGTCGTTTACGCCATACCCTACGATACTCCGGTTTTAGGATACAAGAACCAGAATGTTAACAACCTCAGACTATGGGGAGCTGAAAGCCCTGAAGACCTGGATCTGAAAGAATTTTCCAAGGGGAATCTTTGCGGTGCATTTAATAAAATTGACGAAACTAAAAGTATTTCCCAGGTTTTATACCCCGATGACAGCTACTACGAAGGTAAAAAATTGCGCCTCAAACAGGAATATTTTCTGGTAAGTGCCGGGATCCAAGATGTTGTGAGAAATGCCGTCAAAAATGGCATTGATCTAAAGAGCATGGATGAATATATTGCCATTCACATAAACGACACTCACCCTGCAATGGCCATACCCGAGCTTATGAGAGTCCTGATGGATGAACACGGTTTGGAATGGGAGGATGCCTGGGAGATAACCGTAAAAACCTGTGCATTCACAAATCATACATTACTTCAGGAAGCCATGGAAAAGTGGGATGTCAATCTATTTCGGGAACTGCTTCCCAGAGTATGGCAGATCGTCGAAGAAATCAACAATAGATTTCTAAACAAAATCAGAAACGGTGAAAAAGCTGTATCTTTGACCGATATAGAAAAGCTTTCCATTATAAGCCACAATACCATACACATGGTAAATCTTGCAATAGTAGGATCCCACAGTATAAACGGGGTTGCAAAATTGCATTCAGACTTGCTCAAAGACAGGGAATTGAACCATTTTTACAGAATTTTTCCCGAGAAGTTCAACAACAAGACAAACGGAATAATTCATAGACATTGGCTGTTGAGTGCCAACAAAGGCTTGGCTGATTTAATCAGAGATCTAATTGGAACGGGCTTTGAAAGAAATCCCATAGAACTTAAAAAGCTGTTGGAATTTACCGAGGACAGCCAAGTTTTAAACAAAGTTGAATCCATAAAGCATAACAATAAGATCAGATTGGCAAAGTACATTTTTGACACCAAAGGCATAAAAGTCAATCCATACAGCATATTTGATATCCATGCAAAGAGGATCCATGAGTATAAAAGACAATTCTTGAATATACTGCATGTTATTTACCTGTACGACCTGCTCAAGAACAATCCGAATCTTGACATATTGCCGAGGACTTTCATTTTTGCCGGAAAGGCTGCTCCCGGATATTACCTGGCAAAGGAAATAATAAAACTTATCAATCGGGTAGCGGACATAGTAAACAACGATTTGACAATTAAGGACAAGTTAAAGGTCGTATTCCTCGAAAATTACAACGTGAGTCTGGCATCCCTTATGATCCCTGCGGCAAATGTAAGCGAACAGATTTCAACTACGACCAAAGAAGCTTCCGGTACCAGCAACATGAAGTACATGATGAATGGGGCAATCACCCTGGCTACATTGGATGGCGCCAACATTGAAATAAGGGATGAGGTAGGAGACGACAACATAGTTATCTTCGGTCTTAATGATTACGAGGTAAATGCTTATTATAGAGACAGAAATTACGATCCAGTCAAAATTTACACTGAAAATAAGCGGATCAAAAATACAGTGGACAAACTGCTAAATGGATATTTGGGAGATGCATTTGGCGAATTTCAACCTCTTTACGACTCACTTATCAAACATGGGGATCAATTCTTCGTACTGGGCGATTTTGATTCGTATGCAACAGCTCAAAAGAGGATCAATACATTGTACAAGGATAGTCAAAACTGGTCCAAAATGTCCCTTGTAAATACCGCCGGTTCAGGAGTATTTTCATCGGATTATACGATAGAAAGATATGCAAAGGAAATTTGGGGAGTAGGCGCCCCAGAAAGAAAGGACTGATATCATGAGCTGGATTCAATACAAGGCAACTGATAAAAAGCTTGGGTCCTTTATTGAAGATCAAAAACTATATTTTAGAGTTTGGGCTCCAGGAGCAAATAAGGTAGAGTTGGCACTATACGAAAACCATCTTTCTCCGAAAAGGAAAACCTATGGGATGAGTGCGGACGAAAACGGAGTTTATGAAGTCATCCTGGGAATGGAAAATCTTGATAAGTTTTATACGTACATATTGAACGATTCTTTTGAGATAACAGATCCCTATTCAATTGGTGTATCCGTAAACAGTTTAAGGTCGTATTCCATAGACCCGGGTAAAATCGATCCCGTTGGATGGGGAGATCACAAAATTTCAGGTACGTCTGATGTGATGGACACAATTATTTATGAAGTCCATATAAAAGACTTTACAGTGAGTGAAAAATCCGGAGTCAAAAACAGAGGCAAATATGCAGGTATGGTCGAAAAGGGTGCAAAATTTAAAAATTTTGCTACAGGAATTGACCATTTGAAGGAACTGGGTGTAACACACATTCACCTGATGCCTATCTTTGATTTCCTTACTGTGAACGAAAATCCCGAATACTTTTACAACGACGACAATTACAACTGGGGATATGATCCGGAACATTACAACGTTCCTGAAGGCTCCTATTCCACAAAGCCTGAAGATCCCTACAACAGGATACACGAGTTGAAAAAAATGATCATGACTCTGCACGAAGAAGGATTCAAGGTGATCATGGATGTGGTCTACAATCATACGTACAGAGGAGAAACGTCTAACTTCAATTTGCTGGCACCTGAATATTATTACAGGATGAAATCAGATGGAACTTTTTCCGACGGTTCCGGATGTGGAAATGAACTGGCAACGGAGAGACCCATGGTCAAGAGATTCATAATCGAATCGCTGAAGTATTGGATGGATGAATACAAAATTGACGGGTTCAGATTTGATCTAATGGCTTTGATAGATGTTGAAACTGTAAAGGAAATCGTATCAGAACTAAGAAAAGTCAAAAGTGATGTCTTTATTTACGGGGAACCTTGGACCGCCGGAGAAACAGTTTTGCCCGACAACTTAAAGACGACAAAGGGAAAACAGCAAAATATGGAATTCGCATTATTGAATGACGGATTCAGAAACAGTGTAAAGGGTGACAACAACGGGGATCTTAGAGGATTTATTCAAGGAAACTGCGATTATACCAGAGACTTCATTACCGGACTGGCCGGCTCCATTTATTTGAATGAAGGGCATATAGGTTTTGCGGCTCAACCCAAAGAAACAATAAATTTTATCAATTCCCATGACAACTTGATATTGAACGACAAGATGAAAAAAGTATTTATGAATGCACCTTCCGATTTTATCGACAGACTCAACAGGATGGCTTTCGCTTCTCTTTTCATAGCACAGGGCATACCCCTTGTTCACGCAGGAAACGAATTTTTAAGGAGCAAGGACATGAAGCATAATACTTACAACGAGCCCTTGAGCGTGAACGGAATCGATTGGTCATTGAAAGAAAGAAACTATGAATTCTTCAAGTACTTCAAGGATTTAATTAGAATGAGAAAAAAATACCCGGAGTTCAGGTTGAGTTCTGCGCAACAGATAAAGGATAACTTGAAATTTTGCAATTTGACCACTTCAGATTGCCATTGTGTAGGCTACACAATAAAAGGTCTCGGTGATTCATACAAGTATTTATTTGTAGCAATAAATTCCAGTGAAGTAAAAAAACTTCTTACATTGGGATTGGTAAAGGATCATATATTAAAAAAATATGGAAACACTGAAAAAGATCTTTGCATCTCTAAAGTATTCGACATGTACGGTATAGTGGAAGATGACGATGGGGAAAAACTAATCAACCCCCATGCAATAGAAATCGAGGGATATTCTTTAAATGTCTTCATTATTGCTGAAAGTTGCGAAACAATATGATACCCGGAGATGATGATTCATCCCCGGGGTTCTTTTAATTTTATGATGATTTCAGTCAAATCTTTCATGTTTACATTTGGATCTGCCTTAAATATCCAGTTGCCGACCGTAGTGCCTGGGATATTCATTCTAAGCCCCTTTTTCGGTTCTAAAAGATCTTGAAATTGAATAATAGACATGGGAGCATCGGCATTAAAAGCCGCCCTTATTAAGGCCTGGGACAGGCTTAGTCCTTTAACCTCAATTTTATGCTCGCTAAGATAATCTAAAATCGTGTTCGTCTCCATTTGATTTAAATCCTTTTCCCACAAGGGAAGGGGAGGATTGTCATGGGTTCCGGTATATACCGCATCGGCTTTATTATCATCAAAAGGCAAGTGAGGATTAAATGGATTTGAATCGAATGCAAATTGCAAAACCTTCATGCCGGGAAATCCGAAAACCTTCTTCATGGACAGGACTTCTGGTGTTATCAATCCCAAATCCTCAACTAAAAAACTGTTGTCATTGAAGTTTTCTTTAATTTCGATTATAAAATCTTCAGCCGGTCCCTTCATCCAAATGCCGTCTCTGGCATCCTCAGCATCAGGCTTTACAGCCCAAAAGGCTTCAAAACCTCTAAAATGGTCCAGTCTTAGTATGTCGTAAAGTTTAAAGGCATTGGATATTCGATTTTTCCACCATTCGTAATTTTCTTTTTTGTGTTCAAGCCAATCATACACAGGTGTGTCCCATTTCTGACCGCCTTCGGAAAATCCATCGGGAGGAGCTCCTGAAACCCATAGTGGTTGCATTTGGTCGTCAAGCATGAAAAGTTGAGGATTTATCCAAACGTCTGCGCTGTTTAATGGGACGTATATGGGTATATCGCCGATGATCTTTACATTTTTTTCTTTCGCTTTTTCTCTCAACACCTGCATCTGTTTGAAAAACATGTACTGTAAAAATATCGAAAAGTCAATTTCATCAGATAACTTTAATTTGTAATTTTCCAAAGCCAGTCCGTTTCTGAACTTTATTTCTTCTGGCCATTTCCACCAAGGATCCATATCAAAATAAGATTGAAGTGCGGTAAAAAGGCCATAATCTTCAACCCAGGAGTTGTAGGTCATAAAATTTGTCAATTCAGACTGAAACTCCGGATCAAACCTTCTTTTTTGAAAATACTTTCTTAATATTGGAATTTTAAGGGAAGTTGCCAAAGAGTAGTCAATATTTTCACCTTTATGAGATTTTTCTATCTGATTCAAATATTCTCTAACCAGTGCTGAATCATCCAGGGACTTGATGTCTATGTAGAGAGGCTCTCCGGCAAAAGCGGAAGCAGGGGAATAGGGTGACCAGACCCTGTCTACTGGATTCAAAGGAAGGATCTGCCATATATCCATTCTGCTGTTATTTAAAAATTCGATAAATTCTTTAGCCTCTTGACCTAAGTTGCCTATGGGTTCAATGCTTGGAAGTGATGCGATATGTAGTATTATTCCCGATTCCTTTTTCATTGTATCTCCCACTAATTTTATTTTACTCAATAATAACACATATCCCTGTCTTTGTTTATGAACTTGAAATTTTTATTATAAAACTATAAAATAAAAACATAAAGAAGAGAGGTGTAAATTATGGAAGCAGCAGTTTTTTTAGCTGATGGATTTGAAGAGATAGAAGCTCTGGCAACAGTTGACGTACTTAGAAGAGCTGGTATCGACACGGTAATGGTGTCAATAAGCGATAATTACGATGTCAGGGGCAGTCACAACATCATAGTAACAGCTGACGTTCTATTTAATGGTCAAAGCTTCGATGATGCAGATATTCTTGTTTTACCGGGCGGAATGCCGGGTACGTTGAATTTGGGAAATCATGACGGTTTAAAGCGGCTTTTGCTCCGACAAAACGAAATGAAAAAGTGGATCGGTGCCATTTGTGCAGCTCCAAAAATCCTTGGAGAACTTGGACTTTTAAAGGGGCAATTTGCCACATGTTATCCCGGATTTGAACACACCCTTGAAGGAGCCATATTGGCTGACGAAAAAGTTGTAGTCTCGTCTCATTTCGTTACCGGCAAAGGTGCAGGTGCTGCAATTGATTTTGCCTTGAAAATAGTTGAACTGTTAAAAGATCACGAAGCTGCTGATTCATTGAGAGAAAGTATGATCGCTGATTAATAAAGAATTGGAGACTAGATGAAATACAAACTTATAGTAATGGACATTGATGGTACGGTACTTAAATCCAATCACAATGTATCGAGAAAAAGTATAAAGGTTTTGCAAACGGCAAGGGAAAAAGGACTAATAACAACTCTCGCATCAGGTAGAAACTATTCTAACATGCTGCACATAGCAGAAAAATTATCTATCAGAGAACCTTTGATATCCAGTGACGGAGCATTTATCAAAAATCCTTCAAGCGGCAAGATCCATCACATGGTATCTTTTGATGTTGAAAGCATCATAATTGTGTTAAAAATGATGGAAGATCATGGTCTGCATTATACTGTTCACTTTGAGCACGGAAGCATATCGAATAGAAAGGTAAATTATCTGTCATTTGTCAAACGAATGGGACTAAGGGCAATTTCAGCCGGCATATATGAAAAAGGAATTATGGAAACTATGAAGTATGACCATATGATCGAAAAAATCCTTAAAGGATACCTTAAACCCCTGAAAATTACCACAATGGCAAATGATCCGAACGACCTTAATCTTGAGGCAGTATCCGAAAAAATAAAAATCAACTTTAAAAACACAATGCGAGTATCCTATTCCGGACTTAAAAACTTTGAATTGTTGCCGGGCGGAGTGTCCAAGGCAATTGCACTGGAAGTCATTGAAGAGATTTACGGCGTTTCAAGCTCGGAAGTCATTGCTTTTGGGGACAGTTTTAACGATCTTGAAATGATCGAGAGGGCAGGACTTGGGATCGCTATGGGGAATGCCTCTGAAAATGTGAAAAAAACCGCAGATTTCGTTACAAAAAGCAACGATCTCCACGGCGTGGCATACGCCATAGAACAATTCGTCTTAAAAGATTGAATTATAAAAATCTTTCGAATCGTTCCTTCTGGGCTTTGCAAATTGGGCAAAGCTCAGGGGGATTTTTTCTTGCGCAAAGGTAACCGCAAACTTTGCATCGCCAGACCGGATAACTGAGATTATTTTCAGGCGACTTAACAGTACCGGAAGCTAAATTTTTATCGATTTTTTCCGATTTTCTCCTATCTGGAATTGATTCAGCTTCTTCTTTTCCTTCATATATGGCCTTATTGACATATAGTGCGCAAAAGCAGGCGCCATATTCATCCAAATCTATATCCCTGTAGTCACATGGGCAAATTATATCAAGATCTTTTTCCATTATTCCATCAGACAGTCTGCATGGACATGCTTCGTAGCCATATCTGTCTTTATTGGTAAGCAACCCTTCAGCCAAATCAGCTAAAAATTCTTCATCAGGATTCAAGAAATATCCGGTTTTTTCTGCATTGGACTTTAATTTCTCTACATATTCATTTATTCTACCAATGTTCATTATTTAAATCTCTCCTTTATGTCTTTTGGCTTGTAGCCGATTATGCAGTCATCTTCGTCAATTATGATTGTAGGGAAACTAAGGGAAGGATTATGTTTTTCAATTTCTTCTTCCAAAAGTTTTCTTTCATCAGAATCTTCAAGATCAACATAAATATAATCGTATGATATCCCTAAATCATCAAGCAGTTTTTTTGTTTTCTTGCACCATACACAAGTGCTTAGAGCGTAAAGCAGTATCTTTCCGTTATCTTTTCCATCAACATGTTTTACATTGGCCATAATTAGTCTCCTTTATTTGTAGTCTAGTAGAATCACTCTTGCAGGTGATGCCTCAGCTCCCTTGATTTTAAGAGGCAGAGCGACAAGCTGGTAGACACCTTCGGATATGCCATTCAGTCTAAGACCCTCGATTATCAAAATATTTGATTCAAGGAGAGTCTTATGGGTTCCGTAATCCGATTGAGCTCTCTCTATGCCCAATCCATCGATCCCTACACCTTCTATTCCTTGAGATTTCAAATATTTTGCTCCAAGCTCATCCAAATAAACAAAATTATAGTTAAACTCTTCAGAATCTGAGTTTTGGGTCTTCAAGATCAAAAATTTTTCCTCACCAAATTCTTTGGTTTTTAGATCTTCTGCGGTTATAACCTCATTAAGATGAGAAAAATCAAGAACTCTGCAGTTTGTTACGACTTTATTCAAGTCCAAGGATTCTATTGAAGTTCCTCCTTCAACGAAATGAAGGGGCATATCCAAATGCGTACCGGTATGCATATCCATTGAAATCCTGCTCTCCATTGCACTCGAAGATCTAAAATCTCTTGTTGTTTCAATTACAGGACGTTTTTCGTCTTTGTTCTTGTAAACCTGCATGTCTCGATGGATTTCCATTGATATATCATAAATTTTCATGCGTCTCACCTCTTTTCATTTTGTTCAAATGCCACCATTTCCGGTCATCTTTTTTTAAAAGAATGCAGGCCTGTGTTGGGCCGCATGAATTGTCACCATAATGGTATAAAGGTACAAGTTTTTTGTTTATACTGTCAATAAAATACCAGGACAGAGCCAATTCATCCCATCTGGTAAATCTTGTTGAATCACCTTTCATTACATCGAGTAAGAGCTTTTCATAAGCGTCAGGAGTATTGAAGTTGTTTTGGCAACTTTGGCAATATTCCATTTCTGCTACAACGGTTTCATTTATGACAGCAGGCTTTTTAGTATTCAATCTAAGGCTTATGCCCTCTCTTGGCTGTATTTTTATTTCAAGAACATTTGCAGCTGAATTTTGGTTTAACGAAAAAATCTCGTTTGTGGAACAGGTTTCTTCTATATCTTTGGGAAATTTAAATTCAATGGTCACTTGTGCTGTTTTTTCTTCAAGTTTTTTTCCCGTCATCAAATAAAAGGGAACGCCCCGCCATTTTTCATTATCAATGTACAATTTCATTGCTACGAATGTTTCGGTTTTTGAATCATGTGGAATATTAAGTTCATTTTTATAACTCTCGTATTGACCAAACAGAACATTGTCGGCTACAGTTTCATCGCTGTAAAGAACCAATTCACTCATAAGTTTGACTTTTACATCCCTAATGTGATCAGGATCATTGCTTATGGGCGGATCCATTGCAGTGATCGCCAGTGTTTGAAGCAGATGGTTTTGAACCATGTCTCTAAGGGCACCTGTAGAATCGTAATAACCGGCTCTGGAACCCACACCATCCAATTCGGATACGACGATTTGAACATTATCTATAAACTTGTTGCTCCACAAAGGTTCGAATATAGCATTTTGAAATCGCAACATGGTTATGTTTTGTATCATTTCCTTGCCCAAATAATGGTCGATCCTAAAAATTTGGTCTTCTTTAAAAACCTTTCGAATCTCACTATTCAAAGTCTTTGCACTATCCAAATCTACGCCAAAAGGTTTTTCGATAATAAGTCTGTTCCAATTGTTACCGTCTTTTACGATGCCGTTTTGATCCATTAGATTTACGATTTTTCCAAAATTTTCAGGTCCGACTGCCAAATAAAACATAAAATTTGGTGAGTATTCACCTGAATCAACTTTTGAATTCAAAAAGTTTCTAAGAAGTGTATAATCTTCTGGCTTGTTAAAGTCCATCTGGAAATAGGTTGTTCTGTTTTTTACGAACTCCCATGATTCTTCATGGATAAGTAGTTTTGTATAGTTGACCATGCCATCAAACAGGTCTTGCTTGTATTCAGCCTGGGTTTTATTTCTTCTTCCAATTGAAACCAGATTAAATCCCTCATCCATCAAACCTTCATACTTCAACTGATGAAGGGCAGGTACCAACTTTCTTTTAACAAGATCACCGGTTCCACCGAATATAATCAAAGTACAGGAATCTTCCATATTCAACACCTCGTTATTTGCGTTCCATCTTGTGCCCGCCAAACTGGAATCTCAATCCGGCCAATAATTTTCCACTGAAGGTATCTGATTGTTGGCTCCTGTACCTGGTAAACAGGGAAGAAGCTATTACTGGTACCGGTACATTCAATTCAAGAGCTTCTTCTACAGTCCATCTTCCTTCACCACTGGCATTGACAACTCCAATAATGTCTTCCAGATTGTCTTCATGTTCGATAAACACCTTTTCAGTCAGCTCCATCAGCCAACCTCTGATCACCGATCCCTGTTGCCATAATCTGGCAACTTGCATATAGTCTATGTCGTATTCACTCTCAGACATGACTTCAAAGCCTTCACCTATTGCCTGCATCATACCGTATTCAATTCCGTTGTGTATCATTTTTACATAATGTCCCGAACCTGAAGGACCCACATGGGCATAGCCGTCAGGAACACAAATATCAATAAAAACCTGTTCAAGGTACCCGACAGCTTCTTCATCTCCTCCGACCATCATGCAAGCTCCGTTGCGAGCTCCGTCAACACCGCCACTTGTACCCACGTCAACGTAATTTATATTCTTGATCTTTAAAATTTCATATCGTCTCTTAGTATCTTTATAATGACTGTTTCCGCCATCGATCAATATGTCGTTATTTGATAAATAGGGGAGGAGGGATTCTATGGTGTCATCAATGGGATCTCCTGCAGGAAGCATCATGAAAATAATCTTCCTGTCATCAAGTTTAGATGCCAGATCTTCCAATGTATATGCCCCTTCCACACCTTCATTTCTAATTTTGTCTATCTTTTCAGGACTTCTGTTAAACGCAACAGGCTCATAACCCTTATCCTTTAAATTCAATGCTATCGGATATCCCATTTTCCCAAGTCCTATAATTCCTATTTTCATTTTGAAATCTCCTTTCCGGTTTTGGTTCTACTAGAAATGATACCCAAAAATGAAAATATAATGCGAATGTGTTTAATAAAATCAGTCCAGTTTCAATTTAGCCAGTGCATCGGCCATAGCTGAGTTGATCTCTTCATTGTCCTGATTGGCGATATATTTTTTCGCATCCCTTTTGGAGACACCCTTCTTTTCCTGGGATTTTCTCTTGTTGAACGAGGACAGCTTTTCACGATATCCGCAACTGCAAATAAATGTTTGTGCCTCACCAATTCCCGTTATGGTCATTCTTTTTTTGCATTGGGGGCATCTGGCGTTTGATATTTTACGAGTTCTGATCCTTTTTCCACAGTCAATATTTGAACACTTCAGCAACTCGCCGTTTCGATCTTTTTCTTTAAGCATGTAACTGCCGCATTCAGGACATTTGTCGCCGGTTTTGTTGGTGTGTATATATTTGCTTTCGTCATTCTTTATTTCATTTATTATTGACTTGCTGTATTCTATCGTTTCATTTGCAAAGGTCTTTTCATTCATTAAGCCATTTTTAATTTTTTCCAGTTTGTATTCCCATTTGGCCGTCAAATCAGGCGACTTTAGTTCATTTGGAACCAAATTCAAAAGTTGCCTGCCTTTTTCTGTGGTATGCAAATAAGAATCCTTCTTTTCAACATAAAATTTTGAAAACAATTTTTCAATTATATCTGCTCTCGTTGCTACTGTGCCAAGACCACCGGTTTCATCCAATAATCTGGCAAGTTCTTTGTTTCTGGCTGACATATATTTGGTGGGATTTTCCATTGCCGATAGCAAAGTTCCTTCCGTAAAAAGTTTGGGTGGTTTAGTGAAATCTTTAATGGATTTTATTGATGTTACTTTTATAATGTCCCCGGATTTTAAATCCTTTGGCATGCTTTCATTTTTTTCATGTTCGTCATAATCGTAAACCGATTTCCAGCCTTTTGTCGTGCAGACAGAATCATTCAATAGAAATCTTTCCCCTTGGATCTCAGCCTCCACAGAAAATTGCCTGTAAGTATAATGTGGCATCAAGGCTGCCAAAAATCTTCTGACTACCATATCGAAGATTTTCATTTCCGAATCAGACAGGTCGTAGTATCCTGATTTCTCCTCGGTAGGTATCAATGCATGATGATCGGTCACTTTGTTGTCATTAAAAATTTTGTTTTTGGAAAAATCGCTTACTAATTTCAATTGTTTCACGTATCTTGAATAGCTGCCAAAATCAATAGCGGACAATCTTTCTTTGATGGTCGCTGCAATATCTTTTGATAAATACTTTGAATCAGTACGTGGGTACGTTAATAATTTGTGATTTTCGTACAATCTTTGAACAAGTGACAAAGTCTCCTTTGCAGAATAACCAAAACGCTTGTTAGCCTCCCTTTGTAATTCAGTTAAATCAAATAGCAGTGGAGAAGGGATCGATTTATCTTTGATTTCCATGTTTATGATTTCAACTTTTTCTGATTTCTCAGTTTTATTTAAAATTTTATCGACAGTTATTTTTTCGTATATCCTGTGATTTGAATTGTTTTTGTCAACCCACTTAAAGTTTCCGATGGATGTGGACATTATTACTTCCCAATACTCTTTAGGCTTGAAATTTTCAATTTCTTCTTCTCTTGTTTTAATTAAGTTCAGGGTGGGAGTTTGTACTCTTCCACAAGACAACTGAGCGTTATACTTTGTCGTTAGTGCTCTGGTTGCATTGATACCCACTATCCAATCTGCCTTAGCCCTTGCAAGGGCGGATAAATATAAATTATCATATTGGTGACCGGGTTTCAGGTTTTTGAATCCGTCTGCAATGGCTTTATCGGTTACAGAAGATATCCAAAGGCGTTCTATGGGTTTTGTGGATCCCGCCTCCTCAAGGATCCACCTGGCGACCAATTCACCTTCGCGACCTGCATCGGTGGCAATTATTACGTTCTTCACGTCTTTTCTTCCTATAAGTCTTTTAATGGTGGAAAATTGTTTCCCTGTTTTTTTTATCACACTGGTTTTCATTGACTTAGGGATGATCGGAAGATCATCGAGTTTCCATGCAGCATATTTTTTATCATAATACTCAGGTGATGCCAACTCTACCAAATGACCCATGGCCCAGGTAACGATATAATCAGAACTCTCAAAGTAACCATTTTCCTTTTTACCGCATTTCAATACTCTGGCTATGTCTCTTCCTACGGAAGGTTTTTCTGCTATAACTAATTTTTTGCTCATTTCGTTTCCTTTCTAAAAAAAATATATTCAACTACAATGATACAGTATTTTCCCGTTCAAATCCATAAAAGACCCAGACAAGCACTTGATTTGGTTGTTTAAACCTGTAAAAATTGAAATTAAAAATGATAAAGTCGCACTTGTATGCTATCATAATACTTGAAGGACAAAATTTAAGATTCTAAAACATGGTGCGGTTATAATATAGCGAACCATCGAGATGGAGGATAATAAATGAAAATTTCAAATGAACTTTATATGTTGAAAATGCATGTTGTACTTTCTGGAAAAGATCAATTTTTGTATCCTTCTGTCATAAAAGATGAAAATTCACTGGTTTTGATCGATACAGGTGTTGGCGGAGAAAATCATCTTGCAGATTTGACTCGGTTGTTTGATTCAGAAGGATTGCCTTTTAGCAAATTGGATACAATTATTCTAACTCATCAGGATTTTGACCATATTGGAGGACTTCATTCAATACTTGAAGCCTTTGAAAGCAGTGTAGAAGTGTATTTTCACGAAGACGAGAGAGGCTACATCGTAGGCGACAAAGAATTGATCAAAGGCGGTGGAAAGAAAATGCCATCTTTGGTTCAGTTGCTTCTCAAAAAGATGGGGAAGGAAAAACCAAGGACAGTAGAAGAAGAATTTGACATAAAAGTGATAAGAATTCTTAAAGATGGAGATTTGCTTCCTTTTGGAGGAGGTTTAAGGGTAATTCACACTCCAGGTCACACACCGGGAAATATCTGCCTGTACCATGAAAAAAGCAAAACCCTCATAGCGGGTGACACCTTAAACATTTTTGACGGTGAACTTTCCGGACCAAATCCGATCTTTACGCCCGATATGAATTTAGCCATGCTTTCACTGGAGAAACTTCTAGACTATGACATAGAAAATGTCATTTGCTATCACGGCGGGTTTTACGATAAAGCTCCTCATAAAAGACTTTTAAAGATAATTGATGATTTTAGAAGTACAAACGATTAAATGCGGTAGACTAGTCTACCGCATTTGTTATTATATTGCCCAGTTTCCATTTTTAAAAATAATTGTTGTATTGCCGTCTTCATCAATTCCCGTTATGGTCATATCCTTGTCTCCGACCATGAAGTCGACGTGCGTAAGGGAATCATTTACACCTCTGGCTTCGAGTTCTTCATCGGTCATATTTTCACCATTTTTGATGGAAGTGGGGTATGCCTTTCCAATTGCAAAATGACATGATGCATTCTCGTCAAACAAGGTATTCTTAAATAACAAGCCCGTATTGGAAATGGGTGAATCATAGGGAACAAGTGCAACTTCTCCAAGATATCTTGCTCCTTCATCGATTTCAAGCAAATTGTAGAGAACATCCTTGCCAGTGGCGGCATCGAAATCTATTATCTTGCCGTCTTTGAACACAAATGAAAATTCGTCTATCATATTTCCACTGTAGAAGAGGGGTTTGGTTCCAAATACTACTCCGTTGACTCCATTTTTTTCAGGAAGTGTAAAAACTTCTTCTGTAGGAATATTGGCAATGAAAAATCTGTTTTTACTATTGTGATCTCCACCTCCTGACCATATATGTCCCTTAGGTAAAGAAACTTCCAAGTCTGTGCCCTTACCGGTCTTGTAAACCAATTTTCTAAAAGATTTGGAGTTTAGAAAATCAACCTTGTGGGATAAATTTTCGATATGTGAATCCCAGGCAAATTCAGGGTCATCCAAATCGGTTCTTGTTGCTTTGAAGATTGCCGTCCATAACTCGGTTATAGCCTTTTCATCTTCCAAATCAGAGAACAGGCTTTTAGCCCAGTCTTTTCCTGCGGCAGCTATTACACACCAGGTATTGATGTTGTTCATTGTGTATTTTCTAAAATTCTTCATAACTGTAGAAGAAGATTTGTTGTTGGCCGCTATTTTTTTTGTATCCGCATCCTTTAGAAGTTCGGGATCACTTGAGACTATCGATAAAAAAGCTGCTCCGTCCTTGGCATATGTTTCCATGGCGTCTGCATACCATTTTGGAAAATTTTCAAAAACTTCCATAGGGGAGTACTTGTATTTCATTTTAGTCAATTCACCATCATTCCAATTGACATGAACTTCTTTTGCACCTATTTCATAGGCTGATTTTGCAAGGATCCTGACGAAATCAGCATTTTCTATTGAAGAAGTTATAACCAGCGGTTGGCCGCACTCAAGATTCAAGCCTTTTTTTATGGTTAAATCGGCATATTTCTTCTTTGCAGTTTCTAAATTCAGCATATTTTCACCTCTTTATTTTTTAAATGGATCGATTGTTCAGCTCCACTCATTTTCCCGTAACATTTATATTATATACTTTTTATCAGATAAAACAATAATTGCACTTAATTTTAGCAAAATATTCCAAATCATAAAACTATTGAATATATTTCATTGCTAAAAAATCTTTTGTATTGTAAAATCATAAGGTGATTTTATAAAGTTGCCATTAATCTGAAGGGAGTAAACTTATGGTTTACAGTATCGGATATCTTGAAAATCAGTATTTGGAAGAAATGTTTTCACTGGTCAAGGCAGGAATTATGGACATTCTTGAAGTTTTTTTAGAAGCTGAAAACGAACTAAAATCAATTCCGTATTTCTCAAGGTCGAAACTAACAAAAGATATGGAAAAAATTCTGGGATCTAATATCCATGAGATTTCAAATCAATTTTTTGAATTGAAGATTTTAATAGAGAAAATAGAAGCAAATCTCAAGTCTAGAAAATTCATAGAAATGGAACAAAATCTTCAAACGTATATTTACAGCTATATGCCAACCATTGAAAAATCACTGGCACTTTCCGAATATTATAAAAATATTCCTGCTAAAATGGAGAAATACCTTATAAAAAAGGGAAGTCTTGAAGCGACTAAAGAAACTTACGAGAAAAGAGTGGAAAAGTTCAGTGTCCTCTATCAAAATTTAATTGGTCTGTATAAAACCATTTCATTGGAAGATATTTACATATAATAAATTATTTTAGCCGAATATTCACATGAAATGTTTATTGAACCTGCTCCTGGGTAAAATATAAGTAACAAAGAACTGGATCGAAAAAGGGTAGTCCAAAATTTGATAAGAGCCTTTCAAATCGCTTCCTCCAGATTTGAGGTCGCGAATAAAGGAAAATTACTGATTGATAGAAGATGGCAGGCCCCAAAGATTACAGACTTTGATAAAATACATTAGCCGGCCGAAAGGAATGAAGGAATGACTAATGAATTGAAGGCTTGAGGACTAAGAAGGTCAGAAATGATTGGATTGGTCCTCAAGTCATTTTTTGAAAGAAACAAGATATCTTTTAAATCTCCTTTTGATTTTCAATCTCTATCGAGTAGCAGAAGCTCTTTCAGTGTCTGATGTTTAAATACGACTTGACTTACACTTTTCAAGACAAGAAATATAACAGGACCCATGATTATTCCTATTCCACCAAATGCCTTGATACCTATATACATGGATCCAAGAGTAAGTACTGGATGAACTCCGATTTGAGTCCCGACTATTTTGGGCTCTATGATTTGTCTTATAAGCATGACAACTCCATAAATAACCAGTAACGATATTCCCCTTGTAAAATCTTCATTCAAAAATGAAAAAATAGCCCAGGGAATGAGAAAACCACCGGTGCCAACCACAGGCAGTATATCAGCTACTGCAATAATGGCAGCGAGAGCGAGACCATACTTGACATCAAGGATGGTAAATCCAATTATCAATTCTGTAAAGGTGACGGACATTATGATCAAATACGCCTTCATCAATTTAAGAACAGAATTTTGGATGTTGATTTTTACTGCATTGAACTTTCCTATAAGAAAGACTGGTATCTGAATGTTGATAAATCTTCTAATTCTTATTATGTCGCTTGATAAAAAATATGTCGAAATTATCATCATGAAGGTGAAAATTATAGCGGCAGGTATTGAAATTGCTATATCAAGTATTGAATTCACGGCTTGGTTTATCAACTCTCCACCATATCCCAACAAACTTTCGAATACTTCAGACATGAAATTCGCCAATTCTTCAGGTAATTCTATAAATATGCTGTTTCCACTGTCCAACAGAGAAGTTATGATTGCATAGGCTTCATTTATCAGGTTGGGAACCGTCTCCAGAAAATCTCTGGCTTGCGAGTATACTCTGGATATTATAAAAACCAAAAGAAAAAGGATCAAAGCCAGAAGAACAAAAACCACTATCAGGGAAGCGAGCTTTCTTGGTATTTTTTTATTTACCAAAAGTTTCACCAATGGTTCTATAGCAAATGTCAACAATATGGCAAATACAAAAGGGGCAATATAAGGAAATATTTTAAAAAAAAGCCATGTAAAAAGGATAATGCCGGCTACGCTTATCAAAAATTTCTTAACTTTGCTTTTGTCAAAAATTGCCTCCACCAGAAATCACTCCCTTGATCGAATCTTCACTTTTATATTATCACATATTTGCTCTAAAGTTTACAAAACCTTAGTTTGCACGTGCTAAAAAAAATGGTTATAATTAACGTTAGGCTACCATAAGGAGCGAGGAGGTACTATTTTGTTTGAAATTCTGGCATCATTCTTAAAATATGTTTTTATAATAATCATATATTACTTCATATACGGTATTATCAGGCTTATCTATCTGGACATTTCAACTACCACTCATACGGGGAGAAGTCTAAGTTCTAAAGATCCATATCTGAAACTTATCAATCGAAGAGAAAGTTTGAATTTCAAGGTTGAAGAGAGTTATTTTTTAGATAGTACTAAAACCATAGGAAGATCAAACAAAAATCAAATAATTATAAAGGATCCGTTTCTGTCGTCTGAACATGCTGAATTTGTATTTAAAAATAATTATTGGTATGTTTTTGACCTGGGCAGCAAAAACGGTGTTTATGTAAACAACCTTAAAGTAGAAGATATCGGACAGAGTTTAAACGACGGAGATACGATTCATTTAGGACAGCTCGATTTTATTTTCGTAGATCAATTCGACAGGAGTGACCGGTGATGAATGGGTCGAACTCGATTTTTAAACCTGTAAGAATGGTGCTGCTTTTTAACTTTCTGGCCTTCATACTTATGTATTTTTACGGATCTGAAAATAGTTTAAACGTGTTGCTGCTTGGTTTGGCAGTTATTTTTACTATAGGCATCTTGTATCATATTATCAAAGTATATGATTGGGGAGATGAATATCTATTTTTGATTGCATCCATGTTGTGTAGCATAGGGATCCTAATGATATATCGCCTGGATCCGGATTACGGAATTCGGCAGATAAAATGGTTTGGCCTAGGTACGGCTGTCTTTTTTCTGACATTTATATTTTTGGGAAAAACAAAATTTTGGTCTTCAAAACCTATGATATATGCTTACCCACTGATATCAATTTTTTTGTTTTCTGTAACGCTGATTTTCGGACAGAGGATCGGCGGTGCAAAAAACTGGATAGAAATATTTGGAATCAATGTCCAGCCCTGGGAAATAATCAAGTTGTTATATGTTTTTTATGCGGGTTTATTCTTTAGCAACAGGGAACTCATATATTTACCAACTGTAAATCTTAAAGGTAAAGCTATTAAAATCAACAGTATCTTTCTGTTTTCATTGATATCTTATGTACATTTGGGTTTTTTGGTATTGCAAAGGGAGTGGGGAGGAGCAGTTCTTTTATTTTTGATCTTTTTTTCCTTTTTATATGCATTTGACAATCACCGGTCATTTTTATTTGTAAATGGTGTTTTTGCGCTTGTTGGAGGTTTTGTCGGCTATTTGCTGTTGGATCATATCCAAGTTAGGATTTGGACATGGATCGATCCTTGGTCCGATATGGCCGGGAAAGGTTATCAAATCACCCAGTCACTGTTTGCAATAGGGGCTGGAGGGTTCTTTGGAACGGGAATAGGACTGGGAAATCCTGAAATAATACCTGAAGTCCATACTGATTTTATTTTTTCTGCAATTTGCGAAGAAATGGGAATTTTTGGCGGAGTAGCTGTGGTATTATTGTACTTTTTACTTGTGTACAGAGGTATAAAGATTTCTTTGCGAATCGACAATATCTTTTACAAAGCAGCCTCTTTTGGCATAACTGCAATTTTTGGATTTCAGACATTTATAATTATAGGTGGCGTAATAAAGCTGGTCCCATTGACTGGGATAACTCTACCTTTCATAAGTTATGGCGGCAGTTCCCTCATATCGACGTTTTTGGCATTGGGAGCCCTTCAAGCTGTTTCAATGAAAAATTCCTTTAGTGCCTCAAAGGTGGTGGAAGCTGATGAGTGAAAATAAAAAAATGTTGAAGATATTTGTATTCATTTCCATACTTTTTATTACAGTGATATGTTATCTTTCGTATTTTGAAATATTTTTAAAGGAAGAAGTAGTCAATAATTCCTATAATAAACGAATGTGGATCACAAGCAGCGATCGCTTGAGAGGATCCATAATGGATAGAAACGGCGAGGTTTTGGCTTATAGCACTTTTAACAACGATTCGTCACAGACCAGGATCTACCCATATGATGAATTGTATTGTCATGTTATCGGTTATAATTCAAATATTTACGGCAATTCTTTTTTGGAATCAAAGTTTCAGAAAGAACTTACCGGAGATATGGCAACAAATAAACTGTTGGATATAAAAAACTTGATCTTGGGCAACGAAATACGTGGAAATGACCTTGTACTGACTATAAATCACGATCTGCAAACTAAAGCGTTAGAATTATTGGAAGAAAATTCTGGTGCAATAGTTGCGCTTGATCCTAATACAGGTGAAATATTATCCATGGTTAGCAACCCAGGGTTTGATCCTCATAGTGATTATATTGAATCCAATTGGAGTAGCATATCAACTGATGATAATTCTAATTTAATGTCTCGCGCCATACAAGGAACTTATCCACCAGGGTCGATTTTTAAGATTATAACATCCACCGCAGCCATCGAAAGCGGCCTTGATGAATATATTGCAGATGATCAGGGATCTGTGACCATAGATGGCAAAATTTACAGCAATGCTGGTAATGAAAAGTACGGCATAATCGACCTTGGTAAAGCTTTTTCAGTATCCAGCAATGTATATTTTGCTTCATTGGCGATCGAGCTGGGTTCGGAAAATTTATTGCAGTGCGCACTGGATTATGGATTTAACAAACCTATTGATTTTGATTTAAATGTCAAGAAAAGTGAATTTTCAACAAAGGCATTTACTGATACAGATCTGGCTTCAACAGGCATTGGACAGGGAATAACAATGGTTACTCCTTTACACATGGCTTTGGTTGCATCAGCTGTAGCTAATGATGGTATCGTGATGGAGCCTTACCTGGTGTCTGCTGTAATGGCATCGGACGGAACTCAGATTACCAAGAAATCTAGGGAAAAACTATTCGATGTTATTGATAAAAATAGCGCAGACATACTCAAAAAAATGATGATAGATACTGTTGAAACAGGAACGGGAAAAAAAGCGGCCATTACCGGAATTACAGTAGCCGGCAAAACCGGAACGGCTCAAAATGAGAAATCTGACTCTGAAGGTAAAGATCATGCCTGGTTTGTCGGATTTGCTCCTGCCGACGATCCTCAGATCGCTGTTGCGGTATTTTTGGAATACAGTGGTTCCAGCGGCGGAAATGCAGCTGCGCCAATTGCTGGAGATCTTATGGAATTCTATTTGAAATGATATGTTTTTTGTTTTACCTGTGGTATAATTTATGATGTTTGCTATTTGATTAGAGGAGAATATTTATATGAATAAAATGAGTTATGTATTTAAAACTTCAGGTGTGTGTGCAAGAGAGATAGAAATAGAACTTGAGGGGAATTATATTTCCAGTGTTGAATTTATCGGAGGCTGTGCTGGGAATGCACTTGGTATTTCCAGTCTGCTTGTAGGCATGGAAATCGGTGAAGTTATTGAAAGGTTGTCGGGCATAAGTTGCGGCAACAAGATATCGTCATGCCCCGACCAACTTGCCAAAGCTTTGGAAGAAATAATCAATCACTGTTATTTAAAAGCAGAAGCCTGATCGATAGGTGATAATAATTTAAGAAGCGATATCAAGGACCCTTGGTATCGCTTCTTAAATTATAAATACTAAGAAAACATAGAAATTAGTTTTATCGACATGCAGCGGGGTAAGATAACTATTGAACGATTAAAAGGAGGTCCAATAATGAATTTATACTTTTTGGGAAAAACTCTGGGATATCTGATAGTATTTTTCTACACTATGGCATTGCTGAATTACGTATTTAAGTGGATAAATCGAAGATTTAGTGAGTCCATGAAAAAAAGCAAAGGATTCTACAAAAACTTCAGCGGCGCGATGCGCTTTTTCGTCAAAAATCACCGTATTTTCGGGGCTTTGGCAATTGTTTTTGTAGTGGCTCATTTTTTTGTTCAATATTTTAATTTATGGTTCAGCAATACTGGTGCTATCGCAGCAGGTCTAATGGTTTTGCAGGGAATATTAGGTGGGTACGGTTACATGCATAAAAGTGCCGGTAAAGGATGGCTTTATGCTCATAGATCCATAGCACTGATATTGATACTGGCAATTGGCAATCATATTTTATAAAGACATCATTCTTCTTCTCTCAACTTTATCATTTTTGCCGCACGGCGCCTTTGATCGTCACTTATCTCTGCATAGTGTTTTTTTGTAGTATTGACGTCTTTATGTCCAAGCACATCTGCCACCAGATATATATCACCACTTTCTCTATAAAGGTTTGTTCCAAAAGTACTTCTTAATTTGTGTGGGGATATGTTTTTCAAAGGTGCGATTATTTTCGTATATTTTTTGATCAACTTCTGAACTGCGCTTACTCCCATTCTTTTTCTCTGCAAAGAGAGAAACATTGCATCCTCATGATCGGGCAGGGGAGTTATGCTTTTTCTAACTTCCAGATAATTCAGCAAAACCTTTGCTACTTCATCACTGAAATACAGAACTACTTTATTGCCGCCCTTTCTGGTAATAACAAAACTATTGTTGTTAAAATCAAAATGGTTTACATCAAGTCCAACAAATTCGCTGACACGAATACCGGTTCCAAGCAGCAATGTGATCATCGCAAGATCACGCTCTTTGGTTATACTATGGTACTTTTTCTGAGATTCAGTCATCTCTTCAGGATTCTCAACTAAATCCAAGAGTTTTGCAACTTCGTCAACTTCAAGCCTTACAATTGGTTTTTCACGTATTTTTGGTATATCCACCAATAGGGCAGGGTTTCTTTTTATCATTTCTTTTTTATAAAAATATTTATAGAAAGTTCTTAGAGTAGAAAGTTTTCTGGCTTTTCCTGTATTTGAATTTGTATAAGTAATAAACTCGTCTGGATTCTTGTAATTTGGAAGGGAATAAAATGATAAATATTCCAGATACTTTTCAATTGTAACAGGCGAGAGTTCATCTAAATCCTTGAGAGTCAGATCTTTGACAGATTTGTTGTCCGAAATCGTAAAAGATTCTTCAACAAGGTAATGAAAGAAACTTCGAAGATCAAAAGCATAAGCTATTCTGGTTCGAATTGAAGTCGTAGGCTCTAAACCCCTAAAGAACGTTTCACAAAACGTTGGCATTTGATTTACCAATTCTCGTAACTTTATAGTAAGTCTCATATTTTCTTCTTTTATATATTGATCCTTTTTTTCGGCCATGAGAATCTTCCTTTCATCAACAATTGTAAGCAATGGGGAATTAATAAACACAATGCCATTATAACACAATTAAATGCTACTTTAAACAAATTTTAACTATCTGTTAAACACAAGTTTATCGTATAGTTGGCAAAGAAAGGCAGTAAATTAGTGTGAAATCCCTACAATTCATCGTTTAAGGATTGCATATGTGATTTACCACATTGTGTAGCCATGATGAGAACTTTAGTACCATATGCCATATGCCATATACCATTTAGGATGAAAACTTTCGAAGAATGTTCGAAAACTATTCTTTACCATCTATTATTGATACCATATGTCGTTTTGGTTGAGAACTTCTTGCTTTCAGCTTTCTGCTTATTTTATACTTTAACTCTCAAATATCACAGGTAATCTATATAGACCTTCTCAAAAAAAAACGCTTAAATCGCAAATTTGAGCTTCATTTTTTTGACGTTTTTGCACTAATCTTGCTTAAGTCTAGAAAATCTGATTTTGCTGCTAAATCAGATTTATTGATGGAGATTTTTTTTAAGGAATAATACTTTTGGTTTCCAGCATAATTTTTAAGTTCAGCTTCTGAAAATTTCCCGGTAGAAATCATTTTGATTATTGCAGTATTTCTTAAGGAGTCAGATGTAAGTTTGTAGTTTGTGTTTAAATTTACGTTTAACTTCTTAATTAAATCCTGAATAGTTCGTATGCTAATTGAATTATTCTTTTGGCTGGTAAACAAGAATTCGGAATCAATATTTTTTCTTTCATTTTCTAAATAATCATCTAACGCTGATATAGCTTTATCACCTAGTTTTATCGTGCTTTCATTTCCTGTTAAGTATAGACCGTCATAATCATGAATTTTCAAATTGATTATATCTCGGGCTCTGAGTGCACATTCACTTATCAAAATCAATAAAGCCAGGTCTCTCCTTCTATTTCTTGTTTGTATCCTGTTTAACAACTCATCAATTTCGGCAAAGTTGATCCAGCTGGGATCGTATTTCCCCACATTGAAGCGTTTAATTTTTTCTTGAATATTTGAATCATTTAACATGTCGATCTTCTTTAGATAAAAGAAAAAGGAATCCAGTGAAGTCAATTTTCGATTTATTGTTGAATCAGATTTTTTTTCCGAATATTTTAGATAATTGACATACGAATATATGTCTGGCATCCTTAACTTATTAAAGTATTTAGAAATATCCATACCGTCAGATTCAAAATTAAAACTGGTACGTTTATTAATAAAAGTCATGAATCCGTTGATATCATAATAATAGGAATTTATAGTCTTGCCATCCAATTCTTTTACTTCAATTAAAAATTTTTTATAGTTTATTAAAATTTCTGCCATATTCATTATACTCACCTTCACCGATTTATTGTATGAGCTGATAGAAAATAGTATGCTTCTAAATCAAAATGCCTTTATAATTGCGCATAATGTTAAATATGCGCAATTATAAATAGATTATAACAAATACTATTTATTTTTGCACTAATTTTTGACAGTAAGAAAAGAAAAGTTATTGACTTAAGTAATTATTACCCTTATAATAATACTTGTCGTTAACTTAGGGGTATAGCTCAGTTGGTAGAGCAGTGGTCTCCAAAACCACGTGCCGAGGGTTCAAGTCCTTCTACCCCTGCCAATTAATAAAAATAAAAACAGGTGATGTTCACCTGTTTTTTTACGTTGAAATTGATTTGTCAAACGTTGACTTCACCTTTTTCGCCTAAAATATCTCTATTTTCTTCCAAAATCGGTTTGACACAGTTCTGATAAAACTCTTCAACCTGTTGTGGCGCTCTACCTATGTAAAGTTTGGCATCCAGGATAGAACTCAAGTCAGAATCAGTAAGATTAAAGTCAGGATCATTTTTAATTCGCTCTATCAAATCATTGTCTTTGCCTTCAACTTTAACCATTTTTCCCGCTTCCATTGAATGGACCCTGATTTTTTCATGCAAGTCTTGTCTGTCTCCTCCATTTTTAACACCTTGCATAATGATATTTTCCGTAGCCATAAATGGCAACTCTTTTTCGATCCTCTGTTGAATAACCTTTTCGTAAACTACCATTCCCTCCGTAACATTAAGACAAATGTTCAATATGGAGTCTACTGCTAAGAAAGATTCCGGTATGGCTATTCTTTTATTTGCAGAATCATCTAAAGTTCTCTCAAACCACTGAGTCGAAGCAGTAATTGCAGGATTTAAGGCTGTGACTATTACATATCTAGCCAATGCACCTATCCTCTCCGCACGCATCGGATTTCGCTTGTATGCCATTGCTGAAGATCCGATTTGATTCTTTTCAAAAGGTTCTTCAATTTCTTTAAGATGCTGCAATAATCTCATATCATTGCTAAATTTGTACAAAGTTTGAGAAATACTGCTTAAAACGTTGCATACTCTTGAATCAAATTTTCTTGGATACGTTTGTCCTGTAACTGCAAAACTTGAGTCAAAACCCAATTCCTGGGCTATAAAAGCGTCCAATTTAACTACTTTGTCATGGTCACCCTCAAACAATTCTAAAAAGCTGGCCTGAGTCCCTGTAGTACCTTTTACTCCTCGTAGCTTAACATTCTTGATAACAAAATCCAATTCATCCAAATCCATCAACAAATCCTGAATCCAAAGCGTGGCCCTTTTTCCAACAGTCGTCAATTGTGCAGGCTGAAAGTGGGTAAATCCAAGTGTAGGCATATCTTTATATTCAAGTGCAAATTTTGAAAGCTTGTCGATGCAGTTTATCAGTTTCTTCCTTACAGCTTTCAAACCTTGAGTATAAACTATAACATCGGTGTTGTCGCCTACATAGGCACTGGTAGCGCCCAGATGTATTATTCCTTTGGCCTTTGGACACTGTTCTCCATAAGTGTGAACATGAGCCATAACATCATGACGAAGTTTCTTCTCGAAAGATTTCGCCATTTCGTAGTCAATATTATCTGCGTTATCTTCCAACTCCTTGATTTGTTCGTCTGTTATGTTGAGACCTAAAGCTTTTTCCCCTTTTGCCAAGGCTATCCATAGTTTTCTCCAGGTTCCAAATTTATTGTCATGAGAAAAGATAAAACTCATTTCTTTTGAAGCGTATCTTTCAATTAATGGATTTACATATTCGTTTGTTATCAAATCAATCAATCTCCTTTAAGAAATTTTCAATTCTGTCCAGACCTTTTGCAATTTCTTCCATTGAAGTTGCGTATGATATCCTAACAAAATTGTCAGCACCAAAAGCTATTCCGGGAACCAATGCTACCATCTCATTGTCAAGTATCAAATTTGCAAAATCCATTGAACTTTGAATGGTTGTTCCTCTGTATTTTTTTCCGTATACTCCTGAAATATTTATAAAGACATAGAAGGCGCCTTTAGGGTATATATAACTAAGTTCTGTTATTTTATCCAGTCTTTCTATGCAGTACTTTCTTCTTTTATCGTATTCCGCTATCATGTTATTTATACAGTCTTGTGGACAAGTTAAAGCTGCAATGCCTGCATACTGCGTTATTGATGAAGGATGTGAAACTGCATGACCCTGAATAGTACCCATGGCTTTGATTACCTCAGATGAGGCAGCAGTGTACCCCAGTCGCCAACCGGTCATTGCATGGGATTTGCTCATACCGTTAACTACGATAGTCAACTTTTTGATATCTTCATTCAATGATGCAATGCTTATATGTTTTTCTTCATCGTATACAAGCTTTTCATATATTTCATCAGAAATTACATAGATCTGATGTTTAACTGCTATATCGGCAATAGCTTTAAGTTCATCCAGAGTGTACACTGCTCCTACCGGATTGGATGGTGAATTCAAATAAACGGCTTTGGTTTTATCTGTTATTGCTTTTTCCAAAGTACTGGCAGTCATTTTAAAATCATTTTTTTCTTCTGTGTCTACAAAAATCGGAATCCCACCAGCGATCCTTACTATTTCCGGATAACTGACCCAGTAAGGAACAGGTACAATAACTTCATCACCCGGGTTCAATATGCTTTGAAAAGCAGTTGATAAACTGTGCTTAGCTCCACTATTTACAATTATTTGCTCTGGTGAATAATCCAGATCGTTGTCTTTTTTTAATTTTTCGCTGATAAGTTTTCTTAATTCCAGAACACCAACCGCTGGAGTATATTTTGTATGTCCGTCTTTGATTGCTTGTATTGCTGCTTCCTTTATAAATTCAGGCGTATCAAAATCTGGTTCACCAGCGCCAAATCCTATTACATCTTTGCCTGATTTTACCATTTCCTTTGCCTTTGCTGTTATTGCTAGTGTTATTGAAGGTTTTGTTTCTGAAACTCTGTCTGAAATCATTTTTTTCATCGTTTTCCCTCCGGATAAAATTAGTTTGCTACTTTAATATAACTTCTCTTTAATATTTTCAAGATAATAATAGGGAAGTTTTACTGAACCAATGGTCGTATATTTTGTTTCTTCATGGAAATCAGAACCTCCACTAACCAACAGACCATGATCTTTAGCCAGATTATATAGATATATTTTGTCTTCCTGGGTATGTTTGCTATGATAGACTTCCAATCCATCTGGGTTTAAAGAGATCAGTTCATTTAAAATCAATTTATTTCTGATAAGCGCAGGATGAGCTATTATTGAGACACCACCGTATTTTCTTATTTCTGAAATTGCATCTAAAACCGGCAATTTCGTTTTTTCAACATAACAGCTTTTACCTCGGCTTAAGTATTTTTCAAAAGCCTCTTCAAATGTTCCAACAATTCCTTTTTTTATCAATTCTTTTGCAAAATGAGGCCTGCCGATGCTTTCACTGTTGATTACCATTTCTTCAACTGGCATTGCAATGCCATGATTTTTGAATCTGTCACTGATCTTGTAGGCTCTTTCTATTCTGCCTTGTTTCAATTTGTACAAAAAAGGCTTGAAAATATGCGAGACATCTTCCTTGAAATAGCCAAGCAGATGAATATCCTGATCTTCAAAGGAACAACTCAATTCTATTCCCATCAAAACTTCAATGCCATATGAAGCTGAAAGCTTGAACGCCCGAGATGATCCTTCGAAGGTGTCATGATCAGTTACTGCGATGGCTCTTAAATTTTTTTTCTTGCTGTCTGTCAAAATCTCTTCAGGTGTTAAAACTCCATCTGAAAAACAAGAGTGAATATGCAAATCCGCATAATTATTCATATTTCACCTTCAAATCTTAAATATTATAACACAGGATTACTGATAATGTAAAAAAGTATGAGGTATTTTATAGAAATTTCAATTAGTTTTCAATCATATACTTTGATGAAAGCATTTATGTATGTGCATTGCCCTGTGGACTCATTAAATTCGACTATTAACCCGTCGATTTGTTTTTTGCCTTCTGCAATCTCATATTTAACTGGGCGTTTAGTCAAAAATCCTTTTAAGATTATGTCTTTGTCTATACCGATGACTCCATCTAACGGTCCTGTCATGCCCACATCGGTTATATATCCGGTATAATCGTCCAAAATTCTAAAATCAGATGTCTGGACATGAGTATGAGTTCCGAAAACAAGAGAAAGTCTATTAGCTGAATAATAACCCATGGCCAATTTTTCAGATGTGGTTTCAGCATGAAAATCCAGGATTTTAATTTTTACCTGTTTTGGAATTTCTTCAAGTATCCTATCGAGTTTTTTAAACGGACAATCTAGACTTTTTAAAAAAGACAATCCTGATAAATTTATGACCGCCACTGGTGTGTCATTTAATTCAACAATTGTAAAACCTTTGCCAGGGCAAGGATCTGGATAATTGGCCGGCCTAATTATATTACTGTAATCATCTATATAATTTTCAGTTTCTTTTTTATCCCATACATGGTTGCCGGTCGTGATTACATCTACACCCGCATCAATAAACTCTTTTGCATGTTTCTCAATGATACCCAGGCCTGCCGTAGCGTTTTCACCGTTAACTATAACCATATCCGCATTAAATTCCTGCTTTAAGTCATTAAGAAAATTTTTTATAGCCGTGCGTCCGGGTCTTCCGACGATATCACCTAAAATTAAAACTCTCATTTGATTCTCCCTTGCTTTTAATGGTATTTTTGAATTGAACTTGAATTTCAATTTATACTGTTCATAGTATACCACAAAACTAACTCAAATTAATTTTGGCATTAAAAAAAGGAGATGAAAATCTCCTTATTTTGCATATTCTATTGCTCGTGTTTCTCTAATCACATTAACCTTGATCTGTCCGGGATAATCCATTTCATTTTGGATCTTATCAGCAATTTCTCTGGCAACATGTACCATTTCCACGTCGTCTATTTTATCGGCCTTAACCATGATCCTGACTTCTCTTCCTGCTTGAATAGCAAAAGTTTTTTCTATACCATCGAATGAATTTGCTATCTCTTCAAGTTTTTCCAGTCTCTTGATGTAAGAAACCAATGTTTCTCTTCTTGCTCCCGGTCTTGCTGCTGATATTGCATCTGCAGCTTGAACCAAGATTGCTTCAACTGATTTAGCTTCCACATCTCCGTGGTGAGCTTCAACAGCATGAATAACCTGGCTTGACTCTTTGTATTTCTTAAGTATATCCACACCAATATCGATGTGAGGTCCTTCTACTTCATGATCTACAGCTTTTCCTATGTCATGAAGCAAGCCTGCACGTTTGGCGATTTTTGAATTTGCTCCGATCTCATCAGCCATTATTGCCGCAAGATGGGCAACTTCTATGGAATGTTTTAGAACATTTTGCCCATAACTTGTACGGAATCTTAAACGTCCCAGAAGTTTGATGATCTCAGGATGCAACCCGTGTATCCCTGTGTCAAAACTTGCCTGTTCACCATCTTCTTTAATTTGCTGCTCTACTTCTTTTTTAGCCTTCTCAACCATTTCTTCAATTCTGGCTGGATGGATCCTACCGTCAATAATCAGTTTTTCCAAGGCGATTCTGGCTACTTCTCTTCTTATTGGATCGAATCCTGATAGAATTACAGCTTCAGGAGTATCATCAATAATTAAATCGATACCTGTAAGTGTTTCCAGGGTCCGGATGTTTCTTCCTTCCCTGCCTATAATTCTTCCTTTCATCTCATCGTTAGGAAGATTTACCACAGATACAGTAGTTTCGGCTACATGATCAGCAGCAGTCTTTTGTATTGCGTAAGAAAGAATTTCTCTTGCTTTCTTATCAGCCTCATCTTTGGCATTTCCTTCAATCTGCTTGATCAACATTGCAGATTCTCTTCTGATTTTTTTCTCAACATCACTCAACAATATTTGTTTAGCTTCTTCGAATGTCAGTCCTGAAATCCTTTCGAGTTCAAATTGTTCTTTTTCGATCATGGAATCCAGTTCATTTTCTTTCTTCTTCAATTCATTGATTTTATTGTTTAAGTTATCTTCCTTGCTTTGGACCTGTTCGCTTCTTTTATCGATACTTTCTTCACGCTGGATAAGTCTTCTTTCCATACGTTGAATTTCGTTTCGTCGTTCGCGATTTTCTTTTTCTACTTCCATTCTAGTATTGTGTGCTTCTTCTTTTGCATTGAAAAGCATCTCTTTAGATTGAGTGTCCGCATCTTTCAATGCATCTTCAACAATTTTTTTTGCAGTTTCTTCAGCACTCTGTATCTTGCTTTCAGCGATATTTTTTCTGTAAAAATATCCTGCAATAAAAGCGATCAATGTGAAACCAACAATAACAAGAATGATGTAATTTCCTAATGCCTCGATCAAATGTCTACACCTCCTTTATTATGTTATTGAATTTTAATAATCTGTTTCACTTTTCGATGGTATCTCCATAATCAATTAATGGACAGGATTTAACCTGTAAGTAACAATATAATTTTATACGTTTTTCTTTTTAGTGTCAAGTTTATAAAAGTTGTATCAAGTTAAATTTATACAAAAAAGACCTTTTTCAAGGTCTTTTTTTTCATTCAACATCTTCTGTTTCTGGTGATCTTTTTACTAAATTGTAATGTTCTCTTATTTTCAATTCGATTTCTCTACATATTTCGGGATTTTCCTTGAGGTATTGCTTCGCATTTTCCCTACCTTGGCCAATTTTTTCATCATTGTATGAATACCATGCACCAGCTTTATTAATTATATTTACATTGCTTCCCACGTCAAGAATGTCACCTTCGCGTGAAATTCCCTGGCCGTACATTATGTCAAATTCGGCAAGTTTGAATGGAGGAGCAAGTTTGTTTTTTACGACTTTTACCCTGGTCCTGTTTCCAATCATTTCCTGTCCTTGCTTTAGGATGTCTATTTTTCTGACATCCAATCTTACAGATGAATAAAACTTAAGTGCCCTTCCACCTGGAGTCGTTTCAGGGCTTCCAAACATTACCCCCACTTTCTCTCTCAATTGATTGATAAATATGGCTGTAGTTTTTGATTTATTGATAGATCCAGTCAATTTTCTCAGAGCTTGAGACATAAGTCGCGCCTGAAGACCTACGTGAGTGTCACCCATTTCACCTTCGATCTCAGCCCTTGGTACCAAGGCGGCAACGGAATCTACAACAACGATATCGACAGCTCCACTTCTGACCAAAGCCTCGCATATTTCCAAAGCCTGCTCTCCTGTATCTGGTTGAGAAACTATCAAATTATCGATATCTACTCCTAAAGCTTTTGCATAGACAGGGTCAAGTGCATGTTCGGCATCGATGAAGGCCGCATTGCCTCCGTTCTTTTGTGCTTCAGCTATGACATGTAAAGCCACTGTTGTTTTACCTGACGACTCAGGTCCATATATTTCTACGACTCTTCCTCGAGGAATTCCTCCAATCCCGAGTGCGATATCCAATCCAATTGATGTTGTTGAAATTGCAGGTATGTTTTGATTTGCTGATTGTTCCCCCAATTTCATAATGGAACCCTTGCCAAATTGTTTTTCAATTTGTGCGAGAGCCATTTGAAGTGCTT
Source organism: Alkalibacter mobilis (assembly GCF_015594845.1). Lineage (GTDB taxonomy): Bacteria > Bacillota > Clostridia > Eubacteriales > Alkalibacteraceae > Alkalibacter > Alkalibacter mobilis. The sequence continues at coordinate 15,566 of NZ_JADNRK010000002.1, read as the reverse complement.
TGTCTTTTTCCATCATGTTTGCCCGATAAAATCGGTTCACATCCTTTCAATAAGCAATAGAACATATGTTCTATTGCCATTATACTCTAAAAGTTGGCATCAAGTCAATCTTTTAAAAGAGTTTTTCTAATAAGATTCAGTGCTATATTTGCGGTCTTAAGTTGTATTCTCTGTCGGTCACCGCTAAGAAGTCTTTCAACTATTTCAATTTTACCATTAAAGGCTATTCCTACGTATACAAGTCCCACTGGTTTGTCATCGGTACCGCCATCCGGGCCGGCTATTCCTGTTGTTGCCACAGCAATGTCCGTATTGTTGTTTTTCAAGAGACCTTCAAGCATTTCTGCAGCGCATTCTCTGCTTACAGCGCCAAATGACTCCAAAGTGTTTTTGCTTACTCCAAGATAATTGATTTTAGACTCATTTGAATAACATACAATAGAACTATGTAGAGATTTTGAAATTCCCGGAATCTCGGTAAGTTTTGAAGAGATCAGGCCTCCGGTACAAGATTCGGCCAAAGATATCGTTTTGCCAGATTCAATGAGTAATCTTGCAGTATATTCGTTCAGGGATATGTCTTCCTTGGCATAGATGTTGTCTCCCAATCTTTTGACGATTATTTCATCTGTTTTCCGCAACAGTTCTCTGGCCTCATCCTCAGTTTTTGCATTTGCAGTGACTCTCAACATAACTTCGTCCGGTTTTGCATACGTCGCTATAGTTGGATTTGTTTGATTGTCAATAATATCCAAAAGCATGTCTTCGAGGGCAGATTCTCCTATACCGGAAACTTTGTAATATTGAGAATAAAATTTATCAAGGCTTTTTCCCTGCAGGTAAGGCATGACAAAATCTCTGAACATTGGAATCAATTCACGTGGCGGACCAGGTAAAAGAATTATGATTTTATTGTCTTTTTCGATCAAGACGCCTGGCGCCGTTCCATTTTCATTTGGTATTATGTGGGAACCCACAGGCATGTACGCCTGTTTAAGATTATTTGATGTCATTTTGGCTGAAAGTTTATTGAAAAAGGCAGCCATTTTTTCATAGCTTTCCGAATGCATTTCCATATCAAGACCCATAAGTTTGGCTACAGTTTCTTTTGTCAAATCATCCTGCGTTGGTCCCAATCCACCCGTCAAAACTATCAAGTCGGATCTTTCTACAGAATTTTTCAAGATCTCCATTAGTCTGTCTGGATTGTCACCAACCGTTGTTTGGAAATAAATACTAACTCCTGCCATGGAAAGTTCTTTACTTATATATTGCGCATTCGTATTTAAAATATCTCCAATGAGTATTTCCGTTCCTACATTTATGATTTCACCTTTCATATAGTACCTCTCATGACAATTGATTAAAAACTTTTTTATTTAATCTGAAATAGTCAAATCCTGATATTATTGTAAATATTACTGCCAAATACATAGCCAGCTGACCAAAAGGGAAGTTGATCATCTCAAAAGGCCAGTTTCCGAAAAGCAATGCAACGATAGCTATCATCTGTGTTATCGTCTTTATCTTTCCCCAATTGCTTGCTGCTATTACTATTCCATCCGAAGCTGCAAGCACTCGCAGTCCAGTGACGGCAAATTCTCTAGCAATGATCACTATGGCCACCCATGAAGAAATATCACCTGTTTCAACAAGACAGATCAATGCTGAACTGACCAATAGTTTGTCGGCCAAAGGATCCATAAATTTTCCGAAAGTGGTAATTAAATTATATTTTCTGGCGATATGACCGTCAAGCAGATCTGTAAATGAAGCAACTACAAAGATAGCTCCTCCAATCAATTGCCCAAGCTTGAATTCGGACAGAAAGAAGAAAATGAAAAATGGTATCATGATTATTCTTAATACGGTGAGCTTATTTGGTAAATTCATCATTTAACACTCCAATCAAATCAAAATCTGTTGAGTCTGTAATTACAATTCGAACGATAGATCCTATCGGGGGTTTGATATCAGATGAAACGTAAATCAAACCATCGATTTCTGGTGCATCCATCCATGTTCTTCCTGAAAAACCTTCTTCGGTATACTCTTCAACTATCGCATCAATTGTTTTTCCAATTTGTAAAGATAGTCTCCTTTCAGAAATGGGTCTTTGAACCTCCATGGCTGAAAATTGCCTGTATTTTTTAGTTTCATCGTCGATTTGCCCGTCCATGTTTGCCGCAGGAGTATCTTCTTCCCTTGAATATTCAAACACTCCCAACTTATCGATTTGAAGCTCTTCTATGGATCTTAACATTTCCTGGTGATCTTCATCTGACTCTCCCGGAAAACCTGCAATCATTGTAGACCTTATGATCATATCTGGAATTTCTTTTCTTAAAGTACTGAAAAGATCGAAAATTTTTCTCTTGTCGGTCCGTCTGCCCATTCTTTTAAGTATTTTATCCTCGGTATGCTGGATGGGTATGTCAAGGTAATGAAGTATTTTTTTTGAATTTTTTATGGTTTGAATCAATTTGTGGTCGATATTTTCAGGATAAGCGTACATCAGCCTTACCCACTCTAGCCCCTCGATCAAATCGATATCTTCTAAAAGTTTGTGCAATATCCTCTTTCCGTATAGATCGTAACCGTACATCGTAGTATCCTGAGCTATAAGTATGATTTCTTTCGTCCCATTATCAGCTAAAGTTCTAACTTCGTTTAAAATATTTTCCGGTTTTCTGCTTCTGTATTTGCCCCGCAATTTAGGAATAATACAATAGGTGCAATGATTGTCACAACCTTCGGATATCTTGACATACGCCGTATGAGCAGGTGTGCTGATATTCCGCGGCAAATCTTCGTCAAATTCCACATCGATATTACCGAAATGCATCACTTTATTACCGGTTTCTTCGATTTCCTGAATAGTTTCAGCGATTCTCGCAAAATTTCCGGTGCCTATGATCCCATCTAATTCAGGAATAGACTCCATCAAATCATCGTGATACCTTTCGCTTAAACAACCAGTGGCAATAAGACCTTTTAAATTCCCGGTTTTTTTGAACTCGGCCATCTCCAAGATAGCGTCAATGGATTCTTCTTTTGCAGATTCGATAAACCCACAGGTATTGACTATTATATAATCTGCATCTTCACAGTTCTCTATTATTTTATATGACTTTTTATCCAAAAGTCCTGCCATTATTTCGGAATCAACTAAATTTTTTGAACAACCTAGTGAAACCATTGCAATTTTTGCAGCCATTATATCACCTTTCTTATTTTACTTCTTCATCAAATTTGCCAAATTCATTTTTGTCTATAAGAACTTTTCTTGGTTTGCTTCCATCAGGACCTGAGATTATTCCTCTCTCTTCCATTTCGTCTATGATTCTTCCTGCCCTTGAATAACCAAGACGCAATTTTCTTTGAAGCTGAGAGGTTGACACCGTTCCATTCTCCACTGCAATTTCTATTGCTTTGGGAAGCATGTCATCCTCAAAATCCTCAGACAAAGGATTTTTATTTTCTTTAATTTCTTCGATTACTTGATCGTTATATTGAGGTTGAGCATCGGTCTTAACATGATTAACCACATTTTCCACTTCTTTGTCTGATATGAACGTACCTTGTATTCTTACTGGCTTCGGCTCTCCCGTAGGATAATAAAGCATATCTCCCCTACCCAGCAGTTTTTCCGCACCACCCATATCCAGGATCGTCCTTGAATCCATCATTGATGAGACTGCAAAAGAAATTCTGGATGGAATGTTTGCTTTTATCAGACCTGTGATTACATCAACGGAAGGCCTTTGCGTTGCCAATACTAGATGTATGCCAGCAGCCCTTGCCAACTGAGCCAGCCTGCATATGGCGTTTTCAACTTCCCTGGGAGAAACCATCATTAAATCCGCCAATTCATCAATGATAATGACGATTCTGGGCATTGGCTTTTCACCTTTTTCCTTAGCTACTTCATTATATCTGATTATGTCTCTTACCCCGGCGTCTTTAAAAGCCTGATATCTTTCCGTCATTTCCTTGATTCCCCAATTCAATGCACCAGCGGCATGTTTGGGATCAGTTACTACAGGAATCAAAAGATGAGGAATCCCATTGTAGTTGTTGAGTTCCACCATTTTGGGATCGATCAGTATCAACTTCACTTCTTCCGGAGTAGCTTTGTAGAGAATGCTTATCAATATGCTGTTGATGCAAACGCTTTTACCTGATCCTGTCGCGCCTGCAATCAGGAGGTGGGGCATTTTGGATATATCAGCCATAACGGCACTGCCTGACAATTTTTTTCCAAGGGCAAAAGCAATTTTGCTTTTGTGATTTCTAAAAACACTACTTTCTATGATTTCTCTTATATGAACTATATCCGAGTCCTTGTTTGGAACTTCAATTCCAATAGCCGCCTTTCCCGGGATAGGTGCTTCAATCCTTACATCTGAGGTTGCAAGACTCAATGCCAGATCATTAGAAAGATTAACTATCTTACTTACCTTTACTCCAGGTTCAGGGTGTAATTCAAATCTTGTGACGGTAGGCCCTACGGAAACCTCTGATACTTTTGCTTTAACACCAAAGTCCCCTAAAGTTTTTTCCAACAACCTAGCTCTGTTCATGACTTCTTTTCTATTTCTTGGATTGCCGTCCGCAGAGCTGTTCTCCAAAAGGTTTAAAGGCGGAAATGAATATGCAACGGGTTCAACATTGCTTTTTATTCTGTCTTCAATTTCCTTTTCTTCTTTTTCTATATCATTTTTATTTATTTTGGACATTGCCCTTGTTTTTGGTTCCAAGTTTCGGCTTTCTTGAACAGTTGTGTCGTCGGTCTTGATTTCTTCATGTTTGGATGCTTTAAGTCCCGCTGAACGAATTTCAGAATAGTCCAATATCTTTATGTTGTCGATTTCCTTGTCTTTTATTTCAGTTTTCTTATCATACTTGACTTTTTCCTGTTTTTCGGCAACTTGTTTGAAAGTTTTCATTGGACTGGCATCTTTTATCTTTCGTTTTCCACTTTTGAGATATTCCTGGATCGATTTTTTAGTTGTCAAGACAATGGTGATCAACGCCATCAATATCATCAGTATTATCGTTCCTGTGAGAGAGAATAACTTCACAGAGACCGTAGATAAAAAAGATCCCAGAATTCCTCCGCCAATTTGTGGTGAATGTTCAAATTCGAAAATTTCTTTGGAAAACAACTTTTCAGCTACCTGACCATCCACAAGTGAAAACAACATTGACAAAAGCAACAAGGATATGATGACTGCAGCCAAAACTCTTTTGTTGTTCGTACTATTTTTGCTGAAAATAATCAAAATACCCAATAAAATCAATATAATCGACAAGAAATAAGATGTTCGTCCAAAAATCACCGAAATAAAACTGCGCATGAAATTTCCCAATGCACCCGCATCTTCAGATGATAAGTAATAAAGCATGTAGATTCCATAAAAAACTATGGAAAGGGCTATGGTGTCTTTTATAATTATGGCTCTTGCTGAGTCATTTGTTTTTCTATTTGTTTTTGTCGTAGTTTTTTTTCGTTGTCCGGCCACGAATAACCTCACATCCAATCTAAAAGCTTCTAGCTTCTAATTTATAAAAAACAGGTTGACCAACAGTATCGCTGAGACTGTCCAACAATAATACGAAAAATAATGAAGTTTTCCGTTTTTAACCAAGCGTACCAGTAGTTTGATGGCAAAAATTCCGAAAGCAACAGAGGCTAAAAACGAAAAGAACAATACTACAGGTTCCATCCCCAATTTTTCCAATGACATTATATCCTTGGATTTCAAGACGACAGCACCCAATACTGCAGGTATGGATATCAAAAAAGAAAATTCTGTAGCTTCTTCTTTTCTTAATCCCGAGACCAGACCGCCAAAAATAGTTGAACCCGATCTGGAGATTCCCGGAGTGATTGCCATAGTCTGAAAAAGTCCTATAAGAAAGCCTTTTCCAAGTGATAATTTTTCTATGTGTTGGGTATTGTTCCTACCCATTTTTTCTCCCAACATCATCAAAATTCCAGTTAGGATCAAAGTGAATGCCACGACTTCAACTGTAGAAAAGAATTCTTCAAATACGTCTTCCAACATCAAACCAATTACAGCGGTTGGTATGCTGGCCATTATAATGAGAATTATATATTTTCTATATTTGCTTTTGTATACACACAAGGATTTTTCCTTAAACAAATCACCAATCATGGCAAAAAATTCTATTATCATATTTAATACCGATTTTCTATAAACTACAAAAATTGCAATTAAAGTTCCCAAGTGCAATAATACATTCAGTGCCAGATTGCCCTCGGTGATACCCATAAAATGTTGTGCAATAACCAAATGCCCGGAGCTGCTGACCGGTAAAAATTCTGTCAATCCCTGCAGGATACCTAAAAATATCGCGTCTATTATATTCATTTCTTCCTCCATCTGATTTAAAATGTATCATATTATATCACAGAAAGTTTAATTGTATATTATCGGTTGCCTTTAAATCTGTCATGCAAACTAACAATAGCATCTTGTGCTTGATCGGAACCAACGAGAATCGATATGGTCGTGTGAGAATCCGAAGTTTGCAATACGTCTACCTTGTTGTTTAAAGCCGTAATAGCTTTGGCCATAATTCCTGGCACACCTTTTATTTTACTGCCGATAAGAGTTATCTTGGTACATTCGTCCTTGATTTTATAGCTGACATTCATACTTTCCAATGCTGAAATCATGTTGCTTTTATCTTCTTCAGCTATGATGAAGAGACTGTGATCGACAAAAATATTTATCATGTCGATGCTTATATTGCGATGAGCTATTACTTCCAGAACATTTTTATGTTCTTTATCCATTGGCAACTCGACTTGGACCTTCCCGTGTTCATGGGTTATTGCTGTTATCAAATCAGTTGAATCAGGTATCTGTCCACTTATCAGTGTTCCTATATTTTCTTTGTACTTTCTCGTATTTAGAACTTTTAGAGAAAGATTGTGATCTCTTGCATATTCAACCGCTCTGGGATGAATCACTTTGCCTCCGTATTCTGCCAGTTGGAAAACTTCCCCATAATCGATTGATTCTATAAGTATTGCATTTGCGACTACTTTGGGGTCAGCACTCATTACTCCGTCAACATCCGTAAAAATATTGATTTCTTTGGCGCCCAGTGCTCCACCCAACGCTACTGCACTGATATCGCTGCCGCCTCTTCCAAGAGTAGTGATGTCCCCTTTGGCTGTATATCCTTGGAAACCAGTAACCACGGGAGTTATTCCCTGCTTCAGCAGATTTAAAATTCTTACGGGATCTATAGATATGATACTACTGCTTCCGAACTGATCATCAGTCAAAATACCCGCTTGCCCACCTGTAAGTGCCTCTGCTTTGATACCTTTATATTTTAAATGAGCTGCGACAACAGATGCTGAAATTATTTCACCGCAAGCAATACACATGTCCGTTTCTCTGTCCCCCGGAGTTTTAAATGGCATCAATTTTAAAAGTGAATCAGTCGAATAAGGCTCACCTTCCCTACCCATTGCACTTACAACTATAACACATTCGTAATTTTTGGATTTTGCAATTTGTAGATTTTCCACAATAACATCCCTTAAGTCAGGTGAGTTAACTGAAGTCCCGCCGTATTTCTGTACTAAAATATCCATTATCCCAAACCCTTCCAAAATTAAAGATTTCCTGAATGCCCGAATCCTCCGGAGCCTCTGTGTGTTTCATCCAAATTTTCCACGAGTTCGAACTCAGCACTTACATACCTTTTAACTACCATTTGACAAATTCTTTCTCCTGGTTTTATTTCATATTTTTCTTTTCCAAAATTTATCAAAGGCACTTTTATTTCTCCTCTGTAATCAGAATCGATAGTTCCTACTCCATTTATCATAGTAATGCCGTATTTGCTCGAAAGGCCGCTTCGTGCTCGAATTTGCACTTCAAATCCTATGGGCAATTCAATGAAAATCCCGGTGGGTATTAATTTGATCTCCATGGGATTCAATAAAATTTTTTCGTCCGTATCTGCATAGAGATCCAGACCTGCAGCACCTTCCGTTGCATACTTCGGAAGAGGATTTTTCGATTTGTTAACTATTTTCACTTTACACTTTTCCATAATTCCCTCCAATATTTCACATATTAAATTATATAGAAAATAGTCTTCTACTTCAAATAAATATGAAAAATAATACAACGCAAGAACAGTGTGTTTACGCACTGTTCTATCACATAAAAAAACATAAACCACTAGGGTTTATGCAGTTTATAAGGCTTGTTGTATCATTTTTTACTCTGGTTTGGGTAAAGTGGCTTTTCTTGAAAGGTTTATTCGTCCTTGTTTGTCTATTTCGACTACTTTAACGGTGATTTCATCGCCTACATTTACAACATCTTCAACCTTGTTTACTCTTTCATGAGCAAGCTTGGATATGTGGACCATACCTTCTTTTCCGCCGCCTATTTCAACAAAGGCACCGAAGTTCATGATTCTGGTTACTTTTCCTGTGATGATTTCTCCTACTTCCACTTCTTTTACAATGCCCTCGATGATTTTCTTGGCTTTTTCAGCTGATTCAAGATCTGTCGAAGCAATGAATACTTTTCCTTCGTCATTGATATCGATCTTGACACCCGTCTCGTCAATAATTTTGTTAATTACTTTTCCACCTGCTCCTATTACCTCACGGATTTTGTCAGGGTGAATCGACATGCTTATGATCCTTGGTGCATATGGCGACATTTCAGATTTGGGTTCACTTATGACTTCATTCATTTTATCCAAAATGAAAAGTCTTCCTACTCTCGCTTTTTCAAGAGCATCAGTTAGTATGTTTTCATCGATACCGTCTATTTTTATATCCATTTGTATTGCAGTGATACCTTCTTTGGTGCCGGCTACTTTAAAATCCATATCTCCAAGGAAATCTTCCATACCTTGAATATCTGAAAGAACGGCTACTTTTTCTCCCTCTTTTATCAAACCCATGGCAATTCCTGCAACAGGTGCTTTTATAGGCACACCGGCATCCATCAACGCCAGGGAACTTCCACAAACACTGGCTTGAGAAGTCGATCCGTTTGAACTTATAACTTCAGATACAACTCTGATAGCATAAGGAAAAGCCTCTTCTGATGGTATAACCGGCAAAAGAGCTCTTTCAGCCAATGCACCGTGACCAATTTCTCGACGGCCAGGACCTCTCATAGGTCTAGCCTCACCTACGCTGAAAGGTGGAAAGTTGTAATGATGCATATATCTCTTGCTTTCTTCTTCATCAGTAAAACCGTCAATTATCTGTACATCACCCATTGCTCCCAAGGTCAAGGCAGAAACAACCTGAGTCTGGCCTCTTGTAAACATGCCTGATCCGTGTACTCTGTCCAAAAGACCGATTTTCGATGAAATAGGTCTTATTTCGTCAGTTTTTCTATTGTCAGGTCTGATGCCTTGTTCAACGATCATCAGTCTGACCTGTTCTTTTAAAAGACTGTAACAAACTTCCTTGATATCTTTTATGTTCTCGGGATACTTTTCTGCAAATGTATCTTCTACTAAAGCATTTACTTCCTCGATTTTTTCTGTGCGGAGGTTTTTGTCTTCAGTCTGTATAGCTTCAAAGTATTTTGCAGTTGCAAATTCTCGGATTTCCTGATTAATTTCTTCAACCGGTTTAAAAGGTGTAAAATTCATTTTTTCTTTAGGAAGCTCTGCTGCTATCATTTCCACAAATGCAACAATCTTTTTAATTTCTTCGTGAGCGAATAGTATAGCTTTCAGCATTACGTCTTCGCTGACTTCATTACTTCCGGCTTCAACCATCATTATGGCATCCTTTGTTCCGGATACCACTAAGTGCATATCACTGATTTCCTGCTGTGCTGCAGATGGATTTACGATGTATTCGCCATCGATCAATCCAATTATCACCGACCCTGTAGGGCCCTGAAAAGGTATGTCGGATATTGATAAAGCTATTGAAGATCCTATCATAGCCACAACTTCAGGTGCATTGTCTTGACTTATGGACATGGCAGTAGCCACTACCTGTACATCATTTCTAAATCCCTTGGGAAAAAGTGGTCTCAATGGTCTATCCATTAGCCTGCAAGTCAGAATCGCTCTTTCCGAAGGTCTTCCTTCTCTTTTTATGAATCCACCCGGTATTTTGCCCACTGCATATCTTTTTTCTTCGTAATCACAACTCAACGGGAAAAAATCGATACCTTCCCTCGGTGATTTTGAAGCACATGCAGTTACGAGCATATTAGTCTGTCCGTATCTTAAAAATACAGAACCATTTGCCAATTCAGCCATTTCTCCAATTTCAGCTATAAGATCTCTGCCACCCAATTCCATTTTAAATGTCTTAAGCATTTTATTCCTCCTTAAAATAATATATCAAAGGTCGCTACTACTGACGACCTGATTGCATCGACGCCCTCTACATAAAAATACAAGGCGGATCGCTCCGCCTTTGATTATTTTCGAAGATTTAATTGTTCCAAGATTTCTCTGTACTTTGCGATGTCTTTACGCTTTAAATAGTTTAACAATCCTCTTCTTTGTCCTACCATTTTCAGAAGTCCTCTTCTTGAATGGTGATCTTTTTTATGAACTTTAAAGTGCTCTGTAAGTTCATTGATCCTTTTGGTTAAAAGTGCGATTTGAACTTCTGCTGAACCAGTGTCCTTCTCACTTTTTTTAAATTGCTCGATGATTTCTGCTTTTTGTTGTTTTTCTAAACCCATTTTTATTCCTCCTAATTTTTGAATCCCCATTATCACAGTGTACCGCCGGAGATTCGGTTCACCAAGACAAAGGTTATCTAACAAAAGGATTATACCAATATAAGCGACAAATTGCAAATTTATTTTTAGATCGTCCCTTTAACGTTAAAGCTCTTTTGTGTATAATAAACTTGTAAGCGGAAGGAGATTTACTATGATAACAAAAGATGAATTTGTTCGCTACATTGATTATGCCGTGCTGAAACCAGAATCAACAGATGATTTTATTATCAACGAATGCAAATTTGCTTTGGACGCGAATGTGATAAATTTTTGTGTTCACTCAAATAAGGTAAGCCTGATAAAGCCTTTACTGGAAGGAAGCACTACGCTTTTAGGGGCTGTGGCCGGTTTCCCGACAGGCGCCCATACCCCGTATATAAAAGGTCTTGAGGCTGAAGAAGCTGCTGATCACGGAGCTCAAGAAATCGATATGGTAATGAATATAGGCGCTCTCAAGTCACGTAATCATGCTTTGGTCAAGGAAGACATTGAAACTGTCGTCAGAGCATCCGGTGTGCTTGTAAAGGTCATTCTTGAAACCGCATATCTAACAGAAGAAGAAATAATAATGGCTTGCAGGATTTCAGAAGATGCAGGTGCTTCATATGTCAAGTCATCAACCGGTTTTGCTCATGAAGGAGCTAAATTAGAAAAATTAAATATCATGAAAAAAGCTGTGAGTGACAAGATGAAATTAAAAGCATCCGGCGGTATTTCTGATTTAAAAACCGCCCTTACATTCATTGAATCAGGTTGTAGCCGAATTGGAACAAGCAGATTATCAAGCATTTTAAAGGAATTTGATTGATTTATAGTTGAGAAGCAGTTCTTTTGGCAAAAAGAGCTGCATTCTCAACTTCTTCTATCGACGGGTGTCCCATTCCGAAAAAAAGAAAGCTGCCCTTGCAAATGTACTCATTTTTAAATACATTTATGCCATTTTTTTCCAAGGTTTTCCTTACCTCATCTTGGCCTTGCTTGTTGCTCATGCAAGAAGTCACTAAAACAGCATTCACTATTTTATTATTGGTCAATTCTGAAGCAAATTGGACTATCTCGGGAGAACACTTCCCACCATATATTCCTCCGACTAAAAACAGCAGATCCGTTTCTTCAAGTTGCAATTCTGGCTTAATGCTTTTAGGTGTAACGTTTAACTCCTTACCGATTGCCTCTGCAATTTTTCTTGAATGACCGGTTTTTGAATAAAAGACTACGTTGGTTTTCAATTTCAATCCTTCTCTCTTAAATATTATATGATTTTATTAAAAATTTTTCTTGAATTAAATCATATCAAATTTCGGACTTTAGTCTTCGTGCTTTTTTGCGATCACGCTGATCCAACTTTCCTCTCTTCTTTCAGTTCTTTGGTCGGTTGAAATAATTAGTTCTACAATTTTCAACTGATTGCAGCTATCCAATAACTCAACAATCAAAGATTTTGACATGTTGGTAAATGCTCTGCCACTATCTTCGTGGTCATCCTCTCCAAGTTTGAACGACATGAAAAATACGCCATTTTTTTTTAATAGCGAAGTGTACTTATCAATTATGGATTTTAGTTTTGACCTTGGAACGTGCAACAGGCTTGAACAAGCCCAAAGCCCGTCGAACTCCATATTTGAGGTGTAGTCATTAAAAGATGCCACTTGAACTCTGTCATGCAAAAAAATTTTGCAGTGTTCCACCATGGCAATAGATCCGTCGTGAGCCCAAACATCGAAACCTCTCTTTTTAAACCACATGCTATCTCTTCCGGAACCGCATCCTATGTCAAGAACCGTTCCACCCTGGTCGATGTAGCCTGCAAATTTATTCAGCAGTTCATCCATTTTCAAACCAGCAGTCGATATAATATATTCTTTAGCATTTTTGTTGTAGTATTCTATTGAATCCATGGATTCCCCTTTAACGTCGCAAAAATTATTGTAATATATTTTCATCTACAAATATTATATCCAAATGGCATAAGAAAAACAATAACCTGCAAGCTGCACGATTTACTTGATAAACTATTTAATGTAAATTTGATAGGATCATGCCATTTCTTGGGCAAATTCATATATATACTTGCGATTGCAAAAATTCTTCATTTATTTTTGATTAACATGGGTTTCCTTTTCTTAATTTTTTCATACTATATATAGAAAGAGTAATCTTTGAAATAAATGCATGCTTGAACGCTTTAAAATAAAACCATCAACAATATGATTATCAAAATAAACACAAGGCAACCACATCCATTCCCTCTCTTGTGTTTTGATAATTTTTCATCTCCAAAAATTTCATTCATTATATAAATTCCAGGTGCACCTTTGTTATTGTCCATCATTTTTTCTCCTTAAAATATCAATAAATGAATTAATTTGACATATCCAAGTAAATTCTTCATGTCAACCATGAAATTTCCCTGTAAAATTTTCGACCATAATTTTAAAAACGGATACACCATCCAGCATTTTATCATCGATCATAAAATTTAAGCCTGTTTGATGTTTCATCAATGAAGATAATGCAGTTTTTTTCTCTTCCACATCAACTATAAATGAAGCTTTACCAAAACCTACACAACTCTTAAATGAAAACGAATGTTGGCAAGCCGTATCTGCTTTGACTAAAGCATGTTCGCAATCCATTTCGAAACATACGTGGTTCTCTTTTTCCAAAGCAGAAATTTTTCTTCCTTCCCTGGCACTATGAAAGAAAAGGATCAATTTATCATCTTTATATTGGTAACCAAAATTCATAGGTACGATATAAAGACCATCACTATCCTGCATTGCAATCCTACAAATTTTGCACTGATCAATGATTTGTAACAATTCGGATATTTCAAATACTTCTCTATCTTTTCTTCTCATACAGTTCACTCACCTCAAATTATCTTATGGCAAATATAGTCGGTTTAAAATTCATTAATTGCTTAACGACTTAATCTTCAACCCTTGTACATTTGCAAGCTACTCAATTTACTTCTACGCGCATTACTTATTTTCCATTATTGGAACTTATCATTTAAAATAGCCTACCACTTACATATTACCAGAAATCTTAAAATTAATGTTGATTTTAAATTTAAACCAAATTCAGAATGAACTATCTTTTGGACCACCGTCTGCTTGGCAAATGATTTCAAATAAAAAAACCGCACTATGCGGTTGATTTTTATTTGGCGGAGAAGGACTGTTGCCTCCCATATCCCAAAAAAAAGCCATATATTATATAGAAGGTTTTGTAATTTTAGATTTTCAGTTAGAACCTTTGTCATACGTATTTCTACTCTCTGCCTCTTTATTAAATTTTCAGATTGTTTCCCCAAATTTAAACTATAAGTTGAACGCTAAGTTCAGTGATTCTGAATAAGAATATATTACAAAACAACTCAACTGATTATCGCTGTATAATACCAAGAGTCATCCTGAAATATGTACAAAGTATGTACTATATTTCCCTCGATATTTGAATAAACATTGATAGGTTCTGCGTCATTATTAAAACATTCTGCATTATACCCATTCTGTATTTTGTCAGATATTATTTTAGAACTCTTAATAGTTAATTTAGACTCAGGAAACATCGTGATCACATCTTCCCATTTGCTTTCAGTCGGTTTATCTGAGTAAACAACATCCAATATCTGATTTTTTGAAACTATCAAACGACTATTCAATCGAAACGTATTTATACTTGTCATTTCCGATACAGGTTGGTCAACCACTAAGGTTTCATCTGTTTTCATATTATATGCCGCTACAATAGGTCCCATAAAACTATCAGGTGTTACTGCATAGATGAAAAACCATGACTCTACTTGCTCACCCACGAGCTGAAATCCAGTTGTATAAGCTTCTTCATCAATTCTTCGTCCTTCATCTTCTTCAATCATTTCTAATACCTTATGCGTTAAATCTTCTGAGTCTTTAATCCGTTCTAATGATTCAATATTATCAAGTTGTTCTAACTGGCTTTTCTTTTCTTCTGAAATGACAGTTGTACTTGTCCCAATTAAAGTGATTTCGTCTTTAACAGAGTATGTTAGATAAGAAATTTCATCACCGTCAACCTTTAGGAATGTAACAACATAAACTGGCATCTTATCTTCAAAAGACTCCATATTTTGATAAGCATATTTTCCGCTGGAATAAATCAAAGATTCATTTTCATTCTCGAGTACTATATTAACCGCATCGAATAATGTTCCTATGGAATTTTTGGGAGAACATGATGCAAATAGCAATAGACTCATTAGACACATGAAATATAATAATGCCAATTTTATTTTCTTCATGATTAAACTCCTCCTCTTACATCAATGATGTAATAATTTACTTTAAAAAACCGGTGAATAAACATTAGTACTTGTTTAACTATTAAAACACAATCACCAAAATGCCATTTCACAAAATGAAATTGTTAATTAAAAAATTGGTTCCTCGATAGTATATGTTGCATATGATGAGCTGTTTTTCAAATTAAAAGTTAAAGTATAACCTTGATGCATTGCTCCTTCCGCAATATAGAACCACCCTTTCAAAGTACTTTTAGCAGGCAAGCTTGATGTTTCATACTGCCTATAACTAATAAAATAGCGTACACATTTAGAGAGTAAAAATCTCCATCAACTTCCTTCGTATATGTCTCTACCGGACTTTTACTGATATTTAGTGCATCTAAACTCTCACCATTATCAATTTTAGCTTTTAAAGCTTCAATGTTTGAATTTGATAGAGCTTCAACCTCTGGAAATACACTCTGGAATTTTTCTAGATTCTTATAAAAAATATCTTG
>NZ_JADNRK010000029.1 GCF_015594845.1 Alkalibacter mobilis | reverse complement strand
CTGACAAGTGGGTCAATTCTCAGTGTTAAAATAGATTTCACAGGTAAAGTTGATCCGCTATTTATCAAAACTAAGGTGGGTCAGATTTAAACGAAAAAGTGGGTCAATTTTACTTGACAATCAACAACATCGGGTTCTCAAGGAAATATGTGCTATGAGTGAATGGTATTAACTGATATTTTATCTATTTTTTTTGCATCAAGCCTTTTCATCTTGTACTTTGTTCTTTTTCTTGCATTGCTATTATAAATTTATTTCATTATACTATCTCCTGCAATGCGCCCAAATACTATAATGTCCGTTATTGCATTTCCTCCTAATCTATTCGATCCATGTATACCACCTGTAACTTCGCCTGCTGCGTAAAATCCTGGAATTGGTTTTCCTGAAGTGTCAATCACCTGCGCATTTTCGTTAATTTCAACGCCACCCATAGTGTGATGAACTACTGGCAGACCAATACCTGCATAGTATGGAGGTTTATCAAATTTTTGATCAAATACTTTACGACCTAATAAATCATTGCCATTAACTACAGCATCATTATACTGATCTATAGTTTTTTGCAATACAGCTGGATCCATACCAATTTGGGTCGCCAAATCTTCAATAGTGTCTGCTTTAAAAAGTTGTTGGTTATCGACCCTATCTTCGATGAGCGTACCGTCCACTGCATACCCGCCCAAAGTATCGATTACTGTATGGCCATCTGTTAAAAGCCAGAATATACTTTTTGGTTGGCTCAAAACAGCTTGACTTAGATGGTCACGTCGCGCATCTTCATTTACAAACCTCTCACCAAGTACATTAACATAAATATTATTAAGTATTGATGCAGTAAATGTACCTTTGCCTGAGCCTGTAACCAATTGGATCCACTCCATATCGATAAGATTTGCACCTATAGCTTCAGCCATTATTATGCCGTCACCAGTAGAACTAGAGGGATTTGATGTATGTACAGTTTCGTCTAAATTCGCCCAGTGTTCATTATATTCCTGACGCATTTCTACGTTTGCAGCAAATCCACCAGTTGCTAATATGACACCTTTATTTCCCCTAAGATCAAAGGGAGTTCCATCTGAAGTAGTTCCTTTTACTCCAACAACCCTTCCATTTTCGACGATTATTTCTTCAGCCTTATGTTCTAATAAAATCTCCCCACCGTTGTCCTCCACATATTTTAATTGCGGAAGAACGAAAGATGATCCATTACTACCTGAGGATTTTTCGGGCTGATGACTTCTTACCCAAGTAGATCCAACTGCAGAAAGTATGTTTGGTCCCCATTCTGTACCGAGATCCTTTAAATAATTTACAGCATCCAAAGCATTATCACCGTAAATATCAATTAGTTTTGGATTGCCAACATAGTCTCCACCTGCATAAGTTTGTAGCTTATGCAAAGCGGGGGAGTCATAAAGATAGGTAGATCCTTTGGCTTTATATTCTTTCATATCAGCCCCAATTTCTTCTTGCCACTTAGCCATATATTCATCTTTCGGTTCTAATGCCAACAGTTCTTCTATAGCAGTAACTTGAGACGTAGGCATTTCCTGTGTTTTTTGGATTTCGGGATCTGCTGCATTCATAGCACTTCCTGCTAATATTGTATTTCCTCCTACAGATGGCATTTTATCAATCAGTATTACTGTACCTCCTGATTTTATAACATCAGCAGCAGCAGACATACCAGCACCGCCAGTTCCAATTACTATTACATCGGCTGTTTTTTCAATTAACGTCCCGGCAACATCCTTTTTGGTCGGTGCCTTTGTGATGTCTTCTTCAGATGCACCAGCCGCTAGAAGTGCCATTTTAACAGCTTCTAAAATTCCATTACTGCTATATGTAGCCCCAGTAACTGTATCCAAAGCGACAGTTTGATACTCAATTATTTCAGCTGGTAATTTTTCAAATGCGCTATCAGAGACCCCAGCAGTTTCGTTGTGTTCCGTAATATCAATTGTTTTAATTTGACTTTCATCTACCGTTACTGCTAATTTGATCTTTCCATTAATTCCAGTCCCTTCGCCTTCATATGTTCCAGGCGTAAAAATCTCATCTGCGTCAGAGTCGGTACTCTGACAACCAACAATACTAAAAAGCAAAGTAATCAAAAGAATTAAAGCGATGATTTTTTTCAATTTTTTCAGCTCCTAAAAATTATATTTCAAAACTGTAACCGTTAATATTCGCAAATAATAATTCCTCCTTCTCTAAATTCGAGTTTGACTTGAGTTTATTTCACCGAATGCATTCGTTGTAAATTTATCATGATTTTTGAACCTTGTCAACTTTAATTGTGTGCATTTATTAATTTAATCCCGCATTGATTTTTCCGATATTTAACTTTATAATTATTTCAGGCAATCTATTAAAATAACTTGCATTTAAACAAAAGAAGGTGTTTATAATTTCAAAACCAACAAACCGTCAATTACAAGCAAGCAAAACTAAGGAATCAATCGTAAATACATTGGTTTACTTTTTAAAAACTAAACCAATTAGTGAAATAACAATAGCTGAAATAGCTAAACACTCTAACATAGGACCAAGTACTTTTTACGTTCACTTTGACAGTAAAGAGGAAGCCCTTCTTTATAGTTATAGGTTCGGTGATAAGTTCATTGAACAAATCGACCTTAAAGGTTTGAGTATTGTTGAACAAATCACACTAATTCTAAGTACACAGCTTAGCATGCAAATAGGATACGAAGACATTCAAAGACATATTTATATAAGCCAATTAAAACACTATGATGCCTACTTTTTTTCAGAGGATCGACCGATTTATAGAATCTTAAATGATCTGATACAAAAGGGACAAAATGAAGGAACCATTACCTCAGCAGTATCCTCCAGAGATATGGTTAGAAAGTTATTGCGCTTTACACGTGGATTAATGTTTGAATATTGCATCCAGCACAATTCAAATACTTCTAATTGGAGTGATATGGCTTTAGCTGAAACCAAGGAATATCTGAAGTTATTCGTGAAAAAGTAAAATAAGATCACTTCATTTTTTAAGGTAAACAGACAGTTTCCAGGTGACAATGACGCTCATCTTATATTTCCAACCATATGCTCGTATATTCTGTGGATCATTTCAACTTTTCATTTGCGGTGATTATCATATGGTCAGAAAGACTAAAGCCTTGAAAACAGATGAGATGAAAAGATTCTCTATTCTCTTGACCAGTCAAAACACTAAGCCGAAAATTTATGAATAATTAATTTAGTATAAAACCTAAAAATAAAAACTTCGGGATAGTCTGAGTGTAGGAAGGGACGTTCTTCTTAGAAAATATTGATTGCGGCTTCAAGCATACTGTCAGTCAACTCAGATCCAAATATTAAATTTTACTCATTAGACCTTTTCTTTTGTGTCTCTCTCTTACTGAGCGCGGCAAGTCAATATATGGATGTAAAAATGTACAAACTCTCTCCGCCATTAATTTTGAAGTTAACACCCGAAAGGGTGTTTTTTGCGTACAACTGAGAAACAGCAGCAATCTCTTGATCAATGCATAAAGCTTGCTTTGAAGCATTGATCAAGAGATTGCTATTGGGCGAAGCCTGCGATGTAGGCTTTCATCGAAAGCCGGAGTCTCTGTTTCTATCTGACAATTGCTTCTTGATTTCCACTTAACCCTTATATCTTTTAAGGATTTCCTGTATAATTGAATCATATCAATAAAGGAGATGAATTATATGCTGTACAGAAGTTTCGGAAAAGATAATTTATCGATTTCACAACTTGGATTCGGATGCATGCGTCTACCCATACTTGATGGAGACGTTGGAAAAATAGATGTGGAAGAAGCTGCGCACATGGTCCAAAAAGCCATAGATTCCGGTGTGAACTACATCGATACTGCCTGGCCTTACCATAACGGTCAAAGCGAAATATTTGTAGGAGATTTTTTAGAAAAGACAAATCAAAGGGACAAAGTTTATTTGGCTACAAAACTTCCACTGTTCCATTTGGACGAAACTACAGATTTTTATGCGACTTTAGACAAACAACTTGAAAAATTGAAAACCTCATATTTTGATTTCTATCTGCTGCACAATATCGATGACAAGAAATGGGATAAAATCATAGATATGGGTATCTTTGACTTCAATAAATACGCAAAAGAGAGCGGCAAAGTCAAGCATCTTGGTTTTTCCTTTCACGACGATGTCGAAACGTTCAAAAGGGTAATAGATTCATACGATTTTGATTTCTGCCAGATTCAACTAAACTATATGGACGAGAACTTTCAAGCAGGTCTTGAAGGCTTGAGATACGCAAATGAAAAAGGTCTGCCTGTAATTATAATGGAACCGATAAAGGGCGGAAAGCTTGCCTTCAACTTAAAAGGAGAACTCAAGGAAATTTGGGACAAACACAATGTGAATTTAACGCCACCACAACTTGCACTCAAATATTTGTGGAACATGCCTGAAGTTTCACTGGTGCTAAGCGGAATGTCCACCATGGAGCATGTAGAAGACAACTTAAAAAGCGCTGAATCTTTTGGCATCGATTCTCTTGCGGAAAATGAAAAAAACCTGATAAAAGAATTGGAAGGGTTTCTTGTCAGCAAAACAGAAATTGATTGTACTTCGTGCAAATACTGTAGTGACTGCCCGCAAAACATTCCCATATGGGATGTTTTCACTCTCTATAATAACAGCAAGATCTACGACGATCTTAAGGGATCCATCGGAAGCTACAGTAGAATGGATCCGACCAGAAGAGCTGACAGCTGCATTGAGTGCGGACTGTGCGAGTCAGTATGCCCTCAAAATCTGACCATAATCGACTACCTGAAAACATGCCATAAAACCTTTACTGAGTAAAAATCAAAGCCGAAATCTTTTCAGATTTCGGCTTTATTGTTACCATAAAAACAAGTTCATGCCCAGATATACCAACAGTATAATGCCCATAGGAACATTGAAAAACAGCTTAAACCAGCTGACCTGGCTATCCACATCTTTAAAATCATTTTCTTTTATCATTTTCTTTACATATCTCACGGAAAGAAGCCCACCAATGATCAGCACAACAACAGCGGTGATGATCATGTAAACTTCATCTTTCGGTGTTAAATCTACACTCTGCCCTTGTAATATCTGTTCAACATCGTATAGTTCCGGAAACATTTCCTCAGCTTTTTTAAGACTTGCCAGTACTGCAAATGACAAAAAATTGTTTAGGAAATGGAATAAAATCCCAGCCCACAGGGAGCCCGTAACCATAACAATTGCCCCCATTACTATTCCCAAGGCGGTAGCATAACCTAGTTGCCCCAAATCAATATGGATGATCCCAAACAATATTCCCGTAACGATCGATGCTTGCAGAAGGGTCACATCTCTAAAGTGATCCAACACTACGCCTCTTAAAAAAACTTCCTCCAGGATCACAGGTATGACCGCCACCGATATGAAAAAAATCCACATATCCGGGACCATATCTAAAACTTGCATGGTCACTTCACCTGAATCCACCTTAACAACTACATCTACCAGATAATTGATCCCATATTTAACTAAAAAACTTGCGAGAAAAAGTTGAAAGATCCTCCAAATATTTTTTACCGACAAGCCTACATTCAATTTCAGGGTGGATATCACAGGTTGTTTTGTGACTACCAGATATAAAAGGCAAGGAATCAATACGTCCACCAACTGGTGATAGAGTGCAAATTCCTCGTAGATAAACATGCTTATCGTGATATTGCCTACAAGATACGCTCCGAAGAGCAGGACAAACACCCATAAACCACTCTTATGGTTTTTGTTGATAGATTCGTTCATATGATCATCCTTAATTAACCAATATTTTTAAAGAGTTTGTATTCGGCGCCAGTTAATACCACACCTAATATTATTATAAATGCAATTATAACTTCAATAGCCAATCCCACTTTGAAAATCAAAGCGTATGCCCCAAACCCGACACCCAACACGTAAAGAATTGCCCCGAGCATGTTGAATATTACATTCATATTTTGTTTTACCGCTTTCTGCGGATCGTCCCAGTCCAGTTTGGGCCTCCAGGTATCTACGATCAGACCAAAAGCTATTACCGGCAAAGAAGCGAAGAACCCTCCGATAAAAGAAATTACGACGGTTGCTATCCCGGGCTTGATAATAAAATATATTCCTATGATAAAAAACACCATTGCCGCAGACTGAAGCAAAAGCGGAAACAACAACCTGCCAATGAACATGTCTTTTTTTCGTATTGGAAGTACCATGTTTATCCAACTTGCGCTTCCTTCTCTGGATACGGTGGTTGATTGAGTGGGATTGGTTCCTGCAACAAAAACAAATACACCGATCAATATCAGCGCAAATAATTTTTCGTTCCCCACATACAATCCTGTGAAAATATCCATTTCACCTGTTCCGGAAAGAAGCGGCATCATTATAAGAATTACAGGCAGCAGTACTACTATGCTCACGCAATTGAATAGATACACTGGCGTTCTCATGACTATCCTCATGTCGTTTAAAAAAATCGACTGCCAGATCCTTCTTGCCCGGATCTCGTCATTGTAGTCAACTTTCGATCTCTTTGAAGTCATGTCACCCCTGTTAAAATAACCTTCGATGTAAAATTTTCTCCCCACACGGATCATGGCTGCACCAAATCCAATGGAAATTGCAACATACAGCAGAAAATTTCCAGCTCCGAGCAAAGTTGACGACCCATACAAAGCTTTGCTTATCCAAATGGCCGGTGGATACGACTTGCCCACCATATTTACCATGCTGTTCTCGTTTCTTAACATGGCCTCCAAAAATTCCGCTTCTGAACCAGGTGGTATAGAAGTCGCCGCCTTGTTAATCAGAAGTTGAATCCCCAAAATCACGATCAAAATGGCAAACATACTGATCGTCCTCAGCATGTCTTTCTTCCCTTCCAGATTGATGAATTTCATAAGTGCCATTACCAGCATGGTACCTATACTTAAAGGAATCACCGGTACCAGAAGGGCCCCTACTATAAAATAAATGAGATACAATATTCCTCCCATATCTTCAAACGCTATTATCACAGCAGGAAGTACCAAGGGTATTATTATCAAGTATTCGTAGATGATCATGTTGATGAATTTTGCCATGATGATGCTTTCTTCTTTTAAGGGCAGGAACAGCAACCTATCCAAATCTTTAGAAAAATAATATGTAGACATGGCGTAAATCATTCCGAAAAATAGTACTATTATGGACGCCCCTGAAAAAAGTATCGCAAAAACGGTTCCTTCCTGACCCAGCACGAAGAGTTGCAAATATATTGATTTAAGCAACTTCATGTATAAGACGTAAACGGGTATCATCGATGCAAACACAAACAATACAAGTAGCGGCATCCCCAATTTCTTCGGATCATTTTTAACATCATATGCCATTTTTGAAAATCCAAAATTGGCACTCAGCAACATTTTTGTAAGATTTAAGGTTTCCTTCATCACTCGGTCAACTCCAAAAATATATTTTCAAGACTTTCCTTGTCGGCAGCGCCTCCCTTTAATTCTTCCATGGAACCCTGAGCTATGATTTTGCCTTTATTGATTATCGCCACCCTGTCGCAAAGTTTTTCGGCCACTTCAAGAACATGAGTCGAGAAAAACACGCTTTTACCCTGGGAACACCTTTCCTTCATGAGTTCCTTCAAATTAAATGAAGATTTGGGATCAAGTCCTACCATGGGCTCGTCCAAAATAAAGATAGGGGGATCATTTAACAAAGCACCTATCAATACGATTTTTTGCTTCATTCCGTGGGAGTAACTGGCAATTGGATCGTTGACAGCTTTTTCCATTTCAAACATTTTTAAATATCTAATCATGTCACCGCTTCTAGTGTCCTGGTCGACCCCGTACACGTCTGCCAAAAAATTCAGATATTCAATCCCTTTAAGTTTTTCAAAAAGTTCATGATCGTCCGGAACATAGCTGAATTGTCTCTTTGCCTTTATTACTTCATTCTGATTATCGACCCCGTTTATCAAGATCGTGCCCGAATCAGGTTTCAATAATCCAACTATCATTTTTATGGTTGTAGTCTTGCCAGCACCATTTGGACCCAAAAATCCAAAAATCTCTCCAGGTTTTACGTGAAAATCAATATTGTCCACCGCTTTTATCTTACCCGACCCGTATGATTTTGACAGTCTTTCAACTTTTAACATATTATATCTCCGCCTTTTTAATGTAATCGTAAATCAGCTTTTCTTCAGTACTAAAAACATATTGATAATTTAATGTCAATATTGTATAGTGTACATAATTCATTATATACCGCTACAAATGAATGTCTAAATCCATTCTAATTCAAAAAGTGCTAAAAATCAATGGAAGCTTGATATCACTTGATAATCCAATGAAAATAAATTAGAATACTATAATAACCATAAATTTCTAATAAATATGCAAGATAAATTGTCTAAATTTTCAATAAATATAAAAAGGAGGATTTACAATGAATGAGAGAGTATACAACTTTTCGGCAGGCCCTTCAGTATTACCAGAAGAAGTTCTTGTAGAGGCAGCCAAGGATATGTTGAATTATAAAGGTAGCGGGATGTCCGTTATGGAGATGAGTCACAGATCCAAAGTATTTGATTCAATTATCAAAGAGGCGGAAAGTTTATTCAAAGAATTGATGGATATTCCGGACAACTATAAGGTGTTGTTCCTTCAAGGCGGGGCTTCAACACAGTTTTCCATGGTTCCTTTAAATCTGTTCAACAACACCAAAACAGCAGATTATGTAGAAACGGGTTCTTGGGCATCAAAGGCCATAAAAGAGGCCAAGAGATATGGTGCCGTCAACGTGCTGGCTTCATCCAAAGACAAGACCTACTCATACATTCCAAAATTGGATCCTTCAACTTTCACCAAAGATGCAGACTATTTTCACATTACGGTGAACAATACGATATATGGAACCAGATTCGCACCTGAAAGCATTCCAGACACTGGAAATGTTCCGTTGGTGGGAGACATGTCGTCAAACATACTGTCTGAAGTTTATGACATTAAAAAATTCGGTCTAGTCTATGCTGGAGCTCAAAAGAATATGGGTCCTTCCGGACTAACGACCGTGATCATTAGAGATGACCTGATTGGCAATGAAATGGATATAACCCCAACAATGCTTAATTACAAAATCCACGCCGATGCAGATTCTTTATACAACACCCCACCATGCTACGCCATTTACATATGCATGTTGATATTTAAGTGGTTAAAAGAAAAGGGCGGAGTAGCCGCTATGGAAAAAATAAACAAGGAAAAAGCAGCTCTCCTATACGATTACCTGGATGAGAGCAATCTGTTCAAAGCAACTGTTGCGGCAGAAGACAGATCCTTGATGAACGTACCCTTCGTAACAGGCAATGATGATCTTGATGCAGCTTTCGTTAAAGAAGCCACTGAAAAAGGATTTGTCAATCTTAAGGGGCATAGATCCGTAGGAGGCATGCGTGCCAGCATCTACAATGCAATGCCATTTGAAGGTGTGGAAAAACTTGTGAAATTAATGAAGGATTTCGAAGTTAAAAACAAATAAATTGGAGGCTGACACATGTACAAAATAAAAACCCTTAACAATATATCTCAAGAAGGCTTGGCACTTCTTGGCGGAAACTATGCAGTAACCACAGAAGATCCTTCTCCCGATGCCATCCTTCTGAGAAGTTTCAAAATGCACGATATGGAGCTTCCTGAAAGTGTGAAGATAATAGGCCGTGCTGGAGCTGGAGTCAACAATATTCCTATAGAAGAATATGCAGCAAAAGGTGTCGTTGTAGTAAACACTCCCGGTGCCAATGCCAATGCGGTGAAAGAACTTGTAATATTGGGACTTCTGCTATCTTCCAGAAAAGTGGTATCCGGGATCAACTGGGCAAAATCAGTAAAAGACGATCCTGAAGTTGAAAAATTGATTGAAAAAGAAAAATCCAAATTTGCCGGTCAGGAACTCACAGGAAAGAAAATTGGAGTAATAGGCTTGGGAGCCATCGGAGTACTGGTAGCAAATGCAGCCCTTTCAATGGGTATGGAAGTTTACGGATATGATCCGTTCGTATCTGTAGAATCAGCCTGGGGATTGAGTTGCGAAGTAAAAAGGGCATTGAGCCTTGACGAAATAGTACTCGATTGCGACTATATCACTCTTCATGTACCTTTGATCGATCAAACAAAAAATATGATAAATCTCGAAAGACTCCAAAAGGCAAAACCGGGATTGAAGCTGCTCAACTTTGCCAGAGGAGCCCTGGTAAACAATGAAGTCGTAAAGGAAGCCTTGGACAAAGGATATCTTTCCTGTTACGTAACGGATTTTCCGGATCAGGAACTGCTTAATATGGAAAACGTGATAGGCATTCCACACCTTGGAGCTTCAACTGCTGAATCAGAAGAAAATTGTGCCAAGATGGCTGTTCGCCAGCTTAAAGAATATCTGGAAAACGGAAACATTGTCAACAGCGTCAACTATCCGGACTGTTACATGGGTCTTTGCAGCACCAATGCGAGGATCGGAATAACCCATACCAATGTTCCAAACATGGTTGGACAGATAACAAGCATACTTGCCAAGGACAACATAAATATTGGTGATATGCTCAACAAGTCGAAAGGTGGATTTGCATACACCCTGCTCGATGTGGAATTACACGTTACCGAGGATACAGTTAAAAGACTTGAATCCATAGAAGGAATTTTAAAGGTCAGAGTAATTAAAAACGATTGAGACAGGAGAATTATATGGCTACCATAAAAACTTTCAGGGCAGTGAGACCTGCTGCAAGATACGCACATAAAGTGGCCGCTTTGCCCTACGATGTTTACAATACCCAGGAAGCTAAAGAAGCTGCCGCCGACAATCCATATTCTTTTTTACACATTGACAAACCTGAAATAGATCTTCCAGAAGGCACAGACCCCCATAGCATTGAAGTTTACAACAAGGCCAAAGAAAATTTGGAAGCTTTTTCTGAAAAAGGTGTGCTCATTCAGGATGAAAAACCTTGCTTGTATATTTATTCTTTGACCATGGAAGGTCGAATCCAAACCGGCATAGTATGCTGCAGCTCGGTAGACGACTACATAAATGGTGTGATCAAACGTCATGAATTGACGCGCGAAGACAAGGAACAAGACAGGATCAACCATGTAGATCACTGCAATGCAAACACCGGTCCCATATTCTTGACTTATAAGTCCAAGGATGGAATTCAGGATATAGTCAAGGCCTGGACTTCAAGTAAAGATCCCGTCTACGACTTTACAGCACCTGACGGCATTGGACACCGCGTCTGGATAATAGATGACGTGAAAACTACAAAAACATTGACCGATCTGTTTGCAACCGTGGAAAATACTTATATTGCCGACGGGCATCACAGAACCGCATCCGCCGTAAAAGTCGCACTTAAGAGAAGAGCTGACAACCCCGCTCATAAAGGTGATGAAGAGTACAACTTCTTTTTAAGCGTCCTTTTCCCTGACGAAGAGCTACAAATCTTTGACTACAACAGAGTCGTCAAGGATTTGAACGGGCTGAACAGCGATGAGTTTATCAATAGGTTAAAAGATTCTTTTGATCTCAGCCCTGTTGAAGATAATCGTGTCAGACCTTCAAAAAAGGGTGAAATGAGCATGTATCTGGATAAAAAATGGTACAAACTAGTAGCGGATGAAAATTTGCTTAAAGCCGAAAATCCCGTCGAAAGACTTGACGTTTCCATTCTACAGGAAAAAGTACTTAAAGATATTTTAGACATCCGTGATATCCGAACAGACGAAAGAATAGATTTTGTTGGGGGTATCAGAGGTTTGGGCGAACTGGAGAGAAGATGTTCTCTTGATATGAAAGTCGCTTTTGCAATGTACCCTACAAGCATCGATGAACTTATCGAAATATCCGATGCAGGACTTTTAATGCCTCCAAAGTCAACCTGGTTTGAGCCTAAACTTAGAAGCGGATTGTTCATACATAATTTATATTGATTTTTGGGAGCTGAATTGTCAGCTCCTTATTTTTGCAAAAAATTCTTCCATAAGCACTTTTGATTCTTCTTCCAGTATTCCCTCATAGACCTGAAGATTGTTCAAAAGTCTTCCTTGGTCAAAATATCTGAGCATTTCCACACTTCCAGTTTTAGGAGATTTTACTCCATACACCAGTTTCTTCAGCCGACTGTTGACTATTGCCCCAATGCACATTGTGCACGGCTCCACATTAACATATATTGAACAACCTTCAAGTCTCCAATCACCAGTGATTTTCACAGCTTTTTTAATTGCATTAATTTCAGCATGACCCAAAGGATCTCCATCTTTTTCAACACTGTTTCTTCCCCTGGCAATGATTGAGCCGTTTTTCACTATTACTGCCCCCACAGGTACTTCACCTTCATCACCGGCCAGCCTGGCCTCAATTAGAGCTTCATGCATGTACTCGATCATATTGCGCTCCTTTCAAAAAAAAGAAGGACATTTCTGCCCTTCCTGTCGTTTATAGATTTTTCAGAGTTTCCATAATATAGTCTGCATACTCTTCACTGGATGCTCCATCAGTTCTTCCTGTTACTACCAGTTTTTTCTCTGTAAGACCGCAAATATCCAATGCCTTCGCAAGAGCATCGGCCTTGTCCTGCTTGCCCATGTGCTCAAGCAACATCACAGCCGCTCTTATAATACTGCTTGGATCAGCATAATTTCCTCTACCTTCAGAAACCATTCTTGGTGCAGAACCGTGTATGGCTTCAAACATTGAGTATCTTTTTCCTATGTTGGCGCTTCCGGCTGTTCCTACTCCACCTTGGAATTCAGCAGCCTCGTCAGTCAGTATATCACCATACAGGTTTGGAAGAACCATTACTTTAAAGTCTGTTCTTCTCTTCTCATCGATTAGCTTGGCAGTCATGATATCGATGTACCAGTCATCCCACTCGACCCCTGGATAATCTTTTGCAATTTCTTTTGCTACATCTAAGAACTTTCCGTCAGTTGTCTTGACAACGTTGGCCTTGGTTATAACAGTAACTTTGTTTTTTCCTGATTTCTTTGCATATTCGAAAGCAGATTTTATTATTCTGTGAGAACCTTCTTTTGTCGTTACTGTAAAGTCTACCGCCAAATCGTCATTGACGTGTATTCCCTTGCTGCCAAGGGCATATGCTCCCTCAGTATTTTCTCTGTAGAACATCCAGTCGATTCCCTGTTCTGGAACTTTTACCGGGCGCACGTTGGCAAAAAGATCCAACTCTTTCCTCATGGCAACATTCGCACTTTCAATGTTTGGCCATGGATCTCCAGCACGTGGAGTTGTCGTAGGTCCTTTAAGGATTATATGGCACTTTTTCAATTCTTCTAATACATCGTCAGGTATGGCTTTGTTCTGGGCTGCTCTGTTTTCGATGGTTAAGCCATCAATGGTTCTTAATTCCACCTTTTCAGCCTTTATTTCATCTTCCAACAAAAATTCCAGCACTCTTTGAGCCTGAGCTGTAATAAATGGTCCGATTCCGTCTCCACCTACGACTCCTATTATTACCTTGTCAAGAGTGTCGAAA
Source organism: Alkalibacter mobilis (assembly GCF_015594845.1). Taxonomy (GTDB): domain Bacteria; phylum Bacillota; class Clostridia; order Eubacteriales; family Alkalibacteraceae; genus Alkalibacter; species Alkalibacter mobilis. The sequence continues at coordinate 9,935 of NZ_JADNRK010000029.1, read as the reverse complement.
TCTATAAAATCCTTTTCCTCTTTCATTTTTTCGATTCTGGCAAATTGTTCTTCGATGAGTTTCCCAAAATGTTCTTTTGCAGCTTCAATCCTATCCAAATTAAATCCTCCTAAAATTTATTTGCCATAAAATGGCGTCTGTATATAAAACAAAAGTTTATTACTTTTTATTCATTTTATCCAAATATTTTTTTATCCAACCAATTATTCCTATCACGGCAACTGCAATCCCAACAACTATTATCGCCCCGATGGAGTAACCCAAATAGTTGCTGAAATCGGACTTGTATGCATCGATTGCGTCATTGAAGATATTCGTCCTATCCCTGTCCTTGTCTCCTCTGTCTGGATCTCCATAGACGATCGCCACATCGCTGTTTTCATATAATTCCATTCCGCGGACTTCTTCAAAACAAGCCCCCAGAAAAACTACGCCCAACACTATCACGGATAAAATTATTTTTCTCAATCCGGTGCTTCCTTTCTTCTATCGGTTTCAACAGCTTGTTCGATCATTTTTCTGATCTCACTCAAGTCGTTCTTGTCTATTATGATTTCTTTGTTGTTGTCTTTCAACTTGACTTCTTCGCCTGCAAGAATATCTGGATCGTTAAAAAGCATTTCATAAATCTTGGTATGAACGATATTCGTATAATCATCTTCTCTTTCTTCAACTCTTTCAAGCTGCTTCTTTAAGAATTCTTCCTTTTCTTCCAGCAAGGCCATTCTCTCTTTTATGGTCTTTGAAATTTGTTCCAAATTCAGTATGGTCTGTTCGATCACCTTTTCCTTGGCTTTGACGATCCGAGCTCTTTCTTCAAGTTCTTCGTCCTTCCTGATCGAATGATCATTTAGTCCGTGGTCTGAAGGGATTTGAACCTTGCTTTCAGTAGCTCCTTTTTCGAAATCATTATATTGGCTGAAACATTTCTTTAGATCTTCTATCCCTATGTCGATTCTGATGGGACATGAAATGGATTGCGCGGCTTTAAATTCCTCTTCTTCCTTTATTCTGTTTATTTCCTGCAGGATAGCTTTTATATCTTCATTTTTGGCTGCCAGTTCATTTTTCAATTCGCCAATTATTTGATTTTTTTCTGCTATTTCTTTTTCGTTTTCTTCCATTGATCTTTTGGAAAATTCTTGCTCTGGTTCAGGTTCGATCATATCCGATGCCAGCTTGACGATCGGTTCTTCGTGTTTGTTGTCCATTTCAAATATTTTATTGTACAGCAATCCCCACAAGTTTACAACAACCAATTCGATTCCTAAAATTATTGCGAAAACCCAATAATTTTCAGGCGTGGACCCCATGTAAATAAGATATGCCAATGAAGCCCCATTCGATAAAATCATGAAAGTGCTCATCAGCATAATACTGTACTTTTTTACAACCAGAATCAATCCGATCAAAAGAATTACTGATTTTAAAATCGTTACGTCCACGATCCATGGATCCAAATAACTTTCAAAAAGGGCGTCTATGGAGAAATATGCATTAATATACACTGCAGCCATATATGAGAAAAACACTAAAATCCCGGTCGTTAACGCCAGCAAGACTATTTTGCCAAAGTTTTTCATTATTTGCATCATCTCCATGTCCAAATGTTTACTTGCATATTATACCATAAATACAGGACATTTTTTAGACAAATTCATCATTTGCGTTCTTGTTTCACAGCAGTTGCCTTAAATAACTTTTAGCTTCCATCAACTTATCTTCTTCCAGCTTGATCTTGAGATTATCCATAATTTTTCTTCCAATGAAATAATCCACCTTTTCTGACGAAACCGGAATCGAGTCTTCCATGTATTCATTGCTGAAACTGCAGCCTTCAGGATAATTATCGAGATATTTTTCCAATGGAAAATTCAACTTTATCCTGTCTTTGAGTTTTTCTGGATCGGTCTCCAGTCCTGTCACAAATGTCATAAGGGCGGGTGCGTATATCTGTTCTCCAGAGCATAGACAAAACGTACCTTCCCGCAGGTGATCTTCATTTATCCACTGCAAAATCCTTTTCGCCGCTTCGATCTTTGTGCAAGGGCTTAACAACACATCTTCCGGTTCCAATTTTGTTGTCCCCGGTTCAATGTCCGTCAATCCTTCGCAATAATCCTTATTTTCGTCAATAAAAGAATTCAATCTCACATTAGACCATTTTACTTCCGAATATTTTTTTACAGACTCTACCAATATCTCGGCATTTCTGTATAAAAGACCCAACATGCTTTTCTTTTCTCCTGCTTTCAGGGATGACAAAAAAACGAATCTTTTGATTTCGCTTTCGCGAATATCTTCTATCAGTTCTGTAAAATTAATAAGATTTTCCTTTATGGCTTCTGCAGGAAATTCTTCACAATCATTTACCCTATCCATCAAAAATCCATAAAAAACCACATCGATTTCTTCGGACAAAAGATCCTTGACCGCTTTTGAATCTCTTAACCCATAACCGTATACTTTTGATTTTCCCATTTGCTTAAGACCTGAATCAAGGTTCCAATTCAGATTCACGCAATGGATCTCAGGACACTCCACTTCCACTAACAGATCCACCAATTCTCTAGAAATATTCCTGTCGTTAAAAATTATTGCCCTCGTAAGTTTTCCTGGTTCCAAGGCCGACGTAGCCAATGGAAAAGTTTCTATGATGTCATTAATGCACGTGAATTTGTTAGGTGCAAGAAATTTGTCAATATATGCGAGAGGTTTTGTCAGTGTTTGCAAATAAGTATATATCGATATGAAATCGACTCTGCTCATACCTTCAGTATAAAAAACTATTTCTTTCACGCTTTCGTCATGCACGATCGTCGCAAGGTCACTTTTTTTACCGTCCACGACCGACTGGGAAATCTCAATTCCATCTTCTATGCCATCGATGACATAAAACATCGAATTCCCAAATTTTTCATTTATATTTTCTGCAATCAGCCGTTCATAGGTTTTTAGTATAAACAGTTTTCTCCCTGGAGTCGACTCAGCAAATGGTTCTGGTTCTGGTTCTGGTTCTGGTTCTGGTTCTGGTTCTGGTTCTGGTTCTGGTTCTGGTTCTGGTTCTGGTTCTGGTTCCGGTTCTGGTTCCGGTTTGATTTCAGTATTATCAAGGATTTCCTGACTGTCTTTCAGTAAGTTCTTTTCATTGGGTCCTTCCAGATCATCGCATGTTTCCGCTTTCTCCAACACCTGCAAACCTTCAGATTCATTTTTTTCATATAGTTTCTTTTTCTCATCAGGTATGACTTTAAGTTTGTCCAACATGATCTTGGATTCTTCTGACAACACATTCACCAAGTCATCATCTTGTAATTCTCCTGACTTTCTGATATTTTCTTTTGCTTCGGAATCCGATATCCTGCCTTTTTTTGCTTTGCCTCCAGATCCAAAAATTGCTCTCCCGGACAAAGTTATGAACACAAAATCAAATACGAAATTTATCAAGGAAATCTCCATGGCATAGGTCATTTGATCTGCAAATAGAAATGCCGCCCACAATCCATTTACCAATACCAACATTAGAAAATATCTTCCCAATCCAAAGTCCCTGCTAAGTTTGAAGATGAAGGGTATCAACAAAACAGCCTTGATCGATATCATATACGGAGTCAAAGATAAAAATGCAGCGTTCAAATCAAAGCCTGGATTCAAATACTGGATCAGATATAATGATGCCAGAAAGGACACGGCATATAATACCACAAAGACTAAAAATCCAAATTCCATTTTGAAAAGACCTGATTTTTTCAAATTATCCTCACTCTCCCTTGTTGCTGTTATAAATACAATTATATTCCAACCAACCCGATATCGCAAATAGTCATGCTTGTGCCTTCAGTGCTTTTCCTCCAGATCTGCTGTTGCGCCACAAGGCCCAAATCATTAGAAAAACGAGTGCTCCTGCAATGTCTATTAAAACATCTGTTAGTTGCCCTGATCTTCCGGCAATCATTGTTTGATGCAGTTCATCACTCAAGGCATAAAAAAATGATATCTTCAAACCGACTCCCACAGCTTTTCTTAGTTTACCCCAAGTCTCCATGGCAGCTTGCCCCACCAAAGTCCCAAGGATCCCATAAATCGTGAAATGTGCAGCTTTTCTTATAAAAAGGTGAAGAAACTCAAAGTCCAATTCTTCATCCGAGATCAAATTTCCAAAAAAATCTATTATTCTCATTAATAATCCTGAACTCATTTTTGAAGATTCATCCGCTTCCTGGGCGGAAAACCAAAAAATGACAGCCATCCACAAAATCGCCAAACACCAATACATATATATTTTTAATTTATGATTTTTAAAATCAAGCATCATCGATTGCCTTTCCTGCAAGTTATTTTCCACAAGGTTGAAGCATACTGAAATTATACCCCAAATTCCTTTAAAATCCTTCAATTTTGATATTTTTTTTTGCACTTTCAATCGATTGACAACAAATTATAAATATGTTATAAAAATATTAGCACTCACCCACTTTGAGTGCTAAAGTAATTGAAAGGAGAAATACCATATGACAAAAAAAGCATTTAAAGCTGAATCAAAAAGACTTCTCGACCTTATGATCAATTCGATCTATACTCACAGGGAGATATTTTTAAGGGAACTTATTTCAAATGCCAGTGACGCAATTGACAAAATTTACTATCGAGCTCTAACAGATGAAAACTTGAATTTTGACAAGGACAATTATTTCATTAAAATAATACCCAACAAGGATGAGAGGACACTAAGGATCCTTGATACCGGAATCGGAATGACACGAGAAGAATTGGAAGACAATCTGGGTATAATCGCGAAAAGCGGATCTCTTGCATTTAAATCTGCCAATGAACTGAAGGATGGGTATGACATAATTGGCCAGTTCGGAGTAGGTTTTTACAGTGCTTTCATGATTGCAGATAAGGTTACGGTCATAAGCAAATCTCCTGACAGCGAAACAGCGTACAAGTGGGAGTCGGACGGGAGCGACGGTTACGTGATCGAACCTGCAGAAAAAGCCTCACTGGGTACTGAAATAATCTTGCATATTAAAGACAATACGGAAGATGAAGACTTTGATGAATACCTGGAAGAATACCGAATCAAGTCGATCGTTAAAAAGTACTCTGATTTTATCCGCTACCCCATTAAAATGGATGTTGAAACAAAGAAAAAAATCGAATCTTCCGATGATAAAGATGACTATGAAACTATAATAGAAGAGAAAACTATAAACAGCATGGTTCCAATTTGGAGAAAAAACAAGAACGAACTTACCGAGGAAGATTATAAGAATTTTTATTCCGAAAAGCACTACGGTTTTGACGAACCTGTAAAACATATTCACTTGAATGTAGATGGGACCGTTAGCTACAAGGCACTGCTGTTTATTCCAGAAACCAGACCATACGATTATTACACCAAGGACTATGAAAAGGGTTTGGAGTTATATTCCAGCAGCGTCATGATAATGAACCGCTGCGGAGAGCTTTTGCCCGATTATTTCAGCTTCGTCAAAGGCTTGGTGGATTCAGAAGATTTATCTTTGAATATTTCCAGGGAAATGTTGCAACACGACAGACAGCTAAAGTTCATCGCAAAGAACATTAAAAACAAGATCAAATCCGAACTTTTGAATTTACTTGAAACCGATCGGGAAAAATATGAATCTTTCTACGATTCTTTCGGAAGACAGTTAAAGTACGGGCTTTATTCCGATTTTGGTGTAAACAAGGAAGATTTGCAAGATTTGATAATGTTCAAGACCTCAAAAGATAGATCGTACAGAACGCTAAAAGAGTATGTTGAAGATATGCCGGAAGATCAAAAATACATCTACTATGCATCGGGTGAATCAATCGAAAAAATAGACAAATCGCCACAGATAGAAGCGGCTGTTGACAAGGGATATGAATTCCTCTACTTTACAGAGGAGGTCGACGAGTTTGCAATTAACGTTCTCATGAGCTACAAAGACAATGAATTCAGATCTTTGGCGGGCAACGATACTGGCATTGAAAGTGAACAGATCGATGTGGATCCTGAAAAGGAAAAAGACAGCAAGGAAATCCTGGCCGATATGAAAAAACTTCTTCAAGGCAAAGTTTCAGACGTGAAACTGTCTTCCAGACTCAGAAAACATCCCGTTTGCCTTGTTTCCGAAGGCGATCTTTCCATCGAAATGGAGAAAGTATTAAGTTCCATGTCCGACGGAAATTTAGTTAAGGCTGAAAAAGTCTTGGAGATCAATCCTGAACACAGTGTTTACAATTCACTATTGGAATCCTATAATAATGATAGAGACAAATTTGAATTGTATACTGATATTTTGTACAATCAAGCCCTTTTGATAGAAGGACTCCCTCTGGAAGATCCTGTTGATTTCGCAGACAAGGTCTCAAAATTGATGTAATTTGTTTTAACTGCGGGCTACCCTGGCTCAGATGGTAGAGCAGCTCACTCGTAATGAGCAGGTCACCGGTTCGAATCCGGTGGGTAGCTCCATAAATAAAAAACAACGAAGGCCGAATAAAAAGGACCTTCGTTATTTTTTATATCAGAATCGACAATTATTTGTTCAGCTCTTGAAGCAGATCCTCAACAGTTGCGTCAAGATCTACACCGGTTAAAAACGGTCTTCCGTTTATTACCGGCACTTCTGTGATTTCCGGCAGATCCGTGGTACTTACCACTACATCCGGTCTTAAAGTTTTGGATTTTGACAAAGCCTCTGCAGCTTTGCATTGAACCATCATGCAGTCTATTCCCTTATCCTTGCATAACTTTTCTATTTTTTTTGCTACTACAGTTGAAGTTGCTATCGCAGTACCACATGCCACCAATATTTTTTTTGTCATCATTGTTACCTCCTTGGGATTCATCTTGAGAACTAATAAACATTATAATACATATTACATACCCATATAAATCTTTTTTAAAAATTATCTTTATCATCTTGTCTGAAACGAATCAAATATAATGTTTTGATGTATAATGAATTTGGGAGGTGTTATATTTGAAACGAAATTTTGGCAATATTCTCGCAGGTCTGTTGATCCTGATTATAGGGATGGCGTTATTACTAAACAATTTGGGGATCACGGATTTCAACATGGCCTATCTGATTTTTACGTATTGGCCGATTTTCATCATTATTGCAGGATTAAGTCTTTTAATAAACCATGGTAGCAAGGGAGAAGTTCTTTCGGGAATCTTGATCCTCTCGCTAGGCACCCTTATCCTGCTTCGCAATCTTGGTTTTGTCGACATCAACATTTCCACCATTTTCAACTTAATTTGGCCAATGATTTTAATACTCATCGGTTTCGCAGTGCTTACAGGAAAAAAATCTTCTGGAAAATCAAATTTTGCATTCATGGGATCCATAGAACGACTTAAAGACCCTTGGAAGGTTGAAGAAGGCGGTTATTTTGCATTCATGGGCGGTATAGAACTGGATTTTAGAGTAGCCGATATCCCTGAAGGTACAACTACTTTGGACTTAAATGCTTTTATGGGTGGCATTGAAGTAACCGTACCACGAAATATAACCGTGGTATGCGACGGTATGGCTGTTTTGGGCGGGATAGAGCTTCTTGGCAAGTCTACCGGAGGAATAATAGCCAATACTAACTCATCACAAAATCCAGAGACCGGAAACAAAAAACTCGTTTTCCATTGCAGGGCCATAATGGGCGGAATAGAAGTAAAAGCTTCGGATTGATCCGAAGCTTTCCTACTTTTTGAATATCAATATTATACTGTAAACCTCACAACGATGTTTTCATCCAATACCCTGAAAGTAAGGCTTTCAGCAATAAACAGTTTTACTTCTTCGCTGTCATATGATTCGTAGCCAATAGCAAAATCCTGTCCGATGGTCAATTCCAGATTCTCATTGTCATACGGCAACAGGAATGCCCCGTCGACAACACCGCTCAACAATATCTTGCCGCCGATCAAAGATTCTATTCTTTTCACCAAAGGATATCCTTGCACTTCCCTATTAAGCCTTTTGTATGCTTCTTCACCAACTACAAGTATAAAGGGACCCTCTTCAAAATTATCTTTCAGAGTAATCAAACCTTTGGAGATCGAATCCATTATATCTGCGCCAGTCTTTCCAAATTCTATTGCGGCATGGGCCGATGCACCTTCCAACCCCACTATTCCTCCTGATTCAAAGCCCTTGTAAACTGCATTTTCTTCAAAGTCAGCCATCTTTTTTACTGCTTCCTCAAGGTTTTCCAAGTTAATATCCTTGGCTCCCCTGGTTAGATTATCAAGTTCCCATCTGTTCAAAGTAAAACTTATTCTTGACTCAACCAGGGGTTTTATTCTGAAAATCCCGGTTTTTACCTGAGCATTTACATCTTCTATAAGGTCAAGCCGGCCTTCTGAAACTGATGTGTAGTCCCAACCCAAAGGTCCGTTTACCTTGACTGCCTTTCTGGCCGTCAATCTACTTTTTAATACCTCCTCCGCTCTGGCATCTATCTCCTTCCATGCCGAAGCAGCAAGAGGTGCCATGCTTCTTTTTAACATATCCATTTTTTTACCTCCCTATTTCAAATCTCCTATATTTATTCCTGACGAGCCCGACTCTTCTTGTCCTTCCTCTGCTTCCAGTATTGATCCTTCAGCAAAAAGATAAGTTCTAAGCTCCTCATCCCATTTGTCCATATTTCGTCTTAACCACTCGATCGTCATGCATGCATGCTCAATTTCTTCGTCTCTGTTGTGGGCCATAATGCCCTTTAATTCCAGATCATTCGTTGCCTGTACTCTTTGATTGTACCAGTCCACTGCCTCTAATTCCTCCTTGAGACTGTTGATGGCTCTTGTTATATTTCTAGTTTTTTCGTCTAAAGATTCTATCGGTTCGTGATATTGTGTCATTTCTAAACCTCCTTATTAATTTAAGAAATTCTACACAATTTTATATACCCGCAAATTTCGTGAATAATCAATTTCTGCCCAAAAGAAAAAAGCCCTGCTCATAGCAAAGCTCTTTTGAGGCATTACCCATATCACGGTTCGTAAGGATCTTCCTCGTAATCGAATTCCGGCTTTTTTTTGGTGGACTTATTTGTAAAACAATCGTATTTGCTCTTTCTTTTGTTTAGTTCCGCCAGTTTGTCATAGTCGTCTTCTTCGTAGTCAAACTGCTTGCTGAAAAAATTGGTACTTTTCAATTTTAAACCCCTATCCATATTTAAATTAATCAAATTATAACACAACTGGAGTTTTTTCAAAAGAATGAAGAATCAAGTTTGAAGCTAACTTGAAAATATTATTTTTTATTTAAGACTGCTTTGCTTGACATTGTTCACAACTCATGATAAGATTACACAGTACTTAAATTTATCCGAATAGTATTAACATCAATTATCATTTTAATTTAAAGCTCATATCAAAAGCTGTGCTTCCTGATTAAAGAATTGTGTGTTATCTGTTTTGATTAGATTTAGGAATCAAAATATTAGGAGGTACTCGATATGAACGGTACAGTAAAATGGTTTAACTCAGACAAAGGATTTGGATTTATAACAGGAGATGACGGAAACGACGTTTTCGCACATTACTCACAAATCAACTCAGACGGTTTTAAAACTTTGGAAGAAGGACAAAAAGTTTCTTTTGACATAGTTCAAGGCCCTAAAGGACCACAAGCAGAAAATATTACAGTTGTAAGATAATTTAACTTAAATATCAAAGCGTTTCATCTCGGATGAAGCGCTTTCTGTTTTTTTGTGATCAGGAAAAAACAAACTTTGGTCATAAAACAAATAATAATTATTCAAAATTTATTAAATGTCTTCAAGCTGTCTGTCAATAACTTGAGAAAATGTCTCTTTTTTTTAAAGTAATTATCGTTAGAAAATGTCTCTTTTTCAGTCTGTCTCATATTAAATTGAGACAGACTGTTGTTTTTCAAAGAATAATTCGTAAAGAA
>NZ_JADNRK010000028.1 GCF_015594845.1 Alkalibacter mobilis | reverse complement strand
GATGCAAGCGGTATTTAAACATGAAACACCTGGAAAGAATGGAGCTTGACAACCCAGAGTCAGTTGCTCTTTAAATATATTCAAACCAAATGGCTAATTAATTTTGCGAAAGAATCTTGACGGTACCATATAAAATGCCTATCTACAAGGAGGTGTTATAGTGAGATTGCAAAAGTATCTGGCCCAACTGGGAGTTGCCTCCAGAAGAAAGTCTGAAGAATATATAACTCAAGGGAGAATCAGGGTAAATGGAGCAGTGGTCAAGGAAATGGGATATTTAGTAGATCCTGACTTCGACGAAGTTGAATTTGATTGTAAAAAAGTTGGGGGAGTCGAAGAAAAAGTATATGTCCTATTAAATAAACCTAAAGGTTATGTTTCTACCGTAAACGACGAAAAAGGTCGGCAGACAGTTGTCGATCTAGTAGAAGTGGATCAAAGAATATATCCTGTAGGAAGACTTGATTTTATGACAGAAGGGCTGCTGATTTTAACAAATGATGGTGAATTCGCTTATAAAATGACGCATCCCAGGCATCTTGTCGAGAAAACATATATAGCTGTGGTTGAGGGGAAAGTATCGTCGCATGAATTGGTTCCCATGGAAAAAGGCATGAATATCGATGGATACTTGTGTGCCCCGGCAGCTACGGAAATTTTAGATGTCCAACAAAAAAAATCCAAAGTCAGGATAGTTATTCACGAAGGAAGAAATAGACAGGTCAGAAAGATGTTTGAAAAAATTGGACACCCAGTCAAGGATCTTAAAAGGATAGCTATCGGTGAATTGAAATTGGGAAGTCTAAAAATCGGTGAATGGAGACACTTGAAGCAACACGAAATCAAAGAATTGATGGAGATGAGTGAAAAATGATAATCATAGAAGTGGAAAAAAATACAAATACGGACTTACCTTTCGATAGTGGGTGCACCCACATCTGCAAATCAACGGAAGACGGTTTTCTTACAGGTGTACTTTGCATGAATATGGATGGAGATTGTTGCAATTTTGACAATTCAAGCTTGATGGATAAAAAATCGAATGGTTTGGATGGGATAGTGAAAACGGCAATAAATTATCTGTGGTCTAAAGGAATCAATAGAATAGGGTATAATTGTGAAATTCAGGAATTGGATGATTATTTCAAAAAAATAAATATTGATTATGAAAGTGAAGGCGGTAGAAATTATTTTTGTGCAGGAGATTTCATAGAGGCATCAAGGTGCAGACATGCAGGTGCCTGAAAGATACAGGATCACCAGCCTGGCAAAAAAATATGCGATTGAAAACATTAAAGCTGGGAACATCGTAATGGATGCAACGATGGGAAACGGCAACGATACTTTGTTGCTGGCTCAATTGACTGGTTCGGAAGGAAAGGTATATTCTTTTGATATTCAATCAAAAGCCATTGAAAATACAAAAGAGCTATTATCGAAAAACAATGCTTGCGCACTTTTAATCAATGATTCTCATGAGAATTTAGATGTTTATATCGAGGAACAGCTCGATTTTTGTGTTTTCAATTTGGGTTATCTTCCAGGAGGAGACAAGCACATCACTACTAAAAGACAATCGACTCTTGAAGCTGTAAAAAAAGCTCTGGATAAACTTAAAGTTGGAGGAATGATGACTGTTTGTATTTATCCGGGACACAGTGAAGGATATGAAGAAGCCACACTGTTAAATCAATTTTTTTCTCAATTATCCAACAAGGAAGTTTTTGTATTATACACATCAAATATCAACGTGAATCTAAGTCCTTACTGCATTGCTGCAGTAAAGTTGAAGTGATATTCATGCGAAAGGTAAAAAAATGGAAGATAAAAGTTTTGACATTTTGAAAGAAATAAAGTCAAAGTACAAATTCTTGAGTAAAAGCCAAAAGCTGCTGGCGGATTATATATTAACCAATTTCGACAAGGCGGCGTACATGACCGGTGCTATTTTAGGCGAAAGTTCTGGAGTGAGTGAGCCCACAGTGGTAAGATTTGCTCATGAACTGGGATATGAAGGATTTCCGCAATTTAAAAAGGCACTCCAAAATGCTGTTAAGGTCAAACTTACAACTACTCAAAGGATAGAGATTTTTTCAGATTTTGAGTCAGGTTCCATATTGAGAAAAGTCATTCAAGAAGATATGGAAAATTTAAAACACACAATTGATGAGATCTCCTCAGATAATTTTCAAAGAGCGGTCGATATAATTACAAATGCGGAACGGGTGTATATTGCCGGCTTTCGCACATCAAGTTTGCTCAGTAATTATCTGGGTTATTACCTGGACATGATTCTTAAGAACGTAACAGTACTGGAACACGGCTTTGGAGATGTATATGAAAAGCTTGTTAAATTCGGGCCAGGTGATGTATTGATAGGCATCAGTTTTCCCAGATACTCTTCAAAATCAGCTGATGTCGCTTCTTATGCAAAAGAGAAGGGCGGCAATATAATAGCTATAACTGACAATGAAAAATCTCCCATGGCAGATGCCGGCGATGTAGTTTTGCTTGCCAAAAGCAATATAATGGCCTTTGTTGATACCATTACTGCGCCGTTAAGTCTCATTAATGGATTGATAATATCTGTGGGATACAAAAATAAAGATAAAACTCGTGAAGTTTTCAGGGAACTCGAAAACATATGGGAAAAACACGACGTATTCCAGAACTACGAGAAAGGAGTTTCCGATGAGTAAAGTTATTGTTATTGGTGGAGGTCCTGCCGGAATGATTGCGGCGGGCAAGGCTGCTTCGCTCGGTAATGAAGTTACCTTAGTAGAAAAAAATGAAAAATTGGGTAAAAAGCTATTTATAACCGGTAAGGGAAGATGCAATTTCACCAATGCCTGTGACACCCAAGAAATTTTTGACTATATTGTCACGAACAAAAAATTTCTGTATAGTGCAATTTACAGTTTTTCAAACTGGGATGTCATAAGATTTTTCAATGAATTGGGTCTTAAAGAAAAAGTTGAGAGAGGCGGAAGAGTTTTTCCAGCCAGTGACAAGTCCAGTGATGTAATAAAGGCGTTGATCAAATACTTGGATTTGAATAACGTTGATGTAAGATTAAATACAGAAGTTGAAGATATTTTAGTTGATAAGAAGCACATTGTGGGTATCAGGCTAAAAGGCGGGCAAGTATTGAATTGTGACAAGCTGATCCTGGCTACGGGGGGATTAACTTACGAACAAACCGGTTCAACTGGAGACGGTTTTAAATTTGCATCAAAATTGGGTCATAACGTGTTGTCAGGGAGGGGTGCACTTATACCTTTAGTTTCGGAAGAACCGTTCATTAAAAGCTTGCAGGGACTTTCTTTGAAGAATGTGGAGGTTTCTTTATATGAAGGCTCCAAAAAAATAAAATCAGAATTTGGAGAGATGTTGTTCACACATTTCGGATTATCAGGGCCCATTATATTGACTATGAGTTCTTACATGAAAGAAAGAAAAAAATATCAAGTGGAAATTGACTTGAAACCTGCTTTAAATTTTGAAAAATTGGATAAGCGTATTATCAGAGATTTTGAAAAATACAGCAATAAGATTTTGAGAAACAGTCTGGATGAATTGTTGCCGCAAAGATTGATACCTGTAATCATTCAAATTTCCGGATTGGACGGAGAGAAAAGGGTAAATCAAATTTCAAAAGATGAAAGGCAAATGCTTTGCCAGACAATTAAAGCAATGAAGATAAAAATTACAGGCAAAGCGTCATTGAATTTGGGAATTATCACTTCAGGCGGGGTGGACACCAAAGAAATAGATCCGAGCACTATGGAGTCGAAAATGGTGAAAGGATTATATTTTGCGGGTGAAGTTATTGATACGGATGCCCTTACTGGTGGGTATAACCTACAAATCGCTTTTTCAACGGGATTTTTGGCCGGATCAGAATGATAAGAAAGTGGAGGAATTTATGAAAATTGCAATAGATGGGCCTGCAGGCGCAGGCAAGAGCACGATCGCTAAAATACTCGCAGAAAAATTAAAAATAAATTATCTTGATACTGGAGCAATGTATAGAGCTGCAACATTAAAAGTTATACAAGACAATATCGACCCGAAATCCCACGACAAGGTTTTGAATTCTGTAGAAAATGCAGCAATTGAATTTAAAGACAATAAAATTTATTTAGACGGTGTAAACGTGCAATCTGAAATAAGAAGTCAAATGGTGACCAATCTCGTTTCAGTAATTTCCAAAATTCCAGAAGTTAGGGAGTTGATGGTAAGGAAACAGAAAAAAATCTCCCAATTAACGGATGTTGTCATGGATGGTCGTGACATTGGGACAGTGGTAATGCCCGATGCAGATTTTAAATTTTATCTTGATGCCTCCATTGAAATCAGAGCGTTGCGACGATTTAAGGAACTGGATGAGAAGGGTGACTTGGAAGCATTGAAACAAGACATCGAGAAAAGGGACAAGGAAGATAAAACACGAAAATCGGGACCTTTGAGGATAGCTGAAGATGCCATAGTAATAGATACAAGCCACATGTCAATAGACCAGGTAGTGGAACAATTAATTTCGAAAATAGAAGGTGATTAACATGTTTTACAATATAGTCAGATTCTTGGTTAGCATATATCTTAAAATTTTTTATAAAATTGAGATTTCAGGCAAAGAAAACATACCTTCCGAAGGGTCTTTGATACTAACGTCAAATCATATTCATTGGGCAGATCCAATATTGATTGCTTGCGAAGTCACAAACAGAAAAATCAGCTTTCTGGGAAAACATGAACTATTTAAAAATCCCATACTAAGATGGTTATTGAACAATCTTACAGTTATACCCATTCGTAGGGGCGAAGCGGATGTGACAGCAATCAAGTCGGCGCTGAGAGTGCTTAAAAGCGGTAAAATTTTAGGCATATTCCCAGAGGGGACCAGAGTAAAAACCGGAGAAGAAAAGAAACCCGAGTCGGGGACGGCCTTGTTGGCTATAAAATCCAAGAGCAAGATCGTGCCAATAGGTATTGAGGGAAGTTACAAACTGGGTTCCAAACTAAAGTTGATTATTGGCACTCCGATTGAGCTGAATGAATATTACGGTAAGAAACCCGACAAGGAAAATTTGGAAAAGGCAAGCTCGGAAATAATGAAAAAAATAAAAGAATTGTTATCTAAAGGGTGAAAAGATGGAAATTATTTTGGCAAAAAGTGCAGGATACTGTTTTGGTGTAAACCAAGCCATGGAAAAAGTTGAAGCCGCGGTCAATAATGGAGAAAAGAATATATATACGTTGGGACCTCTTATTCATAACAAGCAAGTAACTGATAAACTTGAAAGTCAAGGAGTCAAGATCATAAAAAGTTCCGATGAAATCGTAGACGGGGTAATAACGGTTCGTTCGCATGGAGTGGGAGAAAATGTAATAAACCAAATCGTGGAGAGCGGAAACGAGCTGATAGATGCAACTTGTCCTTATGTAAAAAAAATCCATAAAAAAGTCAAGGAATACCACAGTAAAGGTTATAAAATCTTTATAGTCGGAGATGAATCGCATCCGGAAGTCATCGGAATCAACGGTTGGTGCGATTACAACGGATTTATAATCAACGATAAAAATAGTGTGCCAAGTTGCGGAAAATATGATAAAATATGCGTTGTAGCACAAACCACCATGAATAGGGATGTTTTTGAGGAAATAACCAATAAAATTTTGGAATTGTATCCTGAAGCCCAAGTACTTAACACGATATGCAATGCAACGAAGACCAGGCAAGAGGAAACTGCAAAGATAGCATCCCAGGTTGATTGTATGGTGGTTATCGGCGGTCTTCACAGTTCAAACACAGTAAAACTAGCTGAGATAGGAAAGAAATACTGTGAAAAAACCCTGCACATTGAAACAGCCGAAGATCTTGATATTATAGATATTCAAGGTTGTAACAAGGTAGGTGTTACCGCAGGTGCATCAACACCCTACTGGATTATTAAGGAGGTTATCAATAAGATGACAAAATCATTTGAGGAAATGTTGAAAGATTCAGAAATGGAAGCATCCTACGAGGAAACTTTCAGAAAACTGGGAAAAGGAAGTGTAGTGACTGGAAAGGTTATTTCAGTTAACAGCAACGAAATATACCTGAACATTAATTATAAATCGGACGCGTTGCTTACAAAAGAAGAGTATGGCGATGATGTAGTTGATTTGGCACAGGAAGTCTCAATTGACGACGAAATTGAAGTAATGGTAGTTAACTTGAATGACGGTAATGGCAACGTTATAGTGTCCAAAAGAAAGATAGCTCAGAAAAAAGCAAGCGAAGCCTTATATGAAGCTTTTACTGAAAAAAGGATACTCGAGGGCGTCGTTATCAAGGCTGTAAAAGGCGGCTTGATAGTTGACTTGGGATTGGGCCAGGCATTCATGCCGGCATCACAATATCACATGAAATTCGTTAAAGACCTTGAAACTTTGGTAGGAAAGAATGTTAGAGGTCAAATCATCGAATACGATAAAAGAAAAAACAGGGTTATATTCAGCCAAAGAGTGATTCTTGAAAAAGAGTTCAACGAAAGAAAGGCTTTGGAAGAAGAACAGAAGACAGAATTTATCAATTCGGTAGAGGTTGGACAGATCATAGAAGGACCCATAAAATCCATCACCAATTTTGGAATCTTTATCAAAATTGGACCGATAGACGGATTTGTTCATGTGTCAGATTTATCATGGAAAAGAATTAAACACCCATTGGACATATTCAAGCTCGGAGATGAAGTCAAAGGGGTAATTACAGAGATCAACAAGGAAGACTTTAAAATTAAAATGAGTATTAAAGATCTAACTGAAGAGCCTTGGTCAAAATTTAGCAAAATTTTTAATGTTGGCTCCGAAACGGATGTCAAGATAACAAGGATTGCTCCCTTTGGAGCATTTGCAGAGATAGTGGATGAAGTAGAAGGCTTGATACATATTTCTGAAATGGCTCATGAAAAGGTCGAAAAGGTGGAAGACGTTTTAAAACCTGGCGAGACAGTTAAGGTTAAAATAATAGGAATCGATCAGGAAAAGAGAAAAATCTCTTTAAGCCTTAAAGAGCTTCTGGAAGAACCTGTGAAGGAAGTCGAAAAAAATGAAACAGTGTACGAGGACGAATCCGACACAACCATAGGAAACTTATTTGGAGATATTTTCGACAAAGAATAAAATGAAACAAGGTGGTTGCTTGCAACCACCTTGTGTTTATATTGTTAAGACTTATTTATAAAAATGCAAAAAAAAAGAACCGTTATACGATTCAAAATGGAGCTGGTGATAGGAATCGAACCTACAACCTGCTGATTACAAGTCAGCTGCTCTACCGTTGAGCCACACCAGCAAGTTAACAGCATAATGGTGCCCAAGGGCGGAATCGAACCACCGACACGAGGATTTTCAGTCCTCTGCTCTACCGACTGAGCTACTTGGGCTTGCATTATATGAGGTTAAAAAAATAATGGTGGGCCTTCGGGGACTCGAACCCAGGACCTACCGGTTATGAGCCGGTTGCTCTAACCAACTGAGCTAAAGGCCCTCATATAATATGTTATGCAATGTCATCCGAATATAAAATGGTCGAGGTGGAGGGATTCGAACCCCCGGCCCCATGGTCCCAAACCATGTGCGCTACCAAACTGCGCTACACCTCGTTTCAGTGACAAGTAATAATATACAATAAATAATTTCGGTTGTCAATCAATATTAAAAAAAAGGACGTGATTTTTTTGAAAATTTCATTTTATGGTGCAGCACAGATGGTTACAGGTTCATGTTTCCTTTGCGAAACGGATGAAATGTCATTTCTGGTAGATTGCGGGATGTTTCAGGGTGGAAAGGATCTAGATGATTTGAATTACAAGGCATTTCCATTTGATCCTTCCCAAGTAGATTTTTTATTGCTGACACACGCCCATATCGATCACTCAGGAAGAATACCTAAATTAATAAAAGAAGGGTTCAAAGGTGAAGTGTACTCCACCGGAGCAACTAAAGAACTTTGTAGAATAATGCTTGAGGACAGCGGACATATTCAAGAAATGGAGACGGAATGGAAGAACAAAAAGCTTAGAAGGAAAGGCCTTGAAGAAATTCAACCAATGTACACTGTTGATGATGCGATCCGCGCCATGAAATTCTTTGAAGCGATAAAATATGAAGAAGAACTTTCCCTCGGCGAAAAGATTAAAGTCAGATTTATCAACTCAGGTCACATGTTGGGATCTTCTTTTATTGAAGTCAGTGTATTTGAAAGAGAAAATTGGTTTGTTTATCTCTTTACTGGTGATTTGGGAAATACGAATATCCCATTGCTCAAAGACCCGGCCAGAATTGAAAAAGTAGATTATCTTATAATAGAGTCCACTTACGGAGACAGGAAACACACAGATAAGAACCCGAATGAAGTCGACCTGTTGGATATTGTCAAAAAAACTGCTTCAAAAGGTGGAAATGTTGTTATTCCATCCTTTGCAGTAGGTAGAACTCAAGAGATCCTCTTTGAAATCAATCACTACAAGGAAAATGGACTGTTGGGTGAGTTTGATTCCATACCGGTATATGTAGACAGCCCTTTGGCAATCAGAGCAACAGAAATCTTTAGAAACAACTGCAGATTGTTCAGTAAGGAAGCCAGGAAACTTATGGAAAAAGGAGATGATCCATTATTGTTTCACAATTTGCATTTTTCACTGACCAGTGACGAATCAAAAGCCATCAATGATGACGAAAACAGTAAAATAATCATTTCCGCAAGTGGCATGTGTGAAGCTGGAAGAATCAAACACCACTTGAAACACAATCTATGGAAAAAAAATTCATCTGTAGTATTTGTTGGTTATCAAGCACCGGGTACACTTGGAAGCAGTATTAAAAACGGAGCAAAAAAAGTAAGGATATTTGGGGAAGAAATTGCGGTAAAGAGCAAAATATATGCAGTTGAAGGATTTTCGAGTCATGCTGACATGGACGGAATAATTGAGTGGATCGAGGGTAATGAAGTAATTCCCAAGAAGATCATATTGGTCCATGGAGAAGAAGAAGCGATGTTTAATTTGCAGAGAGAATTATCAAACAGGTATAGAATCGATGTTCTAATTCCAAAACTTGGAGACACGATCAATATTGCCGACAAGGCTGAAGAAGTCAAGCATGTTGAAGTAATTGCAGAAACAAAGATATCCAAAGAAGAAATACTGGGAGAACTGTACGATTTGATCCAGGCAATGGAAGACAAGGAAGATCTCGATTTGAACAAGATTTTAGATAGTATCGACGAATTGAAAAAAATTGTAGATTAATTTTCTCTAAGCCTTAAAGATGGTTATGATCAACAAAAATATGTTATAATGTATCTTTGTTGATCAAAAATAAAAAATCAAAAAGATTGATATTTAAATATTGGAAAGGTGAGAGAAATTGAATTATAAAATCACAACATACGGTTGCCAAATGAATGAAAATGATTCTGAAAAAATTTCGGGAATGTTAAAAAAAATGGGGCATGTGAATGTGGAAGACGAAAGTCAAGCACATATTATAATATTAAATACATGTAGTGTCAGAGAAAATGCAAATGATAAATTTTTTGGTCATTTGGGATATTACAAAAAAATGAAAGAGTCGCGGCCTGACTTGATTCTATGCGTGTGCGGCTGCATGATGCAGCAAGAGTCCGTGATAATGGAAATAAAAAGCAGGTACAGACACGTCGACATAATATTCGGTACTCATAATATACACGAATTACCAGGATTGTTGTCTGATCATTTGGAAAAACACGAAATGATCGTGGGAGTCTGGAAAGAAGGGGGAAACATAGTAGAAAACCTTCCGATTGAAAGGAAATATGATTTTAAAGCGTATGTTTCCATAACGCACGGGTGCAATAATTTTTGCAGTTACTGCATAGTTCCGTATACGCGTGGACGAGAAAGAAGTAGAGAAATTGACAGCATATTGATGGAAGTTGAATCGTTGGCGAAAAATGGATGCAAAGAAATAACTCTTTTAGGTCAAAATGTGAACTCTTACGGACAAACGCTAAGCAAAAAGACTACATTTGCAGATTTGCTTAAGATATTGGTCCAAGTAAAAGGAATAGAAAGAATAAGATTCATGACTTCCCACCCCAAAGATTTGTCTGATGAATTGATAGATGCAATTGCTTTGGAAGAAAAATTATGCAATCACATACATTTGCCATTGCAATCAGGCAGCAGTAAAGTTTTAAAAGAAATGAACAGAAAATACGATAAGGAATACTATCTGAATTTGGTCAAAAAAATAAAAGATAAGATACCCAATGTTGCTTTGACCACTGATATTATTGTCGGATTTCCGGGGGAAACCCGCGAAGACTTTGAAGAAACTTTGGATGTGCTTGAAAAAAGCAGGTTTGATTTGGCGTTTACCTTTTTATATTCTACAAGAGAAAACACACCGGCCAGCAACAGGGAGGATCAAATACCTGAAGATGTTAAGCACAAAAGATTAAACCGTCTGCTTGAAATCCACAATAAAATAGGACACGACATCAATCAAAGCTATATCGGCAAAATCTGTGAAGTTTTGGTGGAAGGAAAGAGTAAAAACAACAGCAACTATATGACCGGAAGGACCGATACCTTCAAGCTGGTGAATTTTCCCGGAGACGATTCTTTGACGGGGAAAATTGTTAAAGTAAAAATAACAGATACTAAAACCTTCAGTATGGAAGGAATCTTAGAAGATTAGAAGGAATGTAAATATGAGTCAACTAACTCCGATGATGAGACAATATCTGGAAGTACATGAAAAAGCCAAAGATGCCATACTCTTTTTTAGACTTGGTGATTTTTATGAGATGTTTTTTGACGATGCAGTTACAGCTTCAAAAGAGTTGGAGATTACATTGACAGGCAGGGAATGTGGTTTGGAAGAAAAGGCGCCTATGTGCGGTGTGCCTTATCATTCCGCTGAAGGATATATAGCAAAGTTGATTGAAAAAGGCTATAAGGTAGCTATTTGCGAGCAGGTCGAAGATCCTAAAGAATCCAAAGGGATCGTAAAGAGAGATATCGTGAGGGTGATATCACCTGGAACAGTTAGTGAAGGAAAGTTCCTCAAGGACAAATCTAATAATTATCTGATGAGCATATACGGAAATTTGGTGGATACAGGAATAGCTTACATGGATGTTTCCACAGGAGAATTTTATTTGACCCAAATCAGTGATTTGGGAAACAAGGACGCAGTTCTTGATGAAATAGCGAAAATAGCTCCATCTGAAATTTTAATCAACACCAT
The DNA here is from genome assembly GCF_015594845.1 of Alkalibacter mobilis. GTDB lineage: Bacteria > Bacillota > Clostridia > Eubacteriales > Alkalibacteraceae > Alkalibacter > Alkalibacter mobilis. The sequence continues at coordinate 12,455 of NZ_JADNRK010000028.1, read as the reverse complement.
ACTCTATAAAGACAAACATTTCAAGAATGTAATGAATATAAAGTTTTCTGCGTATACTAATGTATTGCCTTCCAAGTACTATGAAAGTGATAAATGTCGCCAGAGCATAGCTGCTGTAACCGGAGTATACTCAGTAAACAGTTTAGGTATTGAAGGAAGAGAAGCTGCAATAAAGGCTGCTGGGGCATTGATTCGGTATATAGACGAAACACAGATGAGATCTCTGTCACATATCGACAAGATAATTTGGTATGACATATTTGAATACATGTCCATCGATCATGCTACAAGATCAAATTTGGAGTTGATCAAAACCATCAGAGGCGGCGAAAAACAAGGCAGTCTTTTAGGCGTATTGGATAGGACGAGAACTTCCATGGGGTCTAGAAAATTGAAACAATGGTTGAGTGAGCCTCTTAGAGATGCCCAAAGGATAAATTTTAGATTAGATGCTGTGGAATCAATTTATTCCGAGGTGGAGTTACGAGAAAATTTGAAAAATGTACTGGATAAAATTTACGACCTCAAGAGGATCGTAGGTAAATTGTCATTTGGAAATTGCAACGGAAGAGACATGACTGCGCTAAAGGAATCTATCTCTGTCGTACCTGAACTGAAGGAAATTTTAAGAAATTCAGGCAGTCATCTAATAGATGAAATAATTGAAAAGATGGATGACATGACGGACATTAAGGAATTGATAGAAAACGCTATCGATCCTGATGGTCCCATATCAGTCAAGGACGGCGGTATTATAAAGTATGGTTACGATGAGACGGTAGATTATTACAGGGACATTTCTGTAAACAGCAAAGACATGATCCTGAAACTGGAACAATCAGAAAAGGAAAAAACTGGGATCAAATCTTTAAAAGTTAAATACAACAAGGTTTTTGGTTATTATATTGAAGTGACTAACAGCAATATCCATCTGGTGCCGGACAATTATATCCGTAAACAAACTCTATCCAACTGCGAGAGATACTTTACAGATGAACTGAAAAATCTAGAGAACAAAATACTTGAAGCCGATGATAAACTGGTTGAGCTTGAATATGAAATTTTTCAAAACGTTAGAAAGGTCCTTGTAGAGGGGCTGGACAGGGTAAAGGAAACAGCTGATTACATCAGTCAGATCGATGTCTTTTATTCTATGGCGCATGTTGCGTATATAAATAATTATGCTAAACCGCGAGTGGACAATTCTGATCAAATAATGATAGTTGAAGGCAGACATCCTGTTGTAGAAGGTACCATGGACCAAAATCTATTTGTGCCAAACTCTGCTGAAGCAGACACTGGTGAAAACAGGATGATAATAATTACCGGCCCCAATATGGCCGGAAAATCAACGTATATAAGGCAAATCGCTCTCATAACTTTGATGGCGCAGACAGGATCATTTGTTCCTGCTAAAAAGGCTAAAATAGGTGTTGTTGACAGAATATTCACCAGGGTGGGTGCATCGGATGATCTTGCATCTGGACAAAGTACTTTTATGGTGGAAATGAGCGAGGTCTCTAATATCTTGAAAAACGCCTCAAAAAAAAGCCTTGTAATACTGGATGAAGTTGGAAGAGGGACGAGCACATTTGATGGATTGAGCATAGCTTGGTCCGTTGTGGAACATTTGGCAGAGAATATAGGATGTAAAACTTTTTTTGCTACACATTATCATGAACTTACCGAATTGGAGGATCTGTTGGAAGGGGTAAAGAATTATTGCATAAAAGTTCAAGAAAGTGAAAATGGAGTGATTTTTTCCAGGAAGATAGTTTCAGGTAACGCTGACAAAAGTTATGGTATAGAAGTTGCAAAGCTGGCCGGTCTTCCTGAAAGTGTTATCAACAGATCAAACGAGTTACTGAATTTGCTGGAGAAAAAAGAGGATAAAATCAAAAAAGGCAAGTCCACGCAACATTTGGATTTCAAACCTGGAAACAACCTTAACCTTTTTAATTATCAGGACAAGCAAATAATTGAGGAGTTGGGATCTTTGCCATTAGATGATATGACACCCATGGAAGCAATAAATTACCTGAATTCTTTGAAAAAGCGCCTAGGTGGTGAAAATAAATGAAAATCAGATTGCTGGACAGCCAAACAGCAGCTAAAATTGCAGCGGGAGAAATCATAACAGAATCAGCTGCTGTGGTTAAAGAATTGGTTGAAAATTCCATTGACGCAAATGCTAGAAACATAATCATTGAAATTAAAAATGGTGGGAAATCTTTGATCAGAGTTATTGATGACGGTGATGGAATCGAAGATAATGATATCGAACGGGCTTTTCTTCGGCATGGCACCAGCAAGATTCAGAGATTGGATGATTTGGAGAAATTAGAGACTCTGGGATTCAGAGGAGAAGCTCTGGCCAGTATGGCTGCAGTTTCGAAAATATCGGTCAGAACCTCTATTGATGACAGTGGTATAGGGATCAAATATGACTTGATAGAGGGAAACTCCAAAAGTGCTAAAATTTCTTGCTCAAAAGGGACAGCCATTTCAATTCAGGAATTATTTTACAATACTCCTGCAAGACTTAAGCACATGAAAAAAGAAGGAGAGGAAAATCGAAAGATAATCAAAATAATTCAAATTTTAGCCATGTCTCAACCGAGTATCTCTTTAAGTCTTTCGCTTGATGGGGTTCAGATCCTAAAGACGCCGGGTGATGACAGGTTGGCAAATACCCTGGCTTCCATATACGGAAGCGAATTCATAAAATCGGTTTATGAATCGAGTTACGTTAATACACCACTCCAGATCAAAGGTTTTTTGGGAAAACCTTATTTTTCTAAAAAGAATAGAGACTACCAGCATATTTTTATAAATGGAAGATATGTAAATGAGAATAAGATAAATAAAGCAATCGAAGATGCTTACGACAACACTTTAATGATCAATCAGCATCCAGTTTTTATTCTTGATATAAAGATACCAACTTACATGCTCGATGTAAATGTTCATCCAGCCAAAACCAAAGTTAAGATTTTAAATGAAAGTTTGGTATTTTTGTTGTTAAAAGATGGCATAAGAAAAATCATCAAAGAAAATTTCAATAAAAAGGAGGTCGACCAGACCGACTTAAAGAAAGAATCTTACTTTAAAATAAGAGAAGAAAACAGCTTTAATTATTTAAGCACACCAGAGACACCAACTGAGCTAAATAAACCGGATAAAGATCATGAAGTGGGAAACAGGGAAAATGTGACAATAAATGAAATGTCAAAAACTCAAAAATCGGATCCGATTGATTTATTTAGGAGTGTTGACACCGACGGTGAAAGGCAAATTGACAATATATTCAGGGGAACGACAATAAAGGGTCAATTGTTTAAAACATATATAATGTTGGAAAGAAATCAAGACGAACTTGTAATGATTGATCAGCACGCAGCACATGAGAGGATCATATACGAAGATCTTATGAAAAATACTCAAAAGTCGGAAAAAAATACGCAAACAATAATACCGGTCAAATTTGAGTTGGCTAAAGAAAAAATAAATTTTCTTAAAGATAACAGGAGTACATTTAGCGATATGGGATTCGATTTTGAACTGTTTGGATCTGACTCTATCGTAGTACGGTCTGTCCCGGTTCTTTTGGGAAAACCTGTAGAGGGCCATGTATTAAAATACATATTAGAGGATGAAAGAGTCGGATTGAAATCTGATTTAAAATCCCAACTTATAATGTCTGCTTGCAAGAAAGCGATCAAAGCCAACAAGGAAATAACTGAGAAAGAAATTCAGAACCTGATTGAAAGTTTGAAAAAATGTGAAATTCCATTTACCTGTCCTCATGGGCGGCCGATCATAATCTCAATTAGTAAGTACGAAATGGAAAAATTGTTTAAAAGAGTTACATAGGAGAAATGCATGAAAAGAAAAATTTTAGTTATTACAGGACCAACAGCCTCCGGGAAAAGTGCTTTGGCCGTGAGTTTGGCAAAACTTGTCGGAGGAGAAGTCATTTCAGCCGATTCAATGCAAATTTACAAAGAGATGGATATTGGAACGGCAAAGCCTGAAATCTCAGAGATGGAAGGAATACCGCATCACATTTTAGACTTTTTGAGTCCTGACAAAAGTTTTACAGTTGCAGAGTTTCAAGGATTATGTGCAGAAAAAATAGAAGAAATTACACGTAGGGGAAAACTTCCTATAATAGTTGGAGGCACTGGTTTATATATAAATAGTATCCTTAAGCCATGGAGCTTTTCAGAAACTCCACCTTCAGATGAGATTCGTGAAAAAATTCGTATAATCCATGATGAAAAAGGAAAAGAACACTTATATAACATGTTGATGCAATGTGATCCGGAATCCGCTGAGAAAATTCATCCCAATAATGTTAAAAGGGTCATGAGGGCACTTGAGGTATATATGTCTTCAGGAATCAAAAAAAGTACTTTGGATATGATTTCTCAACAAGGTGAAATTCCTTACGATCCTATTGTGATAGGCATTAAAATGGACAGAGGAAAGTTGTACGAGAGAATAAACAGAAGAGTTGACATGATGATGGAATGCGGCCTTGTTGAAGAGGTCAGAAACCTGTATGAGAAGGGGTACGATTTGGATCTCCAAAGCATGCAGGGCCTTGGCTACAAAGAGATAGTAAGATACTTGAAAAAGGAGCTGTCTTTAGACGAAGCCGTGGAAATTTTGAAGCGTGACACTCGGAGATTTGCAAAAAGACAAATCACTTGGTTTAAAAGATTGGACGATATCAAATGGATCGATCCTGAGGACTATGCTGATTTTGAATCCATGGTTCAGGAGATTTTAGAATTGATAAAAGCGGAGGGGTACGTTGACAATGTCGGTATATGAAGATATTGAATCGAGATTTGGCTTTGACGGAGAAATCGTTGAGCTTTGCAGGAATGAAGAACAAAAACTTGAAGGAAATTTCAGGAAATTGATGGAAATATCTGAATACAACCAGTTTAAAGTAATTAGAGCCATGCAAAGGCATAATCTGGGAGACCGGCATTTTTCAGTGTCTACAGGCTACGGATACAATGATGAGGGAAGAGAGATATTGGAAAAGATATACTCTGATGTATTTAATACCGAGGACGCTCTGGTTAGACCGCAGATAATTTCCGGCACACATGCCATTTCCATCGTCCTCTTTGGAATCTTGCGCCCGGGAGACGAGCTGGTGTCGATCACAGGTGCGCCTTACGATACAATCAGAACGGTCATAGGTTGGGAAAACATGGATACTGAAAGTTACGGTACACTAAAGGATTACAAAATTGGCTATGGCCAGATTGAAATGAATGAAGACGGTATAGACATCGAAAAAGCTTTGGAAAGAATAAATGAAAAGACTAAAATGGTTTATATACAAAGATCTACAGGCTATTCATGGCGAAAAGCATTGACTGTTGATGAAATTGGCAGGGCAGTTTTGCGGTTGAAAGAGCGAAAGCCGGATTTGATAGTAATGGTTGATAATTGCTACGGAGAATTTATCGAAAAAAAAGAACCCACTGACGTGGGGGTGGATATCATGGCAGGGTCATTAATAAAAAATCCGGGTGGAGGGATAGCACCAATGGGCGGTTATGTTGCAGGAAAGTCTGATTTGGTGTATAAAGCAGCATGCAGACTGGCAGCACCTGGAATTGCAAAAGAAACAGGAGCAACAATGGGAATCAACAGGAATTATCTTCAAGGATTGTTTTTGGCTCCTTCTGTGGTATCTCAGGCTCTAAAAACGGCAATGCTGGCTGCATCGGTATTTTCCAAGTTGGGGTATGAAGTCTGCCCATCGATCGATGGGGATCGCAGCGACATTATCCAATCAATAAAATTTGGAGACAGGGAAAAGGTAAAGATATTTTGCCGGGGGATCCAAGCCGCGGCACCAGTTGATTCATTTGTTGTTCCGGAACCTTGGGATATGCCGGGATACGATGATGAGGTTATTATGGCTGCTGGCGCATTTTATCAAGGGTCATCCATAGAACTTAGTGCAGATGCGCCTATGAGAGAACCTTACATCGCTTATCTTCAGGGTGGATTGACCTATGAGCATGGAAAAATGGGGTTGTATTCCTCAATTGCCATGCTCAAAGACAAAGATTTGCTTTATCTACAATAATGACTTACAATTTTCGGATAACTCCTGAAACTTTACCAAGTATGCGGACATCTGTTGCTATGATAGGATCCATGGAAGAATTTTCAGGTTGGAGCCTAATGTGGGATTTTTCCTTGTAAAATCTCTTTACTGTAGCTTCTTCGCCGTCAATCAAGGCCACTACGATATCGCCGTTAACGGCGGTATTTCTTTTTTCTACAATTACATAATCTCCATCCAGAATTCCAGCTTCAATCATACTATCGCCCTTTACAGATAAAATAAAGGATTCGTTTTTACCGACAAAATCGATTGGCAGTGGGAATGAATCTTCAATATTTTCTACTGCTAATATGGGAGCACCGGCTGTAACTTTTCCAACTATGGGAATATTGACTAATTCTTTTGAAACCTGATAGTCTTCTGATAAATTTCTGCCAATTATTTCGATTGCACGGGGTAAAGTGGGATCTCTTCGAATATATCCCTTTTGTTCCAGTTTGGAGAGATGACCGTGAACCGTGGATGTGCTTCTCAGGCCAACAGCCTGACAAATTTCCCTAACAGAAGGGGGATACCCCTTCTTATTTACTTCTGACGCAATAAAATCTAGAATCTCGTTCTGCTTTTTGCTAAGATCCTCAATCATGACAAGCACCTCGTTTCAATTTCATTTTTATTATAGCACAGCAAAACAAAAAAACAAACAGATGTTCGAAAAAACATTGACGCCGAACATAAGTTCTGATATATTTATTACAGAACAAGTGTTCGGAGGTGCTGGATATGGTAATATTAAAGAAGAAAATTAGAATTGTTAACGCTAGAAGATTGGCATTGACGACGTTGCTTTTGTTTTTAGCTATTTTAATGTCCTTGTCCCTGCTGGTAAAAGTAGTAAATGGAGTCGAACCTGTATTATACAAGGTTCATGTCGTTGAATCAGGTGATACACTTTGGGAAATAGCTGAAATTTACAATGGCGATGATGATGACACAAGAAAACTGGTTTATGAAATCGCCAGTTACAACAACATTGGTGGCAATGATCATATTTATCCAAATCAGAAATTGATGATACCCATCGATCGTTGATCAAATATAATATAAATATATATTTTTGTGTTTGAAAAATTATATGTTTTCCATAATTTCCTAATGGGTATCTTATAGAATAAGATGCAAAGATAAATTAGGAGGAAAAAACATGAAAAATATTCTTGTACCGGTGGACGGATCAGAATACTCAAAGAGAGCTATGGAAAAAGCAGCAGAGATTGCTAAAGCACTTGGCAGTAAAATCGTTTTGATCAATGTAAAAGATTTAAGATTTCCTCTATACCCATACGAGTCGGGAAATATCTCTGACATGGGTGCAACCATCAATCAACTGATTGAAGCTGCAAGCAAAAACGCAAAAAAAGTTTTGAATGAAGCAAGTAGATACTTTGAAGGGCTGGGAATCGATACTGAACAACATGAGTTGGATGGAGATCCGGGGAATCGAATTGTTTTATTCGTTGAAGAAAATGAAGATATAGATTTGGTTGTAATGGGATCTTTGGGAGTTAGTGGAGGACTCCAGAAATTTCTTCTGGGAAGTGTGACGAGTAAAGTTCTTCATCGAATCAAAAAACCTGTACTAGTTGTAAAATAACCTAATGCACCGGGACCTTACAAGTTTCGGTTTTTTGGCTTGTTTTATGTTTTGTCAAGCTGAATAAGGGTAGGATGTAGCTATACTCTTATAATACGAGGAGGAGTTATTATGAAAAAATTGCTAGTACCAACCGACGGATCTGAGTTTTCGAAAAGAGCTATGGAAAAGGCCGCAGAAATCGCAAAAGCATTTGATGCAACTGTAGTCGTTGTTAATGTAAATGATCTAAGAGTACCCAGATATTCGGGCAACACCGGTAGTTTGGCTGATATTGGAGGAGCTTACTTTAAACTTATTGAAGAATCTACTGAAAACACAAAGAAGATTTTGGACGAGGCTTACAATTACTTTAGTAATCTGAATATCAAAGTTGAGCAACATGAATTGGATGGAGACCCTGGAAATCGTATAGCACAGTATGCTGAAGAAAATAATGATATATACATGATAATAATGGGTTCTCAGGGAATCGACAGTGGCATTCAAAAATTCTTGCTTGGAAGTGTAACCAATAAGGTTTTAAATAGAACAGATAAACCGATACTTATAATCAAATAGAAAACGGGACCATTGAGGTCCCGTTTTTTCTAAATCAGTTCACTTTCCATCTCACTTAAAAATCCTTCCACAGCCTCCAATGAACCTTTGAAAACGATCCTATCCTGTTTCTTTTCTATTTGATACATGTACATGGGATCGTAGTAATCTTTCAGTAACAATTCTATCCAGGCTTTATGGCCGTTTTTTTCATTTTGATTGAGCTGTGAAGACATATCAAAATCAAATTCTTCACGAATTTTAATGAAATTTTCATTTCCCAGTCTTTTTCTTATCCTTTCCAAACTGGAAATGATATTGTTTTGCCATTGAATCAGACCTTCCGTTTTTCCAAATTTTGATTCGTACATTTTTTGTGACACTATTACATATTCACGATGAATGTTTTCGATTCTTTTTTCAAATTCAACTTCAAGCAGTACGTACTTGTTGGATTTTAAAAAATCATGTAAATCTCGGGGAAGATAGCTTCTGCCTATATTTCTACTTTCATCCTCTATCAGCATATATCTATACCTCTGGTTTTTGTGTTGGATGATTTTGTATGCAAGGTTATTTTCAAAATTAATCTGCGTAGGTTGCTCTGTAATATTTCCTCCGAAAGAAGAACCGCGATGATTGGCAAGGCCTTCCAAATCTATGGCATTCTTATACTTTTCTATTACATCGGTTTTTCCTGACCCTGTGAAACCTGTCAAAACCAATGGTTTTGAAGTTATGTTTAAAGGACTCAAGGAGTCAATTAGATATTTCCTGAATGCCTTGTATCCACCCTCTATTCTTTGGACCGATCTATTGGTTTTGTCAAAGATCCATTGTTGAGCTATTTGAGATCTTTGACCACCACGAAAACAAAACACTATTGTTTCGGGATTAGAATTTATAAAATCTATCCAACTTTGAGTTCTTGATTCTCGTATGGCTCCGGACACCAATCTATGACCAAGCTCAGTTGCTTTTTCATTGCCGTATTCCTTGTAACAGATGCCAACTTGGTGTCTTTCTTCGTCATTCATCAAGGGAAGATTTACGGCATTGGGAAAGCTGCCCTTTAAAAACTCTATTGGAGCCCTCAAATCGATCAGAGGAATTTTTTTGACGACTATACTTTCAAAGTCTGTCGCTGTTATATCCATGAATTGTACCACCTTTTAATTTATTGTATATGAAAAGTATTATATCATAGAGAGCCGGATTATGCTTAATTGACTTAAGAGCGGAATAATTATAAAATAGCAGTATAAACAATCACGAGAAAGAAGGAAATTAGATGGCTAAAGAATTGGACAGACAAAGAGTTCGAATGCTGGTATCGGATGTTATGGCCAGTTATGCAAAAGAAAAATTCATTTTGCCTCATGAACAATGTCCGCTTCCGGACAGAGATGTTATAATAGATTTGTCAAAAAAATTGAGACAACTACTTTTTCCTGGATACTTCAATAGAAATGCGTGCAGGGGAGAAATAATGGAGTATCATATAGGAGAGCTTTCAGTCAACATACACGAGGTTTTGACTGAACAATTGGTTTTTGCACTCAGCCTTCAAGCTCATCTGGAGAATGAAGGTAAAAATCTTTGTAAAAGTACAGATATAAATAAAAAAGCATCGGATATCAGCTATAGATTTTTGGAGAAAATTCCAGAAATCAGGGCTTATCTGTCATCTGACGTTGAGGCTGCTTATCTGGGAGATCCGGCAGCATCAGGAAAGGATGAAATTATTTTTTCTTATCCCGGTATCTTGGCTATTAGTATCCATAGATTGGCTCATGAGCTTCATTTGCTCAAAGTCCCTCTGATACCAAGAATACTGAGTGAATATGCTCATAGTGTATCAGGAATAGATATTCATCCCGGTGCAGTTATCGGAAAACATTTCTTTATAGATCACGGTACGGGTGTAGTTATTGGCGAAACAACGATAATCGGCAATAACGTCAAGATATACCAAGGTGTTACATTGGGAGCGCTTTCTACCAGAGGTGGGCAAGCCTTGAGCGGAGTCAAGCGGCATCCGACAATTGAAGATAATGTAACAATTTATTCAGGATCCTCGATTTTGGGTGGAGAAACAATAATAGGAAAAGGATCGATCATTGGCAGTAACGCATTTATAACAAAATCTGTAGAACCGGGAACCAAAGTAAGTATAAAAATACCCGAGCTTGTATATAAAGGAAATAGTACAAAAGAAAAGGAATAGAAATAGGATATCAAGGCGTTGTTTCCCGTTACGACTGACAGCGCCTTTTCGCCTAAATTTTGAGAGGTGCTAATATGGAAAATTTAAAATTTGATGCTGATATGCAAGAAATGAAAGAAGTAGCCCGATTGTTGAAAGTTCTGGCTAATGAAAACAGGCTGATGATAGTTTGTTATCTTATTCAAGAGTCCATGACAGTAAGCCAGTTGCACGAGAAATTCGATTATATGACCCAATCCGCATTATCACAGCATTTGTCTATACTCAAAGCCCACAAGATCCTCAAATCGGAAAAATATGGGCAGTCAGTAACTTACGAAATTTTCGATGACAGGATAAAGACGGTAATCAGTGTTTTAAAAAATAATTATTGCAAATTTGAAAAAAGTAGTTGACAGATCGCTTTATGCAGTGTATATTAGTATATAAGAAATTGCTAATATAAAAACAATTAATGGGGGAATACAAATGTTTGCTTTTATGAAAAATAAAAATTATGAAGTTGTCAATGTTAATGACTTGGTTGACAACTCAAAAAAGATCAATCTTATAGATGTAAGAGAACCAGGGGAATATAGAATGGGCAGGGTACCGGGAGCAAAAAACATACCTATGAGGATGTTGATTTCGGAACCTGAAAAATTCCTTAAGAAAGATGTCAATTATCATATTATTTGTCAATCAGGTGCAAGAAGTGCCAGAACATGTGATGCATTGTCAGCCGGAGGATTTACCGTTACAAATGTATCTGGTGGCACAGGTTACTTTGTAGGACAACTTGAAAGATAACAGATATTTGAATCGGCCGTTACGGTCGATTTTTTTAGTGTTTATTTAATAAATTAATAAAAATTGATAATAATATAACATTAGTGGTGATTTTTTGGTATAATACAAGTATAATGAAGTTTGTGATAAAGATGGGGGTATTTGCTATGCTTTACTTTTTCATTTTTATGTTCATTGTTATACTGACGGCACTCATTCTTACCAAAGACCCTTATGTTGAATTAGAAGAATGGGATTTCGGTTCTGATTTAATTATTAATGAAACAAAAAGAAAATTTGACGTAAATGCAGCTGATGTATTGTTCTGGCAAGATAAATTAAATAAGAAAAAAAGTGTTTTTTTAGGAGTATGTGAGGAAAGAATTTTGATTACTGATCAAAACGGATGTTACGAAATACCACTGGAAAAAGTCGAGGCAGTCGTTTTTAAATCCGGAGATGCATTTATTTCCGTAAATAAATGCATTATTAATAGAATAAAAAAGAAGTTATGCGAATTATATAAACCCAAGGTAGAGAATAAAATTCAATATTTGGTAATCAGTTATAGAAACAACACGGAGAGAATGAGAGTACTTACTTTTTACGCACCCAGGATTTCAAAGGAATTGATAGAAAGTTTGGAAATTTTCATAATGAATTAAATACCATTTTAAAAGGCCAATTCATTTTAGTTGGTTTTTTTTAATTTTAATCTAAGTATGCGAGGCGTTTATTTCCTCTTTGATATTTAATTCGGGTATAAGGTGGCCAAAGTTATTTATTTGACTTCCTTTTGATTAATATGATATTATAATTTCATTATTTAAGAAGTGATAGAGGCGTGTTTGACATTAGTAAACAATATGAGGTTGGAGAACCGATGATTTTGTTGAAAGGGGATGGCACCGAAGAGTGGTTGTACTCCGACAACCATGTCTGATTGCATGGTTAATAGCCTTGCGATTGTCACCAGGAAGGTGAAGTGCTATCTTGTTTGAGTGTATAATCAAGCAATTGGTGCATAGCCGATTGCTTTTTTTATGTTTGCGCGCCATGGGCGCGCTCTAACGGGTGCAAGTCCCGAGCACACCTAGGTAACGAGGAAGTGCATAGCTAAACAGCAAGGGTGTTTATCGTGAGGTGAAATCTGAAGGAAGCTG
>NZ_JADNRK010000027.1 GCF_015594845.1 Alkalibacter mobilis | reverse complement strand
ATATCAATAACAAAAGAATCGACATCAAACTGAATCCCGTTAATAGTTTGCTTAGGTGTCATATTACCATCTATGATCATTTGAAAAGTTCGAGTATTTAAATTGAAATCAATATTATCTTGATTTGATTTTATTCCATAGCTTAATTCATGTGCATTATCATATAAATTTTCTAAATACTCATCAGTAAATTTAAACTGTTTTTTTATAGTTTCCAGTTTATCAATACCCGAGGATACTCTCCTTATAATTCGGAGACCTACTCTATTATATGCACTAATGTTAAAAATTCTTAAAACTGCTAGAAGACCATCAATTTTCGAATAAAATGAAGTTTGATTCAGTTTATCAGACTGAAAATCAAATCCAATTTTGTTTGTTTGCAGACTTATTATAGAATTTCTGTCTGGTATATTGACAAATTGTACTGGACCAGGCACGCTTTGATGGAAATAATTATATTTTTTAAGTTCTTCATTCAAGACATCCATTTTTTCATTGACTGGTATTGAGCTAATTAAATCAAGCGCTATAACTCCTAATTCATATGACATTTTTATCCCCCTTATCTCACTTTGAATGATTTTGCTGTTTCTACTCCTGCCCCTTCTTAAACCTAATAAACGCAATAATCTCTTTCTTTGTTGCATCATCCATATTCGCAAAATCATAGAACGCTGCAAGCTCCTCATCCTTGAGGAGTTTTTTTAGTTCATCATCCAAATCTCTCTCAGCATCAAGATCTGCATTAACGTCTTTATATGGTGTTGGATCATCAGTCCGGCCAAGTAAATAATCCACGGAAACTTCATAAAGGTCGGCAAGTTGTTCCAATTTTTCAAATGAAGGCTTTGCTTTACCTGTCTCATAATTTGCAAGATTACTTCTATCCATTTGGAGAGAATCAGATACAGATTTCTGTGTAAATCCCTTTGATTTTCTTATTTGCTTCAATCGCTCGCTTAACATATGAATCTCCTTCTGATTAAAAAAGTTAATAAAATGCACAATTAATAGTTGACATACTGCACTCCGAATGGGCGATCATTCCTAATAATGAAGATTTCATGGTACCATTTTTACCGGCTATTAATGTGATATTTTTACCAAGCCTAAGCTCTCGATCCTCCATTGAACGGAACTTTTCGATGTATATGCTATCTAGTCTGTCGAAAATAACATCTTTATTATTCGCATAGCCGTGTTCTTTTGCGGTTTTCCAATCTGGCATAAGTTTACCCCTTTTGCGAACTATATTTTCTCTTTTGGTGGAGCAGGGAGGAGTCGAACCTCCCTTGTGCTTCTAATGTATTTCTTCGGCTGTCGATAGCAGAAAGATCCTTAATCCTTATGATTTAGGTCGCGTGTAGACCATCTGCTCCAGAAGCACAGCTACCACCATCATATACATCGGAATGTTAATATTTTTCACTAAATCGAATCCCTCCAACAAGCATAACTTGATATCTATAGAAAGCGACAAACTGATCAATATTGGATTAAAAAATAAATCTGAGAAATCTAAACCGAAACACATTCATATTGAATATTAGAATACCTTGTTCTACAGAAATAGAGTTCCTATTCCTGCCCCTTCTTAAACCTAATAAACGCAATAATCTCTTTCTTTGTTGCCTCATCCATATTCGCAAAATCATAGAACGCCGCAAGCTCCTCATCCTTGAGGAGTTTTTTTAGTTCATCATCCAAATCTCTTTCAGCATCAAGATCTGCATTAACGTCTTTATATGGTGTTGGATCATCAGTCCGGCCGATTAGGAAGTCTATTGAGACTTCAAGTAAATCAGCTAAATCATTGATTTTCTCAATCGAAGGCTTTATTTTGCCAGTTTCATATTGCGTATAAGTGGCTCTTTCAACCCCAATTGCGAGTGCTACATCTCTTTGGGTCAAAGATTTACTCTTTCTTATTTTCTTTAATCTTTCATTTATCAAAAGAATTCCTCCAAAATGTAATTATAAAATACATAAAAGGTTGACAATGTTGTTTTAGACTACTATAATAACTATAAAAGGTAGTTTTAAAATACATATACATTTCAAAAATTAGGGATGCAAACTATTTTAGTCCACTAATTACAATTATAGCCAATTAATAAAAAGTGTCTATATAGCACATCGGAAAGGAGCAACCCATGAATGAAGATTATCGTAAAAAAATCGATAGAAAGTTAAAATTCATAAGTGTTCAGATGATTGCCCTTCAAGCTTCTGTGATCCTATTAGTGATTAATGTAACTCGGCTGTTTTTTGCTGTCAAAACAAATACAGAGTTGATTCTGAAACAAACTAAGAATATTGCAAGTAATTCAGAGTTAATCTACGATATTCTCGTTGATCTCTTGAAGAATATTAGACATTTGCTCTAAAACAGCATCAGTCTTTTCTTGATTCACAATAATGGCTTCCTGATTTTCAATCAAAACAAGACTATTCAAAGAATATTATACCGTTAAATTTTGGAAGTGTCTACAAATCACAATATAAAGACAGTATATTTCTTGTGTTTTACAAAGAAACCAATAAATTTGATTAAAGGGAGGTGAAAGCATGAGAGCGATACTTAAGAAAAAGAGAATCAACATGAAGTTGACTCAATCACAGGTAGCAGAACAGATAGGCATCAAAAGAGAGCACTACACCAAGATTGAATTGGGTGACAGTAATCCTTCTTTGCCAGTGTATTTGAAGCTGAAAGAAGTGTTGGAGTTCGAAGACAAAGACTTTGAAAATGTTGATGAGGACATGCAGCATGCCGGCTGAAAGGGAGGAATAAGAGCATGAATAACTATATTTTCACGTTTGGATCCAGTGGACAAATTTACAACGGAGGATGGATCCGAATAAGAGCAGAGAGTTTAAAAAATGCGCAGGAAAAATTTGTGCAAAGATTTAAAGAAGATGCATACAGTGGCGAACTACTCAGATATGCAACTTCATATAACGAAGATTCTTTCAAGAAAACAGGGATGCTGGAAGAAGGAAATTGGGGAGCATTTGAACATGAGTTTTTAGAATAAATTTAAATTTGAAAGGTGGAATAGAAATGGAAGTAAAAACAAAACAATTGATATCAATATCAGAGGCTGCAAAGATTTTTGGAATTGGAAGGGATAGGTTATACAGATTGGCCTATACAGACCCTACTATGCCAATAGTGAAAATTGGGCAATACATGAAGGTCAATTCGGTTCTGTTTTCAGATTGGCTTAATGAAGCCACGCGACAGGGAAGGAATCTGTAGAAGATGAATGCGATGAACCCGGATGGAACCAATATTAGTAATCTTACATGCGAACAGATGCTCAGACATAAAATCGCCGAGTTGGAAGGGTATAAAGTTTTAGGCGTTGTATCCGTAGATGCAGCTAGGGAGATGCTTCTAGAATGTTTGAGATGTTGTTGAAGTTGATCATGAATCTAGGTGGACGAAAATTAGTATAGCAGAGCTTAAGGATGATTACTTGGAATTGGGAATAGATGATCCCTTTAAAGCTCCGCCAGATAAAAATGATTTGTTAAGTTTTAACACTTGAATGTAGTTAGAAGATGGTGTAATTCATCCTTACATTAAGTGTACTTGAAAGGGGTGTTTCATAAAATGACAAGACAGGCCTTAAAAGCCGTTAGTAATGTGTATTACCAAGCGAGAAAACGAGCAGGAATAAACAGTAGAGAAGAGGCTAGCAAGTATTTCTTTGTTGAACCGGAAACTATCGGGAAATGGGAGACAGGTAAAACAACGCCAGGACCGGATTCAGTAGTTATGATGAGCGAGGTGTACAATGATCCGTTTTTAGCCAATCATTACTGTTTAAACTGTCCTATTGGTGAAAAATTTTATCCAAAATTAGACCAAAAGGATTTGGCAGTTGTTAGTTTGCAAATGATCCGATCTTTAAGAGAATTAGAAGATGCAAAAGACAAGCTGCTGGATATAACAGAAGATGGTGTAATAGATACTTGTGAGGTAAATGACTTAAAACAAGTTATGGATTTCTTTGATCGAATGGAACAGTTGATACAAGAACTGAAATTAAGCATAAAAAAAGAGTTGCACGGCGACCAACCTATGACAACTCTAGTGGATTAAATAAAACCCTCGTCTAATTATATCATATTGGGGAGATTCGATGAAAAAAATGATTAAAGAAGTAATATGGGATGCGATAAAAACTATAGATAAAATTGAAAATGTTACTCTCAAGGAAAAACTTTCATTAGTAGTCGCATCCCTTGTAATGGAAAGATATATCGAAAAAATTATTGATGAATGCGAGGAGGATTAAAATGCTATTGATCAATTTGCATCCGGGGAATGTGTTCTTGATTGGGGTTCTATATATAATGATAAATTTACTTAGGGAGGAAGGTTGTCTTGATCTTAAAGTACTGCGACTATTATTGTCTGACTTACATAAAATATGGGAAAAGAAAAAAACTGAAAGTGTACGCAGGAAGCAAAAAGAACGCCTTTTTAAGAGGAAAAGGCGCACTGGAAAGATTGTACAAAAAACCTGTTAAAATCGTCAAAATTTCGAAAGGGAGTAATGACTATTGAACAAATTAAAGACAGTTGAAAAAATCAGTGCTCAAAATAGAACGATTCAGACTAGAAAGGAATTTGCAGAAGCGTATAAGGAATTAATAAGCTTCAACGTATTTGATAATGACGAGTCCAGACTTGTCAGAAACCTGATTCACAGCTTGGACGAGTTGATACTTCATTATGAGTATAAAGATCTGGCTAATAAAATTAAAATAAAAGTCCTGTTGGAAGGTCGCATAGACGGCCTTTAATCAAAGACATAAGGGTGATGAGATGAACTATATAGCTGAGATTAAAGCGTTTCACGATTTGGTGCAAATTAAACAGTTATCTTCAGGGCAAATTGCTTTATGGTATGGATTGATGTACATAAACAATAAATGCACTTGGGTAGAGTGGTTTACTGCGCCGAATCTTACGCTTGAATTAAATACCGGATTATCGCGATCTGGAATTGCAAAGGCTAGAAATGTATTAAAGCAACATGGAATCATCGATTTTAAACAAAACGGAACAAAGGCAACAGCTTATAAGCTTGCTTCTCTTGCAAATAGCAAACAAGAAAATATTCAAAATAACCCTACTATGTCAAATAGTACGCAAGATAGTAATCAAGTTGGTAATCAAATTGGTGTGCAAGATAGTAATCAAAGTAGAACGCAAGATGGTGCGCAAAGTTGTACACCATTAAATAAACTAAACGAAACTAAACAAAAAGATAAAGAAAGTAAGGATGTAAAGGCATCTAAGCGCGCCAGCAACAATTACCAGGAAATCATAAATGGATTTACAAACGATGAAAAATTGAAGGAAGCTATTTGGAGTTTTATCCAGATGAGAATCAATTCTAAGAAAAAGCCAACGGATAAAGCACTGGATCTCACTCTTAAGCGATTGAAAGAGTTGTCATCAGAGGTGTCAGAGCAGATAGCTATTCTGAATAAAAGTACAATGAGCAATTGGACAAGCGTATATCCGTTAAAGCAAGATGATTTTTCCGGCAATGGTAACAAATTTAATAAATCAATTAATAGTGCGGCTAAGGAATCACGATATGACTATGACAAAATTCAGGAACGAATCAGAGAAAAAATGTGGAGTGGGTGATGAAATGCAAATTGCCAAGCAGATAAATATTACTGACTTGCTATTTGAAGATCCGGTAAAACCAGATTATGTAAGAGTTCCGGCAGATAAGCACACTTTGTTTTGTGTCTACTGCAATGAGGTCAGAGTTTTTAAAAAGGACAAATATCTTGGAGTATATCGATGTCTAGGATGTGGCATATCAACTAAAGATTTTTATATCAGACGTGTGAACCGAATTAGGGATTGAGCTATGAATGATGGATTTTTATTAATGCAATGCAGGTGTGGTTTTAGCTGTTGGTCTATCAAAGCAAAATTGATATGCCCTATATGTGAGGAGCATAATACTGCATCACCAGGAGGAGATTTGACTGATTGGTTTGATAAATCTATAGGGCCGGAAGGTGGGAGAGATGAACGAACAAACAGTGAAGTTGTTAACGAGAGCAGTTGTTAGATACCTTGATGGTGACCGAAAAGAATGTGAAAGATTGGGTGGGATTGCAGTTTCGGAACTTACAAGCAACTGTCAAAAATGTAAAACTCAAATGGTCAAAGGAACATGGTGTATTACGAAAAAAGACCGAATTAAAGTTTATTTGTGTACTGCTTGTGGTGGACTAAAACAAAGGGGCTGGCGAAATGATAAAGAATGCGAACATAAATAAAATATATATAGCAGGCAAAATTACCGGTGATTCAAATTACAGAAAAAAATTCAATGCTAAGGCAAAAGAGTTGGAAGATTTAGGTTATGTGGTTTTGAACCCGGCAATTTTGCCTGATGGATTTGATTATGAAGAATACATGCACATTTGCCTTGCCATGTTGGATGTCTGTGATACTGTTTATTTTCTTGAAGATTTTTCAAAGAGCCCGGGGGCTTTAAGAGAACAAATCAAAGCAGTTCAAGAAGATAAGACAAGAGTTTATTTTGGCCGATTTGGAATAAAAAATGATTACGAAATTGATTTGGAGGATGTCGAATGATATTTTTACCAGGTGAAACTGTTAAATTTGTTTATGAAGGCAATAAACTGAAAAAGGAAAGATTTAAAAGTGAAACGGAATACACAGTTGTTAAACAATATAAGCATTATGTGCTTTGTATTTCAAGTAAGGGATATAGAGAGAGTTTTTTTCAAGATGAAATTAGGAGGGCATAGATGTGAACAAAGTTGTATTGATCGGTAGGATAACCAGAGATATTGAATTAAGACATACGCCAAAAGGTAAAGCGGTGATAAAGACTGGACTTGCAGTTAATAGGATATTTAAGCGAGATGGAGGCCAGGAGGCAGATTTTTTTGATGTGGTTATTTGGGGTGCACAGGCTGAAAATGCAAACAAATACTTGATGAAAGGCAGTAAAATTGGAATCGTTGGTAGACTGGAAACACGATCATTTGACTCTAAGGACGGAAGCAAAAGATATGTTACTGAAGTCATAGCAGAAGAAGTTGAGTATTTAGATTCAAAAATACATAAAAACCACCAGGAGAATGACTTTCAGCCATTAGATGAGGATGACGATGATATACCATTTTGATTAGACATGGAGGTTGGGAATGACGAGTGATAAGTACAGACAGACAGAGCGAGTCTTATATGATTATAAGTTTATTAAAGGTTATGTGGAATTGAGAAAACAGGATTTGCAGGAGCTTGAATATGAGGGAGTCAAGGCCTTGCAGTATTCAGAGACTATGAGTGGTAGCGGTGAAATATCAGACCCGGTGGCAAGGGAGTTTGAAATCATTGAAAAACAGAGATTTTTGTTGAAAAAGGCAATAGCTGAAAAAGAATTGATAATAAAAAAAATTGATTATGCCTTGCATATCTTGAGTGACTTGGAAAGAAATATTGTTGAGATGAAGTATTTTAAAGGTATCCGCAATTATGATATTGCGGATTGTCTTGGTTACAGTAAAAAACAGATTGAGAGGATTAATAAAAGTACGATCTATAATATAAGTAGTATGATATGGATAGATTAAATATGTCGCTTTTGTGTCGCTTAAATGTCCCTATATTTGTGGTAAACTATAGACAATGAAAGAACTGTTGAAAAGCGGTTCTTTTTTATATCCCTATTTCCCTGTAAGGGTCAAGTGGGGGTTAGTTGTATGGGTGGGCAGACTAACAAATTTTGATTACAGGGATTGAAATTTGTTTTTTATCTGTCGAGCTTTACATAAAAAGCATGTTGTAAACTCATTTTCAGATACAGGGCTGAAAGTTAGTCAGGGCATGGCTTTAGTAGTAAAAAATCAGTTTTACAGAATTATAAGATATGTAAAACTCAAGGGGTATAAAATGAACTCAGTAGAACCAATTAGGGATATGGTCAAGATTGAAGAAATCTCGAATTATCTCCGGTCAATGGATGATGGAGAACGCAACTACATATTATTCAAAATTGGTATCAACAACGCCAGAAGAATATCTGATCTTCTAAAGATGCGAGTATCTGACGTTAAGAATAAAACTCATTTCGTTTATAAAGAACAGAAGACCGGAAAAATGATCCGGTTATTCATCCATCCAAAGTTGAAGTTGGAGATTGAGGAATATATAAAAGACATGAATGAAACAGATTATTTGTTCAAGAGTCGGCAGTCTCATAACCTACCGATTACTAGGCAGAGAGTTTGGCAAATACTAAATGAATGTAAAGATGCTGCAAACTTAAAAAATTTGAAAGTTGGAGCACACACCATGCGAAAAACATTTGGGTATCACTTCTACCAACAATCAAAAGATGTGGTAACATTGATGCGATTATTCAATCATACTAACCAGCAGGTGACGTTGAGGTATATAGGGATTATTCAAGATGATTTGGATAATGCGTTAAAGAAGTTTTATCTTTAAATATCTTTTACCCGCGAAAAAGATATTTGATTAATGTATAATATAACAATCATAGATAATAATTTTTGGAGTGGTTAATATTGATTGAATTCATAAAAGATATAGCCCTGGTTTTCAAGTACGTAGTTTTATGGGTTTTTAAATTAATTTGGAATTTCAAAATTGAATACCCAATTGGGTGGATCATGGGACTTTTGGTGCTTGTTTTTTGGGGGATAAAAATGAACAAAAAAACTATGTCATTGATAATTGGAATTATTGGGATCATTATTACGCTAATCTGATTTATTATAAACAATTACGTTAACGAATGCTTTTTATTAACACGAACTGCTCCGGCGGTTCTTTTTTATTGCCAAAGCCACTGGTGAATAAAAAACAAGGAGAAAATTGAATATGAAAAGTCCTATTTCATGGGTAGGGGGCAAGTCGCGCATGGTGAAGAAATTGCTGCCAATGATCCCAAATCACAGTGGTTATGTGGAAGTGTTTGGAGGAGCAGGATGGCTGCTCTTTGGAAAGGATCCAGCCAATTGGGAAGTCCTAAACGATTTTGATTCAAACTTAATGAATTTCTGGGCTGTAGTGAAAACTGCGCCACAACAGTTGATTCAAAGCTTTGAATATACTTTAGTTAGTAGAGAGTTGTTTAACGAATACAAAATAATCTATAACAATAATGAATATGAGGACTGCATTCAGCGGGCTCATATTTTTTACTATCTGATTAAAGCAGGTTTTGGATCAAAAATGAAAAATCCAAGTTTTGGAACAGGAAAATGCAATAGCAACCTTAATATGGACAATATCAGCAACGATATTATGGCTGCTTATCAAAGGCTAAAAAAAGTGAGAATTGAGAATAAAAGTTTTGAAGATATTATAAAGATTTATGACAACCAAAAGACCTTATTCTTTATGGATCCACCGTACAGAAATACATGTGATTACGCTGTTGGTCATTTTACAGATGATCAATATTTAAAACTTGCGGAACTTTGTCTGAATATAAACGGCAAGTTCATCATAACAATAAATAATGATGAGTTTATAAGGAGTATATTTGATGACTTCAATATCTACGAACATAATGTTAACTATTCCTTAAGCAAAAACTCAAGTGGAAGAAGAAATTACGGAGAATTAATTATTACAAATTAAATAACTGGAGGTTGGTTTTATGTTTTTCATAGGTGACAACAACAGTAGAGAAGTTGGCCAGGAAACGGTAGATGACTATATTAACAGCGTTCACAGGCCGAGCAGTATTTATGGTTTAGCTAAAGGAAATATGTTCTGGGCTAAAGACATTACCTTTGGTTCTCCAGAAGTAGCATGGTCTTATATTAAGGCGTTTGAGACAAAAGGTTTTAAGGTTTATCATAATATTTCAATTGAGGATGAGTTATTGGTTTCAGATGTTCAAGTCAGTGAAGTGGAGTCTGAGGCAATAGATGAAGAGGTGAAGTCTGTTGAAAAAGTCGAACGTAAGAGAACTAGTCGAAGCAGGCGAAAAGAATAAGTTCTATAAAAGAGCTGAATGGACTGATAAACTTAGGCCAATGATTTTAGAGAGAGATCACTATGAGTGCCAAAGATGTTTGCACAAATGGGACTCAGCGGAATACCCAAATACGAGACCAAAGAAGCTAACCAGAGCAAGAACTGTTCACCATGTATATCCACTAGAGAAGTATCCAGAGTATGCCAAAGAACCATGGAACATGGTAAGTCTATGCAACCGCTGCCATAATGAAGTGGAAGGTAGAAAATGGTTCTCATTTAAGGGGATTAAGAAGAAAAAACCTGAAATCAATGAGGAACTATGGTGATACCCCCGGGGCAATTCTTGAAAAATGAGCTCTCAAAGGAGAACGTTATGTAGAAATTGAAACTGTGGTCAAATTTTGATTTCCGCGCGTGAGAAGGGGGGGTATATATGGCCAAACGAAAAACTAACTTTGAAAAAGAGTTGCTTACAGATCTTATGGATCAGCTGGATGAAAACGGCATGGCCGGAAAGCACTATGATAACCTGATTGAAGATTACCTGGAGCTTTTTCGCCTTAAAAATATCCTGATTGAGGACCTACAGGTAAACGGACTTCGAATACGTTACTTGACTGGCAACGGCTTTGAATCCGAAAAACCTAATGAGTCCCTGGAAAGGCTTGTCAAGGTCAACGCTCAGATGCTGAAAATATTGGGGGAGCTGGATCTCAAGAAACCCAAAGTAGTTGATGAAGATGATCTATTGTAAAGAAATCAATGATTATATTCACAGTAAAGAAGTAAAATCTAAAGAGATCCACCTGCTGATTAAAAATATCATTGAGCCGCTTTTAAGGTCCGATCAGTACTTTGATGAGGAAACTTTTCAGAAATGTTTGAAGTATACAGAGAAGTATTATTATCCGCTTTTCCCATTTCAAAAGTTCATATATGCACTGTTTTTCTTTTATGAAGATAATACCAAAATGTTCACAACCTTTGATGAATTCTTCATAATGGAGGGTCGTGGAAACGGAAAAGATGGATTTATAGCACCGCTTTCAGACTTTTTTACTACGCATTACCACGGTATAAAGGGATATAACGTGGATGTTGTGGCAAATAGTGAGGAGCAAGCGAAGGGATTGACGGAGATTATTTATAACTCCAAGGAAGATCATAAGGTGGTAATGAAGAAGTTTTTCCGGTGGACATTGGAAATAATCGTTAACCGAAAGACTCACTCCAAGATAAGCTTCAATACGTCAAATAGTAAAACCAAAGATGGTAAGCGTCCAGGAATGGTCGTTCTAAATGAGATGCACCAATATGAGGATTATGCCAACATCAACGTTCACCTTCGAGGGAAAGGAAAAGTAAAAAATCCACGAGTGGTGATCATCACCACCGATGGTTATGTCCGAGAAGGTCCTTTGGATGATTACAAGGAGATTTCTAAAAAGCGACTTAATGGCGAATTGCCCAAGTCGCGGATGATACCAATCATTTACAAGCTGGACAGTGAAGAGGAAATGGATGATCCTGATATGTGGGTCAAGGCAAATCCTTCTCTTCCCTACATGCCAATTCTTAAGCGAGAAATTGAAGAGGATTATGGGAAAATGCAGGAGCTCCCGCATATGCGTCCTGATTTCATCACCAAGCGGATGAATCTCCCTAAAGAAGATGCTGAATCTGCATTTTGCACTTGGGAGACGATCTTAAAAACTAAAAGGTCGCTACCAGATCCGTCAGGAGCTTTGGCAGTTTTCGGTTTAGATTATGCTGAGCTCAACGACTTTGCATCTGCAGGCTTTCTGTGGAAGAATGAAGACAATTACTGCTGGAAGCAGCATACTTGGGTGAACAAGAATTCACCCTTTTTTAAATCCATAAAACCACCATTGGAGGAATGGGAAGATGCAGGTTATTTAACCATTGTAAAAACACCCACAATTGATCCTGATGATATTTTAGACTGGTTCTTTGAGAATGCGGTCTTTTTTAATGTCCAGATTCTTGCAATGGATAAGTTTCGGTGGGAAGCTATAAGCGAGAAGTTCGAGAGAAGAGGGTTACGCGTCATTACTAAAGAAAATCCAAATGGTGAAGTGTTCCACGTTCGCTCAGGTGGATTTACTCATAACGAATTAGCACCACTTATGGATGTAACTTTTATGAATGGAAAAATTATTTATGGAGACGATCCTTGTATGCGCTGGTTTACCCAGAATACCGGAGTAAAGAGAGACGGCAAGGGGAACAAAACATACTATAAAATTGAACCAAAATTGCGAAAGAATGATGGATTCATGGCCTTGGTTCATGCAATGACACAAAGATCCAGGTTGGATGTTCCACAGTGGGATCCGGATGGTAATCCGTACTTGTAGGGGGTGATGGTAATAAGCTTTTTAGATTTTTTATTTAACAACGTGAATTATGTAGAGCTCGAGGCCATAACTGGTGACATCGTTAAGCTTAGGATAAATGAGCTTGCTATCCAGAGAGGAATCACTCTTTATGCCAACGTAATCAGTAAGTGTGAATTTAAAAGAGTAAAGGTAGATCGAGGGAAAAGAGATTTCGTAAAAAACGATCTGTACTATACCTTGAATGTGCGGCCAAATCAGAATATTAATGCTACACAGTTTTGGAATGAGGCAATCACTAAGTTGTTTAAGGATGGCGAGGTTTTAATTGTCCCGGGTTACAAAAATGAACTATTCATTGCGGAGACTTTTAGAAAAACCATTTATGCGTACCAACCGTGGAAATTCTACGATGTCATGATCAACGAGCTTAACACGAACAAGACTTACTACATGGGTGATGTGATTTACTTGACCATCGAGAATATGACCATTAACGAGATGATGAAGACCTTTTACAAGGAAATGGGTAACATCATGGATGCAGCAGTCAATCATTTCAAACAAAGCAACGGACGAAAGTTGGTGTTCAGAACCGGTGCGAGCATATCCAGAGTTGGTATTGGTGCCATTCCTACTGAAGGAGAGACAGAAGATGATGTCAAAACTAAAGCACAAGCCTACGTGGACAAGATATTCCAAAAAGTCTTTTCAAGTCCGAATGCAATTGTACCATTGCAATCAAATGAAGAATTGGAAGAACTAGGAAAGGCAACAGGACAAAGTGCAGAGGACTTAATTAAGACTATGACTGCAACCATGGAATCCGTTGCTATAGGAATGAATATTCCAATCGATGTATTTATGGGAAAGACAACTGAGAAATCAAACGCAATGAACGACTGGATCACGACAGGTGTAGAAGTATTTTTGGAACTGATTGCAGACGAATTAAATGCAAAACTCATCAAAAAAGAATCTTATCTGAAAGGTGACCAGATTTTTATCGATGCAACAAAGATCAATCACAGGGACATCTTGGACAGCGCTGTTGCTTTGGAAAAACTTTACGGTATCGGGTTTTCTCACAACGAAATCCGGGAGCTTTTCAATATGTTGCCGGTATCGGATAAGGGTGCAGATGAAAGACACTGGTCCAAAAATTACGCAGCTGAAGATGAACTGAAAGGGGGTGAAGTGAGTGAAGAAATATAGACAAATCTTTATGAGTGCCAATCCAGATCTCGGAGAACCGGCTCAAAAGCCGTTTTTTCAGTTTAATCGTGTAAATGATCAAAAGACAGAGATCAACATCTATGGCGATATCACTTCTTGGAGGTGGATTGAAAGTGATGTATCAGCGTACTCATTTAAAAAACAGCTAAATGAAGTGGAAACTCCGGAAATTGAAGTGCGCATTGACTCCTACGGTGGAGAAGTGGCCGAGGGTCTGGCCATTTACAACATTCTTAAAAGTAGCGACAAAGAAGTCACTACGATTGTTGATGGTTTTGCCTGTTCTATTGCATCAATTATTTTCATGGCTGGCAAAAAAAGAATTATGAATACTGGGACGCTTCTCATGTGGCATAATCCTTGGCTTTATACAGCGGGAAATGCTGATGAGCTAGAAAAGGCCGCAGCAGATCTCCGTAAAATGGCGGATTCGTCGGTGGCAATTTATAAAGCGGGATCCAACCTGGATGAGGACGTAATTCGAGAGATGATGAAATCAGAAACGTGGATAAGCGCCGAGGAAGCAATCAATATGGGAATTGCCACAGAAACATCCCAAGTTGATGGAGCAAAACAATCAATGGAAGCAAGAACGCTTTATAGTACCATCATGAAGCTTAAATCTGTCGAGGATGAGCTAATGCAGATCAAAGAAAAGGAAACCATCCCAGTGAATGCTTGGGATCAATTTTTTAGGGGGTAAATAAAAATGATCAATTTGGAAAAGAATGAAAGATATTTAGAAATGGTAAAAGAAATCAATGAAGCACCTGCAGAGGAGAAATCTGAGAAGATTATCGAGGTAATGCACGAGTTGATTGAAGCAAACTCAACTGAAATTGCAGCTCAATATAAAAGCGATTATGGGGAGTTGCAGGCAAATAAGGACCATGCTCAGAAGATGGGTCTTCGAACATTGACTTCAAATGAAAAAGAGTTTTACGAGACAGTTTTCCCGAAAGCAAAGCAGTCAATTACGCTTACGGACGTAAACATTTTTCCGGAGACCACAACGGATTATGTGTTTGAAGAGATCAAAACGAACCACGATCTTTTGAGATATTTTAAATCTGTACCTGCAGGTGTGAATAAGTACATAACTTCGGAATACACTGGCAAGGCTGCATGGGGTGAGTTGACTGCGGCAATTGTAGATGAGATATCCGCAACAATCAAAGGATTTAACGTAGATGCTTATAAGCTGTCTGGCTTCATGTATGTCCCTGTAGCTATTCTTGAATTGGGGCCGGTCTGGGTAGATCGTTTTGTTAGAACTGTCCTAGTTGAAGTCCTGGAAGATGGTATAGAAGAAGGAGCAGTTATTGGAACTGGAGAAACTGGACCTATTGGCTTGGTGAAATCTTTGAGTGGAGCTGTAGATGGAGTCCATCCGGACAAGGCAACCGTGGCACTCACGTCCTTTAAGCCAGAGGAGTTCGCACCAAAGCTGATTCCACTTACGAATGGTGGTAAAAGGACACTTAATAAGGTGTTGCTAGTAGTCAATTCTTCAGATCGTTTGGGTAAGGTAATCCCGGCATCTACGGTCTTTGCAAACGGAAATTATCAAAGCATCTTGTCTTATATCCCAGTAGAGATCATTGAGAGTAAGCATGTTCCGGCCAACAAAATGGTGGCATTCCTGCCTAACTCATACCAGATGGGACTTACGAAAGTCGGCGTTCAATACTCTGATGATTTTAAATTCTTGGATCATCTGAGAACCTATAGAACTGTAGCATATGGCAATGGTCGAATTGTCGATGATAACATGTCCATCGTGTTCGATATCACCAACTTGACTCCGTTCGTACAACCGGTTACTGTTGACGGTATTGTTCAAACCCAAGAAGTAGTGTAAGAAGCGGAGGAATTGGTCAATGACTGAAGAACAGCTTATGAGTATGAAAACGGAGTTGGAAGATGAGCTTCAGTTGTGGCTTGATGAATCCAACCAGGAAGATGAAAGAAAGATAAATCAGCTAAAAAGGCACCTGAAAAATGGTGCCTTTTATCTTGAAAGCAAAATCGGGATGTTTGACATCGACATAAACCTAAGCGCAAGATCATACGTATTGAACTACGCCAGGTACGCTTATTATGGGGTGCTAGATGAATTTTATGCAAACTATGAGAGCGACTTAAGGGGGCTACAAATTGAGAATTTCGAAACGTAAAAACTCTTTGCCGGTCTACTTAGATGGAAAATTTGCCATATATGAAGTTACTGATGATCCTGAAAGTGATTATCCCAGGCTATTACTTCGTAAAGTAAAGTCTGGAATTTCTTTTTCAGAGCTGCAGATTTTTGATAAGAGCCTTGTTGCTTATAAGTCAGCTGGAATCGAAGTGGAGCGAAAAATTAGAACTCGGCCTATTCGATTATTCAAAAAACATTATATTGGAATTGGGGATCAAATCTACAAGGTGGAGAATTCAGTAACCGCTATTAATGCCAGTGGTTTTGAAGAGACGGATATCACCTTATCAATCTTTACGGAAAGCTTTGAATTGGAGGTGGTTGGTTCGTGACAAAAGCAGAATTAGCTACATTGGTTAAAACGGTATTTCCATCTTTAAGAGAATGGGCGTTCAGAGAAAGTGATCTCAATACGTTTCCCAGAGCTCTGTACTGGGGATATGCCCGAAGCGGTACAAGGGCATCCGGTCTTACGTACAGCAAAGATGAGACCGTGCAGATTTCAGTATTTTCGCTTAGTCCCAACGAAGTGAAAGTTGATGAGCTTGAATATATCTTGATTGAACATGGATTTGCTCCGGAAATATTTATTGAATTTAATGAAACAGACCGGATTTTCCATTATTACTTAGGGGTGCAATGTGAGCGATGATAAATTCCTTGGTGGAGTGAATGATTTGGAAAGCGAGCTAGCAGCTATCTTAGTTGCAACGGAAGAAACAAAAGTAGACAATGCTTTGGAGATGGGGGCAAGACTTTTGGCAATAGACATCAAAAAACTACCAAAGCCTAGATCACAAATTAGTAAAAGTGGCTATACCCACCTGCTTGACAGTGTGGATGTGTGGCGTGATGAGCTCAAAGCTGGATCCAAGGTGCGCCTTGGATGGAGAAAATACTATGGACCGATACTCGAGCATGGATCCTATAAGATGGGTTCCCAACCACATCTTAAACCTACATGGGAGAGAAACAAAGCGAAATATCAAAAAGAAATGATTGAAAACTT
The DNA here is from genome assembly GCF_015594845.1 of Alkalibacter mobilis. Taxonomy (GTDB): domain Bacteria; phylum Bacillota; class Clostridia; order Eubacteriales; family Alkalibacteraceae; genus Alkalibacter; species Alkalibacter mobilis. The sequence continues at coordinate 10,550 of NZ_JADNRK010000027.1, read as the reverse complement.
GAAACTGGGAGGTAATTAATAATGGCTATAACGAATAAAAAACCGGCCAGAAAGCAAACAGTGGGAGCACTTTATTACGATTTTGCAACTGATATAGATGCTCTAACTTATGCAGGGACACCGGCAAAATCTGAAGTGGTTAAAACCATAAGCACCACTGAAAATGAAGAGTCAGAACCGATATATGCTTCTGGAAAAGTATACGATACGCCTACTCTGCGATCTTCTGATGAAATAGAAGTTGAAGTAGTGGCGTTTGATTCAGACGATGTAGCAAAGATGAAAGGTGAAACAATTGATGCAAGTGGATTAGTATTATCAGGTGGAGCAAAAACTAAGCCATATTTTGCATTCGGAAAGGTCGTAATTAAAACCGGAGGACACTTCAGATATCAGTGGTTTCCGAAATGTCAGCTTATTACTAAATCGGATGAAGCATCAACTTCCGAAGAGTCACCTTCGGAACAAAATGACACGCTAACTATAAGTGCTTTGCCCTTTGATGCAGATGGTAATACAAATGTATATGTAGATAGCGAAATGACTGCATTTCCAGCCGGTTTAACGGAAGATTTGTTCTTTACTCAAGTAGTTCATTCGCCAGCGACCATGCCTGCGATAACACCATAAGGGGAGCTTAGATGAAAAGAGTATTATTAGCCAATGGAGACAAAGTGGAGTTGTTCTATTCGTTTAAAACTTCAAAAGAAATGGTCGGACTGAAAAGTGACGTAAGTAGATTAGAGGAAATTAGCAAAAAATATGGTAAAGAAACAGAAATCATGGATTTTGAAGATGAAGATATGCAAGTGTATTTGGACAGCTTAAGTAAAATTATTTGTGCAGTTTTAAATGGCTCAAGATATCCATGCGAATTGGAAGAGGTAGACTTTCTAATTAATGAAGAGCTGATAAATCGCACAATCGAACTATTAGAAGAACAAAAGAAGAAAGAGGAAAGCGTGGCAAAAAAAAAGGCCTATGTCTCCTCCAAGAAAAAGTGAATTTCAACAAACTGAGGGTTAGTGCTTATCAAATCGGACTTACTGAGGCAGATTTTTGGTGGATTAACCCTTTTGATTTTTTAGAGATGATTGAAGAATACAACAGGCTACAAGGAGGTTGATAAGATGGCCGGTGATTTAAAAAGAGTTGGGTTAGAATTCAAGGCAGATGGATCAGTGGAGTTTAGAAAAACTCTGAAGGCCATTAATGATGATATGAAGGAACTGACATCATCTTATCAACTTGAAAAAGCGCAGCTTGATAAAAATGCATCTACATATGACAAGCTAAACCTCCGGCTGCAATTTGTACAGCAAGCGTATGACAATTACAGTGACAAAGTAAATGTCTTAGAAGATGAATTGAAAGCCTTGGAAAATGCTGAGAAAAGAAATGAAAGCGCAATTCAAAAGAAAAGAACCGAGCTTAACAACGCTAAACGACAAATGGAAGAGTACGGTAAATCTATTGATGAAGTAACCAAAAAGATGAATACTGCGAACTGGAATGACATCTCAAAGGATCTTGATAAGATAGGCACTGCATCCACAAATGCTGGGAAAAAGTTTTCTATTTTTACAGCAGGAGCAGTCGCAGGCGGTGTAAAAGTAACTGATATGGCTTCAGACTTGCAAGAAACTATGTCTAAAACAGATGTAGTATTTGGCGAAAATTCAAAGGCAGTAAAAGATTGGTCTGAAGAATCAATTGAAAATATGGGACTTGCACAACAAACAGCTCTTGATATGGTTTCAACATACGGAGATATGGGAACATCCATGGAAATTCCTACTGAGAAAGCTGCAGAAATGGGCATGGAACTAACAAAAAGAGCAGCGGATCTATCGTCGTTCAAGAATATAAAAATCGATGTTGCCAATACAGCATTGAATGCAGTTTATACAGGCGAAACGGAATCTTTAAAAAAGCTTGGAGTCGTTATGACACAGGCAAACCTTGAACAATTTGCACTACAAAAGGGAATGGGCAAGACATATAAAGAGATGACCGAAGCTGAAAGAGTACAGTTGAGATATGCCTATGTCATGGATAAAACCAATAATGCAGCAGGTGATTTTGCAAGAACTTCTGATGGCTACGCTAACTCACAAAGGATATTACAGGAATCATTAAAACAAGTAGGAACTGAGTTAGGTCAAGTCTTGCTACCTATTATGACCACGCTTGTTCAGAGAGTTACGGAACTTGTTCAGTGGTTTTCAGGGTTAAACGAAGGAACAAAGGCCATTGTTATAGCTGTAATAGGAGTGGTCGCTGCAATAGGGCCGTTGCTCATAATATTTGGTACGCTTGCAAGTTCCGCAAGCCATATTATAACACTCATAACGTCACTGTCCGGAGGTGCAGCAGGTACGACGGGATTGTCAGGGCTATCAACTGCATTTACGTCATTGTTGGCCCCTGTGGCAGCAGTGATTGCAATTTTTGCAGCGGTAGTTTTGGCCATCAAAGAGTTGTGGAAAAACAACGAAGCTTTTAGAAATGCAATTACCAACGCTTGGGAAGGTATTAAAGACACATTAAACACAATCTGGAAATCGATAATAAAGCCAATATTTGAAACAATGAAGCAGGTGCTCTTAGGGATATGGACCAATGGAATTAAACCATTATGGGATAATTGGGTTAAGTTTATAGGCAATATTACTATAAGAATGACTGAGTTATGGACAGCAATAAAGCCTATTGTTGATTGGTTTGTAAAAATTTTTGGGCCTTTGATCACGAATGTGTTTAACATAGTTGCAAATGTGTTTGGTGGTATGGTTACTGGTGTTTTAAATATAGCAGGCGTTCTACTCAAATCAATCGGGTCAATTATTGGAAATGTTATAGGGGTTTTTACAGACTTGATTAAATTTATTAAATCGGTTTTCACTGGCGATTGGCGTGGTGCTTGGGAAGGAGTTAAATCGATATTCTCAAATGTAATGTCTGGGCTAGGAACTGTGTTAAAGACACCACTGAATGCAATTATTTCTATGATAAATGCTGTTTTAGGCGGACTTAATCGAATAAATATAAAAATACCCAATTGGGTTCCTAAATATGGGGGAAAGAATTTTGGAGTTAATATACCTAAAATTCCTATGTTGGCTGAAGGTGGATATCTATATGGAGGCGCTGCAATAGTTGGAGAAGCAGGAGCTGAGCTGCTAACCCAGCAAGGAGGCAGAACCAGGGTGACACCGCTTAACAGTTCATCAAATTCAGAAGATATCATTGATTACGCTAAACTGGCCAAAGCTTTTGCAGCGGTATTTTCAAATATGATTCTTTATGTTGATGAGGATGGTGTCGCAAAAATGGTTGATAAAAGATTGGTTGAGGTGATGGCTTAATGTTCAAATTTAATGGAATTTCAAATACAGATATGAAAGTCATACCAAAAGAAGAAAACTTTACTGCGAGAGCACCCCAACGGTTTGAAACCATAACAATCGATGGTAAAGATGGCGTGATTTTCATTCCACTAGGCTACGAACCGGTAGAAAAAGATTTGGAATTGCAAATCTTGGATATTAGTAACATTCCAGATATTCTAGAATGGCTTAATGGTGAAGGTGAACTTGAGTATGAGAACAAGGTCTCCCAAGCAAGGTTCTTTGCCGGTTATGATGTAGATCGGTTTGTATCCCTTAAGAAGGCACAAATCTCTTACATTCGGGATCCTTTCTGGTACAAAGCGAATGATGATTACATCACAGTCACAACATCCGTGATCAATGGGGGTAACATCTATGCGAAGCCTTTGATTAAGCTGACCGGATCCGGCATGGTTGATATTTCCGTTAATGGTACAAGGTTTCAGTATACCTTTACGGATCCATATGTAGAAATCGACTGCGAGGATATGACGGAAAAGTACGAGGGATTGATCCGATCACGAAATATGGAAATGGGATTGGAGTATCCTAGACTGGACCCTGGGACAAATGAAATCATCTTGAATTCTGGTACTTGTACTATAGAGATGATGAGGAAGGACAGATGGCTTTGATCAAGATCTTTGATACAGACGATAAAATATATACATCTAACGGGAACCTGGCTATCCAACCACTAAAATGCATCGAAACAAAGTATGAAGGATTCAATGGTTGGGAAGTGGATATTGAGCTTCCTGTTGATTACAAGGAGTATATTGCACAGGATAGCATTGTGGTGGTTCCAACTAAGTCCAAGGGAGAGCAACCTTTTCGGGTACAGAATCCAGAAGTGACAACGCGTCTGGTCAGATTCAAGGCTACTCATGTAGCATTTGATGCCTCGAGATATTTGATTGAAGATGTTTATCCTCAAAATCTTAATGGAGCATCCTTCATGGACTGGTTAAATACCAGAACTGACAGAATCAGCCCATTCACCACGTTGTCAGATGTGTCGACATTAGGGACAGCAAGAATAATTAGAAAAACGTTGATGGAAGCCTTTTTAATTGCCCAAGAGCGACTCGGAGGCTTCTTCGATTTTGATAAGTGGCAAATCAGACTTTTATCTAGCCTTGGGTTAGATCGAGGTGAAACCATCCGATATGGGAAAAACCTGCAGGGAATCCGTGTGTATGAGAACTGGAACGATGTCTGCACAAAAATACTTCCAGTTGGTCCCGACGGAATTACTTTACCAGAAGTCTATTTGATCTCGGATGTACAGTACTCTGAAGTGTATGCAAAGGCTGTAAATTTTAACATCCAGTCAGAAGAAGGTGAAACTCTTTCAGAAGAAGATATAACATCCAGACTTCGGACTATGGCGCAAGCCCATCTTGATGTTTACAAATATCCTAAAATCAGGTTTGAAATAAGTGCAGATGTAAATCAGGATCTTGATATTGGTGATATTGTTTATGTGGTTACTAAACAAGCTGAAGTCCCAACACAAGTCCAGGGATATGTTTATGATGTGAATAGAGCGCGAGTTACAAAGCTAATTTACGGCAATTTTAATAACAATGCAAAGAGCATATTCTCGACTATTAAAGCAAACATAGAACAGGCTTTAGTAAGTGGAGCGGATGCAAACAAGTTAGTATCAGATCAGTCCAATATTATTGATCAACTGGGGAAGATTGGCCACGTATACCAAGACGATAATGAAATAATGGTACTAGATGCTCTACCAAAGGAAAGTGCACAAAATGTCCTCCGGATCAACATTGGCGGTATTGGATTTAGCTCTACCGGAATTGAAGGGCCATTCACATCAGCATGGACTTTGGATGGAGCATTTAATGCGACTTTTATTCAAACTGGTATATTGAATGCAAATCTCATAAAAACAGGAACCCTTCAATCTGAAAATGGGGTTAGCTATATCAATATGAATGACGGGAGTTTCAACTTAGGTTCAGATAACATTGTCTATGATGGAGAAAATCTGACTATTAGATTAAATTCTGGAACTACTATGGATGAAATTGCAACAAAAGTAGATAATTCTGAAAGCTTGATAAATCAAACTGCTGATGATATCAGAACTGAAGTCTCAGCAAACTACACAACACAGAATGAATTTGCTAGTTATCAAAATGAAGTTTCTACCCAATTTACTCAAACTCAAGATACATTTAATTTTCAATTTACAAATCTTGAATCGCTCGTAAATGAAATTGATGGGGGATCCCAAGAGCAACTCGAGGAGATCCACAGGTATATTCGATTTGTGGATGGGAACATAGAGCTTGGGGAAGCCGACAATCCAATAATTCTTGTTATAGAAAATGATGTAATCAGCTTTAAGCAAAATGGAATTTCAGTAGCATATTTTGCAAATAATATTCTTTATGTAACTGATGCCAATTTTTTAAACTCTATTAGGATTGGCAACTTTGCATTTACTCCTAGAGAAAATGGGAATTTAAGTTTTGGAAAGGTGGTGTAGCCTATGGCCCTAAGCGGAACGCTGACTAATGTCTTTAGAACTGGTTACGGTATTCAAATCGAGTGGAGTGCTACACAAAACATTACAAATAATACGAGTACAGTTACCGCAAATTTTTATCTTATTTCTTATGGAAGTAGCTACACCATTTCATCATCTGCATTAAAAACAGTTCGAATAACAATAGATGGGACAACGTTTACTAGCGCTAATTACAGTGGTTCTCTTTCTGGAAATCAGAAAAAATTAATGGCCACTGCATCAAAGACAATCAATCATAATGCAGATGGTACAAAAACCTTTAGTATTAGCGGAAATATTGATTTGAAAGTTACATTATCCGGCGTATATTGGGGCACAGTGTCTATTGGTTCTCAAAACTTCACGTTAGACACGATTCCGAGAGCGTCAACACCTACGTTCAGTGCAAGCAGCACCACTATGGGGAACGCAGTGACGATTAATACAAACCGTGCATCTACATCATTTACTCATACAATCAGTTATTCATTTGGTACAGCAAGTGGAACCATAGCTACAGGTGTTGGAGCATCATATGCGTGGACAGTGCCGCTGAGTTTAGTATCTGCAATTAGCGGTTCAAGTGGGACGTGTACTATAACATTAAAAACATATAGCGGTGCAACTCTAGTTGGGACAAAAACAGCGACAATGACCTTGGTTAAGCCTGCGGTCACTACTCCGACCGTGAATTATAGTGCTAGAGAAATGGGACAAATCATCAGGGTAACGACCAATCCTTCTAACAGCGCTTTATCTCATAAGATTTATTATGCATTTACTGGGATTTCAAAGACGCTTTTAAATACTACGGCATCAGGAAATACTTATTATGATTGGACTATTCCATTAGCGACCTTGGCACCTAAAATTCCAAATAATACAAGTGGTACAGTAACTGTATATGCAGACACTTATTACGGATCAACTTTAATAGGTTCAAAAACAGTCACATTCACTGCAACGGTACCGTCTTCAGTCGTCCCAACAGTTTCAATTAGTAAAACTGGTGTCAGTTTATATAATGGATATTATGTACAAAACAAATCAAAGGTATCGGTTACGCTTTCAGATTCAGGATCCTATGGATCAACAATTTCAAGTCGAAAAACAACAATTAATGGTGCAACTTATACTACGGCATCCTTTACTACAGGGGTATTAACCGGTGCAGGAACGAACACAATAACGACAACTGTTACTGATTCAAGGGGACGAACAAAAACAACTTCGACAACTATCACAGTGACAGCATATGCAAATCCGCAAGCGACGAGTTTAACAGCAATTAGATCAAATTCAGATGGCACTGCGAATCCACAAGGTGCTTATATGAAACTCACAGGTTCAGCAGTAATATCTTCAATAAACAACACGAACACAAAATCTACATATATCAGGTACAGGCCAACCGGTGGATCTTGGACCACGGCTGCAAGCGATGCAGTTAACTATACACCGTCATTGTCGGCGGTAGTACCGGCGGACGTAAACAGCACGTTTGAAGTTGAGTTGGTAGCTGCAGATTATTATTCCAGTGCTACACGTGCGACAACAGTTTCAACTGCATTTGTATTGATGGACTTTCATTCATCCGGAATGTCGATGGCAATCGGGAAAGTGGCGGAAGGAAAAGGCGTGTTGGACATTAACGGTGACGTATGGTTTGGCGGAAATCAAATGAACACTGATTTGGTGCATCCATTGGAGCTTGATTGGTATTCTATGGAATCGCTAAACGGGGAGATTCGTATTACATTACCCTTCAAAGCCGACACTAAAAACATATACTTAGTCAATTTTGGGGCAATCCCAAATCCAGCAGGTTCATCGTTATATTGGAATACTGTGACTGGTGTATTGTCCGTTCCGGTGACGTATAATGGGTCGGCGGTAGTGTCGAGACCTAAATTCACAACATTGGCAAGTCATAATTCAACGATGACGTTAACGGTGACTGCACTAGCAAGAAAAACAGATGGAACGCTGGTCACTGAAGTGGCGGGTGGTAACGAAGCTATTAATTCAACTCTAGTGTTATCCATAACGGGCTTCGGTTCAAATTATCCGACATTGGCGGCAAGGTTACCCAGACTTAAACTTAAACGAATATTATAAGAATAGGAGTGTGGTTTTATATGATTGAATTTTTATCGTTAGGTTTCATTGATGGAAAACCAGATTTTAGATTTTACGAAAAAAACGGTGATGAAATTGAAGAAACGCGATTGAAAGAACTTGATGAAGAAACATTGAACGCGGTGAATGATTTGTTTTCACTTTTTGAATCCAAAAGCGATTCAATAAAAGAAAAAATATCAATCGACAGGACAGTCGGTGAAATTGAAAGACGACGAAAAGAACTGGAAGAATTGGAACGAACACTTATCGACCTAGTGGAAATACAACGTGAAATAACTTAAAAATCAAATAAAACTTAAAGTTTTGAACCAAGCAGGCCTGCTCTCCAAGGCTTGTTTTTTATTAATCAGAGGAGGTGGAAGATGGAGAACAATTATGCCTGTAAAGAAAAGCACGAGAACATCAACCGAACTTTGGAGCAGCATGAACGAAGGATGAACAAGCATGGTGAACGAATTGACAAGATCGAGCAGTTTCAATCGAGAACAGAAACTAAAATTGAAAACTTGTGCGAGCAAATAAGAAGTCTGGTTTCAACAATAAGATGGGCCTTGGGGGTTGGATTAACAACCTTACTAGGCTTTTTTATTTGGTATGTACAAAATATAGGAGGATGAAAAAATGAATTTATCAGGAGTAACTAAAGAAGTTTGGATCAGAACAATTGTATTGCTAGTAGCATTGTTCAATCAGGGGCTTCGAGTGATGGGATTTGATGTTTTACCCTTTGCTGAAGAAGAAGTTGCAGATGCTCTTTCTATTATTTTTATGGTGATTGCATCCCTGTGGGCTTGGTGGAAAAACAATAGCTTCACTGGCAAGGCTCAATCAGCTGACAGAATATTGAGGAGCGAATAACATGGGCGGAAAATATTTGTTATATCCACAAGATGGTTTGGTGCGTGTCACCAGCCCTTTTGGAATAAGAAATGGGTCTTTGCATAGTGGAGTTGACTTAGCTAGCGATAATAAAGGCACAGACTGGAACTTAGCTGCCGCAGATGGTGCAGTCACAGGGATCGGTCACTCTTCAGGAGCTGGATATTATATTGTTGTAAAAGTTGGATTTGAAATTAATGGTAAAAGTGCTTGGATAAGATACTATCACGGGAAAGAACGTGCTAGATTCTATGATAGACCAGGGCGTCCATTAATTTTGATGGGTGATAAAGTTATGCAAGGTGAGAAAATCCAAATAGAAGGAAACACCGGAAATTCGAGAGGATCACATCTGCATTTCGAATTACGACTTGGTGCAGATGCAAAAGCAAATGCTGTAAATCCGGTTCCGTATTTATGGATACCAAAAGCTTTACCAATCGATAAAGGAACATTGACTCAATCTCAATTTAAAAATGTAAATTATGTTGAAGATTTTACCGAAGGAGTGAAAGAATTGAAACGTGGGGATAAAGGTTCAAGTGTCAAAGCTATCCAAAAAGCCTTGATTAATATTGGTTATAATATGGGTAAATATGGAGTTGACGGGTCCTTTGGACCGGTAACAGAAAATGTAGTGAAGAAATTCCAATCAGATCAAAAATTAAGCCAATCTGGAATTGTGGATGATCAGACGCTGGAGAGGTTGATCGATAGTGTGATCTCAAAATCAGGATTAGATCTTGGTAAATTGTCGAAATCAAAAGAACTTGCAAAACAAATTATAGCATTGTAAAATAACTGAGGGAGAGAATTGCAGTACCTTGGGCCGAAAGGCCCTTTTGTACTTCTAATACTAGTGTATTTATAGATGCCACAGAAGTGATGATAAAAATAAATTTAAAATTTAATAAAAATTGTCGTAAGCACAATATAGTGTATTTTTAATAGAGTTTTTAATAAGTTAGACACCATTGAGAGTATATTTTTGGATTTGACTTTGTGTAATGAGTGTGTTAAATTCATATTACATTAAAAGTAGTAGTAAATTTTGCTAGATCAGTGCCCTGGTGTTCCTTGAGAGCCGGGGCCATTTTTTTGATAGGGGGAGAAAATTGGCAGACAAATATTTCAAAAATTATCAAGAACAGATTAAAATTCTACAATCAAGGGGTTTGACTGTTGAACCTGACTCAATAGATGTTTTGAAATATGAAAACTATTATAATGTAATAAATGGCTATAAGGATTTGTTCTTACAAAATACAAGTAGTGAGGATGAAGAAATATACATTGAAGGTGCAGAATTTAATGAAATATATGCTTTATACGAGTTTGACAGAAATTTAAGATTCATTTTTTTAAAAAAATTACTCATTATAGAAAATAATATGAAGTCAGTCATGGCATACAGGTTTTCAGAAAAGTATGGACATGATAATTATATCAAACTCAGCAATTTTAACAAATACAAAAAAAATAAGGACTTGGATGAGATTACTAATGTCATGTCTTCTTTACAAAGAGTTATATATGAACAGTGCGGTAAAAACGATTCACTAACTCATTATTATACAAATTATGGTTATGTACCATTT
>NZ_JADNRK010000026.1 GCF_015594845.1 Alkalibacter mobilis | reverse complement strand
GTCAATTCACAACGTTAATTTTTTAAGATTCAGCATACTTTAAGATTAGGATTGGTTAATCTTTGCACCTCAAGGTGGGTCAGTATTAACCATTAATCCCGGGTCAGTTTTAAGTATAAATCAACAAGTATATCAGTTCATTTACATCTATATTATACTACATAATCTAATATTGATTATTATAAGTATTTTAAGATTAAACTTAGTGGCTCTACGGTCCGTTTATTGCTTTATTTGTTTCAAGGATATATATTTAAAGTAGAAAGAGGGGAAAACTATGGATTGTTCAAAAGTTGGTTATTTGATATCAACGTTAAGAAAAGAAAAATGCATGACACAAAAAGAAATCGCAGATAAAATGAACATCAGCGACAAAACTATTTCCAAGTGGGAACGAGGTCTGGGATGTCCGGATGTTTCTTTGCTTGCTGAATTGTCTAAGATTCTTGGTGTTAACATAGAAAAAATATTATCAGGAGATTTAGAAGAAAATGATAAAGATGGAGGAAATATGAAAAGAACTAAATTTTATGTGTGCAAAAATTGCGGAAATGTAATTACTTCAACAAGTGAAGCCGACTTATCCTGTTGCGGCAGAAAGCTCGATTATTTGATTGCCAAACCCGAGGATGAAACTCACAAAATTTCTGTAACAGACATGGGAGGCGAGTACTTTATAAATGTAGATCATCCGATGCACAAGAATCACTTTATTTCTTTCGTCGCTTTTGTAGGGTATGATAAAGCTTTGATAGCAAAGCTTTATCCTGAACAAAATGCTGAATTGCATATACCAAAAATCCAACGTGGAAAACTGTATGCATATTGCAGTGAGCACGGTCTTTGGTCAAAGGAACTCCGCTAACTGAAAAGCAATGGGAAAACAAATGTTACAAAAGCTGCCCATATACCATAAACCGGCAAAAATTTGGTTACGGCAGCTTGTATCTTTTCCTGCTCTATTTTATTTCGAACGTAATTAGCATAAGCCTTTACTATCAATAACAAATTTGACCATATAAGTATATTGATCCCTAAAACAGCAATTCTATTTGGTGTTATACCATATGATGTCAATCGAAAGATTATTGCAGCTAGTGCAACACTGTCTATCAAAAGTGCTGTAACGATAAGAGCAATATTGATAATATCAAAAGTTTTTTTATTACCGGTACCAACTTCGGTAATTGAAAAAATAATGATCGCCAAAACTATTAATAGTATGATATTAAATGTCATGAGAAAATTACGGTCAATAAAAGGATTTGCACCAACCCAAATAACCACCATCAGGTAAGCACATAAAGTAACCAGCACAAGTGGGCTGAATATTCTTGCAATGTAAGGCGCAATATTCCTTGCAATTTTCATGTCATTAAAAACTAAATGAATTCCAACTACTGCTAATGCTGATATTCCGAACAACACAACATTTTTAAAATAAAATTCATAAATATCCATATCTAAAATACTGAATAGCTGCATTGTAACGACTGTTAATATCATCCCACTTATAGCCATGATTGCATAGATTATCACAAATTCTCCATTCAATTTAAGGTACGAAATTCTTTTTGTTATTGACTTGTAACCGTCTCCGGTAAAAGCCAATCCTAATAATACCCATAAAAATACAGGCATGTGGAGATAAGCAAGTATTGTCGTATCATCATTATTTATAGGCAACACATTAATGTAGACCAAAGATATTAAAAATGATGCTGCTAAAATATACACCAATTTCTTGTTCGGCAGATTATTATATAAAAAATATACCGCGATAAATGGTAAAATTCCAAACAAAAGGGATACTGGTGAAATTGTGTGCTGTTCAACAAAGTTAAATATTATTCTTGTTGAAAATCCTGCTAATAATGACAATATACCTGTAAAAATCAAATCATTTTGGGCAGTGTATATTTTATCTGACTTTGTTTCTGAATCATAGTACAACCTTTGTTTCCAAACCTCGAGTATTTTAGAATCCGGATAAATCTCTATTGTTTCTAAAATCGAATCTTTAAATAATTTTGGTTCTTTCCTATACATCTTTTCCAGTTCATGTGGATCGTTCATATTTTTTATAATCAACTTACAGTAGTCCATGATTATTTCTCCCCCACCCTTGCATCACTCTTATATTCCAAAATATCTCCGGGCTGACAATCTAGTGCCTTACAAATCGATTCTAGTGTAGAAAATCGAATTGCCTTTGCTTTTCCATTTTTCAGTATGGAAAGATTTGCCATTGTGATCCCGACTTTTTCGGTCAATTCCGTAACGCTCATTTTTCTTTTTGCCAACATAACATCTATATTTATTATTATTGCCATATCATCACCTATACTGTTAAATCATTATCTAATTTTATTATAATTGCTTCTTGTAATAGCTTCTGAAGAACGGCAGAAAATACCGCAACTACCAGTGAAGCAAATAATGGAATCATTCCCATGATTATGAGTCCGGGGGCATCGTCTTTATCTGCCAACAAGTAAACAAATGGCATAATAAGCGTATAAATTAGACATATTGAAATAGCACAAGATCTAATATTTTTTAGTGTTCTGACTGAAATATCTGAAAATGCTATATTTTTGTCTATATAATTTAGCAGTTTAAACCCATTAAATAATGCAATATAAAAAGGAATTGAAGTAAAATATAAACCTACTATAATTGGATATATAATACCAGAATATATAGGAATGACGGGATGACTGAATAACCAGGGTATTGCTCCCAATGACAGTAACAAAACAGGAATTCCAATCAGTATTATAGATATCTTTAAAAACAATGTTGTACCAATTTTCATTCAAATCACCTCTTTAAAAATTCTATATTTAAATATTAGCACTAAATTTATCGTTTATCAATATATATTTATTTTTTATCAGCATTTATTTGTTTTTGATCATGTTGGTATTATGTTGCGTAAAAAAATAGAGACCTTGTATATTTCAATAGGCCTCCATTCATTTTTTCCAATGCATCTCATTCAATCATATTCGTTAACGCCAAAATTTTTCGTGCTCCGCCTTGTCTTTTATATTGTATTCAATGATTTGTTTGATGAGCGAATAATCAATATCCATATTCCAGGGAATTCTTATTAGTTGTTTTGTGTGCTCATACCCGGCCGCTTTTATCTCATGTGAAAATCGATCAATTGCCGCTTTCTCAGGTGCAACAGCCAAATGCTCTTTTGAAACACTGAATGCAATGATAAACGTTCCGTGATCCGTAAACATAGGCTGATTCCATCCTATCTTTTTTGATAAATCAGGAAATTTTTTTGACACCCAATCAAGTATTTCACCTGTTCTGTTTCGATGTTCAACATTATCAATACTTTCGATAAATTCTTTGAATGTTTCCAAAGCAATGCCTCCTTATATGCACTTTTAAATCATAACCTTAAAAAATTTATTTTCTTTCACCTGAAAATTTTGCGTATCCCAAATATTCTACCCGATAGTAAATAAGCATCTTTCCGCTGATTTCTCCATTGTCGTTAAAAACTATCTCTATCTCAACCAAATCAAGTTCATTATCCATTACTGAGGCATATAATGTATTCCCCTTATATTTGATATCTGTAAACGTCAAATCAAAAGTATCATCAACAAAACCACCATATGCTCTCAATTTATCATCTGCTAGTTCAATTTGAAATGAATCATTGATTTTTTCTACCATATCAAACATGCTTATTTCCGTAAAATTACCTTTGTATTCTCCGGTTATTCCATCAGGTTGAACCGTAGTGGTTCCTTCTATGTCATCGAAACTACTTTCAATTTTGCTTTGGTCTTTCGAAACCTGATTATTTGAATCGTCTTGATTTGAATCCGTTGGCTTTTCGGATGGCAACTCATCCTCTACGCTATCTTTATCATCAGTTGTTACATCTTCAACATTCTGCTGTTCATCAGCCATTTCATCTGGAATATTTTCTCGATTGCCGTTATCGATAACCGCATTCGAATTATTTTCCTGTTGATTATCCAATTTCGCCAACATTATTTCTTCTTCCTCATATTCAATTTCAAATTTCTCCAAAGTTGAATTTATCAATTCTGGGATATATCCCAAGGCCAAACCTTGCACATAATTCTTTATAACCTCTCCCCCACTTTCACCCATAGCATTTTTAACTAACGCATTGTTAAAAGTGGTTTTGTTGTTGACAGTAATCAACTTGTCTTTTACTTTAGTGCTAAATGAACTTAAATAATTTCCTGTCATTTCGAACGTTTCAGTAAGATAATCTTGACTTTTCCCGATAGCTGAAACTGATTTTTCGTAAATAGAGTCCAATGCTATTTTGCTTTTTGGTGATTTGCCGATAGTACTGACCAATTTTTCTCCGATTTTACTCGTTGTTTGACTTACTAATTCCTTGACTTTTCCAACACTATTCATTGTTTTGCTCATGATCTTTCCTGATAATTCAGCTACCGGTTTCGTCAATCTGCTTCCCAATGATAAAGTTTTCTTAATTCCAGAGTTTATAAACTTGCTTGCAGCATCCGCTCCCGTTGAAGTTGTCAAAGCGACATCGACAGCAGCCTTGATAAAGTCACCGGTTTTAGTCTTGGGGTTTGCCATGGTGATCATGGCTTTAGCCGATCCTGTAAAACATCCAACTGCAAACTTTGATCCTTCCTTTATAGCTTTTGAAGTATTGCTGTCTTCACCTAATATATAATCAGAGACGATCCCAATCCCCCCGTCGACATATTTATCTATTAGCTTAATAGAGTTTTCATAAACTTCTGCACCAGCCTCATTGTTTGCTATTCTTCGCTTTTCCTCTTCCAACACCCTGGCTTTTTCTTTTTTTATAGTTTCATAGTCTACACCCAGGTCAGAAGCATATGAATCAAAGGCAATATTATAAATCCTGTTTCCCGCTTTTTCCAAGACAGTACCGGCAGTTGATAACACTTTCTTTTTGATCCTGGAAAAGAATCCCTCTTTTTTACTGTCTTCTTTAACAGGGGCAATTTTTGTCATTTCTTTAGCTTCTTGATAATACAGTTTTGAATCTATTTTCCCCGAATCTTCAGAAGCATACACTACATTATCTCCAAAATAACTGTTTGAAAATAATTGTTTCTCGGATAAATTTTTATCTTCGTATTTTGCTGCAAGCTCAGAAGATTCCATAAGTTCATATCCTTCAAGTAGTTGGGCACCATAAAATAAGGCCATTTCGGTTTGAAACTCGTTGCTGTTTTTCACAAGTTCCAGCATTTCTTCAGTAATTCCATCTTTTATTGCAAGCTGCTGGATTGCAGGTGATATTTCATCAGAAAATTCGATGATCCCTTGCATCAGAGTCATCATCAAGTATGCGTCTCCCTTTTCCAATTCTTCGAGACCAATCATTATTGCTTCTATCTCTTCGATTGTATTTTGAAAAGTGTAGTTTTGATATTCAAGGTATTCCAGACTTTGCATCATATCGTCAATAATGTACTTTGATCCTTCATCACCAATACCCTTGATTTCGTATTCTTCATCAAGAGATACACCATCATTGATCAATCTTCCCAGCATTTGCATGACTCTATCACCAAGTTCCACACTTTTATAAACCTGCAAATAATCATCCCAGGCACTTAAATATTTATTCGTTTCATCGGAATCAATAAATTCTTTCAATTGAGCAGATAAAATGCTTATTTGAACAATTTCATTTTCATATTCTGAAGATAGGTCTTCATACAAACTTTTATATAAGGGATCGTATGTTGCTGCCATTTCGTACCCTTGAAGCACTTTAAACACGGCATTATCCAACTCAGGAATCAGTGCTATGTCCAAATTTCCTTTGATCCTAAGAGAACGCACCATTAGATCCTCTACCTTTTTAGCATGAAGTTCAAAGTAACTCTGATCTTTAAATAGCCCTTTTATGCTGTCACTTATATAAAAGGGACTTGCAGCCATATAATCACCTAATGTTTCACCACCGATCATTTCTAGATATTCATCCTCTGACAGTTCTGTTAATCTCATTGTTTCGTTATTCAAACTTTCATAATCAGATGATGTGTTTTTGGGAGCACATCCACTAAATGCAAAAATAAATATAAATACAAATACTAAAACTTTAAGTCCTGTTCTCATGACCATCCCCCATTGAATTTGATTTGATCAAATCATTTGATTATTTGATCTTTTACTAAGATTAATCGGCCTTTATTGTTATAGTTTAATTCATTTATACAATCTTTAAAAGATTTTTTAAATTTTAGGCATTAAAAAATCACCTCTGGCATAAGACAGAGATGATCGCTCCAAAAAATAAGTTGCTTTAAATTTTTGATCCCTACTAAAGAACAAACAAATGATCTTTATAATTTTTTACAAAGTATTTCTTACCCTTTTGTTCGATGGTGTGTCCTTCCATTTCAAGCAATGACCTATGTCCGTCTATGCCGCCCGGGTATTTTTCATTTAATTCCCCATCTTTTTTTAGTGTTCTCCAATATGGAGTGATATCCGACTTTCTTTCATCCGATGCACGGGCAACAGTATTGATAAAGATCCCAGCTGTTAATTGACACGTATAATCTGCGCCATTTTGTTCAGCGAGGCAACTCCTAATATAATCCGATGTTATAACTTTGCCCTTGGGCACTTTTTTCATTACAGAATCATATGCCAAAGGAGGGGCTATGAGCATTTTAGTCCCCCCGTATCTGCTTATAGCCTTTGGATCTGTTATTTCAACAATTTTCGGCATATCCTTGTTGTCATTCAATTTTTCATTGAAAGATTTTTTTGCCATTTCACACCTCACTAGGTCAGTATTTTATTTGATGTTAAATACATTTTTTATCATTACCTGCAAAGACTTACATGATTTACATTTTATTTTTCCTATTTTTTCAAAAAACCCTTCAATAGATTACCAACATCGTCCACAATACTGCCGTCATCATCCGAGTCTAACAAATTTGAAACCATGTCCATCAAACCGCCACCTCTTTGTTTGGTCAACCCCCCCAGCAATCCGGCTACACCGGTAGGGTCAAGGTTTTTCTCTTTCTTTTGCTGAGCCAAAGCTCCGATCAGCAAAGGAGCCAATTGAGTTAACAAACCTGTAACTTGGTTTGATTCCAAACCTGTCTTTTTTGCCAAATTGTTTTGAACTCGATCTTTGTTTTCAGAGAAAATATGTTGCAACATCTTTTCTCCATCGTTTTTATTAACGTTATCAAGAAAATCTTGAATATCGTCAATATTATCATCTTGATGCTGATTCAGAGCCCCTGCCAATGATTCCGCACCCTGCTTTGTACTGGCATTTCGACCCATCGCCTGCAGCAATACAGGCACTCCCATTTGAGTCAATTTTTGTACTTCTTCCGGTTTTGCTCCTACAGAGTCTCCTAATTTGCTTAACGTGCCTTTATCGTTGATTTGTTCGCTTAAAAATTTAAATATATCCATAATGCACCTCCATGAACTTTAAATTATTTATACCCGGTTATATGACAAATAATGCACTCTGGAAATTTTCTCAACGTTATATTAGTGAATTTCCCTGTCTATTATGTTTTTTATACGCTTTTTTTAATAGAATAAAGTTTTGTCGCCAACTTGAATGTTGAATTGTCATATAGCACGAGAAATACCATCATATCATTTTCCAACAAAAATTCTTCAATTTCAGAAATGGCGATTTTAATTGCATCTTCATTAGGGTAGCCGAATGCTCCCGAAGATATCAAGGGAAATGCTATACTGTTCAGATCGTATTCTTTAGCTAAAATCAGTGAGTTTTTGTAGCAGTCCGCCAACAGTTTATCTTCGTTGCTTTTTCCACCATTCCATATGGGACCAACAGTATGTATTATATGCCTCGCGGGGAGATCGTAACCTTTTGTTATTTTAGCCTCGCCTGTTTTGCAACCATTCAGTTTACGACACTCTTCCAACAATTTTGTCCCGGCAGCGCGGTGTATTGCTCCGTCTACACCACCTCCGCCAAGCAAAGTCGAATTTGCCGCATTGACTATGGCGTCTGTATTTACTTTCGTAATATCATCTTTTATTATTTTCAGTGGCATTATTTGGCCTCCTTGACTTTAACCACTCCATTGACAGAGTCTTGAAGAGACAGCTTGACGTAATACCTGTTTCCATCTCCTGGCAATATAAAATCTGCAATCGACATGTCTCTTCCATTGGAATACATTAATTCACCAATGCTGTTGTAAACTTCCAAATTAAAATAAGTCTCTCTATCATAATAATCATCCAGTCCACATACGGTTGCTGTTAAATGAAGGTCTTTCTGAGGATCGTAAAACAACCATTGTTCCTTATCATCGATAAAGCCAAGGTTTATTTCTTCTGTACCCTTAATGGCTTCCTCTTGGCTGTATCCACCCATTTTTACCGGATAATAGTCGGCATTAAAATCAATAGATCCTTGGCATATGGAATCTTTATCCAAGTTTTCAAAGGTAATATCATAAGAACCTGCTTTCATGTATACATATCTGGAATTCCATTCTGTAGAATGAATATCAACATCAGCAACAATTAACTTATTACCGTCATTTATGGAAAAAGAACAATCTTCCTCCGGCAAAAACGCAGTTTTCCCGGATATTTTTACAAGTTGATTTTCCGATAAGTTTATTTTGTAAACAGCTGTGCCTGAAGTTGAAGTTAGCAATGGCACTGTTTTACCGATTTCCATTACGTTCTTTGATTCGATCGATGCATATGCAATGCCTAAACTGATCTCCCCCTTATTGCTTTCGCACAAAATCATACCTTCACCCTGTAAATCTGTCGTCAATGATAAATCTGACAATGGACTGCCGTCAGTTGATTCAATTAGATCATCATTTTCATCGTAGATAGATAATACGATATTTTCATTTTTGGAGTTTATGCCATCTGATTCATCATAAACTCGTATTCTGATTTTTCCAGGTACGCAATTTATTGGTATCTTATAAATTCCTGATCCGGAAATGAAGATTGAGGACTCATCAAAATAACTTTCGCCTAAATGCAACTCTTCCAAAAGGATGATTTCATCAGATGTACATCCCGAAATTGAAGTAATTATAATCAGCCCAAACACAATAAACATTACAACCATTCTTTTCAATTTTTTTCGCCTCCAAGGATATTCGCAGGCTTATAGTATCCTGTTTTTTGTTACTATTTTATCATATCATTAGTATCTACTAAAAGTCTCTTTAATAGCTGTAGTAATGCAATATAGTCAATTTTATCACTAAAACTTATTCAATTTTTCTGATTCAGATCCATCGAGATTGGATCTATATAGCCAATTATCGTCTTTGTAATAATATAGCCAATTACCATCTATTGCTGCAAACGAACCATCATAAATCATCTAACAGATTGATCCAAATGTAATCTTTCTAGATTTAAATGCCCTGATATTATGATTTTCCGATCCAATATTCTGTTGCCATCCACCATATAGATCTTGAGTTTATTTTATAAAACCTGTTGATTGAATTATTCCAACCATCAACAATATTTAGGTAGTTATCACCCGTTTCGTATTCTCTCCATCCAACGACCATTACCCAATGCCAGTTTGTAAATCCATTTGACAACAAAAGGCCTAAAGGATTACCTCTATTGACAGCTTCTTTTATTTTTTCATATGAATTTACACGTTTGTAATGCAAATCGCAGCCCCTTTCGGCAAAGTATGTTCTTGCCTTGCTCGATAATTTAATAACAGGTCCATTTCCAACAATTTTGTGGACAAAATTGAAAGTGTTCGAAACGCTGTCATCAACAATCAGATTTTTATATCCTGAACTGGAAAAATAAATTGCCAGATTTGTTACAAGTACCGCCCCACAATGGTTCTTAGCAAAATCTTTAAATTTTCTTGTAATGGCCCAATCAATATTTTTATTAATTATGCAGTTGGATGAATATACTCCCGTAGGCATTCCCGATAAATTTAGAATATTATATTTTTTTATAATCGCCACCCTCCAATCTAAAAAACCTCAAACTGTATTTTCACTTAATTTAAAACTCGAGTATATTTAATTTATATCCATTTCTGGTTTCAATCAACTAAGTGTGATAAAATTATTTTTGCACTTCTACATTGAACAGGAGAAAAAAATGACTATTAAAAATGATTACTGCAGTACAATTCAAACTCACAACAAAAGATTGCCCATTGTTTTTAAGAGCATCTTAATAGGGATCGGTGTCAGTTTAGTCACCATATTTTATCGTCTCGCTTTAACATCTGCTGAAAAGTTAAGTAATTCACTTTACAATTTTATAGGAGAAAATCAATTGTTGATTTTTCCTTTATTTATGTGTTTGGGAGCCTTAGGCTGGTTTGTCGGTCATTTGGTAAAAAGAAATCCTCAAATCGGTGGAAGCGGCATCCCTCAAGTAAAAGGTCAAATAATGGGTTATTTTAAATATCCGTGGATTTCCACTTTACTCACTAAATTCATTGGTGGTACCGTTTCCATTCTGGCAGGTTTGTCTGTGGGGAGAGAAGGCCCTTCCATTCAGCTTGGGGCTGCAACTGCACATGGTCTGGGAGAACGACTTTCAAATACCCGAACTGAGAGAAAAATCTTGATTGCCAGTGGTGCAAGCGCAGGTTTGGCAACAGCTTTTAATGCTCCTTTGGCCGGCGTGATGTTTGCACTTGAAGAAATTTTCAAGTATTTCTCTCCGACTATATTATTAGCAACTATAACTTCAGCCGTTACCGCAGATTTTATAGCAACCATATTCTTTGGGTTGGATCCAATATTCAACTTTACATTAAACAACGTCGTTCCTTTAAATAATTACTGGATAATTGTTGTTTTGGGTGTAATAGTAGGAACTTTCGGAGCATTTTATAATTATATTCTTATAAAGACAATGAGCATTTATAAAACAATTGCTGCCTACAATGCAAACTTAAAATTTATCATACCTTTTATTGTAGCTGGTATTTTAGGTTTGACGTTCCCAATCGTATTGGGTGGAGGAGAACACATCGTCGAGTCATTAAATTCAAGCAACAGTTTACGTTGGCTGCTACTGGTGCTTGTCGTAAAATTTTTCTTTTCGATGATTAGCTTTGGTTCAGGCGTACCCGGAGGAATATTTTTCCCTCTTCTCGTAATAGGATCCTTGATCGGCGGTATTTTTGCCAATATTACCATAAATGCTTTAGGAATGGATCCTGATTTATTTTATAATTTTGTAATATTGGCTATGGCAGGTTTCTTTACAGCTATTGTAAGAGCACCAATTACTGGCGTAATTTTATTGACAGAAATGACAGGTTCTTTCAGCCAATTATCCTCACTTACAGCTGTTTCAATCGTGGCATATGTAACCGCTGATTTATTAAAGAGCGCTCCCATTTACGACTCGCTTCTAGATTTGCAACTCAAAGAGAAGGTAAACCACAAGGATGAACAGGATGACTTTAAAAAAGTCACAATTGATACTATTGTTCACCACGGTTCAAAAATCGAAAATTGCTATCTAAAGGATCTTGGTCTTCCTTCAGGAAATCTAGTTATAGCCATACGCAGACATGGCAAAGATATCACACCCAATGGTTTAACAAAGATACAACCTGAAGATCATTTGATAATCCTCACCAGCGTGAATCAAGAAACATGTGTTCGTGAATTATTGCAGAAGTTGACTGACAGTGATTGAAACATTTATTGTCAGCGATCCAGAAGAAGGCATGAACATCGGTTATTTTAACCCAAGTTCATGCCTTCTTCTTATTTTACTATTGTTATACTATTTTCAATTTGTATATTAGGGTTTAAGCTATGCAAAACAAAACATTTTTCGTGAGATTTTTTTAAAATTTCATTCGCTTCCAACTCTGTCATATCACCTTTTAATTTGACGTGAATATGTATTTTGTCGAATAGTTTTGGTGGTGTCTCTGATTTTGTTCCCTTAAGGCTGACTTCAAAATCCTCTAATTCAACATCCATAGACTTGGCAGCAGGTAACATGAATAATCCAGTACAACTACCAAGACTCATAAGTAAAAGATCCGGTGGTGTTATAGCTTCTTCACTTTTATTTGGACTGATCATCACTGATCGACCATCTGAATCATTTCCAATAAAATTTTGTTTCCCGATCCATTTGATTTCTACATTCATTTATTACTACTCCTATCTTATTTCATGTTAGGTGTTTTCACGTTTAAAACACTGAAGATTTCACCCTGGTCTGCCCACAAAGCCATTTTTACATTTGGCGGGCACAAAACTATATCCGTTTCTTTGACTACAGCCTTCTCATCTCCGATTTGTATGGTACCTTTTCCGGAGACTATATAAAAGAATACATCCACAGGTACTTCATGTTCCGGCACCGCATCTCCTGGATTAAGAACTAGATTCATAACTCTTGTTGTGTCGTGATTAATCAGCTCTTTTGCCATAACACCTCTCATATTTATCTTTCCTTCTACTTCATGCATTCTAATAATTTTCATTTAAATTCCTCCTGATTTTTTACTGCATTGTTAATAAATTTTTTTAATTCCTTCTTGATTTTTTCCAATTCTTGAATCTCGCTTTTTGCAGCCATTCCACAAACTGTTCCTCGTATGGTACTGAATATTATTTCTGCTGTCAGATCGGCATTCAGTTTCCTTATCTCACCATTTTCCATGGCTTTTTCTAAAATCGATTTGAAAAATAGCGGTAGTTGCTCCGTGAACTCTTTCACCCCATCCAGATGCTGCAATTCCGGATTTGCACTTTCTCGAACCAAAACGGTCATCAAATCCCTGTTTTCTCCCAATTCATCAAAATGAAAATCCAAAAACATACCAATTTTTTCTATGTGTTTGCATTCTTTTTCTTTTAAGTGGTCAATATAAACTGCACGTTTCTTGTATTCATTTTGAAAAATGTGATCCAATATGGCATCCTTGCTTTTAAAATGTGTATATAGGCTGCCTACAGCTATCCCTGCTCTTTCCGATATCATTCTTGTAGTAGTATTGGCATAACCTTTTTTTGCAAGGATCTCTATGGCTTTTAGAATGATTTGTTCTTTTTTCATTTTTATTTCCTCCGTTGAACGAGCGCTCACTCATAGTTTATCATAATTGGTTTTTAAAATCAATACTATTAATTCCTAATGATTAAATCTAGCAATTGCCTGATAAAAAACAGGAATCCTTTGACCATAAGTCACAAGATTCCTGCGTATGCTTTGCTGTTATTTAAATTTTATTATGTCATATTTTTACTTTAATTTCCAGCTATTATCTCCATTGCATTCTTAGCTGCTATTCTTCCTGAATTAAATCCCCATGACAAGTTTATCCCAGATACATTGGTGTAAGAAACTCCGTCCATGATATTACCTTGCGACTCCACTCCCACGGCGTACAGCCCTTCAATCAATTCACCCTCAGTATTTAAAACCTGGCATCTGGTATCCACTTCAACGCCACCATTGGTGCAGTAAGCTACTGTCGTTCCCTTCACTGCATAATAAGGTCCTTCTCCTATTATATTTGCTGAGCTGACAGTTTTACCGAACAATGAATCTTTTCCTTCTTTACACATTTCATCATAAGCATACACATTATTTTTCAATATTTCAGGCTCAGCACCAATCTTCTCAGCAATTACTTCAAGAGTACCCTTATATGCTAATTCCTGATTTATAGCCTGGTCTAAAACAGCTTGAATATTGCTCATAGGTATATCTTTGCCTATGGTATTGTACTGAAAACTAAAGGCCATTGGATCGTAGTTTTGTCCGACAGCACTTGTCCCAGATTTCGAAATTTCATCTACTTGTTTTTGCGATAACAATACATAGAAATAAGAACCCTGCATCGAGTGTGTTACCGAACCTCTTGTCATATCATAATCCTGAACCTCTTCGTTCATGAAGCGCTCTCCCTGATCATTAACTTGCAATAGTGCGGAAGTTGTCAACAATGAATAAGGGATTGCACTGTCAAAGCCATTGAAATCTGTTACTTCGGCAGGAACACCTATTGCATGAGTACAGATCGTAGAAGCATTGTACTCATTCGCTCCAACTTCAAGCATCATGTTCAAACCTGAACCATCGTTTTGCTTAAGGCCAAGCAAACTGTACACGGCTCCAAGCTTTTCCTGCTGCATTTCTTCATTTCCTGCAAAACCACCTGTTGCCATTATGACAGCTTTTGCATTTACGGTAACTGTAGAACCATCGTATTTGACAGCCTTTACGCCCGTGATTTTCCCACTTTCATCTCTAATCAGTTCTTCTGCAGTCGTCTCAGTCAAAATTGTATCTACATCCTTGACCATATTTTCAAAGTATCCTCTCGTTTCCATGCCCATATACGGAAGACTTGTATATGCATTAATCAATTGAGCTCCTCCATGAGATACTGCAAAAAAAGACGTATCCGGTTCAATTTTAAAACCCTTGTCAACCAGCCAGTCTATGGTCTCTCCTGATTTACTTATCATCTTGCTAAATAATGATCCTTTGATAGACCAATTCATCAATTCTTCATAATGATCATAGTAGTTCTGTTTAAACTCTTCATCTACTCCATACCCTTGTTCAACTTGTGCTGAGGAATTCATACCCATTGGTCCCGCTGAAAGACCCCCGGTGCCTCCAAGCCTTGCCGATTTTTCGATTAAAACTACTTTTGCGCCAAGCTCGGTAGCTTGAGCTGCGGCGGTAGTTCCTGATGTTCCTCCTCCAACTACTACAATATCACAATCATATGTTTCTTCAGATGTATTTTTAACGATTTCGCGATCAAATCCTGTTGGATCTTGACCTGCTTCTTTAATTGCATTTTTAATAGCTTGTATGGCACCGTTGCTACTTGCTGTAGCACCGGTAATACCATCAATACTCAATGACTGAGCATCAATAATTCTTTCAGGAAGCAATTCTTGAACGTCATAAAATATTTGGTCCAAGTCATCCACTGCCACTGTTTGTAGAATAAACATGGGTGAATCAGTTGTAATAATGTGATCTTCATTTACTTTTTTCTCTAATTTGATCTCTTCTATTTTATCTTCGGACACGGTGACTGTTGCGACTATTTCTCCTGAATATCCTTTAGCAAAGCCAGTGTAAGTTCCAGGATTCATATTTATTGTTACATTTTCTCCATCTGATCCCTGAGCTTGCGCAAACAAATCTTCCACCGCTTGTATTATTGCATTGCTGGTGTAAGTGGCTCCCGCAATCCCATCTACTTTGGCTGATTTCAAATCAAAAATTTCCACCTCCAACACTTCTGCTGCCTTGCCACCGATTGCCGGAGTTTCATCCGGTGCTTCAATTTGTATGTTAGTTAATTCATCCCCTTTGAATGTGCCTGTTACCGTAATTGTTCCCCCAAATCCCTTAGCTTCTGAAGTGAAAGTTTTTTCTTGTCTCTGACATCCAAATAATGGAACTAACAAGAATAAAACAAGGATCACTGCATAAACCTTTTTTGTTGATTTTTTCATTTTTTCCCACCTTTTCATTATAGTTTGATATTTAATTTACAATCACATATTAAAACAACAACCAAGTAATGTAAAACTTCTATTTGTTGCTAATTGCACAACTATTAGTTGTACATTTGCTTAATGTATTTTAAAATGTAGTTATATATATAAGGGGATGATAGATTGAACATTCGACATATGGAGTTTTTCATTGAAATTTGCAAGGAAAAAAGCACATCAAAGGCTTCAAAAAACCTACACATTTCTCAGCAAGGATTAAGCAAAGCAATAAAGAGTCTGGAAAACGAAATAGGTTTTCCATTGTTCGATAGAACAACTAATGGTTTAGTAATCACAGAATATGGAAAACAATTTAAAGATCATGCCATGGTAATTCTCAATGAATATCAACTAATGCATCAGCAAATTCGTTTATTATCAAACAACAAAAAGAAATCTCTTTACCTTGGTTATGCTGAGGGCATTTTCTACATGCTACCGAAAAATTTCATTAGTCAATTCATGTTGGACTATCCCGACATCAACATAATATTAAAACGATACCAAGACAAAGAATGTGAAAATGCAGTACTTTCTAAAGAAGTCGATCTCGCTTTTACGACATCTCCCATAATTCATTCCGAACTAAAAACTCTGCTCAAATTCAGATCTGAGGTATATGCTGTAATAAACAAAGAACATCCACTTGCTGCAAAAGAGTCAATAACTATCAACGATCTCAAAAGAGAGCGAATAATCGCCTTAAATACGGATACTAAGTGCTCGTTAACATTAAATACTTTGAATTCATTAGGTATAGAACCAAAGCTTTTTATAAATCCATCTGAACTGAATATACAATTCGATTTATGCAGTGCTAATATGGCTATAGGATTTTACTCGGGGAATCCGGAACATCTGCCGCAAAATTTGTTGCTAAAACCGGTGACAAATTTTAAAGTCTCAGACGAATATGTAGTTATCACTCTAAATGAAACACCAGTAACCGATACAATGAATTACTTGATGGAAAGTTTGATAAATAGTGTGAATAGTGGGTTTTCTAATAACGAAAAAAATAGAGACTAAAAGGTTCCCCTCATGTCATAAAAGTGATGTGAGGGTATTTTCTATGTCGTTATTGGATATTCACCAGCCTTTAAGTAGTCAGCATACTTACTTGGAGATAATTTGGCTAAGTTTCATTGGTAACGATCATTAATCTAGAATGGTCTGTTGCTTAATAAAATGCCGTGATCTCGAACAAGCATATTCACTGTTTCTAGTACAAAGTCTACAGTTAGAAATTTACTATTTGAAACTCTTTTAATAGGTTGTCAGAAAGATTGTCTGTTTTCATGGCCTTCGCCATGCACGGATTCTTGCTAAGTTAAAGCTGCTGTTCTTCAGCAAAATGATTTTTCCCCATGGCAGCTCTCCCTTAACTTTGTAATTTAAGTATAACTAAAAGATCCTACAAAGCAGAGTCTGTTAATTTTGGGCAGTATACCCTTTATATTAACTGTCTACTTTATAGGATCCATTTTAAATTCGCAGGGTCTCTATTTTTGATTTGATTTAAGACATGCCCTTACCTCATTAGATCTTTATGCATATTGAATATCAATTTATATCCCATATCGGTTGGATGAAGTGGTACGGGAACTGTACTCGGATTAGTAGTAAACTCGGCTAAGTTGCTTAAGTCTCCAACTGCAAGTTTTATAGGATTTCCGTATTCTTCGAATTTGGAATAAACATCCACTACCTTGTATCCGTAGATTCCTGAATATCCTTTTATTGATGTATTCAACCCTTGAACAAAAATATCGACGGCGTCGTGAAGTATGGGAACATTTACAAATGGGTTATAAACCGTATTGACATAGATATCAGCAGATGGATTGATTGTTCTTAAATTTTGTATTATGGACGGCCAATTGATTAAGCCGAATTCTTCAACAGCTGAAATGAAAGTTACTTCTAAATCCGCCAATAAAACATTGAAGTGAGTATAAGCGGGATCAGATGGATTTTCCTGCCATCCCTCTAAATCTGCCATTAAACTTTGAATGTCGATGCCTGAAGGATATATATAATAATTCTCTATAACGAGTGTTCCGAAAGCTTCTAAAAATGGACTCAAAAGATCATTTCCGCCTATGCTTACAGTTATCACATTTGAAGCGCCGACTGCTGCCTGTACTCCATATGCATCGTCTGTATCGGATAGCGACCCTAATAGATCAGAGCTTGTAAGTCCATTTTGGGCAAGTTTAAGATATACACCTTCACCGTATATTCTTGTCAGATGTTCATTAAAATAATCAGTATACCCCACGCCTCCCGTCCCACCGGTACCAAATGCTATTGAATCTCCCAGTGCTGTATAAATCACACCTTCTTTAGGAGCTGCAAATGCTACTGATGTCATCAACATAAAAATCACCATGACAATTGAAAAAGCAACCTTGAAACGTCTCATTTTGATTCCTCCTTAATTAAGACAAATCGTTTACTTAAAATTTTAGGACTGAATACCAATGACGATATATTTATACCCGATCAATTCAAAATCAATCTTTGCATAATTTACCATATTAAACTAACCTACTACAATTACTCGTCTCAAAATCAACTACAGTATTACTTCTTTAAATGTTCTTGATTTACATTCAGCACTTTCTAGAAAAGTCAATTCAGCCTTTGTTATGATCAACATCGATCTTATATGATAAACTTGAACTTTATACATGCATAGAAATCTTATGATGATTGAGTATAAACCATTGCTTTTTACTTTAATTTGTTGTATCTTAATAGTCAAGCATCGTTACAAAAACCGCTTTGATCCCCAAATGGGACAGAGACCTGATAACTTCTACCTTCAAAACGTCGCCGTAAATTTGATATATGATGACGTCTGTTTTGTTGTGCTTATGAATACTAAGGTCTTCTGCTAAATGGCGGGAGGCTTTTTTTTTTAAAAAAATAAAAGTGATAAGAAAGGAGCTCAATATGAAAATCGGATTTATAGGCGCCGGAAATGTCGGCGTTTCCATGGGACGCTTTTTTAACAACAAGGGTCTCCAATTAACTGGCTATTACAGCAGAAGTTGGACTTCCAGTAAATATGCTGCAAAGCAAACTGATTCTCTGGTTTTTACTAATATTGAAGAGATCGCCCGTGTCAGCAACATCCTTTTTCTTACTGTGCCAGACAACGCTCTTGCTGAAATTGTCGATCGTCTTTATAAGTCCGGACAAATTACAAAAAAACATTTACTTGTTCACTTAAGTGGTGCGCTTGATTCCGGGATTTTTGCAACCTTTGACGACAATGGATGTGGGTGCTACTCTTTTCATCCTGTTATGACATTTCCCCACAAGGAGATTCCATGTCACACAATTGAGAAAGCCTGGTTCACCCATGAAGGAAATGAAAAAAACTTAAATGACTTCGAGAACATGATTAGCACGACCAATTTAAATGCTATAAAAATCAAAAAAGAAGATAAGGTCCTATACCATGGCGGCGCCTGTGTCCTTTCCAATTACCTCGTTACCTTGCTCTATTTCGGCTTTAAAATGCTGGAGTTCGTAGGTTGGGAAGATGATTTATCTAAAAGAGTCTTCATGCCCTTGATCCAAGCAACGTTGGAAAATTTCGAAAAGAAAGGTTCTTTGGCTTTGAGCGGACCAATTGCTCGAGGGGATGGCGAAACTATCAAGAAGCATATCGATTCCCTAGCTACTCATGATGAACAGTTACTTGATTTTTACACAAACCTGGGACGCTTGACCGCGCAGATGAATGGTAAAGATTTTGAAAATATTTTAAGAGGTGATCTGATATGAACAACAAATTTAACGTAGAAACTTTTGTTCGGTACAAGAAAGAGAATAAAAAGATTTCCATGCTGACAGCTTATGATTTTTCCACTGCGAAAATCTTTGATGAAGCTGGCGTAGATGTCCTTTTGGTCGGTGATTCCCTTGGAATGGTTGTGCAAGGATTGGATTCTACTTTGGAAGTTACCATAAATGATATGATATATCATTGTCGATGCGTCCGTAAAGGAGCAAACAGAGCCTTTGTTGTTGGAGATATGCCTTTTTTAACTTACCAAATAAGTGTGGAAGAGTCGGTTAGAAATGCTGGACGTCTTATTCAGCAAGGAAAAGCTCAAGCCGTCAAGTTAGAAGGCGGAAAAAACATTCGCGACAAAATTTGCGCCATCGTTGATGCTCAAATCCCTGTTATGGGTCATATCGGCCTAACACCACAATCAGTCAACGTGTTTGGCGGTTTTAAAGTTCAAGGAAAAGATTTGGTTCGGGCTGAGGCCGTACTTCAGGATGCCATAGCAGTAC
This sequence comes from Alkalibacter mobilis, assembly GCF_015594845.1. GTDB lineage: Bacteria > Bacillota > Clostridia > Eubacteriales > Alkalibacteraceae > Alkalibacter > Alkalibacter mobilis. Next base: position 8,317 of record NZ_JADNRK010000026.1, on the reverse strand, counting down.
AGGAAGCAGGAGCTTTTGCTGTTGTTTTGGAGGGAATTCCAGAAAAACTCAGCAAACTTATTTCTGAAACCATTTCCATCCCCACTATCGGCATCGGTGCCGGAAGGTACTGCGATGGGCAAGTACTGGTAATGCACGATCTTATGGGAATGTTCAGTGGACAATCTCCCAAGTTTTCAAAACAATATGCGAATTTGGGACTTATAATGGAAAATGCTACCCAGAAATACATCAAAGAAGTCCAATCTTCCACCTTTCCTGAAGTTAAACATACTTTTACCATGGACGATGACATAATAAATGCTTTAAAGGAGAGGTACTAAATGGATGTAATATACTCTGTGACAGATCTTAAGCAGCATATAAAAGAAAATTATAACAATATGCGAATTGGTTTCGTTCCAACCATGGGATTTTTGCATGAAGGCCACCTGTCCCTGATCAAAAAAGCCATATTAGAAAACGACTTGGTTGTAACTACTGTATTCGTTAATCCGACCCAGTTTGGACAAGGAGAGGATTTTGAAACCTATCCTAGGGATCTTCAATCAGATATGGTCTTGGCCAAAGCTGCAGGAACTCACATATTTTTCAACCCCTCATCAGAGGAAATCTACCCGTTGAATTCCTCTACTATTGTTGAGACGGAAGGAGATATCGTAGCAAACTTGTGCGGAACTGCCAGACCTGGTCACTTCAAAGGAGTCGCAACAGTAATTACTAAATTTTTCAACATCATTCGACCGGATCGTGCTTATTTCGGTGAAAAGGATGCTCAACAAGTGGCGGTTATTAAAAAGATGGCGGCTGAGTTGTTTTTTGACGTCTCTATAGTGGAATGCCCAACTGTAAGAGAATCAGACGGACTGGCCAAAAGTTCACGAAACTCCAACCTACTCCCAGAAGAAAGATCACAAGCTCCTTTAATATTTAAGGCTTTAGAAGAAGTAAAAATGGAGTTTTTAAATGGAAACCTTGATACAACGTACTTGCTCCAAATACTACGATACAACCTTTTTAAAATAACCCATGGAGAAATAGACTACGCAGATATCGTGGATAAAAAAAATCTGGTGAAAATCGATCAAGTACAAAGTGATGCACTGGTAGCTGTCGCAGTTAAGTTTAAAAATGTCAGACTCATTGATAACATCACCTTAAAAAAAGAGGTGACGTCATGTTGATAACAATGTTTAAATCAAAGCTTCATAGAGCCACAGTTACTGATGCTGATATAAATTACGTAGGCAGTATCACTATTGATACAGACCTCTTGAAAACTTCGGATATCCTTCCAGGAGAAAAAGTTCAAGTAGTAAATATAAATAATGGTGCAAGATTTGAAACTTATACGCTTGCCGGAGAAGCAGGTTCAGGAGTGATTTGTGTCAATGGTGCTGCTGCAAGACTAGTACAAAAGGGAGATTTAGTCATAATCATTTCTTACGCTGCCATAGATAAGAAAGAAGCGCTTGCATTTTCGCCTGTCATTTGTATTTTGGACAAAAACAATAAAATATCCAGTGTAAAACACAAAGAAACACCTGGTAAAATGGAGTGATAACATGATAAAAGTAATTTTAACAGGTGGTGGAACATCTGAAAACATTGATGGGGTAAGAAAGATAACCAACCTTTCAACAGGAAGCCTTAGTAGCCTGATAGCTGAAAAGCTGATGGACTACGGAAGTAAATATGATCAAAATATCAAAATCTATTACGTTCATGCAGAAAACTGTATACTGCCTACAATGGAAAATAATTCTTCCAAGATCGAATTAATCACAGCAAACACAGTCTTTGATGTAAAAGAGGTCACCGAGAAACTTCTTCTGCATCAAAAGATCGATTTATTTATACACTGTATGGCTATTTCTGATTTTTCCATGTATGGATATCTGACCATGGATGATTTAGCTCGGCACATCTTTGACATTAAGTTGTACTCCCAAACTGCCTGTAAAAAACAAATCAAAAATTATTTTCAGGATCTTAACATGCAACAAAATGGAAAAATACCTTCAAACGACGATATTTGCGTGTTTATGAAACGCACTCCAAAAATTATAAACTTAGTCAAAAAAATTAGTCCTGGTACGTTCTTGGTTGGTTTTAAATTGTTGCAAGAGTGCAGTATTGAGGATCTCTTGGCTGCCGCAAACAATCAAATTAGAGAAAGTGGATCCGATCTTGTTCTGGCAAACGATGCCAACTCCATAAAAAACAACAGGCATGAGGGCATCCTTATCGATAAAATCGGAAACATCATCGGAACATTTGAAACCAAGGAACGAATTGCAAATGGAATCGTAGAAATACTTTCAAAAAAGGAGATCATATGAAAAAGCCAACGATAATATTGGGGGTTACTGGCGGAATTGCGTGTTACAAATCAGCCGATTTAGTCAGTCGTCTCGTTAAGAAGGGATTTGATGTCCACGTAATCATGACAAGAAATGCCACTGAATTTATTACTCCACTAACTTTTCAGAAACTTTCATCCCATAAAGTTGTCACAAACATGTTTGAAAAGACCGCCACATTTAGTGTGGAGCACATCTCACTTGCTCAAATTGCTGACTTATTTGTCGTCGTACCAGCCAGTGCAAATTTCATTGGAAAAATGGCCAATGGATTGGCTGACGATATGCTAACAACTACAGTCATGGCAACAAAAGCCCCTGTTATTATAGCTCCAGCTATGAATACGGCAATGTGGAACAACTCAATTTTAAAGGACAACATTGAGAAATTAAAAAAATATGGCGTAATCATAGTAGATCCTGCAGAAGGCAGGCTGGCTTGTGGAGATTTTGGAAAAGGCAAACTTGCTGAAATGGATGACATTATGCAGGTGATCGAAAAAAAATTGGTTGATATTCTTTGATCCTTAGCGGTATAGAGTCCTCCACAATCTAAACCTTCATGTACTTTTTTTGAATTAAGTGCGTGAAGGTTTAGAATTTATTTCAACCTGTAGGTATCATATCCTTTATAATTTAGCGAAATGACCTTGCTGTCCTTTTTCAAGTCACACAATATAGCATCTATATTTTTGCAGTCTCTGGAACTTAAAAATCCCTCAATTTCAAATTGATTCATAGGATGTCGCTTTATGATACTAATTATTGCCTCATAATCATTCTCAATTTCGCTGTGAAATCCTTGTGATTGAAGTAAGTCAATCGAAATACCTCCCAGAACATCGACGGCATGATCCATTTTCTCGCGCTCGACTGCTTTTACGTACGGTTCAGCCGGCGGTCTTACAGGAGTATTTATATATAACCGAGCATACTTGAGTTCTCCTAAAGTTTCAGAGTATTTTTTCAGGGATGAATCATCATCATTGATGCCATCGATCAACATAAGTTCGATCCACAGCTGTCCCTGATACTCTTCTGAAAATAATTTCAAACCGGAGCTGACCATTTTAAAATCGATGGATCCGTGGGGACGATTTATTCTTTTAAAGGTGTCAGCATCATACGCATCCAAAGTAGGCAATACAATATCAGCACAATACAGTTCTGATCTTAATTTTTTATCATAAAAAAGTGCCCCGTTGGTTATTACCGCAACCGGTTTATCCGTTCTTTTTTTTATTTCATCTATAAGTTCACCCAATCCCAGATATAGCGTAGGTTCACCTTCTCCAACGATAGTAACAGCATCAAATTTAATATTCGCTTTTAAAGTCATTTCAAATTCTTTTACGATTTCTTTCACGGGATAAAACATCCGACGTTTATTGGTCATATGGTCAGTTCTCCCCAGTTGACAATAGATACAAGAATAATTGCAGGTTTTTTTCGGAATCGGGCTGATTCCCAAAGATATACCTAACCTTCTCGATGGTACTGGTCCGTACACAAATTTCATTTCATTCACTTGAATCACCTCCTGGTATATTTAGAAAAAACAAATTTACATCTAAATCAATCTTTCTATTTTTCATGCCCGCAGAAACCTTAATGTCCATACTCAAATTATATTCCAAATTTTCAATTATTCCAATGATACGCTTATAGTTTGTATTTTATATCCATGAATTTGATACCTACTCAATTTTATGAATAATTTTTCATGTTTTGGGAATAATAAGTATGTACCATAAAACTGGAAGGAGGGTAAGGTTATCATAAGATCAACCTTACGTAAAGACATGAAAAAAAGAAACTTGGTATTGATATTGGTAATGATGATTATTTTAATATCTTCCTGCTCACAAGCTACTACGGACAATGCAACAAAAGGTCCTATAACGGTGGCTACCATGATTGATTCTGAAGGAGCCATTTTAGGAAACATGTTGCTTCTTCTAATGGAAGATTCGGGTTTTGAGGTAGAAAACAAAATTGGGTTTGGAACACCAGATATACTTAGAAAGGCCCTCGAGTCTAACGAAGTTGATTTGGTAGTTGATTACACCGGTTCCGGCCAATATTATGGAGCTGTTGCCGCCGCCGCAGTTTGGTCCGATCCTCAGCTAGGTTATGAAGCGGTTCAAACTTTTGACAAGGAAACAAATAACATCGAATGGTTGACACCGGCACCAGCCAATAATACTGAGATGTTGGCAGTAACAAAAAGCTTTTCAGAAGAAAATGACATTCGTACTATGGAAGATTTCGCTGAATACGTAACAAATGGAGGCGAAGTAAAACTTATCTGCTCAGCAAGTTTTTCAGACAACCCCATGGGTCTTCTGGGTTATCAAAACGCTTATGGATTTCAACTAACTTCCGATCAAATGATTGTTTTATCTCACGGCAACACTGCAGAAATGTTAAAGGCATTATATGATGGCAGTGACGGTGTAAATGTTTCACTGGTGTATGGAACTGACGGTTCTCTTCAAGAAATGGATATGCTGGTTCTTAAAGATTCTAAGAACGTTCCACCAGTATACCTTCCTGCGCCGGTATTGCGCGGCGAAGTTGCCGAATTATATCCTGAACTTCGAGATCTTTTCACAGATACATTTGAGTCTTTGGATTTGGAGACTTTACAGTCTTTAAATGCTCGAGTGGCATTCGGTGGTGAAGATGCTAAAATCGTCGCCGAAGAGTATCTTAAAGAGAAAGGTCTGTTGGATTAAATGGGGAGTGATTTTAATACTATGGGAGGAATCGAAAGATTTGGTATGTTTTTGATTATTTCAGGCTTTATAAGTCCTTCCTTCCTGATTTTACGACCTAACCGAATTATTGCAGGCATACCGTTAAATATTTTTACCATAGAGAAAGAACCACTCTTTCTCTTAGTGGCTTTTATTTCAATAATTTTCCTTTTCCTGATATCATCCATTAAGAATAAATCCTTGTTTATTGAATTATCATGCATGGTTCTTGGAATTTGGGCTTTCATTTTAATAATAGGAAAAACTTCTTCCAACTTATTGATAGGTACATCAACTTCTTTTAGAGTTTCACTGGGCATTGGATTCTGGCTGGTCATGGGCGGGTTCATTATTCTGTTGCGACAAAAGACTCTGAAGCTACAGGCCAATATTAAAGATCTTAAATTGAAATCTTGGATCCCATCATTGATATTTACTGTTTCCTTGTCAGGCATTTCCCTGTTATTTAAACTGGGTTGGCTTGATTCCATCTCCATAATGGGTGAACTAACAAGTCAAAGATCTCGAATTTGGAGTGAGTTCATTCGTCATATGCAACTTACTCTACACGCCGTAACCACTGGAATTTTTCTGTCTTTTATTCTTGGTTACGGAGCTTATAAAAAAAAATGGATCGAACGTCCTGTTAGTCTGATTGCCAACTTTTTTCAAGTAGTTCCTACCTTGTCAATGTTAGGCTTGCTGATGATTCCTCTTTCAATGCTGGCTATAACCTATCCTTTTCTAAAAGAACTTGGGATCAGCGGAGTTGGTTATTTCCCTGCTTATATTGTTTTGACTTCTTATACACTGTTACCTTTGACCAGCCATTTTACAGCTGGTTTTAGAAACATCTCATCTTCAGTGCTTGAAGGGGCTCGTGGGATGGGCATGACCAATTTTCAAATTTTCTTTCAGATTGAAATGCCCTTAGCACTACCTGTCATCTACACGGGTATTCGCACTGCACTGGTTCAGACTGTAGCCAATACAATTTTAGCCGGTTTAGTGGGCGGAGGCGGTCTTGGAGCTTTGCTTTTCCTTGGATTGGCTCAATCTGCGTTGGACCTGGTTGTGGTCGCTTCCCTGCTTGTGGTTCTTGTTTCCATATCTCTTAATCTGATTATGACAGGGTTTGAAGAAATGGTAAAACAGCGACAATTAAAGGAGGATCATTATGATTGACATAAAAAATGTCTATAAAAACTACGGTGACCAAGCTGTTCTCTCGGGTTTTGACTTATCCATCAAAAAAGGCCAACTGTGCATGCTTTTGGGACCTTCCGGATGTGGAAAATCTACATTATTAAAGCTGATCAACCGTTTGTTGATACCTGAAGCCGGAACTATAGAAATAGGCGGAAATCCAATCGAAAACATAAAGCCGGAACTATTAAGAAGAAATATGGGTTACGCAATACAAGGATCTGCATTATTTCCACACATGCGTGTGGAAGATAATATTGCTGTAGTCCCACGTTTAATGAACTGGCCCAAGCATAAAACAACAGCCCGTATTCAAGAACTGCTGGATTTAGTTGGGTTGAATCAATCTTTTGCTAAAAAATATCCTCATCAACTTTCCGGCGGAGAAGCTCAAAGAATAGGCGTTGCCAGAGCTCTTGCAGCAGACCCTGAAATTCTTTTGTTGGATGAGCCATTTGGGGCCTTGGATCCCGTGAGCCGACTTCAACTTCAAGAATCTTTTTTGGAAATTCAAAACAAATTGAAAAAAACAGTGGTCTTTGTTACCCATGATGTAGGTGAAGCTGTTCGTATGGCAGATTTTTTAGTTTTAATGAAGAATGGAACTGTAGTTGCCCAAGGACGACCTTTTGATATCGTACGTGAAGCAGAAGATGCGGTCTGGGATTTTCTCGGCAATAGTTATACCTTGGAGCTTCTAGAAAGAATCACCTTAAAAGATCTTGTCAGAAATTCTATCCCTATTCAAGAATTCAAAAATTTATCAGAACTAACGAAATTCAAGATGAACAGCACATGCAAAGAGCTACTTTCTGCAATGCTGATGAACAGCAATAGTGAATTGATGGTAAATCTGGGAGGTAATGTTTTTCAGTTTCGATTTGAAGACATTTTAACTTCTTTTGGCGGTGAAAATCAATGAATGACAAAAAAAATATTGAATTTTGGAACAATCTTGGAAAGAAGTTGTGGATCAAAGAAATCTTTCTATTAATAGTTCTTTTAGTTTTAATTAATGAATTTAGCATTCTTGAGCTATGGTTGAAAGATGTTTTGAATGTCGAAAAGGGATTTGTAGAGTGGATACCCTTGCAGAAACTTGTTATCCAATATTTAATTATTGTACTTGCTTCTGTACTATTTTCAAGCTTGGTTGGATTTACCCTTGGAGCACTGATCCATTTGTATGAATGGAAGGGGTTAAGAGAATTTGCCATCATGTTGGGTGGATTGGGTGTAACCTTTCCCACTGTTGCCATTATGGCACTGCTTGTTCCTTCCATGGGTTATGGCTATGAACCTGTAGTTGTATCACTGGTGATTTATGGAATATTTCCCATATTGACCGCCACCATGGATGGTTTGCGAGATGTTGATCAAGAATTCGTTCTTGCTTCCAGAGCTATGGGCATGAATAAATTTCAAGTATTTCGAAAAGTCGAGCTCCCACTGGCAAGTCCAGTCATACTTGCCGGACTTCGCACTTCCACGATCATAAGTATCTCAGCTGCGACTATAGGAGCTACCGTCGGCGCCGGCGGTTTAGGTCTGCCCATAGTCACAGGAATTAGAACCAATAACCCAATACTTATTTTAAAGGGCGCATTGCCAGTTATGCTGATAGCCATGTTGGCGGATCTACTTTTTTATCGTGTAGAGCAATCAAAAAAATGGCAGTAAGTATGGTAAATCAACTATTTCTAACTGATTTTAGTGGATTTCAGGACAACAAATCCTCCCTCACCAAATCCTTCTTTGAAATCTTGAATTGCTCTAACTTCAGTTAGCTTTCCAAAAACGGTTTGAATCACTTCGATTTCTGCGAAGCCTTTTTCTTGAAGTATAGATATGATATCTTTTGCTGAATAATACGGACGATAATTACCACCAAGTCCGGTGATTCGTTCCACCGTATCCGGTATGATATTCCACCCGTTCCGGCTTTGTTTCAATAACCTATAATGGAAGTATGCATCGACTGATATCGTC
>NZ_JADNRK010000025.1 GCF_015594845.1 Alkalibacter mobilis | reverse complement strand
ACTGACAAGTGGGTCAATTCTCAGTGTTAAAATAGATTTCACAGGTAAAGTTGATCCGCTATTTATCAAAACTAAGGTGGGTCAGATTTAAACGAAAAAGTGGGTCAATTTTACTTGACAATCAACAATACTTTGTGAATCTCATCTTTTATTCAGGGAATAAAGAGATTTTTTCGGAACTGGGGATGGAACTATGTTTTCTGATGTTGAAAAGAAAATCAGAAAAGGAAACAAAATATTATTTACAAAAGATAGCGAGTGTCTAAAAAATTTAATTTACTCCATGGATAAGCAAAACCGAAAAACTCTAATATTATGGGCTTTGGACTGTGCCAAAATTCCATTGAATGAGTTCGAAGGAAGATATCCCAATGAATTTAGACCAAGGGTCTGTTTAGAAAGATGCAAAGATTGGTCTGAAGGGAAAATAAAGATGCCAGTTGCAAAAAGAGCGATATTGGATTGTCACGCAGTTGCAAAAGAAATTCATGACGATGTATATGGTGCCATATGCCATTCCATAGGTCATGCGGGTTCAACTGTACATGTAAAGTCACATGCATTGGGTCTTCCAATATACGAACTGACTTCCATGGTATTGAAGTCGGGTATGAAAGGCTATGAAAAATCGATTAAAGAAAAAATAGATTATTACGAAAATCAATTGATTTATTGGGAGAAAAAGTCAAATGATATTAAATTCAAATGGGCTGATTTTTTGTCTTGATGTATTATCTTATTTTCGGTTGTTTCACAAAAAAGTAGCTTGATTTTTTGAACGGTACTTAATAAACGAGGTGTAATTCGATGAATAATTTAATTAAATATGGAGCAAGAAAAGCCGATTTTGAAAAAGCAGCTTTATACCCTGACTTGACAATGGCAAGAATCATTTCTCAATATAAAAATTTGTATAAAATAATCACGGAATCAGGAGAAAATTTTGCTGAATTGTCAGGTAAATTCAAATATGGATCTGAAAAAATGTCTGATTATCCAGCTGTCGGAGACTTTGTAATGGTGGATCACACTGACAATACCTCGGGTAATTCAATAATTCATAAGATACTGCCGCGAAGGACTGTTTTTGAACGTACTGCAGTCGGGTATGAGAATCAGATACAAATCATTGTGACAAATATTGATTTGATCTTTATTTGCATGTCATTGAACAAAGACTTCAATGAAAGTCGTTTGGAAAGATACCTTTCAATAGTGTGGAGCAGTGGAGCCAAGCCTGTGATCATTTTAACAAAATCTGATCTTTGTAAAAATCTACAAGAAGTCGTTTCTGATATCAATATTATAGCTCCAGGTACCGATGTAATTGCAACGTCAAGTTTTGACAATGATTCGATCGATAATCTAACCGAGTATTTGAAACCCGGGACCACTGCAGCGTTTATCGGTTCTTCAGGGGTTGGGAAAACAACACTAATTAATAAAATCATTGGCGAAGATCTATTGAATACATCGGAAATCAGACAGGACGACAAGGGCAGACATACCACCACAAGAAGAGATCTTATTGTTTTGCCTGGCGGCGGTATAGTGATAGATACTCCCGGCATGAGAGAATTAGGTGCTGAGGCTGTGAATTTATCCAAATCATTTGCTGACATTGAAGATTTAAGTTTAAAATGTCGTTTCAGGGATTGCACTCATTACAACGAACCGGGTTGTGCAGTAAAAGCTGCAATTGAAGAGGGATTGCTGGATGAAAGACGCTTAGGAAATTATCACAAATTAAAACGTGAAGCTAAATACGACGGTCTTTCATTTAAACAAATAGAAAAGGAAAAACTCGACTCCATGTTTGAAAGTATAGGTGGCATGAAAAATTTTAAAAAATTTGTTCGTCAAAATAAAAAAAGATAAAATATATGACTTAAGATATGAATCAGGAGGGCAACAGTTGAAACAAAATAATGTCGAAAGAATATCTGTTTTATTTTCATTTTTGGGCTATGCGATTTTCGGGTTTAGTTTTTTATTTTCTAAATATGCAATGGAAGTATCAACTCCTATCGTTCTATTAGCGGTTCGTTTTGCTGTTGCTTTCATAATACTAAACTTATTGGTATTGGCACGTATATTTAAATTAAATTTAAAAGGGAAAAAGATAGGAACGCTCTTATTACTTGGATTACTGCAACCAATACTGTATTTTTTATTGGAGCATAATGGGATTAAGCTCTTATCTACGTCTTTTGTGGGGACGATACTAGCGCTTGTTCCAGTTACAAGCCTTGTATTAAGTAGTTTGATTATAAAAGAAAAAGTAAGTGCTATACAGGTTGTTTTTGCCATCTTATCTGTGTTTGGTGTTTTCCTGACTACGAGGGATCAATTATCGGGTACGTTCGACTTAACAGGATTTTTTATGATACTTTGTGCTGTTTTAGCGGCATCATTGTTTAATGTTATGAGCAGAAAAATTTCGGCGGATTTTACACCATTCGAAAGAACTTACGTGATGTTTGCATTAGGTAGTGCGACATTTGTTGGACTTGCTCTGCTGGTCAGCAAGGGAAAAATGAGCGAGTTGATTTTGGTGCCGCTTCTAAGTTTACAGTTTTGGATAGCAGTTATATTTCTGGCAGGTCTCTCATCTGTTGGCGCATTTATGATGTTGAATTATGCAATGACACACATAGATGTAGCAAGATCTTCAATTTTTGCAAACATAACGACAGTAATCTCTATTTTGGCTGGTGTACTGCTGTTAAAGGAAGATTTTGGGTTTTATCAAATGATTGGTTCTACAATCATTCTTATAAGTGTTTATGCAGTCAATAAAAAGGGAAAAAATCATATATTGGAACAACCCGTTGCCGAAATCAACAAGATTTGAATTCTAATTATTAAAGTTGCTTGTTTACAATTTATTGACAATGTATGTAAACAGGAATAGACTCAAGTTAAGGTAATACGAGGGAGGTATGTAATGGAAACTTTAAATGAATACGTTAAAGAATACAAACTTCAACTGAAGAAGGGGAAGATCCAAAAGGCTTATAAGGGAATAATGTCCTTCATTTTTGATTTAAAGACTTATCTCGATCGCAAATATCCGGATTATCATGCAGGTGCTTTGTATTCCGGTTATATGGATATGACATATTTTGCGTTCACTCCTTTATACCTTAAAAGACAAAAGCTTAAAGTAGCAGTTGTTTTTCTGCATGAAGAATGCAAATTTGAATTGTGGCTTGCAGCTGGAAATCGCAAAATGCAACAAGAGTATATAAATAGGCTTGAAGGCCAGGATATGGGGAAATATAAGTTATCAGAAATTAAACCTGGTGTGGATTCTATAATTGCACATTCCATTGTTGATGTTCCCGATTTTGACAATGTTGAGCAGTTGAAAAATCAAATCGAAAACGAGATTATGGAATTTGTTAAAGATATCAATAAAATTCTTGCGTAAACGTTATCATTGGAAAATAAAACAGAATCCACAATCAACTGTGGTGGTTAATAATAATTTAATGGAAAGTATTTAAAATATAGATCACAGATTCAAAAAAAATTTAAGCTTGAGTTTGTTGATCTAGGAGGTGGATTACTATAAAAGAAGCACTTTTGTACGAGAAATTGAACGAAAAAAAAGTTGGATGCATAGCATGCAATCACAGATGCATTATCAGTGAAGGTAAAAGGGGAATCTGCAGAGTAAGAGAAAATATGGATGGGTCTCTTTACGCTTTAAACTATGGCAAAACTATAGCTTTGAATATAGACCCCATTGAAAAAAAACCTCTTTATCATTTCTTGCCAGGTACAAAAATATATTCTTTTGGAACTCAGGGATGTAATTTCAGATGCACCTGGTGTCAAAATTGGGAAATATCACAGAGTCCAGGTCGGGAGGAAGACGTGGAAGGAAGACTCATAACGCCTGAAGAACATGTCCGAAATGCCTTGGCACACAATTGTCCCTCGATCGCATATACATACTCCGAGCCGACGATTTTTGTGGAATATGCACTTGATACCATGAAATTAGCTAAAGAGAAGGATTTAAAGAACGTATGGGTAAGTAATGGATTTATGTCAAGAGAAACACTTGATTTGATAATCCCTTATCTTGATGCAGCTAATATAGACTACAAGGGAATGGATGATGCTTATAAAAAATACTGTGGTGGCAGGGTGGAACCTATTGAAGAAAACCTCAAATATTTACATGAACAGGGAGTTCATGTTGAAATTACGACTTTGGTAATACCGGATATAAACGACAAATACGAACACCTGGAAAAGATAGCCAATTTTATATCGAGAGAAATGGACCCTGAAGTTCCCTGGCATGTAACACGTTTTTTCCCAGCCTGGAAGATGCTGGATAAACCTGTGACCCCGCTGGAAACATTGATAATGGCGGAGAAAATTGGAAGAAAGGCAGGTTTGAAAAATATTCATATTGGGAATGTATAAAGTATAATTGGAAAAGCCATGGTCCAAACACAAATCTTAAAAAGCATGGAGGATCGATATGAAAAGGTGGTCATTAAGTTCAGAGTCAGTAACAGAGGGGCATCCTGACAAGATATGTGATCAAATTTCGGATGCAATACTGGACGAGATAATATTAAGGGATCCTAATGCCAGGGTGGCAGTTGATGCATCCATTACAAGGCACCTGGTGCATGTGTTTGGCCAAGTTACTACAAATGCTAATATAGACATACCCGCAATAATAAAATCTGTAATTAGTGATATTGGATATACAAATGAGGAATTTGGTTTCGAAGCCGATTCTTGTTCAATTTTGATGGAAATAGATGAACAATCACCGGATATTTCATCCGGTGTGGATTATTCCATTGAAAAGAGAGAAGGATCAGAAGAAGAATTCGATTCTTTGGGAGCAGGGGATCAGGGAATCATGTTTGGATTTGCCTGTGATGAAACTCCTGAATTCATGCCGCTACCCATAGTATTATCCCACAAATTGGCTCAAAGGCTTGACATTGCTCGAAAACTTGGTGAATTAAGTTATTTAAGGCCTGATGGCAAGACAGAAGTCACGGTTGAGTATTCTGAAAACAATATAAAGAGAGTCGAAGCTGTAGTCATAGCATGTCAGCATGCGAAAGATGTTGCTTTAATACAAATTAAAAGAGATGTGATTGAAAAAATCATTAAAGATGTTATAAATGAAGAACTTTTAGACGAAAACACAAAGTTTTACATTAATGCTGCCGGTAGGTTTGTTATAGGAGGACCAAAAGGTGATTCGGGATTAACAGGAAAAAAAATCATAGTAGATACATATGGCGGTTATGCCAGACACGGCGGAGGTTCATTTTCAGGAAAAGATCCAACCAAAGTAGATCGTTCGGCTGCTTATGCTGCCAGATATGTAGCCAAAAACATTGTGGCTGCAGGTTTGGCTTCAAAATGCGAGGTGCAATTAACTTATGTGATAGGGAAGGCACGGCCGGTTTCAATTTTAGTAGAAACTTTTGGAACTGGCAGGATATCTGAAGAAAAAATAGAAAAACTTGTAATTAAACACTTTGACTTGAGACCTGCGGCCATAATAAAAAAATTTGATTTGAGAAGACCAATATACAGACAACTGGCAACATACGGTCATTTTGGAAGAAATGATCTGGATCTTCCTTGGGAATTGTTGGATAAAGCGGAGTGCTTAAAAGCAGAAGCACAAATAAGGCGGTAAACGTATGGATTTTAATTTGCTGGAAAATTATTTTAACAGTCTGGACCGTTCGTTGTTCCTTGACGATAACATAAAGGGGTATGCAAACTTGGATAGCCCGCTGCCCATCGGGTTTGGACAAACCATATCACAGCCCAGTCTGGTTTTGGAAATGACTCGTATTTTAAAGCCGGAGAAAAAAAACAAGGTATTGGAGATAGGGACTGGATCAGGATATCAAACAGCACTTCTCTCTTATATGGCAGGAGCTGTGTATACTGTTGAAATTATTCCTGAACTTTCTATGAAAGCAAAAGAAAGGCTTCAGACATTAGGAATAATGAATGTGTTTTATAAAATAGGAGATGGAAGTCTCGGGTGGATGGAACATTCACCCTTTGACAGAATTATGGTAACGGCTGCAGCAAAAAAAATACCTTTGGAATTAATGGATCAATTAAACGTGGAAGGAAGGATGGTTATTCCTGTAGGTGACGAATATATTCAAGAATTGCAATTGGTCACCAAAGATATTAATGGGGAAATAAATATACAAATGATAAATCTAGTCAGATTTGTAGAGTTGGTGGGAAAGTATGGGTGGAGTTCCTTCGACGATAAATAGTCAACCGGAATGATCCATGAGAGATTCGGTATCCAGCAATGTAATATTCCTGTATCCAGTTTCGATCCATCCGTTTTCAGAAAATTTATTTAAAATTCGATTAACTGTGATCCTGCTGGCACCTACAGCTTTACCAATGTCCTCGTGAGTGCATTTTAACGTGCCTTTTGAATCTTTATCATGGTTTAATAAATATCTTGCTATCCTTTGTTCGGCTGATAGAAAAGAGATGTTGTTTATCTCTCTTGACAGCATTCGGACTTTTTTTGATAAAAGTTCTATAAATTTGAATGCTATAAGAGGATCATTTTTAAAAAGACTTATAATATCCTGTTTGTTTATTGCTATTATTTCAGAGTTTCTAACGGCTTTTGCGGAGGAAATCCGCGGATATCCATCAAAGAATGAAGCCTCTCCAAACACTTCTCCAGAAGAGTAGAAAGTTATGATTTTTTCCATCCCATCGGGTGAATTAACAAAAATCTGAACTCTTCCTTCTTTTAAAAAGAAGAAATTTTCGGCCATCTCTCCTTGCCTGTATACAACTTCATTCGCTTTATATCTTTTGAATGTCTTGGAATTTAAATTTTTGAAAATCTCATAAGGGATCTCTATTTTGTGATCAAATTGTATTTCATTTATTTTCATTCGAAACACCTCAAAATAATTATATTAATTGTATCATTATTTACATTCTCATTATAGGATTTATGGGATAATAAGTCACGGGTATTTTAAAAGATGTATAAATCGGTTTTAAAATAGTTGTAAAAAATATATAATCATAGTTGTAAGTCAAAGATCAACGTTAATTCAGAAAGAGGAGAATAAAATGGGTAAAACTATAGCAGAAAAGATATTCGATGCGCATAGAGTTAATGAACCGTTTCCAGATACTCATGTTTTAAGACTTGACAGAGTATTTTGTCACGAGATCACAACCCCTATCGCAATAACAGATTTGATGGCAAGAGGAATGGACAGAGTTTTTGATCCTACTAAAATAAAAGCAGTCATTGATCATGTAACTCCGGCAAAAGATTCCAAGACTGCAGAACAAGGCAAGATTTTGAGAGAATGGGCCAGAAGAAACGAAATCAAAGACTTTTTTGATATCGGAAGAAATGGTGTTTGTCATGCGATATTTCCCGAGAAAGGTTTTGTCAGACCTGGTTATACTGTAATTATGGGTGACTCACATACATGTACACATGGAGCATTCGGGGCATTCGCTGCAGGAGTGGGTACTACCGACCTTGAAGTTGGAATTTTAAAAGGAGTATGTGCTTTTCACTTCCCTAAAACCATCAAGTTCGAGCTTGAAGGCAAACTTAAACCGGGAGTCTATGCAAAAGATTTGATATTGTTCATTATAAATCAATTGACAGTCAATGGTGCAACAAATATGGTAATTGAATTTACAGGATCTGTCGTGGATGAAATGTCAATGGAATCACGAATGACTTTATGTAATATGGCTATAGAAGCTGGCGGCACCAGTGGCATTTGTTACCCGGACATGGTTACGGTAGATTATTTGTGGGAATTTATTAAAGACGAATTTGATTCAAAAGAAGCTGCACTTGAAGAGTATTCAAAATGGAAATCCGATGACGATGCTGAGTATGAAAAGATATACAAATTAGATATTTCGAATTTGGAACCTATGGTAACATTCGGTTATAAGCCTGATCAAGTAAAATCCGTCAAGGAAATGGAAGGAACCAAAGTCGATCAGATTTATGTTGGTAGCTGTACCAACGGACGTATTGAGGATTTGAGAATTGCAGCCAGCGTTCTAAAAGGAAAAAGAATCAGCGATGATGTTCGGGCGATAGTGAGTCCGGCCACACCAGCAATTTATTCGATGGCTCTAAAAGAAGGACTTATAGAAATTTTTCAAGATGCAGGTTTTTGCGTAACGAATCCAACTTGCGGGGCATGCCTGGGAATGAGTAACGGAGTATTGGCTGATGGAGAAGTTTGTGCATCGACCACTAATCGTAATTTCAACGGCAGAATGGGAAAAGGTGGCATGGTACATCTGATGAGCCCTGCAACTGCTGCTGCTACGGCAATCGAAGGCAAAATAGTAAACTCTGAATTGTATCAAGGATAGGTGGTGGAATAAATGAAGAACTTTAAAGGAAAAGTTTTATTTTTGGACAGAAGCGATATCAACACTGATGAAATAATACCTGCAAAATACCTTACTGAAATAACAAAGGAAGCTTTGAAACCTTATTTGTTGGAAGACCTTTCATTGCCGGGATTTGACAACACTGATGATATAAAAGGTAAAACCGTTGTAATAACCAGAGAAAATTTTGGTTGCGGATCATCGAGAGAACATGCTCCTTGGGCTTTGGAAGTCAACGGAATCAACGTAGTATTGGCTGAAAATTTTGCTAGGATTTTTAGACAAAACATGTACAATTGTGGAATGTTTGCTATAGACCTTCCAAAAGAAAAAATTGATTTCCTGTTTGATAATTATTCAGGGGAGGACACAACTATAGAAATCGACCTGGAAAAGGATCTAATACTTGTCAGTTCGCCCAATAAATCAGACGTAATAGAATTCAAGGTTGGAGAATTTGATAAAACTCTTGTCAAAGAAGGCGGATGGATCGGTTACGCTGATAAAAATTATTAATTTCACCTAATTGGACCTGCATATATTTTGCAGGTCTTTTATCAATATATTCTTTTTACATTTAAAAATAGGATGTGTTCTAAAAGTTTCTTTTTAAAGGACAAATCGCCATATTAAGCTTTGGTATGATTATTGATGCCTATAGTGTGATATAATTGATTCAGAATATTTAAGAATGGAAGGAAAATAATATGAATCAACACTTGGTAGCCTTTGATCTGGATGGAACCTTGTTAGACAATGACCATAGTATATCATCGGAAACAATAATTTCCATAAACAAGATTCAAAATCAAAATAATTTGATCGCAATTGCAACAGGCAGAAGTTTTTCTGCTTGTAAATTATATGCCAATCAAATCAATGCAGATTACATAGTTGCCTGTAACGGTGCCATGATTTATGATGTAAATCAGAAAGAAATAATAAAAAAGACTCCGATCCCTAAAAATACTGCTATCGATATTTTAAATCAACTTTACGAACATAACGACAAATTGAAAATACAATGGGATAGTTTTGATACTTATTTTTCAAATAACCTGTTGCCATTTGAAGAAAATTACATAAATGTTTTCAAGAGGGAATATCCCGATGAAGTTTTCAATATGGCAATAATTGAATCTAGAGATAAAATCATCGAGTACAATTTTGATGATATTTATCAAATATTTACATATTCTTTGATCAAACCCCATACAGAATATTTTCAAGTGCTGGACAATCTTAAATCATACGAAGATCTTCATTATGTAGATTTTAAAATGAGCTACACGGATATAACTCATAAAGACGTAGACAAGGGAACAGCCTTGGGATATATTGCAGATTTAAACGGTCTAGACTACGAAAATGTCGTAGCCTTCGGCGACAGCTACAATGACAGGACAATGTTGGAATATGCCGGTATTTCAGTAGCTATGGGGAATGCTGATGAAGAAATAAAAAACATTGCTAAAAACGTAACCAAAGCAAATAGTGAAGATGGCGTTGGAGACTTTTTAAAACATTATTTCAAAATGTAATTTGTATTGTATTGTATTTTTATTTAACAATTGACGGGTTTTGTTTATTGTAAAAAAACATAAGAAGTATAAAATGCTCATAATTATAAATTAAAAACGATAAAATATTAATGTATTTTTCAAAAAGACATACAAAAAGAGTAAAAGTATGTGTATAATATACCATATATACAATATAAAACATATGGTATTGTGTGTACATAGTTCAATGTACCTGTAATCCTATATACAATATACAATCCCTATGTTATAATCAAAAAAATCAAAACAGGATTTCTGATTGATTTTTTGGTATTTTAAATATCTTTTGATAATAAGGAGGTTCATTCATGGCAAGAAAAATGAAAACAATGGATGGTAACACCGCAGCAGCTTATGTTTCATATGCTTTCACAGAAGTAGCTGCAATCTATCCAATAACCCCTTCGTCTACGATGGCAGAATTGGTAGATGAGTGGGCTGCAAAAGGACAAAAGAATATTTTTGGTGAAACAGTTGACGTTGTTGAAATGCAATCGGAAGCCGGTGCAGCGGGAGCGATGCACGGATCATTGGCGGCCGGAGCATTGACAAGCACTTATACCGCTTCTCAAGGTTTGCTTTTAATGTTGCCCAACATGTACAAAATTGCAGGAGAATTGCTTCCAGGAGTATTTCATGTAAGTGCCAGAGCAATAGCTGGACACGCTCTGTCTATTTTTGGAGATCACTCTGATGTTATGAGTGCAAGACCTACGGGAGTTGCAATGCTTGCATCAAACAGTGTTCAAGAAGTCATGGACCTTGGCGGAATTGCTCACCTGGCTTCAATAAAGACCAGAGTTCCATTCTTGCATTTCTTTGATGGTTTCAGAACTTCACACGAGGTTCAAAAAATCGAACAGATAGAATACGAAGAATTCGCACAACTTCTTGACTTTGACAAGGTACAGGAATTTAGAGATAGGGCTCTAAACCCAGAGCATCCTGTAACAAGGGGTACGGCTCAGAATCCTGATATTTTCTTCCAAGCTAGAGAAGCTTTGAATCCTTTCTATACAGATATTCCAGATGTGGTTGCGGATTACATGAAAGAAATCGGCAAATTGACAGGTAGAGAATACAAGCCTTTTGACTATTATGGAGCAGAAGACGCAACAGATGTTATTGTAGCAATGGGTTCAGTTGTTGACACTATAGAAGAAACAGTTGATTATTTATTGGCAAAGGGTGAGAAAGTAGGCGTAATCAAAGTTAGACTTTACAGACCTTTCTCTGAAAAATACTTCTTTGATGTTCTTCCAAAAACAGTTGAAAGAATTGCTGTTTTGGACAGAAGCAAGGAGTTGGGAGCACCTGGAGAGCCGTTATACGAAGATGTAAGATCATTGTTCTACGGAAAAGAAAATTCTCCTGTGATCATAGGTGGAAGATTTGGTCTAGGTTCAAAGGATACTACGCCATCACAAAT
The DNA here is from genome assembly GCF_015594845.1 of Alkalibacter mobilis. Taxonomy (GTDB): domain Bacteria; phylum Bacillota; class Clostridia; order Eubacteriales; family Alkalibacteraceae; genus Alkalibacter; species Alkalibacter mobilis. The sequence continues at coordinate 16,935 of NZ_JADNRK010000025.1, read as the reverse complement.
ATTGGCAGTATACGATAACCTAAGATCCGATTCTGCAAAGAACGGATTTACAATAGGAATAGTTGACGATGTAACCTTTACTTCATTAGATGCAAATAAAGTTATCAATACTACACCAGAAGGCACTATCAGATGTAAATTCTGGGGTCTTGGATCTGATGGAACTGTAGGAGCCAATAAAAACTCCATAAAAATCATCGGTGATAAAACAGACATGTACGCTCAAGGATATTTCTCTTACGACAGTAAGAAATCCGGTGGTGTTACGATTTCACACCTTAGATTCGGTAAAAAACCTATCAAATCTACCTACTTGATCGATGAGGCAGATTTTGTTTCATGCTCAACTCAAGCTTATGTAAATCAGTATGACATGCTAAAAGGTTTGAAAAAAGGCGGAACTTTCCTGCTGAACACAGTTTGGTCAAAAGATGAACTTGAAGAAAATCTTCCTGCTGAAATGAAAAAATATATAGCTGATAATGATATTGAGTTTTATATCATCAATGCTACGGACATAGCACAAAATATCGGACTTGGAAATAGAACCAACATGATCATGCAATCTGCATTCTTCAAGCTTGCCAAGGTAATCGATATGGACAAGGCTGTAGAGTACATGAAAGAAGCAATCAAAAAATCTTACGGCAGCAAAGGTGATGCAATAGTAAACATGAATAACCAAGCTGTAGATGAAGGTATTAAGTCATTGGTCAAAGTAGAAGTTCCTGAAGATTGGAAAAATGCTTCTGAAGAAATAAAAGCTGAAGCGGACGAGCCTGATTTCATTAAAAATGTTCTCAGACCTATGAATAGACAAGAAGGTGACAGCTTGCCGGTTTCCACATTTGTTGGAAGAGAAGACGGTACTTTCCCGCAGGGAACTGCAGCTTACGAGAAGCGTGGTATTGCAGTAAATGTACCAGAGTGGCAAATAGACAACTGTATTCAGTGTAATCAGTGTTCTTTCGTGTGTCCTCATGCAGCTATAAGACCATTCCTGATTACTGAAGATGAAATGAAAAATGCACCGGAAGGCTTCCAGGCAAAGAAAGCCATGGGTAAAGGTTTTGAAGATTATCAGTACAAGATCCAAGTTTCTGTTCTTGATTGTACTGGATGCGGAAATTGTGCAGATATTTGTCCTTCAAAAGAAAAATCATTGATAATGAAACCTATAGGTACACAGCTTGAAGAAGCTAAGAACTGGGAATTCGCATCAAAACTTCCTATCAGAGACAAAATTACTGCTGTAACTAACGTTAAAGGCAGTCAGTTTGTTAAACCATTGCTTGAATTCTCCGGAGCTTGCGCAGGTTGTGGAGAAACTCCATATGCTAAAGTTATAACTCAACTTTACGGAGATCGAATGATGATTGCGAATGCAACCGGATGTTCATCTATCTGGGGTGGATCAGCACCTTCAACTCCATACTGCACAAATGCAGAGGGCAAAGGTCCTTCTTGGGCTAACTCATTGTTTGAAGATAATGCAGAATATGGCTTTGGTATGGCGATTGCTGTAAAGAAAAATAGATCTGCGATTGAAAATGCACTTAACCATCTGGTTGAATGTTGTGACAATGACAATCTTAAAGCTGCTGCCGATAAATGGATAGAAAACAAAAAAGACGGAGAAGGTTCTAAAACAGCTTCGGTTGAACTGCTTTCAGCACTTTCAGAAGTCAAATCATCTTGTGAAGATTGCAATAAGAGCATCCAGACCATTTTGAACTTGAAAGACTTCCTGATTAAGAAATCAGTTTGGGCTTTCGGTGGTGACGGCTGGGCATACGATATCGGATTTGGTGGTCTTGACCATGTAATAGCCAGCGGTGAAGATATCAACATCATGGTGTTTGATACAGAAGTATACTCAAACACTGGAGGACAGGCTTCCAAGGCAACACCGGTAGCTGCAGTCGCAAAATTTGCTGCCAGTGGAATGAAAAATAAGAAAAAAGACCTTGGTAGAATTGCAATGACATACGGAAATGTATATGTAGCTCAGGTAGGTATGGGAGCGGACAAAAACCAATTTATGAAAGCTCTAATGGAAGCTGAAAACTACGACGGTCCGTCATTGATAATTGCCTACGCTCCTTGTATCAATCACGGCATCAAAAGTGGAATGGGCAAAACTCAGGAGCAAACAAAATTTGCTGTTGAAACAGGATACTGGCATTTGTACAGATACAATCCTGATCTTAAAGAACAAGGCAAGAATCCATTTGTTTTGGACTCGAAAGAACCTACAAAGTCATTCCAAGACTTCATAAGAAGTGAAGTTAGATATACGTCACTTCAAAGATCATTCCCGGCTCTGGCTGAGCAACTGTTTGCCAAAGCGGAAATGGATGCAAAAGAAAAAATGGAAGTATACAAAAAGTTAGCTGAATAATCTACTATTACAGGCCGGGGCGTATTAATGCTTCGGCCTGTTTAATATTTTTCGAATTCAGCCGATATGAAATACAAGGAGGTGATTTCGTGGATATCAAAAGAGTTGTAAGTGAATACCTGAATGACACCATAGTAAGAACGTATAAAAATTTATCCGTAGATAAGGCAGAAGCGGCAGAACATGTAAACAAGATAGATGAATACTTGGAAACAGGAGTAAAATCAAAAAAAGAAAAAACAGAAATTAAGTCGCAAAAATCGATTGAAGTCGACGAAAGAGCCAAGGTCCAGGATAGAAAGGACAGTACAGCAGTTTTAGAAAAGAAAAATACGGATGTATCACATAAATTAACAAAAATCAAAGATTCGATCAACTTATCCGGCAAATTTAAACTAAATATCAATATATTGAAAACTTTGGAAACTGAATTGGCCAATGGAAGAAAACTTAAGTTTTTATACCCGGAAGAAGGCCACATATATGAAAATGAAGTTATTGAGTTGGTGCTCAATGATCAGCAATTATTAAATATAAAAGATTTCAAATTTGAGATACCAAAAGAAATATTGATGGAGTTTATAATTCTGGATGATAAAAATTCTGTCAAAAATAATTTAGGCAACAGCAAAACAATATCAAGATTTTCCCTTAAGTTAATTAACGAGACCGACATTTCAAAAGAAGAAATAATTGGTTTGGTTAAAGAAAAACTTGCAAACCTATTTAATAAATCTTTAAAGAGTAGCGGATTGCATTATAATAAAAATCTTTTGAAAAATGATATTGACATTATAATAATACTAAGAAAGGGGGATGGAAAGGGTATCCTGTTAAATGGGAGGTCTGTTAACAGGGATGAAAACCTGCTTGAATATATATCAAAAGGATCTACAGCAAATTTACAGCACAATATCCCCAAACAGGATATTTATAAGGGATCACACCATGTCACCTTGGAGGTACATTTCAAGGACAATATCAATAACAGTTATTTGATAGGACTGAGTCAAGGGACGATTGCATTTTTGGATGACAATGCAATCAAAAAAATTAAGGGAATAGACAATAATTACCAGTCTTCCAGCTTGTCAGGGGTACCATATGTTTTAAAGATGATCCAAAAGCAATCTTTAAATTTGCAGTCAAAAAAATATATAGTTGCTTTGATCTTGTTGACAATTATTTTTATTTTTGCCTTTTTCTTCATAAAATAAAAACCGGACTCCCTAACGAGAGATCCGGTCATATTTACTTGATTTTCCATGAACTTTTCAAATTGACAGTTAGGTTAAATACAGGTTTATCCTTGCTTGTGTACTTGGGGTCTACCGAGAAATAACCATGTCTTACAAACTGGAATCGCTCTGAATTTTTTGCATCCTTCAAGTATACTTCAGCAAAACCATCCTTAACATTCAAAGAATTTTCATTTATTGCACTTTCATTCGTTGTTTCAGAATCAGGATCTTCTTTTAGCAGGTGTTCAAATAATCTAAAAGTTGCGGGTTGATTTTCGCTGGCGCTGACCCAATGTAAGGTCCCTTTTACTTTTCTTCCTGTAAAACCTGAACCTGATTTGGTTTCGGGATCATAAGTACAATGGATCTCAGAAACCCGGCCATTATCATCTAGGATATAATCGTGACATTTGATGAAATAGGCACCCATCAGTCTGACTTCATTTTCTGGATACAATCTATGGTATTTTTTAGGTGGTTCCACCATAAAATCGTCTCTGTCAATATAGATTTCCTTGGTGAAAGGGATCCTACGGGTACCCAGACTTTCATTTTCCTGGTTATTGGACATTTCAAGCCATTCGAGATGATCATCAGGCAGATTTGTTATTACGACCTTGACAGGATCTAAAACAGCCATGCACCTTGGTGTAGTTGTTTTTAAATCATCGCGAATAAAGTGTTCAAACATTGCAATGTCAACTGTGCTGTTGGATTTAGCAACACCGATCTCATCGCAAAAATTTTGAATTGCTCCAGGTGTTACACCTCTTCTTCTTAAACCTGCGATTGTCATTAATCTTGGGTCGTCCCAACCATCGACAACCTGGTCGTCTACTAATTTTTTTAAGAAACGTTTGCCTACTATGGTATTGGTCAAAAAAAGTTTTGCAAATTCAATCTGTCTTGGATGTTCGTCTTTAAAATCTTCGATATTTTCAAGCACCCAATTATAAAATGGTCTGTGATCTTCAAATTCAAGGGAACAAAGGGAATGAGTAATTCCTTCGATAGCATCTTCTACAGGATGTGCATAATCATACATGGGATAGATGCACCATTTGTCACCTGTGTTATGATGGTGGGCTCGCATGATCCTGTAGATTATTGGATCTCTCATGTTAATGTTCGGACTTTCCATATTGATTTTAGCCCTTAATACTTTTGAGCCATCGCTATATTCTCCATTTTTCATGTTTTCGAAAAGTTTAAGATTTTCATCAACAGTTCTATCTCTATATGGACTGTTTTTTCCAGGCTGTGTCAGCGTACCTCTGTATTCTCTAATTTCTTCAGGTGACAAATCGTCAACGTATGCCAAACCCTTGTTTATTAACTCGACTGCGTAAAAATACATTTTATCAAAATAATCTGATGCGTAAAATAAACGGTCTTCCCAGTCTGCTCCCAACCATTTGATATCCTCTTTTATGGATTCTACATATTCTACATCTTCTTTTGAAGGATTTGTATCATCAAACCTCAAATTGAATTTACCGTCATATCTTTTAGCGGTATTGTAATTTAGCAATATTGCCTTGGCATGGCCTATATGAAGATATCCATTTGGTTCGGGGGGAAATCTGGTATGAACCCTGTTGTCGGTAAAGGTATTGTTTTTTATATCTTCATCTATCAAATTGTAAATAAAATTAGAAGACGTTTTTAAGTTTTCTGATTCCACGTTATCTCTCCTTCATGTAATATTCTTTTCATTTTACCATAAACCGAGTTTCATTTGTATAAAAAAACAAAAGAACAACGGAGTACAAAAGGAACGATCATTTTTGTTTCAGCATAATTTAAAATAAATATATCAGATTAGTAACATTACATTAAAATCTAGTAATTTTATGTGTCAAGGATACAATGGAAAACGGTCACTCACATAATATAATAATCATGTCAGATAACATAAATATTAAATTAACAAAGATGAAAGGTTGATAATATGCAGAAGAAAAACAACAAAATCTTTGAAATCGATGACACTGTCGCAGTAAGCAATTTAACTGAATGCAAATACAGCACAGTAATAACGAAAATTGCCGAAGAGAAGAATCACTTGTATAATGACTTTAAATACCAGATCATTACGTTGATAACGATATTTCTTTTTGCATCAGCTTTTATTTTCAACACTCCGAGTGAAATAGTTGAAGGCATGAAAGCCATACTTGTTTCACCAAGTACTTTGGTTACGGATTATTTTTTAATTTCAAATATTGGGTCTGCGCTGTTTAACAGTGCCGTAATCACGTTTGTGGGCATTTTTCTTGCCAGAGTAAACAAGGTAGAAATGAATGGTGCATTAATGGCGGCGCTTTTTACACTGGCGGGATTTTCTTTTTTCGGAAAAAACCTATACAATACTTGGGGAGTACTGGCGGGAGTTTATTTATATTCCAAGTTTAGAAATGAAGCTTTCAACAGATATTTGATTATGGGATTATTTTCAACTGCGCTGGGTCCGTTAATAAGTTGCATAACATTCGGATTGAATTTAAATATTTATCTGGGATTTATAATTGGAAATTTAGCGGGAGTGATCGCTGGTTTCGTCATACCGCCGCTATCTTGCCATTTCTTGATTTTTCATAAAGGGTTCAGTTTGTATAATATCGGTTTTACTGCAGGGATAGTAGGGATGTTTTTTATGGCTGTATTAAGGGGATTGGGTTACGAAATAGAGTCGACAGTCAGAGTCATTACAGGTATGAACAGGCCTTTAGGCATATTTTTATCCATGCTATTTCTACTTTTGCTATTAACAGGCATTGTTCAAAGCAGATTTAAAATAAAAGAAATCAAACTTTTATTGAAAAAAACCGGTAAACTTCCAACAGATTTCATGTCTGATACAAGTATCGGAATAATACTAATAAACATGTCTTTACTGGGATTCATGTCGATGGCTTATGTAATTTTGTTGGGTGGCAATTTCAATGGCCCGGTAATAGGTGGAATATTTACGGTAGTGGGCTTTGGCGCATATGGAAAACACATTAAAAACGTAGTGCCGATCTTTATAGGAGTTTACCTGGCGTCAATTTTTAACGTGTATGACGCAGGCTCCACATCCGCACTTTTAGCGGCATTGTTCGGCACTACATTAGCTCCCGTGGCAGGGCATTTCGGCCCTTTATATGGGATCATTGCCGGTTTCTTTCATATGTCAATGACTATGAATGTGTCTTATCTCCACGGGGGAATGAATTTATACAACAATGGTTTTTCAGGAGGATTTGTTGCAGCTGCCCTCGTACCGTTGTTTAATGCTTTACGAAAATGAAATATCAATTATTGAAGCTCCGAATTAGTTCGTTGAGGTATTCTTCACGCTCTAATTTTTCAAGGAGCTTATTTTCAAGAGTTTCTTTTTCTATTGCCAGTTCCTGTAGTTTTACAAAATCAGTTGAATTTTTGGAGAGTTCCAAATCCAAGATAGCGATCTGTTGTTCAAGGGAAACCATATCTTCATGCAAACTGTCATATTCTAATTGCTCCTTGAAACTTAGCTTGTTCTTTTTTCTCGCTGTTCTAGGTGTCGCCGACTCAATTTTGTCTGATGACGACTGTTCTGAAACAGTAGTTTTCGACTCATTGATATAATCAAAATAATTTCCGGTATGTTGAGTGATGAGACCTCCTTCTCCAAAAACAAATATCTTGTTTGAAATTCTATCCAAGAAATATCTATCGTGAGAAACAGCTATGACCGGTCCTGAAAATTCATCAATGTAATTTTCCAAAACCTTTAAAGTGTCAATATCAAGATCATTTGTAGGTTCGTCCAAAACCAATACGTTTGGTGAATTCATCAAGATCTTCAATAAAAACAGACGTCTTTTTTCACCGCCGGACAGTTTAGAAATCATGGTGTACTGTTCCGCAGGAGTAAAAAGAAAATTTTCCATCATTTTTGATACGGTGATTTTTCTTCCCTGAGTGTCAGTGACAAATTCTGCTGTCTCTTTGACGTAGTCGATAGCTCTCATTTCAGGTTTCAAGTCTTCTGATTCTTGAGAAAAGTATCCAATCTTTACAGTATCGCCGACTTCGATCTTTCCCAGATCCGGTTTGATCTTTTGAGTTATGAGGTTGAGCAATGTTGATTTGCCTGCACCATTTTTTCCAATAATTCCAATCCTGTCTGTTCGTTGGAATGTATAGCTGAAAGAATCGATTACTTTATTTTCGCCATAAGATTTTGAAACTTCGTGAATTTCAATAATTTTTTTTCCTAATCTGGTAAATGCTGAAGAAATCTCCAATTCGTTAGAAGCCGTTTGATCAAGGTTTTCTTTGATGGTATCAAATCTTTGTATTCGAGCCTTTTGTTTTGTAGTACGAGCTTTGGCCCCGCGTCTCATCCATGCTAGCTCTTTTTTATAGAGATTTTCAAGTTTTTTGGCTCTCGCTGAATCGAGATCGGTTCTTTCCAATTTTTTTTCCATATAATATGAATAGTTTCCATCATATGAGAAAAGATCACCGTTGCTTAATTCAAAGATCCTATCTGAAACCCGATCCAGAAAATATCTATCGTGGGTGATCATGATCAAAGCACCTTTTCTTGCTTTTAAATACGTTTCCAACCAATCTATCATCTCATTATCAAGATGATTTGTAGGTTCATCTAAAATCAGTAGGTCGCAAGAGTTTAACAGGGAAGACGCCAGTGCGATCCTTTTTCGTTGGCCACCTGAAAAGTGAGACATGTTCTTATCAAATTCAGTGATGCCGAGTTTGGTTAATATCGTCTTTATTTGGCTTTCCAAGTCCCATCCGTTCATTCTGTCGATTTTTTCGATCAATCCTGTCAATTTTCGTTGTAATTCTTCATTGTTTGGATATTTTGAAATTTGATACAGGACATCTTCGTAATCACGAATTGCTTTTATTATTGGAGTATCGGACTTGAAAATCTGTTCAATGACTGTCGTATCATCTTGGAAATCCGGATCTTGAGGCAAATATTCTATTGTGATTTTGTCACTGGCCTTGATTTCGCCTTCATATGATTTTTCAATGCCTGCTATTACTTTAAGTAATGTTGATTTACCTGTTCCGTTTAATCCTATCAATCCGGTTTTTTCTTGATTTATTGTGAAAGAAATTTTGTTGAACAGTACTTTTTCACCGTAAGAAAGACTTAAATTTTCTGCTGATAATATGCTCATTGTTTCTCCTTTTTTTTAATTATTCTGTGGTTTATACTTCTGATGAAAATGTCTTGATGTCGTTTAAATATTTCTGCAATTTTATCCGATCAAGGTTGTTTTCGTGTTGAGGTGAAGATTTGTCAAATATATATTGAGCAAACGATTTTATTTCGTTTATATTATTTTCGTTAGTGGAGCGAAGTATTGTATCCAATGATTCAAATAATGCCGATACAACGGAGATGTCTGATTTCCCGTAATGAACTATCTGGTGAAAAGTGTCATAAAGATCTCTTTTGAAGACAAAGTCCTCGTAAATGACCTTGCCTTTCATAGTATTATTTCTTAACAATTTAAATCCTTCGCCGTGTTCACCTATGCTGCCTAAAAGCACGCCTAGGATCCTTATGCAGTGAATAGCCGTGTTGGGATCGTTAATACCAGGTGAAATAGCTCTTAAGGCTACTTCAACAATTTTTTGTATTGAAAATTTGTAATCACTTAATGTCATTTTTTGATCTGTTAGAGTCATGCAGTCGTATATTTTCTTGTCAAATTTTTCTTCAAGATCCTCTTGTGAATGGTAGTATACCGTAAACATGATCGTATTTTTGGATATAAAATCACCAATAGTGCATCTTACTACGATTTTGCAGTCTATATCCGCGGTTAGTTCCATCAGCGTCTTAAAATCAATAAGTTCGATGTATCCGGAAGTTTCGGAACTGACATCGTAGCTGTTTGGATATTGGTCGACATCGGAAGAGTCTGAGTAATTATTTTTAATGCGATAATTTATAGCTTTTTCAATCATGTCTGAAGATTTGTCATACAGCTTGTTAATGAGTTTTGAGGCCTGAATGGATGACGAGACCGTGTAAACGAATTTAATAAAGTACGCTATACAGACGATGGAATAGATAACTGCTATGGATGCGGATATAACCATTGCATTGGAAAGAGTGGTTTCCATAAAAAAAAGTGCAGATATGCAATAAAAAAATCCACCTACAAAAATCCCCAAAACTTTCATGGTTATTCTATCAGTCAAAAAATTTTCAACTACACGCGGTGAAAAATTTGAAGAATAGGTAGTAAGAACTACCATTATGGTTGAAAAGGTAAAAGTGGTTATCGTAAGCAAACTACCAGCCAGGATTGCTAAAATATTTCTGGCCAAATCTACACTGGTCAAAAATATTTCGGGAATAAAACGAATTATGGGTATGAATCCTGTATCGATCAATATTACTATTATTGCAATAAAAAAGGAAATCGATACTGTTCTGATAAGGTAAATCCAAATTTTGTTGTTTTCATATAGAATTTTCAGTTTGTGTAGCATAGATACCCCTCCCATAAATCTCTCTTAAGGTGATTATAACATTTTTTATAGCCTTTTTATATATTTTGGCAGTTGGTATAATTTGGCAATTGTTATTTAAATTGGCAAATATAAATAGCCAAAGTCTGAATTTTATTGTAATCATTTCATTGAATATGTTAACATTATAAGTACGCTAAGGAAGGAGTGATCAGCGTGAAAGAGATAATTTTGATTTTGGTCATGCAACTTGTTTATGTACCTGTATTTACACTTAGAACACTATTTTTAGTGAAAAATATGATTGCAGTTGCCTCGGTGCTGGGCTTTGTAGAGGCATTGGTATACGTTTTTGGATTGTCGCTGGTCTTCACCGGAGATCAGACCACATTAGCGATGATTGTTTATGCAGTTGGTTTTGGCGTGGGAATATTGTTGGGTGGTTATATAGAAAATAAATTGGCGATAGGATACCACAGTTTCACTGTTAATCTGTTAAATAGAGATCAGGAGCTCATAGACAGATTGAGAGAAGAAGGATTTGGGGTCACTATTTATCAGGGCGAAGGTAGAGACAGTTTGCGTTACAAACTGGAGATACTGACAAAAAGAAGCAGAGAAGATGAATTGGTATCAATTATACATGATTTTGAACCGGGTGCTTTCATTATCTCATATGAACCCAGAAAGTTCAAAGGGGGTTTCATGGTCAGTACCATGAAAAAAAGCCAGAAAAGATTTATGGAACGTAATAAAAACCAGGATGAATTATCGGAACCAAGCAGTGAAGAAGAGTTTAAAGACGAAAAAATAGAAGAAAATCAAACTGTGCAAATTGATGATGATAATAATTCAGAAGTCGATCTTTTAAATCGTGAACATCAAGACAAGAATATTGAATAGAAACCAATAATTAGTTTGCTTATTCCAGGAGGACATAATTTATGACGGATCAAGATATTCGAAAACGAAATTTTATTTTGGCAACGACGTTGCTGGGAGCATTTTGGAGCGCATACAATACCACTGCAGTAAACGTGGCGGTTCCTGCCATCACTCAGGAATTTGGAGCTTCAACAACTTATACAAGTTGGATCATCACCTCTACATTGTTGGTGACATCGTTATTTGTGTTGCCCATCGGAAAATTATCTGATTTGTATGGGCGAAAGAAGACATTGCTGATAGGATCGGTAATAATGACAGCTACTTCGTTGTTATGCGGGATTTCTCAATCAGTCACCATGATGATCATATTCAGGGGTATTCAAGGAATCGGAGGCGCAATGATGGCGGCTACGGTTGTTTCCATAGTAAGCGGAGCCTTTCCGCACGGAAGCAGAGGAAAGGCTTTGGGAATAAATGTGGCCTCCACATACATTGGTCTATCGGCCGGTCCTTTTATTAGTGGCATGATAGTCAAGTATTTTTCATGGAGAGGGATATTTTTCTTGTCGATTCCCCTTGGATTATTATTGATATTCATGATTTTAAAAATCGATGCGGAATGGAAATCAAATGAAAAGATCAAAATTGATTACTTTGGAGCGATTCTTTATGGCATTGGAATCTTGGGATTGATATGGGGACTTACCAATTTCAATAGCATGAGTGTTGGTAAAATAGCATTTGGATCAGGCCTTGTAATTATGATTGCTTTTGGATTCTACGAAGTGAGAACCGATGACCCGCTACTTGACATCAGGGCGTTAAAAGTTAACAGAGTATTGGTGTTTTCAACTTTGGCCTCATTTATTAACTACAGTTCCACTTATGCAATCAGCTATATGATGAGCCTTTATCTTCAATACGTAAAAGGTCTTGATCCACAGTATGCAGGTATGGTACTTTTGATTCAACCTGCTTTTCAAGCTGTATTTTCTCCGCTGGCTGGAATATTGTCCGACAGGGTGGACCCACAATACGTTGCTTCGGTTGGAATGTCGATAATTGCTGTTAGTCTCTTTCTTTTGAGTACGTTGGATCTTGCAACGAATTTGATTTTTATAGTGATCCTGTTAAGTTTGATCGGATTGGGGTTTGCATTATTCAGTTCTCCCAATACAAATTCTATAATGAGTTCCATGAATAAAAATCAATATGGAGTCGCATCAGGAATACTCAGTACAGCTAGAACAGTTGGCCAATCGTTTAGCATGGCGGTCACGGCCTTGATAGTTTCCGTTTATCTGGCAGACAACAGTATAACCGCATCAACTACTCCGGATTTTGTTCAAAGTTTTAGATTGACATTTATTATATTTGCTGTTTTTTGTGTCGTCGGCATATTTGCATCTTTGGCACGTGGGAAAAGAGACATAGTTTAATAAGTATTTTTAGCACCATGTTAAATATTGATTTAGCATGGTCTTTTTATGTGATAAAATATACATCAGACATAGATTTATAATCGTGCTGCCAAGTTCAGCGCTAATCGATGTAAAAGCAGTCATTTCAAGCCTTCTTGTACTTATCGGAGAAACTATCGAAGAGATGAGGTTGATTTATGAAAGACATTTTTGTCGAAACCAAAGATGAGATCAAAGATCATTCAAGATTTAGAGCTCTTATGGATAATAGTCCAAGTGGGATAGTAATATTTGACGAAAACGGTGTATTCCTTGAAATATCCAAATCTGCATCGGAAATCACAGGGATAAAAAAGGAAGATCTTATTGGTAAAAGTTTCCTGGATATACTAACCGAAATTCAAGCCGATGAGTTTTGGCAGTTGATATCCGATTTAAAGAAAAATTCAAAATCAATAGAAAAAATCAATACGCTGTTATTGGATCAAAAGGAAAAAATTATTGAAAGTCGGTTCTTTAAAATTGGATCAAATTCACTTGGAGAAGGTTTTCCTGTTTTTGGATCAGTATTTAATGATGTCACTGAAAGAAAACAAATCGAAGAGGATCTGTACAATGAAAAAGAACACTTTAAAACGACTTTGTTGTCAGTTGGCGATGGGATAATCACAACGGATAACAAAGGCAGGATCATAGTAATGAATCCAGTTGCGGAAATGCTTACAGGATGGACTATTACAGATGCAAAAGGGAAAAATGTCGGAAAAATATATAAAACAAAAGATGGACTGACAAATAATTTTTGCAAGAATCCTGCAAAAGATATTTTGGAGACGGGCCGTATGACGGAATTGAGTACCGATACATACCTAATATCCAAAACATCGAGGCAGATACCGATAGAACACGAAGCAGCCCCGATCAAGGACAGCAGGGGGAATATAACCGGTTGTGTACTGGTATTTAGAGATTATACCGAAAAAAAGGAAAAACAATCTCAAATTGAATACCTCAGCTTCCATGACTATCTTACAGGATTATACAATAGAAGATATATGGAGGATGCAATCAAAAGACTGGACACGAAAAGGAATTTGCCTTTTGCTGTAATGATACTTGACATTAACGGATTGAAACTTACAAATGATGCATTTGGTCATGAAACAGGAGATCTGCTTCTAAAAACGGTAACTTCCATCATTAGGGAATCGTGCAGATCAGATGATATTATAGGCAGGATGGGAGGAGATGAATTTCTAATACTTTTCCCAAATACCAATGAGCAAGAAGTGAAATCAATACAGGAAAGGATCAATTTGAGAGCATCTGAAACTCGCGTAGATTCGATAATCGTGTCAATCGCTTCAGGTTACGCTGTTAAAACAAATAAAAATCAAGATATGACAAACGTACAAAAGGAAGCTGACAATAATATGTATGCAAACAAAATACGAAACGGCAAGTCAATGAAGGTAGAAACTGTCGAAAATGTTTTGAAAAATGTATACGATAAATATGAAGTGGAAGAATTGCATACCAGAGAAGTTTCGAGATATTGCGAAAAATTTGCTCGAGTTATGGGTATGAAGAAAAAAGAAATTTCAGATATAAAATTAGCTGGCCTTCTGCATGATCTAGGCAAAATAAGTGTACCAAGGGAAATATTAAATAAAGAGACATCCATTACAAAAGAGGAACACCTTCAGGTGGAACGTCATCCGGAGACTAGTTATCAAATTTTAAAAAGTGTAGAGGAATTCGCACATTTGGCGGAAATCGTCTTGTATCACCATGAAAAATGGGATGGAAGTGGTTATCCCGAGGGTCTTAAGGAAAATGAAATTCCTTTAATGTCTCGAATGATGGCAATAGCCGATTCATACGATGCGATGATTTCAATGCGCCCGTATAAAACAGCAAAATCAAAAAACGAAGCAGTGGAGGAACTTGTTAAATGTGCAGGTTCTCAATTTGACCCTCATTTGGTAGAAATATTTATAAGCAACGTATTATAATGATTAAGAAATTTTTATGATCATAAAAAATCGAATTGTGTATTAATAATTTATAATTAGAACCGATAGTATACTTGTAAAGCCGTATACTATCGGTTTTTAAATATTAAAATCAGGCGGTGACAAAATGTTGTTCAAGAACATGACTTACAAATCAAAAATTATATTCGGTATCAGCCTAGCTACCATATTGGTAATGGCAGCGACAAATTTGTCTTTATATTTCAATATGGAAGAAACCATACGGGACGAAGAAAGAATGAGGTTGAATAATATTGCCAAAACTATCAAACTTAAAGAATCAGCCTTGATCGATGAGGCAAAATCAGCAGTTCTTGCCGTAGCTGGAAATAAGGAAGTACAGAAAGCATTTGCAAATAGGGATAGAGAAGCATTGATCTATATGCTTGAAGGATCATATTTGTCTATAGAAGATAAAATAGCGCAGTTTCAGTTTCACTTGCCGGACTCAACCTCTTTTTTAAGACTCCACAATCCGGAAAAATTTGGTGACAGTTTAAAAGATTTCAGATTTACAGTCAATGAAGCTAATGAAACTGAAAAGATGGTTTCAGGAATAGAAGAGGGCGTAGGTGGTTACGGTTTCAGAGTGGTCGTTCCCATTAAATACGAAGGTGTACACCAAGGGACAGTGGAAATGGGTGCGGATATCGGCGAATCATTTCTACTGGGAATAAAGGAAAGCTTCACCAATGGCGATTTCTATTTGTATTCCATAAAAGAGTCTTTGGTTTCTTCGGATGACGGTAAGGAATCAAAATGGATAGCTTCTACTTCAGAAGAAGATCCATTTATTGTCGAAGAATCCGATTTGGCAAAAATCAGGGAAAATAAAACTGTTGTCCTGAACCTTGACAAGATAAACGTTTTGCTTATTCCAATGACTGATTACAAAGGTGAAGTTACAGGTTATTACAAGGGAGTGTTTGATAGAGGTGCTAACGTTGCGACACTTGCCGGTATTTTATTAAAGGTTGGAATTTTTAGTTTTATGGGCATAATCACTATAATTTTAATTACCTATTTGATTTCTAAAAAGATATTTAGTGAAATCGAAAATTTTCAGGATATGTTTTCAAAATTGGCTTTGGGCGACTTGAGAGTCAAATATCCTATAGAAAAAGTGAATTGTTCTGAAATTATGGATTGTGGTGTAAGCGACTGCCCTGAATTTAAAAAAGATGGTGTTCTGTGTTGGTTTGAAGTCGGCAGTTATGCCCCTCAATACGGAAAGACGGTACATTGCCCTAAAATAATCAACAAGGAATACGAATCATGTCATCAGTGTAAGGTCTACAAGAAAGTAAATAAAAATGAAATGGATACCTTGGGAGCATGGTTCAATAATTTTGCAAAAGAGTTGAATAGATTCATGAGAAAAATTTACGATATATCACAAGATCTTTCTGCGTCAAGTGAAGAGTTACACGCTTCTGGTACTGCTATAGCCATGTCTGCAGAAGAAGTCGGAAATTCTATAGAGCAGATGGCATCAGGTTCTCAAGAACAATCAGCTCAAGCTGAAGAAACTTTGGAAATAACGAAACTGCTGGCAAATGATATCACTGATATAAAATCAAACTCTGAAAAAATGGGTGAACAGGCAAATACCGTCTCGGAAAGTCTGGAACAAGGAGATAAAGAAATTGATATTTCTGTTATCAGAATAAATGAGGTCAAAGAAAATTCTACACAAACAGCAAATAACATCGAAGAATTAAGGGCTTCTTCTGAAAAAATAGGTGAAATAATCGGATTGATAAGTAATATTTCAGACCAAACAAATCTGTTGGCACTAAATGCTGCCATTGAAGCGGCTAGAGCCGGAGATGCTGGCAAAGGATTTAGTGTTGTTGCAGAAGAGGTAAGAAAATTAGCTGAAGAATCTTCTGTTGCCGCTGATGAGATTTCAAAACTTATTAAAACGATCCAATCAGAAGTTTTGGAAGCAGTAGAGAATATGAATAAAACTGAAAATGCGGTATCTACAAGTGTTAGATCCATAGAGGGTGTAAAATCCTCTTATGGGGTAATTAGGAAGGCCAGCAGTAGATTGGAATCCTTGATAAAAGAAATTTCTGAAAAAACAATCAAGATTTCTACAAACAGCAATCAAGTCGAAAGATCTATCAATGAAATTGCCATAGTCAGTGAAGAAGCTGCTAGAAGCGTACAAGACATAGCGGCACAAGGCCAAGAACAGACAGCATCAACCGAGGAAATAGTTAGCTCATCGGAAGCGTTGTCAAATATGGCTTCTGAACTGGTGGAAAGTTTAAATATTTATAGATGGTGAAAAAAGTCATCTTTGGTTCACAGAATCAAAGATGACTGTCAATAACTTGAGAAAATGTCTCTTTTTTTTAAAGTAATTATCGTTAGAAAATGTCTCTTTTTCAGTCTGTCTCATATTAAATTGAGACAGACTGTTGTTTTTCAAAGAATAATTCGTAAAGAAA
>NZ_JADNRK010000024.1 GCF_015594845.1 Alkalibacter mobilis | reverse complement strand
CTAACTCATAACTTCAACTTTGCCTTGATTTTTTCTTTCAAATCTCAAGGTCTATTTGTCATGCACTTTTTTATTGATTCTGTCGAAGTTTCTTATTATTTATCGATTGACATATTACCAGATTGCTTTTATTAGTATTGGTTGTAAGTGGACTAGATTTTTTCTAAAATTGGATGTTATCTAGTGAGTAGGGTGTTGATCATCTTCCTGATAAGCATGTCGGCATCTTCTTCAGGTACTTCCTTGAAATAACCTTGTTTCAGTTCTTCCAAAGTCTCAGAAACTTTCTTGTTTTGTTCCATTTTTCTTCCTCCTTAATATTTTCCATTTTCGTGAACATATTGAAAAGTAGAGATTACGTTTTCAGGCAAGGCATCGGTTTTGGCCATTAAAACCATATCAACAGAGAAAATATAATTTCCACCTGGAGCCAAAGTATCAAGACATTCTTTTGCCTTATCGATGCATTGCTGCTTGGTTCCCCTAGCAAGTAGGCTTATGGGCATGCCACCCATTATGGTCATCTTCTTGCCGATTCTTTCTTTGTAAGTTTTCAAGTCTCCATGTTCGAAAAGTCCGATAACTTTTCCTTCATCCGGCAAAGCTTGAAGTATATCTAAATACGGCATCCAGTCGTTTTCCATGTAGAACAAAATAGTATATCCTCTTTTTACGCTTAATTCTTCCACAAATTTTTTCATGAAAGGGAAGTAGAATTTTTCGAAGTCTTTAGGCTTCAAGAATGTCGGTAAATGCAGAGGGGAAAACACAAAATGTTCGTCATTCGGTGTTTTGTATGATTCTGTAACCATTTGTATGACAAAATTAGAAATCGAATGACAAGCTGCGATCAATTCATTTGGTCGTCTTCTTATATCACCGGCAATCCCTGTGAAGTCACGAAGGTAATCTAAAATGATATCTGGAGCAACATAACCGGCAGCTCTTGACATTACGGGCATACCAAGTTCAGTTTCGATACGTCTCACAACAGATCCATTGTATACGGCAAAGTCTTTAAAATCGTCAAATGCTTCTTCGAATAATGCCAGATTTTTATCAGAACTTTGGTTTAGAACTGGGTATTTCCTTGGTATGATGACGTCTGAAAAAAACTTTTGAGGGTCTTCAATCAATCCAGGGTATTCATCAGGTTCCATGGTAGTTCCGTGACTTCCCTTAATTTGAAGGCTGTCATCTGTTACAGTGTAAATTCCTTCTCCAAATTTTTTCATCATTTTCAGGGGGATTATATTGCTGGTTCCCAAAAATCCGTCTAAATAAATTTCGTCGGCAACTTTTTTAAATGCACTAAACAATATTTCAGGATCTTTTGTAAAGGCATCTTTAAGACTAACACCAGCATAATGCATTATCCAAGTCTCGATATTCGGTAAAACCGGCACTCTATCTGGAATGCCTTTGCTAAAAGCTGTTTGCAGTCGATTCATTTTTTCTCGGTAAACGATTTCAGCACTCATTTTCTATTAACCTCCAATATAGTATAGTTTCAAATCAGTAAATTCTACTTGAATCAAAATAGATACAAATAGAATTTGATACGGATATAATTTATATATTATACTATTTTTTAAAAAAGTCAACACAAAAATATATGTATTAATAAATTTGTCAAATTAAATTTCATGTATTATAATCATAATTAGACTTGATTTAGAAAGGAATAAAGAACATGGGAACTTATCCTGCAGGCGAACTGACAAAACAAAAATTATATGAAGTAGCCAAAGAAGTTTTTTATGAAAAAGGATACATAAATGCCACCTTAAAAGAAATTTGTCTTAGGGCAGGGGTGAAGCAATCAGTATTTTTTTATCATTACAAAGATAAAAATGAAATTGCAAAACTTATATACACAAAATACGGTGAAAAATCAACAGGTATGATCAATGATGAAGTCAGGCAAAATGCATATACTACTGATCTTATAAATTACACTTGTATTTGTTCGGCTGTGTTTTATTACAATACACTTGAAGACCCAAACCTGAACCGATTTTGGGCAGAGATGTATTTGAATAATATGCCTCTAGATATCCCTTTCTTTAGACATAGATATAGGAACATGTATATAAAACGAAAGCTCGATGCAAACAGTTTAGATTTTGATTTCTATTTGATAAGCAGCACTTCAGTAGATGGAGTTTTGCTGCAAAAGTATTACAATAAGGATTTTGATGCTACCCCGGATCAATTAGTTAGGTTTAAGCTTTCCAATATGTTGTGGGGATTAAAGTTTGAACAGAAGGAAATTGATGAGCGGATAGACAAGATAATGGAGATAGCAAAAAAAATCACTGTCCATTCAGGAAAGAATTTTGAAATATTTTATAGTAGAGACAACATCGAAAACATCTGATAGGAAGTATATATTACTAAATAGTCAAACCAAACATAAAAAGGGCTCTATTATCCAATCGATTGGACAATAGAGCCCTTTTTATGTTTTTACCAATTATTTCACCGAGTCATAATTCTGCAATAATTATGTTGCATAATGGGAACAAGAATAAAAAAGGAGATGGATCATATGTTTATAGGATTGATTTTAATAGGTGTGTTGATATATTTCTTGGCCACGGGAGACAACTTCTCCACTGTTGTCAAAAAGAACAACAATGCCGAAGAACTTTTGAAAGAAAGATTTGTCAGAGGTGAAATTGACGAAGAAACTTATTACAGAATGAAAAGAGTATTGTAAGTTTAATAAAGAAATTAAATAGGAGGAGGAATTATGATGTTTAATAGAGGATTTAACATTTTTGGAGGATGTTTCAATGGTGGTTTTATGGGACCTTGGATGTTTTTGGTAATAGGTGGATTGATACTGGCAACAGTGGCGATCGTTTTGCTGGTTCTCAACAAGAGAAAAAAGACTGGTAATGAAGACAGTGACTTGCTGGAGATGTTGAAGGAAAGATATGTTCGCGGAGAGATCACAGAAGAAGAATATATAGAGAAAAAAAGAGTGTTAAGAGACGGGAAGTGATATCATGAAAGCACTAGGCATCGGATTGTTGATTTTGGCAATAGTAATGGCCGGAGCAGGTTTGGCCATGGGAGTATTTTTTTCAGCTGATGATCTGGATTTGAATTATTCAAATGGCTCTGTATACGATCAAAACGACAGGGATTACAGAGATTTTTCAGACCGACAATATATGATGGATAGATTTTACGACGACGATGACAACAGGCGATACCCGGGCAGGATGATGGGCGGTGGATTTTGGCAGGACCCATTGGATGAGGGAGAAGTTTTGACTGAAGAAAAAGCAATTGAAAGAGTAGAAAATCATATTCAAAGGTTTGGAGATCAATATGAAATAGGAGAAATTTCCAAAAATGATGAAGGTGATTATTTGGCAACTATCATTGACAAGGACTCTAAAGACCAGGTTATTTTGCTGATTGTCGATTCTGATACAGGGTATGTATATCAACAGGCAAATTAAGGTATGGTGGGAAACTTTTGATTTATGACTAGAAGATAAAGTTGATGTTTGGAAGGTGAAAGGATGAAATTTAAAATCCTAGTGGTTGAAGATCAAAAGGAAATAAGTCAAATAGTGATCAAATATCTTGAAAAAGAAGGGTTTGACTGCTTGTTGGCGGAAGATGGTTTTAAAGCATTGGAGTTGTTTGCGGAAAATTCCTTTCACCTTGTAATTTTAGATGTCATGATGCCAGGAATCGATGGATTTGAAGTTCTATCTGAAATCCGTAGAATATCAAACATTCCGGTTATAATGCTTACAGCCAGAGAGATGGAACCGGACAGGATAAAAGGTTTTGACTTGGGTGCGGATGATTATGTAGTCAAGCCCTTCAGCCCAAGAGAATTAATGGGAAGAGTAAGGTCAATACTCAGACGGGTATACAATGAAAAGGAAGACCGACTACTTGAATTTGAAGACTTGCAGTTGTATACAGGAAGCATGAGACTTTTGAAAGGGGACAAGGAAATAGAAATTACTTCCACCGAGTTCAAATTGTTGAAGACCTTGATGGAAAACAAGGGGCTGGTATTGACCAGAGAGCAGATCATAGATCTCGCATTTGGTGTTGGATATGACGGTATAGATAGAAACATTGACAGCTATATACGACGGTTAAGATCCAAACTGGAAGACGATCCTAAAAATCCAAAATACCTTTCCACAAAATATGGAGCAGGGTATGTTTTTGGAGGTGGAAAGCAATGAGCATAAGAAAGTTGTGGATGATCGTATTGATGTTGATCGCACTTGTTTCGGTTGGCATCAATGCGTTTATTTTTGGTTCTCTAACAGATAAATATTTTGTCGATTATCTTAAAATCAGTTATGATGAGCACCTTGACCAAATAATCGACTATACGACTGCCTGGCTGGAAGAAGGAAATACGGGTTATAGACAGATGTCTTCAGAACTGGAGACTCATTTGATAGATCCTATAATAAGGATTCAGCTTTATGATCCATCAGGTCGAGAGTTGGTAGATGTATCATCAGACTATCACATCAGGGGAATGATGATGGATGACAGGATGCCAAGAATGCGCAGTACGGGGGAAGAAGAGATTGACAAATATGTCATAGAAAGTGACGGATCGGAAATTGGAACCCTTGTGATCACGCGTCACAGTACAGCAGACGATTCACTGGTCGCAAGACTGTTCAAAGCCGCATTGCTTAAAAACAGCCTTTTTTCAATAGGCATAGCATTAATAATATCGGCAATTGCAGGTATATACATAAGTGGATCCATGAGCAGGGACTTGAAGGAAACCGCCTTGATGGCCAGTGTTATACAGGGGCAGGGAGTAATAGATGATAAAAAATCATTTGTCAATGAAATATCCAGCATAAGAGAAAGTCTAAAAGATTTAAGCGTGAGACTTCGACTGAAGCAAAAGAGCAGAAAGGAATTGACGGACCAATTGCTTCATGAGACCAGGACTCCATTGACAATACTCAAATCTCATCTTGAAGCTATAGAAGATGGAGTAATAGATGCAGATGACAGCGAAATTCAACTACTGAAAGGTCAAATAGAAAATGTTACCGCCATTATAGCAAATCTCAGCAGCATGATCGATGCTGAAAGTGACATAAACAGACCCGATATTTCTGAAATCGATCTAACACAACTGCTGAGGCAGACAATGAATGGATTAAGACCGCTTTATAAGAAGAAAAACATAAATTTGATCTTAAATGCTCCTGAAAAAATGAAAATACGTACAGACAGGCATAAGCTCAGTCAAATTATATATAATCTACTGACTAATTCATACAAGTATACCCATGATGATGGTAAAGTTGTGGTGGAATGCAGATTAGAAAGCGACAAGGTGATCATTTCGGTGCGGGACAATGGAGAAGGGATCGATGGGGAAGATTTGAAAAATATTTTTGATGCATATTATAGAGGCTCTGCAGATACCCAGGCAGGTGAAGGCATAGGTTTGTTTGTAGTAAGAGAAAATGTCAAACTTCTGGGTGGAGAAGTAACTGTGGAATCAGAAAAGAACAGTGGAACGATTTTTGAGATTGCCTTGCCCTTTAAGCAATAAAACTGTATAAGGACACCGCTCATTCATTATGACCGGTGTTTTTTTGTTGGAAAAAGTAATTCATGGTTAAAAGATGTCATAATATGGGTATCAATACCTTTACAATAGATTTGATAATAAATAGAATAAATATATCGAGGTCATTGACCACAAGTTTGATTTGGACAAAATTTGTTGCTGAAAGGGGACACATAATTGAAGATATTATTTTTGCCGGTACTTCAAATACCAACGGGGCATCATGCCGTTGCAGATTCGTTGATACGCTCCATAGAAAGCAGGGTTAAAAATATTGAATGCAAGAAAGTTGATATATTCAGTTATGGAAATGAGAAATTTGAAAAAAGATTAAGAGTCGCATATCTGGCATGGATAAGATTTTTGCCCAAATCCTACGGATATGTGTATTTAAAATCCATGCACAGTAATAAATCAAAGCGGAAATTCAAGATAGTTGAAAGAGTTTTCCTGAAAAAGATGAAAAAACTTCTTAAAAATGAGAATCCCGATTTGATAGTATGTACATCATCGATTCCTTCTTACATAGTTGACAGTCTCAGAGAAACAGGTGTTAAAACAGCACCAGTGTTGAATGTCTATACTGATTTTTGGGCAAACAACTTGTGGGGTTTAAGAAATACGGAATTTCATTATGTAACTGATAGAAATTTCAAGGAGGAATTGACAAAAAATCAAGCTGTAGATCCAGAAAAAATCACTGTAACAGGGATACCGGTAGATGAATGTTTTCTTGAACATGTAAAAAAAGATCCTAATGCCGACAAGCGACAAGTCTTGATTTCCGGAGGTAGTACAGGCTTGGGTGGTATCAAAAAAATAATTTCTCATTTAATGCTGGAAGGTTCAAGTTCATATAGTTTTGTGGTTCTTTGTGGAAATAACAAGAACTTATATGAGAAAATTTCAGACTTGAAAATGGATAATGTAAAACCACTTGCCTACGTTTCATCCTGCGACAAAATGAATGAAATATATGATTCCTCGCACGCTATAATTACGAAACCCGGCGGTGTGACAGTAAGCGAATGCCTGCATAAAAGACTTCCGATTTTTATATGTTCTTCATTGCCAGGTCAAGAAGAGATAAATAAAGATTATCTGGGTAAAAAAGAATTGGTCTACGACATAGATCTGGATCGATCGATAATCGCTCAACTGGATGTTTTTTTTGAAGATTTGGTTGAACAGGAAAATTGGGAAGTCAGGGTAGATGAATATTTATCTGAGATCGAGTCGCCTGCATGGAAAGAGCTTTTGAAACTGACAGAACATATCGATTAATTTACTTGCAAGGGAAGTGGTCGTTGGTGCATCTGATAGAGACGGTTTTGACGGCAATAGTGACAATATTTGCCGTTTACGCAATAATTCCCGATATACTGGCCCACAGGTTGGGTATCGGAGCCTGGAAGCGTCATTATTCTTCAGGAGTGGCTCTGACATTCGATGACGGACCAGATCCCAGGTACACATTGAATGTGCTGGATGTTTTAGATGAAAAGAAAATTCCGGCATGTTTTTTTGTATTGGGAGAAAAAGCCATAAAACATCCTGAATTGATCCGCGAAATAGTGGATCGAGGGCATATGGTCGGATGCCATGGATATGAACACAAGCACGCATGGCTCATGTCGCCTGTTGGAACTTGGAATTATTGGGACAAGGCCGTAAAATCCATTAAAGACCTGATTGGAAAGGAGCCTGCCTATATCAGGGCGCCTTGGGGAGGAGTTAATCTCGCTCTTTTGATATGGTGTATGGCAAGAAAAAAGAAGCTGATAGGCTGGAGTGCAAAAGGCAAGGATTGGAAAGCTGACAATACGCCTGAAAATATAAGCAGTCTGATATTAAAAGGATCTAAAGACGGGACAATTGTCCTGCTTCATGACAGCGGAGGAGACGAAAGAGCGCCTTTAAATACTATCAAGGCCATCGAAATGTTGTATGAGAGCATTGCAAATGATAAGAAACTGCCTTTTTCAAAATTGGAAATTCCTGAGTGGTCCTTGTCAAAGAGAATTTTTTTTAGGATCTGGGAAAAGTGGGAAAACATCTACGCCAAACATAATCGTGTTGAGAGAATCCATAAGGACAATATATTTCGACTTTCCTTAACCAACTACAAGGGGGAGAAAATCCTTGATGATCAAGGCGATTTATTGGTAGATGAAGGTGATGAAGTAGCCATGCTGCATTTGGATAATATTCGCTTTCAATCCATGAGCGGAAATTCAAAAAGAGCTGCACTTCAGGCGGTCAGGAAAGTTCATGGGTCCATGCCAACGCTTGCAAAATATGTTTCAGATGATAAAAGATTCAAAGATGTAAAGGTTTTGATGGGTGTCACCCTTTTAAACCGTGGAGTAAAAGGTCTGGGATTCAAGGTGGCTGAATATCCCAATGCACATAAAGGCTTCATAGCAAAGATCCAGCAGATCATCTACCGGGTCTACAATCCAGGTGGAAATCGAAAGGTGGAAAAAGATTCGGAGTCACCGAAAGTCGTTTGGATGAAGAAGGAAGATCTTTTTGAAAGATATCTTGATAAAAGTTAAGAGTATAGTCATTTTGAGTACAACGAAGGATCTACTTAATGTCGTCATTCTGAGTAAAACGAAGAATCTACTCAAAATACTACAAGCATAAACAGTATGCCGGTTGTCAGGTGTGCTGTTTTTTTATTATTCTGGATTGCAGAAAATAGTAAATAATTAATTTAGACTATAAAAATTATAAGATTACTAAATAAATCTCACATAAAAAGATATAAAAAAGAAATATATTGAAAAATAATAATATATAAGATTAAAAATAGTATATAAAAGTAAAATTATAAAAAATGTTGACAAATAAAAATGTATACATATAATATAAAGTAAATATTAAAAAATTACTAAATCAGTGAGGTGCTAATGAAAAGTTAACAGATTAGGCAAATAACTTAATAATTTTTTATGGAGGGATTAAGATGTTAGAAAAAGGTATCGGATTTTCTGGTATTATTAAAGATTTTAAAACGAATGTCAGCCCACAAAATATAGGTGCAGGTTTGATCGCAACGATATTTGGATTGGCAGCAGGAGCTGTGCACATAGGCGCAGGTACGGCGAATGGATTGCCGACAGAATTTATAATCATGTGGGTAACGAGCCTTTATTTGATCAATGGTGTTTTTGGTGTGATCATGTCAGCTGTTTACAGAAAACCTATCCCAATGGCGAACTCTTTGCCGGGAGCTTTGCTTTTTGCAGCAGCAATCCCTATGGTGGGCTTGGGTCCTACTTTGGGAGCAGCTTTAATAGCAGGTGTGCTAACTGCCTTGATAGGTATGTCGGGTGCCATGGAGAAATTGATGAGATTTACTCCCATGCCTATTGTAATGGGTATGATAGGGGGTGTGCTTCTGAAATTTGGATTGAATTTGGTTACTCCGCTCAAAGATTTTTTGCTGCCGGTATCGCTTATGATTATTGCATACTTGATCGCAACTAAGTTTATATCTAAATTTCCCGCTGTAGTTGCATCTTTGATAGTGGGAATTGCAATTTTGATTTTCAGCGGAGCTGATTTTTCAAATATAGAATTTGCAATGGAGATTCCTAAATTTGTAATGCCGTCATTTTCACTTGAAGCTTTTTTGGTTTATGGATTGCCATTAACAATAATATTGTGCGGAATGGAGACGCCTGTTGGAGTGGGGATATTAAAGGCGGTAGGATACAAAAACGTACCAACGAATGCCATAACTTTTGCAAATGGGATAGGAACTATAATTGGATCGTTTTTCAATCTGCATAGTACAGCTATAGCTGCTCCTATGGCGGGGATATGTTCATCGCCGGATGCAGGAGAAATGGAGGGAAGATGGATATCATCTTTTATTACAGGCTTGTTTTGGGTCATATGTGCGCCTTTTTATGGCTTGTTTGTCAAGTTGTTTCAAGTTACACCTCCGTATTTTGTTAGTGTTATTGCAGGCTTGGCATTGATAAAAGTTTTATCTTCAACAATCGGCAGTGCCCTAGCAGCGCCCAAACATAAAATGGGAGCAATTTTTGCATTCTTGATCTCTGCATCAGGCATAACGTTATACGGCATCGGCTCATCTTTTTGGGGGTTGTTGATTGGAATAATGATTTCCTTGTTTGTAGAAACCAAAGACTTTGATTTTGTTGGCGCAGAAAATTGAAATTGTAATTTTGATAGAAATATAAAAAAAGTGTTTACTTTTACCAATGAGATGATATACTAAAAATAGTAAGAAAAGAAATATTACTAAGTTTAAATTAAAAAAGGAGTTGAATTCAATGACTGATGTTAACAAGCTCTACGAAGAGCGGGTACAGAGAATGGAAGACGCATATAATCGAAGGGTTCCAGATAGAGTGCCTGTATATTCCATGGTAGACAATTATGCAATTCATTATGCGGGATATTCTTTAAGAGAAATTTTAGATGACGATGAAAAGCATTACAAGGCTTACGAAAAAATCATGGTAGATTTTCATTGGGATGCAACTATGTATTCTAGTATAACAAAAGCAATGAAATTCTATGAAAAAATCGGTGGAGGAACTTTTGAGGTGACTGACTCACTTCAAGTGCATTCTGGAACTCAAAACAATATGAAGGAAGATGAGTACAAGGAATTAGCAAAAAATCCTGAAAAATTTCTTTTGAACACAGTATACCCCAGAAAATATGAAGTTTTGAGAGAACCTTTTAATTTAGATACATATAAGAGATTTGAATCTGGTGTAGATGAATTATTTAATTTTTTAAAGCTGGCCGGCAATAATACCAAACGACTTAAAGAGAATCATGGTGTACTTGTAAATAGAGGGGCTTCAACATTTATGCCTATGGATATGCTTCTTGATTATTTGAGAGATTTTCAAGGCACGATGCTTGATATCCGTAGACGCCCTGAAGAAGTAGTCGAGGCTTGCGATTCAATGGCAGATTACTTATTGGAAAGGATCTTCAGCTCATATCCTGAACATGTTCCGGGAATGACAGTATTTATTCCCCTACATACACCACAGTTTTTAAGGCCTAAAGTTTTTGAACAAGTTTATTGGCCATCGTTTATAAAAATTTTGAATAAATTGCATGAAAAGGGGATGAAAGCACTTTGCTATTTTGAACGAAACTGGGAGCATTTGTACGATTATTTGAAAGAAGTGCCCCAAGATACTGTAGTAGGGTACTTTGAAGATGATGATATTAGAAAAGCCAAAAGAGAACTGGGCGGTAAAATGTGTATAGTTGGTGGAATGCCTGTAAGTAAATTGATGTATGGAACGGAGCAAGAATGCATAGATGTAGCTAAAAGCTTGATAGATGATCTTGCTCCAGGTGGTGGATATATTTTCTGCACTAACGTGATCCTTCATAATGCAGGAGATACTAAACCTGAAAATTTAAGAGCTGTAAATGAATTTGTGCGTGATTACGGAAAATATTGAAAGGAGAAATCAAAATGACTGATCAAGAGAAAATGATAGAAAAGCTGAAAGAAGAATACTTTAAAGAATTGACAGACGAAATGAAAGAAAAAATGGCTAAATTGGTCATTTATATGATGTTGAGTTAATTGTTAACAGGGATCGCTTAAATATTCGGTTAAGTGATCCCATAAAATCCACTTATGGGGGAAGAATTATGAAAGATAATAATAGTAGCGGCACTAAATGGTTCATGTTGATTTTGATGTTGGCAGCATTTACAGCAACTTTTGTCGCAAGATTCATGTGGTCTCCGCTTCAAAGTACTATGATGGAAGTATTTAATATTGATACGGCTGTGGCTGGAGGAATATTTTCTGTGTTTTTTACTGGTTACATAATAACTCAGGTTCCTGCTGGAATATTAGCCGATAAATTTGGTGTAAAGGTAATAATGGGTCTTAGTTTGATTGTCATCGGATTATCTTCTTGGGCAATGACCTTTGCTACGGGTGCATCTATGGCAATAGCATTACGTGTAGCTTTAGGACTTGGAGCAGGAACAATTTATGCCGGTTGTGCAAGAGTAGCTACCAATTATTTCGAACCGGAAAAAAGAAGTATGGCTTTCGGTGTCTTATTGGCTGGACCGAATGCAGGATTTTTCATAGCTAGCTTTTTTGGACCGAGAATCTTAAACTCTTTAGGATGGCAAGCGGGATTTCAATTTGCAGGTATTTTTGCCATAGCAGTAGGTATTTTAATATTCTTGTTTGTTAAAGGGGACAAACCGGAAGGGAAAACTCAAACACTATCAGATGTATTTAAAGGTTTTGGAATGTTGTTTAAAAACAAAGGTGTTATGCTTATAAGTTTATCGGGATTTGGATTAATGTGGTTTCAGTTGGCATTATATAACTGGGCATTTGGATATACAAAAAGTTTGGGTTTTGCAAGCAGTATTGGTACAGTAGGAGTCCTGATTGCACTTGGAGGCATTATAGCATCATTGATTTCTGGAGCTGTTGTAGATAAGTTGCATATAAGTAGAAGAAAGTATCTTATTGGAGGATATTTGGCAACAGCGGTAGCGATATTTATATTTGGAGCACAGACTGAACTTAATGCGTTATTGATCACTAGTTTTATATTAGGATTAATATCGTATTCAAACAATACACATTTGACAGCATTGGTAATTGACTATAGTGGGAAACAAATGGCTGCTACTGCAACAGGATTTTCAAACTTCATTTATCAGTTTGCATCACAAATAAGTCCACCAGTAGTGGGAGCAATGTTGATAGGGACGTCAGGCGTGTTTACCACATCTATTTGGACTGTGATGGCGCTGGGGCCGGTACTTGGTATCATTTTCCTCTTACTGGCAGCAAAGGCTGAAACTACCGACTAATAAGAGAAAATTCTTACAATTGCAAAATAGATTTGAAAATATAAGCCCAATATTTATGGGTTTATATTTTTATTTTATTATGATAATATTAGGAATAATACTATTTTGATTATTTTAGTATTATAAAAGAGACTAATGAGAGATAAATCACATAAAGGGGGAGTATGGTGATCACTTTTGCCATACGAGAAATATGCGAAAAGAAGAGAACATGTACAAAAAAGGTATAACTACAAAAAATAGAATATTGCAAGCAGCTAAAGAGTTGTTTTATGAAAATGGTTACGATAATACCACAGTAAATATGATCAAGGATAGAGCAGAGGTTTCTTTATCTGCAATTCCTTATTATTTCAAAGAGAAAGACAAAATTTTAAATGTAATATACTCTGACTTTTTAACGAATATATATAATTTGATAAAAAAAGAAATCGATGAACCAATTGACAGTTACTTGCTTCACTTCCACGCTTCAAAAATTTACTATTACATAATTATAAATGATCCGAACAATAAAAGATTCTATAGAGAAGTTACTTTCGCCCAATCAAATATAAAGATTTTATATCCATTCATGGATAACGTTTATATAAATTATGCTAGGGATTTTGGTATAAACGTAAGTGATAGGGAATTGAGATTGATAAGATTGACTGATGCAGGCGGCCGGCGCGAGATAATGATAGACAATTATAATAATCCAACAAAATATGCTGTAGATGAATTGATAGATTACCTTACTGCAATAGTGCCCAATTTGATGGGGATCAATAAGGAAATATCAGCAAAATATGCAGAGCTGTCATCAGAATTTGCCTCAAATGTTGACTATTCCCATATCAAGTTTTTGGTATGAATTTCATAGTACAACGAAGAATCTACTCAAAATACTACAAGCATAAACAGTATGCCGGTTGTCAGGTGTGCTGTTTTTTTATTATTCTGGATTGCAGAAAAAAATAATCAAATAATTTCAGATTGCTTGGGTTTGTTATTCAGGAGATTTCTATTCTATATATGAAAGTCAAAAAAAGATGGGTCATTTCCATCTGTTTTTTATATAAAAAAATAGAAATGGAGGAATTAATGAACAAACTAGTCGAAGAAATAAAAAGTACTGACGACGAAAAATACAGAATGGACAAGCTTGAAGAACTTGCAGAAAATCTGAAACCCCTTATTTATTCAATGTAT
Source organism: Alkalibacter mobilis (assembly GCF_015594845.1). Taxonomy (GTDB): domain Bacteria; phylum Bacillota; class Clostridia; order Eubacteriales; family Alkalibacteraceae; genus Alkalibacter; species Alkalibacter mobilis. The sequence goes on along the minus strand of NZ_JADNRK010000024.1, from coordinate 18,473 downwards.
AGACGATACGGATATGTGGAAGATTCGTCGAATGATGCTTATCAGAATTCAATAATAGTGCTGCTGGAATCCATCGAGGAGTATGATCCGGGTCAGAAGTTGCCCTTCGTTCTCTTCTATAAAAATAGAATATTTTATAGTTACATGGAGAAAATCAAAATGAATAAAAAGTTGAATAATTTATTGATCTATGAAGAATTTGATGAAAATCTTGAACAGATCAACGATGGTTCTCAAGATTTTGTGGAAGGGGTCGTGCGGATAGAGGAATTGGCTAATATAAAAACGATGGTCCATTATTTAGGAGATAAACAAAGATGGATCATAATCGAGCATTTTTACAAAGGCAAGAAGCTCGCGCAGATTGCCAAAGAACATGGGATGCATTACCAAAGCTTGGTAAAACTGAAAAAGAGAGCTTTGGATAATTTGAGAACAAAATACAGGGAAGCCTTTGGTATGGATGCTTTGAATGTGAAAAAATAAAATGAGGGAGTGGTAAATAGTGGTTATGCCGAATGCATGTAGAAGTTTTCTGATTCCCAAATTATTGTCTTTAAAGCTGACGGATTCTGCAGTTTTCATTGGGGCTGTATCCTTGATCATTCAACTATTTGGTGGTTGGGATCTACTGATGAACGCCCTTTTGATCTTCGTTGCTGTAGATTACCTTAGCGGATTGATGGTGGCTGTGGGAAAAAAGAAATTAAGCAGCAAAATTGGATTCGAGGGCTTGATAAAAAAAGTTTTCATATTCCTATTGGTTTTGATTTCGGCTCAACTGGACAAGGTTCTGCTGAATCATGAAGCATACTTTCGAATGATGACGGCATTATTTTATATATCCAATGAAGGGATATCGATAATTGAAAATGCCGCAATGTTGGGTTTGCCTGTACCAAAACCCATACACAGAGTATTGGAACAATTAAAAGAAGACTATGATCGATGAAGGAGGTTGTCGGCGACTTGGATAACAGGGAAATGCAGATGTTGATCAACGAATGGCTGGGTGAGAGTGATGTTGGGATCCAAAAGCTTGAAATAGACGGTAAAATTGGCCCGTTGAGCAGAGGAGCTTTTATTGAATTTCAGAGAGACAAGAAATTAAAGGTTGATGGAATGTGTGGACCTGAAACACAATACGAGCTGATGTTTTACAAGTATAAAAACTTTCGCAAGGAAGAATTCAAATGTAAATGCAATGGACTGGGATGTGATGGTTATCCAGTGAAAGTGGATGAAAGTTTGATTGCCTTGCTTCAAAGCATAAGAAAATATTTTGGGAAACCTTTGAATATTTCTTCTGGAATAAGATGCCCGATACACAATAATAAAGTGGGGGGGACAAAAAATTCTTATCACATGAAGGGCAGAGCGGCGGATTTTAAGGTCTCAGGTGTCAGCCCGGATCTGGTTTATGCAAAGTCGAGTGAACTGAATGGGACCGGAGGCGTGATCAGATACAAGACATTCACACATTTGGATACTAGGAAAGGAAAGCTAAGGCTGGATTATAGATGATCCAGCTTTTTTTAAATTAGCTAAAATAATTTTTACAAATACAGGTATTTTCCATATTTTATGTAGTATAATTTAAGGGGTTTTAAAATTCGATTATTTAGAGAGAATTACAGCACTGAAAATTGTGACACTTACAAAACATTCAAGAGGTGTACCTATGCAAAAATCCAATCTTCCATATCGTACCATGAAATTTAAAATTAGTTTTATTGGAACAATAATATTTTTGGTTATAATAGGCATGTTGCTTTTTAAATCGTATGTAGATCAAAAAGAGATCATAAAAATGCATGAAGATGCCCTTGATGAAATAGCGGTCGACACTATCAGTCGCCGGTTTAAAGTGAGTTATGAAATATTGGAGATGGGATTGACCCAAGTGATAGCCAATCCTTCTATTTCCAAAGCGTTTGCCGAAAGGGACAGAAATGCTTTGGCTGAATTGGTGTTGGAACCATTCGAAAAAATGAAGGAAGCGGGAATAAGTCAGTTTCATTTTCATCTACCAGACAATACTTCTTTTTTCAGGGTTCATGCGCCAAATAAATTCGGAGATGATTTGACGGAACTTCGAAACATGGTAAGGACGATTAATGAGGATAAAGATCATAACTCAATAGTAGGACTTGAAGAAGGAGTGCACGACGTAGCTTTAAGGTATATTGCGCCCGTTTATTATGAAGGCACGTATGTGGGTAGCGTGGAGTTGGGTTTTGAGCTTGGCCAACGCATATTGAATATCTTCAGGAATGCAAATGGTGGAGAATGGTACTTGTATTCTATTTATGATGATCGTCAGAAGTTGATACATTCCACACATGTTCAAGATTTGTATCCTATGGAATTCACTGAAGAAATAATTCAAAAGCTCAAAAACGGTGAGATAATCGAGGAGTATGAGGAGCCCTATTTAATGCAGATGATACCTGTCGACGATTATTCGGGTAAATATGATTTCTATCTGAAAAGAGTTTTTGACAACTCAGGATTAATAGGAATACAAAAGGATCACACTCGAAATAATTTGATTTTTGCACTGTTGGTGGCTATGATAGGATCATTTGTCCTGTGGATCGCAACAAAATATTTACTGGGGCCGTTATACGAGCTTGAAAAGAAAATAAGGAAATTTGAAGCAGGCAAGTTGAATGAAACCATTGATATGGATTGTGACAGTGAGATAGGTTATCTGGCATACACCATGGAAAATATGCGTAAATCCATTATACAAAGAGAAGAAAAGCTGAAGGAGCTTAGTTTTCATGACCCTTTGACCGGAGCGCACAACAGACATTATATGAAACATTTGTTTAAAGTTTTTGACTTGGACAATTCACATCCGATTTCAGTTATAATAGCTGACCTTGATAATTTAAAAAAGATCAATGATATAAGGGGGCATGCTGCAGGAGACGAGTATTTGATTTCCAGTACCAAAATCATGAAAAGTGTCTTGCGACAGACTGATAATTTATGCAGAGTCGGAGGGGATGAATTTGCCATAATTTTGCCGAAGACTGATGAAAAAAATGCGAGAGAAATCCTGCACAGGATCAATGAAAAAGTCAAAGTTCACAATCGCGATAAAAGTGGTTTGGAACCTTCCATATCTATATCTTTAGGTCTTGCTACGTGTACCAGCCATTGCGATTCCCTTGAAAATGTGTTTGATCTGGCAGACAAGCGAATGTACGCTGATAAAAATAAACGCAAAGGCAAGTCGGCGTCGGGTGAAGGTGTTTTGGCGTGGGAGTTTTAAAAAACGGTATTTACTGATATACTGAGACCATGAACATGGATAAATAGACTATAAGCAGGTCGCATTGATGAAAGTCCAATTTGAAGATTATAGCAAGTATGCTGCAGATATGTTTGATGTAGGTGAGAGAAATTCGATTTATGAAAACAGATTTCCAGCAGATCTGCAGAAAGCATTTGAGATGGGTGCAAGACTGGTAGAAAAATAATCAAGAAAGATAAAAGATTGTTGACCAATAAATGGCAACAATCTTTTTAGCTTTTACACAGACCGCTTCTTTTTAGATACGATCATTGTCAAAATGAAAAATCCAAATGCAAAGCCCAATTGTATCAACATGGAACTCACCATTTCATCAAATACAGGCCCGGATTTTTCCATCAACATAGAAATCATGCGATTGCCTCTGACAAACCAGTATGTGGGCAGAAAACTGGCGATTTTCAATACTCCTTCCGACAGCAGATCCTGAGGGATAAAAACTCCGCTTATGAAGCTGGAACCCAAGGTCACAACGTTGGCAATGGCAATCATGGCCTCTCGACCTTTTACCAGGCTTGCTATAAGATAACTCAATGCTGATGAAGTAAGTGCAAAAATCAAAGAATTCAAAACATAATATTTTGTGTTGAAATTTGGGATCTCATCAATGGCAAAAGTCAGGCTCAAACCTGCAAGAACGATCCAACTGAAAAAAGTAAACAGCAATATGGAAAGAAAAATCTGCAGATTTATTTTGGTGGTGCTGAAGGGAGAACATGAATTTCTTTGCTTTATGATAGGATCGTTAAATACCAACATGATGACAGATACACCCATAATGATTATGAACATAAATGTATATGCCAAGTAATTGAAGAAATATTGCATAAGCCCCGTTTCAGAACCGCTGCTATCCCTTCGAAGCATTTCAACTTCGGTTTCCTCGGCCATGTCAGACAGAACTTGGCTTTTTATTTTTTCCTGGCTGATTCCGGGAATCAGATCAAGGTACATTCTTGCTGTGTTTAGATAACTTTCTATCTTAAGATCCACATATACATTTGATGTAGATCCTGGAATCGAAGTTTTAATGACTTTGGGATCTGCCCCTGTCATAAAATCCGCCGTGAAATTCTGAGGGATCCTTAAGACATAATTTATTTTTCTATAATATAGTGAGTCCTGAAGAATTTCCTGATCATCTTCAATATCGATGAAATCGGCATTTTCGGCCAGGGATGTTTTTAGTCCTTCCACCAAAGGAGTATTTTCTTCAGAGAAAAAGGCCACCCTTGCCTTGGAAACTGAAAATCCAGTTTGATCCGTGGGAGTACTCATGGTGATCATCATAATCGATACTGCAATGAATAATCCAAAGTAGATCATCATTACAGGGATATTTTTTTTGAATATTTTTAGACATAATTTAAATACTGGCATATTTTCGCCTCCTGATGATCAGATAGGTGGATATGGAAAATATGATTGTAAAGACAAGAAGACCGGCTATATTGGTATAATAGCGGTTGTAGGTGTCATAAATATATAGTGAATAAAAAGCGTCGCCAAGAAGGTTGATAGGATTCAAGTAACTGAGAATGGGGGCATTTGTCTGAACTATGTACTTCATTTCACCGAACATCATGCCGGAAAGGAATGAACCGATCATGGTGACACCAATAAGAACACCGGTTTTTGTATTTTCATTTCCTTTAACTACGGCACCTATAAATGAACCAAAACTGATTCCTGTCAGGGAACCTATAAATGTAGTCAATATGACCAGGCCCATGTTTTCTCCAAATTTAACTCCGAGTACGAAGATGAGAAATGTGAGGAATACGGTGATTTCGATAAGCTGGATCAGAGCGGATGCACTCAAGCTGTATATAAAAGACTTAAGCTTGTGGATAGGAGCCACATTTACTCTTGCGGCACGCTTAGATAAATTTGCCTGTATCTGATTGATTTCTTCAACTCCGAAAAAACCTCCATAAAAGCAGGTCATGGCTATCAATGCATAAAAGTAATTCAAGACTATGTCCAATTCGGATTTTCCCATTGGGTCACTTTTAGTGTATGAAATTCGAGTTGCGATCTCGGCTGGAAGATCAGCAGCGGCTTGGGGATTTTGAGACAATATCCTGGTTGCAGTACTGGTTACTTGCTTGTATTGGTCAATAAATGATTTTATAATACTTTGATTTATCCCGGAGGAATTTACGGTCAGGGTGATATTCTCGTCGGAAACTATGATTCCTGAGATCTCATCATTTTCAAGCAGTTTTTCAGCATTTTCAAGATCGGTTCTAATCATATTGAAAATCCTGTCCTCGCCCTCAGATACCGAGTTTATGGCCTCGCTGAAATTAGGATCGTTTGCGTTATCAACAAAAGCAATATTGATTATATTGAAACTGTCTTGGTTTCTGAGACCTGAAAAAGCCAGGTTGAAGAATATGGACAGGGCGATCGGGAACAGGAGTGTCCAAAATATCATTTCCTTGCTTCTAAGCAACACTTTAAGTCTGTATTTAAAGATATGATAGAACATGGTGCTTCCTCCTAATCTCTTAACTCTTTACCGGTTATTTCCAAAAAGACATCGTTTAAGGTAGGCATTTCAGTGTGGATTTTGCCAAAATTGATTTTATGACTTTTTACATAATCAAGGACCTGCTCCAAATTGCTGTTGCCCTTCTGAAATTTCATGACGAGGAATTTTCCGTCATAGTCGACAGATACTGCATTTTCCATTGTTTTGAAGAAATTCATATGTGTATCTTCCATTTCAAAAACCTGTAAAGTGATCTTCTCTCCCAGACTTATCATTTCTTTGAGTTCTTCTTTGGTTCCCGTTGCTATTACCTTTCCGTTGTCCAAGATCATTATTCTGGAACAAATCTGTTCTACCTCTTCCATATAATGAGATGTGTATATTACAGTAGCGCCATTTTTATTCAATTCCACAATACCCTCCAAAATCTTGTTTCTGCTTTGAGGGTCAACAGCAACGGTAGGCTCGTCCAATATTATCAGTTTTGGTTTGTGAGATATCCCACAGGCGATGTTCAATCTTCTTAAAAGTCCGCCACTTAATTTTTTGGGATAAAATTTCTTGAAATCTCCCAGGCCTACAAAAGCTATGGCTTCTTCGACAAGTTTTTTTCTTTCGGATTTATCGGTTATGTAAAGCCCGCAGAAATAATCGATGTTTTCGTAAACTGTCAATTCATTGAATACAGCAACTTCCTGCATAACGATCCCGATGTCTTTTTTGATGTCGTAAGCCTCGGGAGACATGGGCTTCCCAAAAACTTTGATTTCGCCATTGTCGAATTTAAGAAGTGACAAGATGCAGTTGATGGCTGTGGTCTTTCCAGATCCGTTAGGTCCCAAAAGACCGAATATCTCGCCTTCCATCACCTCTAAATCCAAATCATCTACAGCTACCAAATCTCCATAGCGTTTGACTAGATTTTTTACCTCGACTATCATTACAACTCCTCCATCCAATATCCATACGACCACACTTTGAGTATACAATAAAATATAAAATATGTCAGGCAGATCCCAAATAAAACTTTAAAACAACCTTTAAATACAAGTTTTAAACCAGGGCGGGTTTGACAAGACTTTTCCAAGGGTAGATATTCCCTATGTTAAAAAATTAAAAAGGAAGTGATGTGCGTGGAAAAACTAGCGGATTTTACCAATGATCAGGTGGCAATGGAGACTATATCGGTGCTGGAAAAAGTTTTGTCTGAAAAAACTGGACAAAAGGTGGTACTCGTGGCTTATGGTGGAGCAAAATACGCAGATTTGAATGAAGACAAGGAAGTTGTTGACAAAATAACCGATTTGGAAAAAGACATATCTGCAAAAACAGGAAAAGATGTTATTTTGGTTGCATTTTCGGTTTAAAGCAATTGATCAAAACAGTATCAACAAGGGTCCGTTATCGGGAATTTGCTCGGTAACGGACTCTTTACAGTTAAATGAACACAACTACCCATTGTAATAAAACCTGAAGTATTCTATAATCAACAGTTAAGAAATCCGGATGTTTGAAATAAAAATGTTGGAGCTGAACTTATGGGAAAGAGGAAGAAAATAAATATTGTTGATTTGGGAAAAATGGAGTATTCAGAAGCCTTGAAAATACAGACCAGGTTGAGAGATCTCCGAGTCGATGAAAAGATTGAGGACACTCTCCTTATGGTTGAACACGATCCAGTTCTCACACTTGGAAGCCGTGGAAAGATGGAAAACATTCTGGTCTCTGAGGAGTTTCTGAAATCCAACGGAATAGAAGTGGTTCAGTTGAGGCGGGGCGGAGATGTGACATATCATGGACCTGGTCAGATTGTTGGCTATCCCATAGTAGATATGAAAAATTATGACAGAGATTTGCGAAGATTCGTTCAAAACTTGAAGCAAATATTTATTGCCATGTTAGAGGATGAATTTAATATCCATGCGGAAGGAAAAGAAGGCGATCATACCGGTGTCTGGTTGGGGAACGAGAAGATAACGGCCATTGGGATATCAGTCAGTAAAATGGTTACCATGCACGGCTTCGCATTCAACGTCAACACGGATCTGAACCACTTCAAATGGATCAATCCCTGCGGGTTCAGCGACAAGGGAGTCACATCACTGGAAAAGCTGATGGGTCATTCCATGGATATGAAAAAAATGAAAAAACTCACTGTTGAATACTATTGTAAAATGTTTGATGTTGATCCACAAGAGATGGATGTGGCTGATTTGATGGATATTATGGAGGGAACTAAAAATGACGACTACCAAGAAGCCTGATTGGCTCAAAATAAAGATAAATGTAGCAAAATCCATGGAAGTAACTGAAATGCTCAGGAGTCTGGGCTTGAATACAGTTTGTGAAGAAGCTAATTGTCCCAATAAGGTGGAATGCTTTACGAAAAAAACGGCAACTTTTATGATTCTGGGAAGCAACTGTACCAGAAATTGTACTTTCTGCAACGTTGAAAAACACGAAACTACTGCAGTAGATCCCGAGGAACCTGCAAATATTGCCGAGGCAATTGAAAAAATGGGGATGAAACACGTAGTGATCACCTCGGTCACCAGAGATGATTTGGAAGATGGTGGTTCCAATCATTTTGCAGATGTGATCAGAACTATCAAAGATAGAAATAAAGGAGTCACAGTGGAAGTTCTCATACCTGACTTTCAAGGCGATCATCAAGCGCTGTTAAATGTGATCGAAGCCAGACCGGAAATAATAAACCACAATATAGAGACCGTGCCCAGACTTTACCCAGAAGTCAGACCCATGGCCACCTATGAAAGATCTCTGGAATTACTTTCAAACGTGAAGAAAGAAAACAGCAAAATAATTACAAAGTCCGGGATCATGCTTGGTTTGGGAGAAACATACGATGAGGTGATGGAAGTCTTTGAAGATTTGCGAAAGGTGAATTGTGATGTACTCACAATAGGACAATACCTGGCACCTTCAAAAGAACACCACGAAGTAGTGGAGTACGTTCATCCTGACAAATTCGAGGAATACAAGGAAAAGGCTCTGAGTATGGGCTTTAAATATGTTGCTTCGGCTCCCTTTGTCAGGAGTTCCTACAATGCATTTGAGGCCATGGACACGTTGAAGTGATCAAGATCGATCAAGCATGAAAGTAGTATACCTTTCGTTGTTGGAGTGGATTATCTCAAGCCCCACTTCACCGGCTATAAATTCCAAGGTTTTTAATGTGTAAAAGGATATGTGGCTTTTATCCCTTATATAATGCCAGTTAAGAAAATGATCGTCGTCATTATTGTGGAAAAGGGTCATGATGGCCAGTATTCCTTCTTCTTTAAGCAGGCTCTTCAGCAATCTGAAATACGATATAGGATCTTTAATATGTTCTGCGACCTCGGTTGAAGTGACCAGGTCGTATTTTTTTCCTTCGTACACTTTATATTTTGCGTAAAACAAGTCGTAAATATCCATATGGTAATCGTGGTCTCGCTCTAAAATCTGAGCAAGGACCGGTGAAGGACCGCTTCCGAAATCGAGCCCTTTTTTTCCTTTTGGAGCAAAATCAAATACGGCATCATTCAAAAATTTATAGAAATATTCTACATATCGGGGATCGTCTATAGAGTTGTTGTGATTGTCGTATATATGGAGTTCCTCCTTGGGAGAAAGAAAAAAGCTTTTATCCTTTCGGATGTATTCGCAGTTTGTACAACGATAATATATGTTGAATACGTGATGTTTGATTTTCACGGTGGGAGAACCGCATAATTTGCAATCTGTTGTCATAGTATTCTTTCCTTTCTATTTTCGTGAGTAGTTTAGAGTATACCACAAAAATATCGATGATCCGGGCTCAAAAGGCAAAAAATCAAATCGAGACACTTTTTTGGGGATGCTTTGCGCTCAAAGGACTGTCTTTTATTTGTTTCACTATAGGTTGTAGGGTATAATTGATGATATGATTTGAAGGAAATGACGGTGGTTTAAATGATGATCAAAAATATCAGCAGACTAAGAATTATTGCTGTTTTGTTTGTACTGTTTACGGTATTGACAGGGTGCAGTTTAACAACAACTGATGAAATCACAAGCGGTCAAACTGACAACACTCAAGAAACGGTCATATCAGTGATCGAGGATGAGAGTTACTCGACTAAGGATGAAGTAGCCGCTTATCTGCATGAGTTCGGGCATCTTCCTCCCAATTATATAACCAAGTCCGAAGCACAAAAACTCGGATGGGACAATTCTAAGGGAAATCTTTGGGAAGTGACCGATAAAATGTCCATCGGGGGAGATTATTTTGGTAACCGTGAAGGATTGTTGCCGAAAGACAAAGATAGAAAGTACTTTGAATGCGATATAGATTACAATGGTGGCTATAGAGGAGCAAAGCGGATCGTCTATTCAAACGATGGATTGATATTTTACACGGAAGATCACTACGAAAGTTTTGAAAGACTATACTAGAAGGAGACGCAAATGAGAAGGATCAGATTAAATGGCAACAAAATGACAGAAAAAGAAATGGCTCATAAGTATTTAAGGAAAAAATTAAACCTCCCCGATCATTATGGAGATAATCTTGATGCCTTGTGGGATTGCCTGGTTACTGATTATACCCCACAAAAGATTGTTTTGGAAAATACCGAGAAAATTGTAAACGGTATGGGGTCATATGGAGAAGCACTGATAATGCTTCTTAAAGAGGTTGCAGAGGAAAATGGATTTCTGGAACTTGAAATCGAAAATGAAGAAAATTTGGATATATGATTTGATCGGCACAAAACAGAGGTGGTGATGAAGTGATCAAGCTTCCGATAAGGCAGTTGGTTGAAAGGATTCTTCGAAGCGGTGATATTGACGGAGGCTACGTTTCCAAGGATAGAATGCTGGAAGGAGCTATTGCCCACAGAATTTTGCAAAAATCAAACATGGAAAGATACCCTGATTATCAAAGCGAAGTCAGCTTGTCTGAGACGCTTGATTTTGAGGGAGTGGAGTACAAGTTGGAAGGCCGGGCGGACGGGATATTTAAAGAAGACGGTGTTGTAACTATCGATGAAATCAAGACCACTTCCATTTCCATTCATCTTGTAACTGAAGATTACGAAATTGCACACTGGGCCCAGGCGAAATGTTATGGGTATATTTATGCAGTTCAAAACAACCTAAGTCAAATTGCAGTGCAATTGACCTATTACAATATCGAATCAAAAGAGACCAAGAGTTTTTTGAACAATTACGATTTGCAGGATTTGAGAGATTATATATATGGATTGATATCAAAATACGCCAGATGGGCAAATTTTTCCCTGCAATGGGAACAAAGGAGAAATAAAACCATTAAATCTCTGGAATTTCCTTTTGAAAACTACAGGAAAGGCCAGAGAGCTTTGGCAGTTGGTGCATATAAGGCAATTATCAACGGTATTAAACTGTATGCCCAGGCTCCTACTGGTACGGGAAAAACCATGTCGTGTCTATTCCCGGCTATCAAGGCAATGGGGGAAGAAAGGATATCAAAGATATTTTATCTCACTGCAAAAACTATAACCAGACAGGTTGCTCAAGAGGCAGTGGAAAAACTAAAACCGCAGGGCCTTGATTTCAAGACAATAACCCTAACAGCGAAAGATAAGATCTGCTTTTGCGAAAAGACCATATGTAAGCCCGATTATTGCAGTTACGCTAAAGGTCATTATGACAGAGTGGACGAAGCGGTTTTTGATCTGGTAAATTCTGAAGACGATTTTACCAGACAAGTTATCGAAGAATACGCTGAAAAACACAAGGTTTGTCCTTTTGAATTTTCACTTGATGTATCGTTGATGGCCGATTGCATAATTTGCGATTACAACTACGTATTCGACCCCCGGGCTTATCTTAGAAGGTTTTTTTCAACCGGGATGGATGAGTACGTATTTCTCATCGATGAAGCACATAATCTTGTGGACCGTTCCAGAGAGATGTTTTCATCCCAACTTCTTAAGAGTGATCTTTACAATATCAAGAAAGAATTCAAAGGCAGGAACAAATCTCTAGATAAAGTCCTTAAAGAGATCAACAAATATTTTATCGATCTGAGAAAGAAAGCTGACAAGGATGGTTATCTGATATTCAAAGACAGACCAGATGATTTTTTGAAACTGGTAGACAAATATATATCCGTATGCGAGGAAATGCTAAAGGAAGACAAGGCTTTGGGAGAAGAGGGAGATTTTTTGCAGCAGTATTTCAATGTTTTGGGATTTGCAGCTATTTCTGAGTTGTACGACAATAGTTTTGTGACATTTGTGGAATCTTCCGGAAATCAAGTGTGTATTAAACTGTTTTGTCTGGACCCCTCAAATCTTTTGAGAGAATCTCTCAAAAGAGGTAAAAGTGCCGTTTTGTTTTCCGCCACATTGTCTCCATTGGATTATTTTAAGAACATTCTCGGGGGAGATGAAGAAGATAAGACTCTCTCTTTGGATTCGCCCTTTGAACAGAAAAATTTTTGTTTGTTGGCAGCGGATCGGGTATCCACAAAATATCATGACAGACAGGCCAGCAAGACTGAGATCGTCGACTTGATAAACACATTCGTATCAGCTGAAAAGGGCAATTACATGGTGTATTTCCCTTCGTACAAATATATGAACGATGTCTATCTGGAATTTAATGAAAGATTCCCAGATATAAACTCTGTCGAACAGGAATCCAACATGTCGGAGGAGGGCAGAGAAATTTTTCTGGAGAGTTTCAAGGAAAATCCGGACGAGACCCATGTTTCATTTTGCGTTTTAGGGGGCATATTTTCAGAAGGGATAGATCTGGTCGGAAACAGGCTCATTGGTACGGTCATAGTCAGCGTAGGTCTTCCGCAACTTAATGTACAGCAAAATATCATTAAAGATCATTTCAATGAGAAGAATGGAAAGGGTTATGAATATTCTTACATGTATCCGGGTATGAACAAGGTTTTGCAGGCGGCAGGCCGCGTGATTAGATCTGAAGAGGACAAGGGAGCGGTATTGTTGATCGATGAGCGGTACGGTCACAGAAATTACAAGAAGTTGTTTCCAAAACACTGGCACAGGTGTAAATACATAGATGATAAAAACGAATTGACTAAGGTGTTGAAAGAATTTTGGGGGATATGATCCTTGGTCAATGAAGTCTAAAAATAAAAGTTGATAAAGAATTCAGCGTCCGGCTCTCAATTTGTATGGGAACCGGTCGTTTTATTTCAATAGAATGAACTTGAGAACTTAAAGAAAGTATTTACTGGGAAAATATTGAACAAAAGGGTCAAGAATGCTATACTGACAAGACAACTGTATATACAGTTGATAAAATCAAAGGAATGTGAAGGTATTATGATTGAAGATTTAAAAGCAAAGATACTTGAGTTGAAAAATAAAAGAGATGCAATCATTTTAGCACATTATTACCAACGACCCGAGATACAGGAAATCGCTGACATAGTTGGCGATTCCTATTTCCTGAGTGAACAGGCAAAAGATTGCAGACAGAGTACCATTGTTTTCTGCGGCGTTAAATTTATGGCGGAAAGCGCCAAAATCCTGTCGCCTGAAAAAACCGTACTTTTTCCAGTAATGGACGCAGGATGCCCATTGGCAGACACTGCCAGGCATGAAGACGTGGAAGCATTCGTAAAGCAGTATCCTGAAGCCGCAGTCGTCACCTATATAAACTCTTCAACGGAAGTCAAGGCTCTAAGTGACGTATGCGTTACATCATCAAGCGCAGAAATGATTATTTCAAACATGCCGCAAAAAGATATAGTGTTTCTTCCGGACAAGAATCTGGGGTCCTACCTTTCAGAAAAGCTCCCGAATAAAAATTTTATTTTGTGGGACGGAGCATGCCCGATCCACGATGAGGTGGAATCGGATAAAATTTTAGATTTGAAAAACGAAGTCAAGGGGGCCAAGGTATTGGTTCATCCCGAATGCAATAAAGATGTAAGAGATCTTGCAGACTACGTCGGAAGTACAGGAGGCATCATAGATTTTGCGGGCAAATCCGACTCAAAATATTTCATCGTGGTCACCGAAGTAGGGATCGAATATCAGCTCAAGTTGAAGTATCCCTCAAAGCAGTTTCATTTCTTGAGAGAATCGATGGTCTGTCATGATATGAAAAAAATCGAACTTACCCATGTATATGAGTGTTTGAAGATCATGAAACCCGAGATAGGCATCGAAGAAAATACAAGGGTTGCAGCATACGAGTCATTGATGAACATGCACAGGTTTTCCAGGTGAAAGCCATGGAAGAATTTTACGACGTTATTGTTGTAGGCAGCGGGATAGCAGGGCTGAATACATGTTTGAATTTAGACAGAAAATTAAGAGTTTTGTTGGTGGCAAAAGATGAATTGTCAGAAACGAATACTTCGCTTGCCCAAGGCGGAATTGCAGTGGCAAAAGATGTCAATGACGTGCCCTTTCATGTTGAAGATACCATGAAGGCAGGAAAATATCACAATGATTTAGAAGCCGTAAAAATAATGGTGGAAGAATCATTTCAAAACATTAGATCCATTATGGACATAGGCGTTGTATTTGACAGGAGCAATGGAGACCTTGACTTCACGCGGGAAGGCGGACATTGCAGAAACCGGATCCTTCACGTGAAAGACAAGACAGGCGAATATATATCAAAAGCCATGATCGACGGATTGAGAGAATTTGAGAATTTAGAAATCAGCGACCATTCTACGGTTTTGGATATTATGATAGACAGAGGCGCATGCATTGGAGTGATTTTAAAGAAAAACGAAGAAGTGATGGCAATAAATTCAAAAATCGTGGTCATGGCAACAGGCGGAGTAGGGGGACTTTTTAAAAGTTCTACAAACCGGAGGATATTAAGCGGTGACGGGATAGGAATAGCCATCAAAAACAACGTTGCTGTTAAAGATTTAAAATACATACAGTTTCACCCAACGGTTCTATATGACAAAAACATCAACAAAAGAAAGATACTCATAACCGAGGCACTTAGAGGAGAGGGTGCACTGCTGTACAATCTCAAGGGAGAGCGTTTTGTAGACGAACTTGCCCCGCGAGACATCGTCTGTGAAGCTATAAAGCGGGAAGCTTCCGAGAGTGAATATGTTTTGCTTGATATTTCATTTAAAAATAAGGATTTTATAATCAATAGATTTCCAACCATATATTCTCAATGCATGGAAAACGGTATAGATATAACCAAATCACCCATACCGGTATTTCCGGCTCAACACTACATCATGGGAGGTATAAAAGTTGATACGTACAGTAGAACCAGTCTGAAAAACCTTTATGCCGCAGGGGAGACTTCATGTACCGGTGTCCATGGGAAAAACCGACTTGCAAGCAATTCATTGCTGGAGGGTTTGGTCTTTTCCGCTAGAGGTGCGAAGGATATTAATTACAGGGCGGATCATATAAAAAGACCTGGGAAAAAATATTCTGTAGAAAAGTATTTTGACGAAGGTTTCGACCCGGGGGAGATATTAATTGAAGAAATCAAGAAAAGGACGGACAGGTATAATGATGAATTTAAATGAGATAGATGATCTGTTGCGCAGTGCAATAAAGGAAGACATGCCCTATGGGGATATAACCACAGAATCCATAATAGGTGAGAACCATGCATCTTCTGCAAAACTCATAAGCAAGTCCGCCGGCATATTGAGTGGTACTATGCCTTTTGAGAGGGTTTTCAAAATTTTGGGGGATGTGGAGATCGAATTTTTTAAAAAAGATGGGGACGAGCTGAAGCCCGGTGAGTTGACAGGGATTTTAAAAGGAAATACTAGAAACATCCTTTCCGGGGAAAGGATTGCCTTGAACATACTTCAGCGCATGAGCGGCATAGCCACTGAAACGAACAAGGTAGTAAGAATGGTATCGCACACCAAGTGCAAGATTCTGGATACCAGAAAAACCACTCCCAATTTTAGAATTTTCGAAAAAGCTGCTGTTTTAAGCGGTGGAGGAACCAATCATAGACATTGTTTGTCAGATGGAATACTTATTAAGGACAATCACATATTGGCAGCAGGGGGAATATCGAAAGCGGTGGAAATGGCAAGAAAAAATGCTTCATTTGTCCATAAAATTGAAGTCGAAACTGAGAATATCCAGATGGTTGAGGAAGCTCTGTCAGTCAAAGCCGATATAATAATGCTCGACAACATGTCCATTGAAATCATGAAGGAAGCGGTCAGGATTATTGATGGAAAAGCTCTTGTAGAAGCTTCTGGAAATATTACCACAGAAAATGTGGTTCAAATTGCTGAAACTGGTGTGGATTATGTATCCATGGGCAGTATTATATACAACAGTGATGTCTTGGATGTTAGTTTAAAGTTCTTTCAATAATGTTGAATGGCATAGTCTCTCGTGTGAGGGACTTTTTTTATTTATTTTCAAAAGTTTATCTAAATTTATAAAATCAGGTTACCGGGACATCCTATTGGGTAGTTTATAAGTAAATCATCGACAGGATGTGAAATCAAGTGATCCAGATGAATGAAGGGCACGTTAAGACAGTCAGGGGCAGTGTTGTGGAAGGGGTGTTTGAAAACAAATTGCCTTCCATCAACAACAAAATACTTGCAGGAAAAAATTACGAGATGGTTTTTGAAGTTACTTCCCATGTAGATGAAAGGACCGTAAAACTTATCGCCTTGACTTTTACGTCAGGAATAGCAAGAGGTGATTCCATTTGGGATACCGGAGAACATTTGAAAGTACCTGTGGGCAAAGAAGTTTTAGGCAATATTTACGATGTTTTCGGTAATGACCTGATCGACCCCACCAAGCAGGTGAAAGGAGTTTTAAAGTCCATACATCAAGATCCAGTTCCGTTTTCTCAGAGAAGCACCTCAGATGAGATGTTTGTAACTGGAATAAAAGCCATCGATGTATTGGCGCCTCTTCCCAAAGGTGAAAAAGCCGGCCTGTTTGGAGGTGCGGGAGTTGGAAAGTCAGTTCTCATAACAGAACTGATAAACAATACTGCGAAAAAAAATAAAGGCTATAGCATATTTTGCGGAATCGGAGAAAGATCCAGGGAAGCCGAGGAATTATACAGGGACATCCGTGATTCCGGGGTGCTTGAAAATGCAGTTTTGATCTTTGCCCAAATGAACGAGCCTCCTGGTGCCAGATTTCGTGTGGGGCACGCCGCTTTGACTATGGCAGAATATTTCAGGGATGTTGACAAAAAAGACGTGTTGTTGCTTATCGACAACATTTTCAGGTTTATTCAAGCGGGTTCTGAAGTTTCGGGGTTGATGGGCAACATGCCTTCAAGAGTCGGTTATCAACCGACCTTGTTCAGCGAATTATCGGAACTTCAAGAAAGGATATCAAGCACTAAAACCAGTTCAATAACTTCGATCCAAGCTGTATATGTACCTGCCGACGATTTTACCGATCCGTCTGCAACACATACCTTTTCCCAGCTGTCAGCATCCATAATCCTATCCAGAAAGAGAGCCAGTGAAGGGCTGTATCCGGCGATAGATCCTTTGAATTCGACTTCTAAAATGCTGAATAAAAGAATAGTCGGTGAAAGACACTATAAAATTGCCCGGGAAATAAAAAGGAATCTGGCAATTTACGATGAATTGAAAGATGTTATTGCCATGCTTGGAATAGAGGAGCTCTCCAAAGAAGATAGAGATACAGTTTTCAGGGCCAGAAAACTGGAAAGGTTTTTGACCCAACCCTTTTTTACCACGGAGCATTTCACAGGGATAAAAGGTAAATTTGTTGAGTTGCAAGAGTCCCTGGACGGATTTGAGAGGATATTAAATGACGAGTTTAAAGATTATAAGGAAAGTGAACTTTATATGATAGGAAATGTGGATGAAGCCCATGAACGTAAAATTGATAATTCCTAACAAGACTATCGTGGACCGAGAGGCCGACAAGATAACTGCACCTGGAAGTGAGGGGTATTTTCAGATGTATCCAAGACATATAGACTTCGTATCAGGTCTGAAGGCGGGAATTCTAACTATTGAATCAGATGCTTATGAGGAGTATTATGCGATTAATTACGGGATCCTCGTGAAGCAGGCAGATGTTGTATATATAGTTTGCCATCAGGTCATAGAAGGAGATTCTTTGGAAACTTTAAATGAAGCAGTTACTGAAAAATTCAGCATCATAAACGAAAAAGAGAAGGCCACAAATGAAATTCTGGCAAAAATGGAAATTGAAACCTTGAAAAGGTTCTTTGAGATGGAGTGATGAGCTTGGATGAAAAAAAACCTACCCCGGAAGAGGATCTTGCAAAAAAAATATCATCCGAAGTAAACAAAAAGATCAAATCAAAGAATGAAGGGAAGGAAATCCTTTTCGGTATGGGAGTTTTTGGAATAATCGGATGGTCAGTTGCCATTCCAACCTTAATTGGCGTAGCGCTGGGAAATTTTCTGGATAAAAGATTTCAAGTGGGATTTTCCTGGACTCTGACATTTCTATTTTTAGGACTTATAATCGGATGCTTTAATGCGTGGCATTGGATAAAGGAAAAAAGTGACAAAGAGCAATCTGGTAATATGTCAATCGATAAATAATAAGAAACTTCGACAGAATCAATAAAAAAGTGCATGACAAATAGACCTTGAGATTTGAAAGAAAAAATCAAGGCAAAGTTGAAGTTATGAGTTAG
>NZ_JADNRK010000023.1 GCF_015594845.1 Alkalibacter mobilis | reverse complement strand
TAATCTGAGTCATTTGGGTTTCCTCCTCGGGTTGATGGTTTTTCGACAACTCTATTTTATCCGAGGTTGAACCCTTTTGGCTCAATTTTTTTAATTTTTGAATTTACACCATTATATAGACTTTATCATATTATGTAATTACATTAATTAATTTTAAGATTGGAATGATTACATTCTAATACGAAATACATTACGTCCTTTGATGCATAAGGGTTTTGTTAGATTACTTTGAATTGGCATGAATATTGCATTATTAATAGGCAAGATGTGAAAATTGTACATCAAAAAAAATTGGAGGTGAATTAAATGAGAGATGCAACTAAAATCGTATGTTGCTGTGGTGCAGGCATATGTACATCGAATTATTTAAGGGAGGAGATTGAAGATAGGTTAAAGGCAGAAGGTTTTAAAAACGTAAAAGTTCAAATCAGCAAAGTAAATGACCTAGAAGAAGCAGTTGTCGGAGCAGACCTTCTTGCTACTACAGTAGAGCTACAAAAGGATTACGGAATTCCTCAAGTTAGGGCTCTGGGGATAATGTTGGATGATAATGCGGCTAAAGAAGCTCTGGACAACAT
Source organism: Alkalibacter mobilis (assembly GCF_015594845.1). GTDB lineage: Bacteria > Bacillota > Clostridia > Eubacteriales > Alkalibacteraceae > Alkalibacter > Alkalibacter mobilis. The sequence continues at coordinate 32,056 of NZ_JADNRK010000023.1, read as the reverse complement.
TGTAGACATACTGAAGAAAAATCAATAGGCACCGTATTGGTGTGAAGGTTAACCTTAGGATTAAGTTAAAAGATGAATTATTAAATTTGTTGAGGGGGATATAAATGAGTTTTATCGATTCAATAACAAGTGGATTATCATCATTCTTTGGATTTGACTCTACTGTCACGATAGTAGGGATTATATTGATTGTATCTATATTAGCGAAAGTCGGAATAAAAAAAGGCATCACAAGTGCATTAAAAGTTTCAATAGGCCTTCAAGGTATATTTGTTGTAGTAGACATAATACAAGGCGCAATGATAGAACCTATAAGCAACATAGTAAACTTATACGGACTGGATAAGTCTATTGTAGATATAGGATGGGGAACAGTTGGATATGCTTTTGGTAACCCTTATGGTTATTTTGGAGTATTCGTATTCTTGATAATAAATGTATTTTTGGTTTCGATAAGATTTACCCAGACACTGTATGTTGATGTTTTTAATACTTGGAGAGGGATGCTATTAGGCGGAATGGTTGGAGTTGCTACAGGCAATATTTGGATAGCAACGTTAGCAGTTGTCGTCTTCCATATTATAGACGTCAAAGCAGCTGACATAGCAGCGCCTTATATCGAAAAAATAAACAATTTTCCTCCAGGTGGATCTTGGCCTCACGGTACGCACTTTTCATTCCAAGCAGTAATGGCCATGCCTATCGTATGGGTTTTAAGAAGGATTCCGGGAATAAAGGATATTAACATACAAGCCTCTGTGGTTGAGGAAAGATTCGGAATATTTGGGGAAACGACGGTAATGGGAACAATTCTAGGTATTGCCATAGGACTATTCAGCCAAATTGGCATTATGGGATCTCTCCTTCTAGGCGTAAAAATGGCAGCTGCGTTTCTTTTGATGCCAAGAATGTGTGCAATATTAGTTGAAGGATGGTTTCCGATAATTAAGTCAGCTAGAAAGATACTTTCAGGAAAATTAAAAAGAGATGATATAAGAATTGCGCTGGACTGTTCCACTGTAATTGGACACAGTGCTGTTATACCAACTACACTGATAATGTATCCAATTGCTTTGTTAATATCTTTGGCATTGCCGGGCAATCAAATGATAGCCTCAATCAGCTTAATTATCGTATTATGGGAAAGCGCTGCAGTAAATGCTATAACAGAAGGCAATATATTTCACAATATAATAACATTATCAATAATTATTTGTTTCTTCTGCTGGGGTGCAACCATTATGGCTGGACCGATGACGGATTTGGCGGTTTCTCTCGGATATAATGCTTCCGGCGGAATGGTATCAGCATGGGACGCAGCAGGGACTCCTGGGTTGGTCCTTGTGTACAAAATAATGCAGATGATTTTTGGATTTTAATTAATGAATAATAGGAGAGGATTAAATGAGCGACGCTAGCGAAAAAGTATTTCATGACGTTCTTCTGTTAAAAAAATTAAGCACAAAAGAAGAAGTAATCAAAAGAATATCTGATCATCTTAAGTCTAAAGGATACATAAACGAACAATACTATCAAGCAACGTTGGATAGGGAAGAGTTGTTTCCCACCGGTCTGCAAACAGAATCAATCGGTATAGCTATACCACATTCTGACGCAGTAAATGTTAATCACCCAGCAATTGTAATGGCAATATTGGACAGACCTGTGGAATTTGCTGACATGAGCAACAAAAGCAACAAGGTAGACGTGGGCGTTGTATTTTTCATGGCTCTAAAAGGAGAAGACAATCAGATTAATTACCTTAGGAATATAGCTGATTTTTGTAAACAAAAGAGTAATGTAGAAATATTGTATAATGTGAAAGACGAAGAAGAAGCAAAGAAGATCTTTGTAGGGAACATCTTAATTTAAATAAAAAATTGATGGTCGTATGTTTTATATGAAGAATATACGGCCAATTGCAAATTAAAATTGGAGGATAATATTATGAATATGCCAAATAAATTAAAAGTTCTTATAGTTGGAGATGACTGGGTAAGCACTGAACATCTTGAAAGTGCAATGAAAGATGTTTTGAAAGGATATGAGTATGAGACCGTTGCCCATACAATAGTCATGGATAAACCTATGAGCAGGGACAAAAAAGATGACATTGGAGATGATACTGTAAATGAATATTGCGGTACTCCTGAAGAAATAATTGATAGGATAGATGGCGTCAACGTATTGATAACCCATACGGCGCCAATTACAAAACAGGTAATCGATGCAGGAAAAGACTTGATAGCAATCGGATGCTGTAGATCAGATGCAGTAAATATCAATATGGACTACGCTACTAAAAAGGGCATATACATATTCAATGCTCCAGGAAGATCCGTTGAACCGGTTTCGGACATAACTATAACATTTGCGCTAGCGCTTGCAAGGAATATTTTAAAAGCAGATTCATATGTCAGGCAAGGCAGGTGGTATAAAGATATAAATAGAGAAGAACCTGTATGGGAGGAGTTTTACTCATTTAGAGGTCCTGTAATAAAAGGAAAAAAATTTGGTGTTGTGGGACTTGGCAAAATAGGAAAGAAGGTTGCGGAAAAAGCAAAAGGAATAGGATTTGATGTGCAAATTTACGATCCTTTTCTAGCGAAAGAAAAAGTTGAAGAATACGGAAGATGCTTGAGCCTCGAAGAATTGATATCGTCAAGCGACTTTATAACACTGCATATACCTCCTGTGGAGAGCAATAAAAATTTGATAGATGATAAAATGTTTGAAATGATGAAGCCTTCAGCATATTTTATAAATGTCGCAAGAGGAGAGATAATCGACGAGATTGCACTTATAAATGCGTTGAAGACAAAGAAAATTGCAGGAGCTGCATTAGATGTATTTTGGAAAGAGCCACTTGAGCTGGACAGTGAACTTTTAAAACTCGACAATGTAATACTCACGCCCCATATAGCAGGACAGCGATATGATGTTTCCAAAGGATCGGCTGATATATTAAGAGAATATATGCTTCCGTTTTTTCAAGAAAAATCATTAAGAACATGCCTGAACATAAAAAAATAAAACTATAGACCGGAGGCTATATTATGATTGTAACGATGAAAGAGCTTCTAGATGAGGCTAATAAAAGAAATTATGCAGTCGTGGCACCAAATGCGTGGAATGAAGATACGATTAAAGCAGCGATATCTGCAGCTGAACAAGAAAAATCGCCTTTAATTTTGGCACTGTATCCTGTTATGGCTGACATCGAAGAGTTTGGTTATGTGGCAAGAAAATTTGCAAAAGAGTCGAAAACACCAGTGGCGATTCATTTAGACCATAGTGATAGTTTTGACCAAGTTATAAAAGCAATTAAAGCAGGATACAGCTCTGTAATGGTTGACAGGTCAAAAATGCCTTATAAAGAAAATGTGAAAGAAGTTAAGGAAATAGTCAAGATAGCTCATGCAGTAGGAGTGACAGTAGAGGCAGAGCTTGGACATGTTGGACAGGGTAAGGACTATGCAGATACAAGAGACAGTGGACTAACGAAAGTTGACGAAGCGGTGTCTTTTGTAAAAGAAACGCAGGTTGACTGCTTGGCGGTAGCGATAGGAACGTCACATGGCGTTTATACTGGGGATCCGAAAATTGATTTTGATTTACTAAAAGCAATTAAAAGAGAAATACTCGTTCCCTTAGTGCTTCACGGTTCATCGGGTACGGGGGATAAAAATATAAAAAGATGTGTCGAATTTGGTATAAATAAGATCAACTTATTTACTGATTTGGATTTAGCAGCATCGGACAAATTGATAGAGTGCGTTAAGAGCAAGAAATCAATTAGAATTGTTGAGGCCAATGATATATTATATAATGGTTACAAAGAAAAACTAATCGAGAATATAAGGTTGGTAGGATCTAATAATATGATATAGAACTTGCGGAGGTACTGAGTTGGAAACTGGCAATGAAGAGAGAATACAGGATATAATTAAAAACGAAGATGAGTTAAATCCTCTAACCGATAAGGAAATAGCAGAAAGACTAGATGTATTAAGAGAAACAGTAACTAATATGCGCAAAAAAATGGGCATACCAAACTCTAGAGAACGTAAAAAAGAAGCGTTGGCGAAATTAGTGGTAGATATTGTTTCTAAAAACCAAGAAATCTCAAGCGATGATATTTTTATTGAGCTTAAGAAATTTGATCCACTTATCACGGTGTCATATGCAGAAGAGCTGATAGAAAATTTACCTGTTCATCTTGAAAAATATTCTTTAGATTTTGAGGCTGTTGGTAGGGAAAATACATTCAGCAAACTTATTGGTTTTGACAAAAGTCTTGTTAAGAGTATCAAGCATGCCAAAGCTTCAATACTTTATCCTCCGTTTGGATTATCAACTTTGATAGTAGGTGAAAGTGGAACAGGAAAGACCTTGTTTGCAGATTGTATGTATGATTTTGCTTTAAATAATAATGTAATAGCAGATGATGCGCCGTATATTACTTTGAATTGTGCAGATTATGCAGACAATCCGCAACTACTTTTGTCTATATTATACGGATACAAAAAAGGCTCTTTTACCGGAGCAGAGTCTGATGCACCCGGGTTGGTCGAAAAAGCAGATAATGGGGTTCTGTTTCTTGATGAAGTCCATAGATTGCCCCCTGAAGGGCAAGAGATTTTATTTACGCTTCTAGACAAAGGGAAATACAGAAGGCTTGGAGAAACTTATAATGAAAGAAGCGCTAAAGTAATATTTATATGTGCAACAACGGAGAATATAGAGTCTTCGTTGCTTGTAAGTTTTCGGAGAAGAATTAATATGATTATAGATATACCGGCACTTGAAAGCCGAAGTATAGAAGAAAAGCTTGAGCTTGTGTACCATTTTTTTCAAGAGGAATGCAATAGGACAGGGCTTAAGATATTTGTAGACTCCAAGGTTTTGGAAGCTTTTTTGCTAAAAAAATATCATGGGAATATTGGTCAGCTGAAAAGTGAAGTCAAAGTGACTTGCGCAAATGCTTACGTTGAAAATTTGAATCTTAAATCTGAAGAGATTCACATTGGATTAAATGAAATACTTTACAACAATATATTTAGCGAAAGCCTGAACTTTGATGACAGAAGGATTTTAAAAATTAAAAGCTTAGTTAATAATGCAGTGTTCTTGCCAAACAGAAATAGCCGAAAAGAAATAATCAACAAAGGAAGTAGTGGAGGATATGATTATTCTAGGGACATATACCACCAGATAGAAGACAAATACTTTGAAATAAAAAAACTTGACATAGGCTCAGAAGAAACTAAGAATATATTGTGGACATACGTTTTGAATGCATTTAATAAAATCGAAACTGGGTCTACGGAAGGTTCTATATTAAATGATGAAAAAATCGAAAGTTTTGTGGATCGAAAACTTTTAAATATAATTGAAGAATTTATTTATTATTTGAAGAATCAGGAGAATTTTGACACAGTAAACAAAAATATTTTAAATCACTTGTGCATTCATATTCATGAAGCCTTACAAAGGATTAGGTATAAGCATAGTATTATAAATCCTAATTTAAACAAGATTAAGTCCCAATATCAAGTTGAATACGAATCAGCAAGAAAATTGGCAGAGCTATTAGAAGTGGAATATTCTCTTGGTATTCCTGATGACGAGGTTGGCTTTATTGCGATGTATCTAAAAGCTATGAAGCATAATGAAGTCAAGGATGATAGGATAGGAGTAATTGTATTATCACATGGCAGAGTTGCAAGCGAGATGATTGCGGTAGTCAATAAATTGATGAATGTTGATTTTCCAATTGCTATAGATATGCCTTTAAGCGAAAATCCATCAAAAATATTTGAAAAAACAATTGAGATGTCTAAAATAATTGACAATGGAAACGGAATTTTATTTTTTTCGGACATGGGATCACTCGTAAATATAGGCGATATTGTCACAAAAAGAACAGGGATAAAGACAAGAACGATAGACAAGGTGGACATTGTAACTTTAATCGATGCAGTTAGAAAAGCATATTTGTCGGAAGAAACCTTAGATATCATTTATTTTAATATAATCAACTCAAGATATGCGTTGGCAGAGCCGGAATATGGACATGACTTGGATAAGACCTCGATAATTGTCGCTGCTTGCCTCACGGGACATGGCATGGCTGGAAAGATAAAACAAAAGATTCAAGAGGTTTACAGCAAAGTACAGGTAATATCTATGGGAATGATGTCTCAGGATATGAAAGAGGAGATTCAAAATCTTAAATCGAGGTTTAATATTATTGCTATTGTAGGAACTATCAACCCTGAAGTTGAAGGAGTTGCATACATACAATATAGTGAGGAATTGATTGGCAGCAAGTATTTTGAATTGATGATAAACAAAGGGAATATAGATGGGAAAAAGAAAGCTCTAAATAAAGACTTTATCTTATTAAACAAAAAATATGACTCAAAAGATAAGCTTTTAGAAGATGCTTATTCTATGCTTTATAATAAAGGTTATGTTCAAAAAGAATATTTGAAGTCGCTGCAACAACGTGAAGATATGAACACTACTTTTGCAAAAGGTGGAGTTGCCATACCCCATGGGATGCCTGTATATGTAAATGATACAGTTTTAATGGTAATTAAGCTTAAAAAAGAAATAGTATGGGATCAAGAAGGAAGAAAAGTAGATATTATATTTGTGCCTATAGTCAGGGGGAATGATATTAAGTTGATAAATAGCCTGATAAAAATTATTAAATCAAATGAAACTCTAGAAAAAATCCGAAGTCAAAACACAAAAGATGATCTATATAACTTATTGGCTGAGAAAATAAGATGATAAAATACGACGCATTCTATATCTAATAAGAATGCGTCGTATTTATGGTGTGCCCAGCATGGGCGCAATCTAAAGGGTTAAATTCCCTAGTCTTCCCTGGTAGTGGGAAAGACATAGCTGAACACCAAGGGTGTCCATCATGAGGTGGGATCTGAAGGAAGGTGTAGGCAAATCTCTGGTCTGACGAACAGAAATCACATCAGGCGAGATTGATGGATAAGGTTGCATAACACACTGATGTCCAATAACTACTCAGGAAATCAACAGTAGAACGCTTGCTCGAATCCGCAGGGAAATATCTTGAAGGAAAACTCAAGCTCAAGGTTAATGCACAAAAGAGCAAGGTGGCAGGCGTGATTGCGATCCGAAATTTTAAGTTTCTGGGCTTTGCATTGGGAAAGGGCAAGAAGGGATATTTCATTTGCGCTCATAGAGATTACTTGAAGAAAGAAAAAGCAAAGCTCAGAGAACTGACTTCTCGCAGTCAGGGCAGAAATGTCCGAGTGGTCATGCACGACGTAAAAGTGTATAATACCCCGTTCAACTTCAGCGTTATTTCCATAAAAGCGTGTAAATTCCTACGGCTGTGAAATTACGGTTTGGTTTTCGTAGTACCTCTCCATGTCGAGGTACTTTTGCCTATGGTTCATTTTTCATCTTGTTTCATGAGCATGGCAATAATCAGACGAATCAGTGAAACTTCTTGCAGACGTTTGGGGCATCCAAAACGTTCAGTGAGAGATGAGTCTGATATCGTTACTAGGATGCTCCTCAAAAATGCTTCTTAATTGAATTGTCAAGACCCCAGTGGTTGTCTTAAACAGTAGGTAAACATCATCGAGACCTTGCTGTTTAAAGGATTTAAAGACCTTGCCTAACTGGTTTCGGACTCAGAATCAGCAACACGAAAACCCAAGATTTCACGATGGCCATCATCGCATGCATCGATTTCTATGATTAAGCCCTTTTAGCGCAATCGATGTTTTCTTGAACTAAGGCATTCACGATGACAAAGGGATATTTGCTATGGAGCTTTCATTTGAAAAAGAATTCACATAATCCAAAGTCACACAATCTTTAAATTATTAAAACTTTAAGTTTTTAGAGTAATCATATAGAATTAGAGTTAAGCAATTGTTGATTTGGAAAGAGTATATTTAATTTTTTGCATTAAATTCAGTTATGATAATTAAGAATTGTGCGATTTGATATTGTGGAAAAGTCATTAATCGAAATTTCTAAAGGGCTAAGGAGGGAATGAATGGCAGGTTGGAATTTATCTCAAGGTTATTATCAAAAAGATTATTTAACCGAAGACGAAATTTGGACAACGCTTAATAGTATTTTATCGTCTAAAAGCCATAAAACAACTTCTTATAAATATTGCTTTTTAAAAAGTCTTTTAGACAATATTTTCAATGTAAATGAAGAGTTGATTCTTGACTTTGATAAAATATTTATGAAATTTACCGAAGTTTACTGGAATTTAGTTGCCAAACATAAACTTTCTCAAATTCAGTCAAATTCAAATATGAAAAGGAGTCGAGTTGAAATCATTATTGACTCATTTATTAATCGATATAATTTTGAGGGCGATTTTAGTTTTGAAGGATTGAATAATACATTGCAATTGGAATTGATAAAAAAATTGGGACAGAGTGCAGTAAATATGTTATAGGTGCCTTTTTTGAAGACAGTAAATCTAGTTTTTACAGTTTCAGTAAAAAAGAAAAAAAACTTAAGTTTAATCCAAGCGTCTATCAAATGTTTGTCAAATACAAACAAATCATAGAAAAGCTAAATTACTTCGAGTGGATAAAATTTCTTGAAAAGGTTAATCCAAATGAACATGCACTGGCAATAGCTGAAAAATTAGATTGTTCAGCTAAAAGAACGAATTTGTCAATTTATCGTGAATATCTTTATAATTATGTCAAACAAGACAGATGTTTCTATTGCAATAAGCAACTTAGAGATCGGAATGTTGAGGTAGACCATTTTATTCCTTGGTCATTTGTTAAAGATGACAAACTTTGGAATTTTGTGTTGAGTTGCAGTGAATGTAACAACAAAAAGAGAAATAAATTGGCAGGAGTTAATTTTAAAAATGATCTAATAAAAAGAAATCATCTAATAATTGAAAAATCACACAATCAAGCTATCGAGACAGATCTTAGTGGTTATCGTAATGAAAAAATTGTTGCTATGTATAATTCAGCTGCGTTTAATGGATTTGATACGGATTGGATCCCATAATTATCAAGCGCTAAATAATGCAGGTTTTAGATAGAAAATATCGGAATAGTGTAATCTGAACAGGAGGACATTTAATGCTGACTATAATCAATGCAAACTTGATCACCATATCTCAGGGTAATATTGAAAATGGAAAAGTCGTAATTAATAACGGCAAGATAATTGACCTGGGCGCAGATATAATTGTGCCAAAGGAAAGTAAAGTGTACGATGCCAAGGGTCGATATGTGACCCCGGGACTGATCGATGCTCACACGCATGTGGGAATCCACGAGAGCGGTACTGGATGGGAAGGCTCCGACGGAAATGAAAGCGCAGATCCCCTTACTCCCTTTTGCAGTGTCAGGGACGGGATAAATATGAAAGATCCCGCTTTTGAATCTTTCAGAAAATCCGGAATAACCAGCGTAGGGATACTACCCGGAAGCACCAACATACTTGGTGGCACCGGTCTGGCGTTAAAGTGTAAAGATGTAGTAGTGGACGAAGCAATCATCAAAGATCCAGTTGGAATGAAGGTTGCCCTGGGTGAAAATCCAAAGAAGCACTACGGTGAAAAGCGATCTCCGATTTCCAGAATGGCCAATGCATCCATGTTGAGGGAATCTTTGCTGAAAGCCCGGCAGTATCTAAACAAGCTTGAATTAAAAAACGATGTGAAACGTGATCCTTTAAGCGTAGCACTGCTGCCCGTCATAAAAAAAGAGATACCTTTGATTATCCATTGTCACAGACAGGACGACATTGCAACGGCGATCAGAATATGTAAAGAATTCGACGTAAGCTACCGTTTAGAACATGTTACAGAAGGGCACATGATACTTGAACTTATCAAATCGGAAAATGTTCATTGTTGCGTTGGACCTTGTCTTCAATACGGCTCAAAAGTGGAAAACCGCAACAGGGACTTTAAAACAGCAGTGGTCTTCGAAAGGGAAGGTGTTTCATTTTGCCTTACCACGGATCATCCGGTCGTAGACGGAAGGAACCTTATGCTTACTGCAAGCATTGCCACCCAATGGGGAGTAAGCGATGAGAAAGCTTTTGAATCTGTAACCTTGGCAGCTGCAAAACATATGGGTGTAGCTGAGAGAGTCGGAAGTTTGGAAATAGGCAAGGATGGAGACTTGGTAGTTTGGTCGGGACATCCATTAGAATTCACCTCTTTTGTGGACATGACATTGATAGAGGGCGAAGTAGTCTACGATAGGGGGATAAACTGATGTTGATGGTAAAAGCAGATATTATATATACTGTCTCAGGGGATCCGATAAATAATGGAATGATGCTTGTAGATGACAGGGGCAAGATAGAAGACATTGGAGTTGATCTGACAGTAAGTGAAAACTGCGAAGTCCTTGATATATCCGACAAGGTCATCATACCAGGACTTATCGATGCGCACACACATGTGGGGATGTGGGGAGACGGAGAAGGCAGGGACTCCTACGATGGGAATGAATATCTCAGACCCATAACTGGTGAGGTAAGAGCCATTGACGGAGTCAACCCCATGCAAGTTAGCTTTGAGGGTGCCAGGGAAGGTGGGATAACTACCGTACAGATTCTGCCCGGATCCGGAAATCCAATAGGCGGATTGGGATTTGCATGTAAAACCTGGGGAAAGGTCATCGATGATATGATAATAAAGGATCCCACGGGATTAAAAGGAGCCATGGGTGAAAACCCTAAAAGGACTCATGGCAAGGGGTTTGGTCACACGCCCATATCCAGGATGGGAGTGGCATCGATGATAAGAGACTATTTTGAGCAGGCGAAGGAATACGGTAAAAAAAAGAATTTAGCGAATCAAAAAGGAGAAATATTTGATTTGGATCTAAACCTGGAATCCGGATGGATGGCACTTGAAAGAAAAATTCCGTTTAGGATCCACGCACATCGTCATGATGATATCCTTACAGCTGTAAGGATATGCGAAGAATTCGGACTGGACTACAGCATTGAACATTGCACAGACGGTCATCTGATAGGAGATCATCTGGGCAGTAAAAAAATAACCGCCATGGTCGGGCCGGGGCTTTCTCCATCTACCAAGGTGGAAACGGCGAATTTTACGGATGCAAATCCCGCATTGCTTGCCGAAAAAGGCGTAAATGTGTGTTTGATAACAGACCATCCATTTTTAAATTGCAGATACTTTTTGACTTATGGAGCAGTAGCTCACAAGTACGGATTTCCATTTGATGAAACGTTGAGGGCAATGACCTTGAATCCTGCAAAGGCTATAGGAATTGAGGAAAGAGTAGGTTCCCTGGAGAGGGGAAAGGATGCAGATTTTGTAGTTTTGTCCGGCAAACCCTTTAAATATAAAAGCGTGATAGAATCAACTTTCATAGAAGGAAAGCAGGTTTGGAAACGGGACATCATTTGATATCTCTTGATGGTTTTGCGCATAATTATTAAACGGATACTGAAATTAAATTCACACCCAAATTTGCTTATAAGCAATTGACATTTGATGATGGCTGACATATCATAAAAAGATAAACAAGTATATTTATAAAGGGGGAATCAGCATGAAAAGAAGAATTATGTTGTTTGTCAGCATATTCTTGGTGTTCGGGTTGTTATTGACTGGATGTTCCGGAAATGACAACGGAAACGGAAATGATGACGGACAAACACCGGACGATGGTGGAGATGTAGTCGTAGGCGAGCCACAAGACGGTGGAACATTGACCATTGCACTATCAGCATCACCAAAGAATCTAGATCCTGTAAAGTATACTGGAACTTACGAGTCTCAGATAATACAAAACGTGGGAGATACTTTGGTTGCTTACAGCATGGACTTGTCAAAGATAGTTCCTGCAATAGCAGAGTCTTGGACAGTTAGCGATGATGCAAAGGCGTACACTTTTAAATTGAGAGAAAACGCATATTTCCATCCGGGCGAATATCAGGACGGAAGACAAGTAGTTGCGGAAGACGTTAAATACTCGTTGGAAAGATCCAATCAGCTTTCTGCCATGAACAGACTTGACATGATCGACTACGTTGAAGTAGTAAATGATTTTGAAGTCATTGTTCACTTGCCAGAGCCAAGTGCAGTTTTCTTGACAGCACTTACCAACTCAGGAAACATAATCGTTCCTAAAGAAGAAGTTGAAGGTTGGGGAGAAGATTTTGGAAACCACCTTGTAGGTTCCGGACCGTTTATGTTGGAAGAATTCAAATTGGATGAAGAAGCTGTTTTGGTACGAAACGACAAATATTGGGCACAAAAGCCTCACTTGGACAGCGTGGTATTTAAAGTAATAACTGATATGAGTCAAAATGCAAATGCCCTTCGTACTGGCGAGATCGACTTTTCAGAAAAACTTACAGGTGAAGCTGTAAAGATAATAAGAGACGATTCAGCAGTAGAACTTCTTGAAACTCCGGGTCTGCATTTTGCATACATATACTTCAATCAAATGACCGGCCCAACAAAGGATATCAAAGTAAGAGAAGCCTTGATAAGAGCCATAGATACTGAAGAGTTGGTCAAGGGAGTTTATCAGTATGACGAGGCACAGCCTGCAAAATTACCGTTGCCTCCGGGTTCTTGGGGATACGATGCTTCAATCGAAGCTGATGTACCTACTTATGATCCAGAAGGAGCAAAGGAATTGCTGGCAGAAGCAGGTTACGCTGATGGATTCAGCACAAAACTTTATATTTCAAACACTCCGGCTCGTGTAAAAATGGCTACTATCGTTCAGCAGTATTGGAAGACAAACTTGAACGTGGATGTTGAGATAATGACATCAGAGTGGGGAACATTCAGCGAAATCGCATCCAAGGGAAATGCAGAGATATTTGCAATGTCTTGGACATGGTATCCTGATCCATTCTTCTTCTTGAATAAGATATTCCACTCAGATGCTATCGGATCACTTGGAAACGGTCAAGGATACGACAATCCTGAAGTCGACAGACTCTTGGATGAGGCATTGGTTCTAACGGATCAAGATGAAAGAGCCGAGCTTTACAGTCAGGCTGTCAAGGAAATCATCGCCGACAGACCTGGAATCTTCTACTCAAATGAAAATGTAACTTGGGGAGTATCACCAAAGGTTCAAGGACTTGTTCAAAGAGCTGACGGAAGCATATTCCTTGTAAATGAAGAAGTCAACGTTTGGAAAGCGGAATAAACGTAGCTGATAATATCAAATAAATGTACCAAGGGCTTAAAAGGGAGGATCCTTTTAAGCCTTTTGGCTATAGTAAATGCAAATTAAAGGTGGTGCTAGAATGGTCAAGATGATTTTACAAAGGCTTATTCAAATCATCCCCACATTGCTTGTGGTCGTGACCATAACTTTCGTTCTGACCAGATTGATACCTGGAAACCCTGCGGCAGCTGTTTTAGGGCCCCAGGCATCTGTGGAGGAAATCGAAAGAATGGAAGAAGAAATGGGATTAAACGACAGTCTTGGCAAGCAATACGTGGATTATTTGAAAAATATTGTTAAAGGGGATTTTGGAAAGTCCTATTCATACAACATACCAGTCATGGATCTTATAACGGAACGTATACCAAACACTCTATTGATTTCCCTGACAAGTTTGGTGCTCGCAATTTTAATATCCATACCATTGGGAATAGTAAGCGCCATAAAACAGTATAGTGCTTTTGACTACATAGCCATGGTTTTGGCTTTGGTAGGTGTGTCAATGCCCATATTTTGGCTTGGTTTGATGCTTGTACTTGTGTTTAGCGTAAATCTTGGGTGGCTGCCTTCGCTTGGAATGGGATCAATGAACAACGGATTGTGGGATGTGGTTAGCCATATGATACTTCCGGTGGCATGTCTTGCTACAATACCAACCGCAACCTTTACAAGGATCACCAGATCAAGCATGTTGGAAGTTGTGAACAACGATTTCATTAAATCTCTCAGAGCCAGGGGACTGAAAGAAAGAGTCATAATATACAAACATGCCCTTAAGAATGCCCTTCCACCGGTTATTACGGTTATAGGCCTTCAACTTGCAGCAGCCTTTACAGGTGCAATACTGACTGAAACCATATTTTCATGGCCAGGAATGGGAACTCTTATAACGGGAGCCATAGAAAACAGGGATTACATGCTGGTTCAAGGCGCTGTGCTTATAACCGCCATGGCATTCGTATTTGTTAATCTGGCAGTGGATTTATTGTATATGGTTATAAACCCCAAAGTTAATTACGAGAGCAAGGGAGGTGGAGCTTGATGGAACATAAAAAAGACAGTCTTGGTGGACAGGCACATGCAGTCATGCTTGAGAAAGAAAGAAAATCAAATAGTGCATGGAACAAGATAAAGCGAAATAAAACTGCGATGTTGGGATTGTTCATAGTTGTATTTATGATGATACTGGTTATATTTGCCGGAATTCTTGCTCCATACGATCCGAACGAATTAAGTTTGGGAAGTACTTATCTTAAACCCGGAAGCCCCGGGCACATATTTGGAACCGATGAATTCGGAAGGGATCTTCTAAGCCGGATAATCTACGGATCGAGAATATCTATTCTGGTTGCGGTCGGAGCAACTTTCGTAGGTGCGACAATTGGAGTGCTGCTTGGATTGGTGTCAGGTTACGCAGGAGGAATCGTTGATTCGGTTATCATGAGGATAATGGACGGCATGATGGCTTTTCCATTTATATTGCTTTCCATAATATTGATGACCATCCTTGGAACCGGAGTGTTCAACGTCATACTGGCTGTCGGGATAGCAAATATTCCAAACTTTGCCCGAGTAGTGCGCGGTCAGGTCCATATAGTCAAAAATGAGGATTATTGCAAAGCGGTTATTGGGATTGGCGCATCTCACCCCAGATTGCTGTTTAAACATATATTGCCAAACACTCTTTCTCCGATAATAGTGTACGCAACATTGAGCACTGCAGGATCTATAATATCCGAGGCGGCGCTTAGTTTCCTGGGACTTGGAATCACTCCTCCCACTGCTTCTTGGGGAAATATCCTGAGAGCGGGAAAGGAGACTTTGAACACTGCTCCCCACATTGCTACGATATCCGGTATTTTCATACTGCTGACGGTTCTTGGATTCAACCTGCTTGGTGACGGGATAAGAGATGTTCTGGACCCCAAGATGAAGAAGTAGGTGATCTGGTGGAAAATAAAAAAATAGTACAGGACAAGGTAAAAGAGCTCATGCCTGATTTGATTGCTTTGTCCGACAAGATATGGAACGAACCGGAATACAATTTTAAAGAATACAAAGCCTCTAAAGAGTTTGCAGATGTTTTGGAGGGCTACGGTTTTCAAGTTGAAAAGGGAATAGCCGGTCTGGAAACTGCTGTCAAGGCTACCTACACCTCAGGTAAAAGCGGCCCCCATATAGGATTTTTTGGAGAGTACGACGCAGTTCCGGGCATGGGACATTCTTGTGGGCACAACCTTATGGCAGCCATGGCAGTGGGAGCGGGTATAGCAGTAAAAGAGGTTATAGACCGACTGGGCGGAACAGTTTCCGTTTTTGGAACGCCTGCAGAAGAAGGCGGAGGCGGAAAGGTCATTATGCTGGAACGAGGTGCCTTCGACGAGTTGGATATAGCAATGATCCTACATTCTGCCAACGAAACAGTGGTAAATGATATTTCATATTCCAGGACGGATGTGATCGTAGATTTTTTTGGAATTACAGCACACGGTGCTACGTGGCCGGAAGAGGGTATTAGTGCATTGACTCCGGTTTTGGAACTCTTTAATCTCATAAATGCAATGCGGGTGGAAATAGCCGGCAGGGGCACGATTTTAGGGGTCATCACCAAAGGTGGGGAAGAACCCATCTACATACCTGATCATTGTCAGGCCAAGTTCACTGTCCGCTCGTTTGACATGAAGTACAAGTTTGAACTTTTGGAGAGATTGATAGGCACCTGTGAAGGCTTGGCGGCCATAACAAAAACACGATTTGAACATAAAATCGATGGATATTCTTACGAAGATATCAGAAACAACCCTGTGATAGAAGATCTGCTTAAAGAAAATTTCGAAAGTTTGGGAGAAGTAGTTGCACCCAGAAGGAGAGAACTGGGAATAGGCTGTACCGATATGGGAAACGTAACTCACAAGATTCCAGGCCTTCAATCTTATGTGCAGGTGGTTCCAGCCTTGAGGGGACATACCGTGGAATTTGAAGAAGCGGTAGGAGGACCACATGGACACAAAGCTATAGAAATAGGAGCCAAGGCTTTGGCTATGACTGGGATAGACATATTAGAGGATAAAGAAGCATACAAGAAAATAAAAGAAACTTTTGAAGATATGAAAAAAAGTTTTGGATGGGAGGAATAAATATGGCTGATGTAGTACTGGAAGTAAAAGATCTTAAAACTTATTTATTTCTTGCCAGTGGCGTAGTTAAGGCCGTAGACGGTGTAAGCTTTGGCATTGAGCGGGGCAAGACTTTGGGCATAGTAGGGGAATCCGGTTCAGGCAAAAGCATGACTGCATCTTCTATTATGAGATTGTTGCCGAAAAAGATCGGAAAAGTCGTAGAGGGAGAGATCAATTTTAACGGCAAAGACGTTCTCACCTTTAATAGCAAGGAATTGCTTGAATTCAGAGGCAAGGACGTTGTATTGATTTCTCAAGACCCCATGACATCTTTGGATCCGGTTTTTAAAGTCGGAGCCCAAATGGTCGAAATGATAAGAGCCCATCAAGACATATCCGTGGAAGAGGCCAAGGCCTTAAGCATAGAATCACTTAAAAAGGTAGGCATTCCAAACCCGGAAAGCAGAATGAATTCATATCCTTACGAGCTTTCGGGAGGCATGTGCCAGAGAGTCATAATTGCCATGGCGATAACCGCACAGCCCAAGTTGGTAATAGCTGACGAACCTACAACAGCATTGGATGTGACAGTACAGGCACAAGTATTGAATTTACTGAAGGAAATGCAGCAAAATCTAGACACATCGATTATGCTTATAACTCACAACCTGGGAATAGTATGGGAAATGTGCGACGATGTAATGGTAATGTATGCGGGAAAAACAGTGGAGTACACATCTGCCAAGGAATTGTACTCAGAAGCCTTGCATCCTTATACTTGGGGATTGCTCGAGTCGATCCCGAAGCTAAGTCATGAATCCAAATCTGAATTGACTACTATTCCGGGAACTCCACCAGATCTTAGACTTACTGGAGAAGCTTGCAATTTCCATAACAGGTGCCCTTACGCAATACCTATATGTTCTGAAAAAGTTCCGGAGCTTTTGGAAATCAAAGAAGGACATTTTGTGGCTTGTCACAGACAGACGAAAGAAAGCACTTTGGCAAGAGGGGAGGAGTTTGGCGATGTCTAAAAAACCTATCTTAAAAGTGGAAAAACTCAATAAGACCTTTAAACTCAGAAAAAGCAAGCTTATGGAAGAGCAAAAGATCCTTCATGCACTTAGCGATGTAAGCCTTGAAATTTTTGAAGGGGAGACTATGGGGATTATTGGCGAGTCAGGCTGCGGCAAATCAACATTTGGAAGGTGCCTGGTAAGGCTCCATGACGCCACATCCGGAAAGATACTATTCGATGGTGCGGAGATAAATGAAAAAAAAGGAGCCGAATTAAAAGCTCTACGAAGAGATATCCAAATGATTTTTCAAGATCCGTATTCTTCATTGAATCCTAGAAAAACCGCAGGAAACATCATCGAAGAGCCTTTGATAGTACATGGGATCGGAGATACTAAAGCTCGAAAAGAAAAAGTCAAATCTTTGATGAAGGAAGTTGGTCTAAACGATCAGCACATCCATAGATATCCTCACGAGTTCTCAGGAGGACAAAGGCAGAGGATAAATGTTGCCAGGGCTTTGGCTCTCAATCCAAAGATAATCGTGTGCGATGAACCGGTTTCCGCCCTTGACGTATCGGTCCAGGCGCAGGTATTGAATCTGCTTAACTCGATCCAAAGACAGTACAATCTGACTATGGTATTTATCTCCCATGACTTGAGCGTTATTAAACACGTAAGCGATAGAATAGCCATAATGTATCTAGGCAGGATAGTAGAGATATGTAGGGCTGAAGAGATATATAAGAACCCCAAGCACCCATATACCCAGCTTTTATTATCGGCGATTCCACCGGAGACACCTTTCGAAAAGACTAAAAAGATAGAGTTGAAAGGCGAGATACCGAGTCCAGTTGGAGAACAAGTGGGATGTCCATTTGCAAGCAGGTGCAAGCACGTTATGGACAAATGCAGGGTAGAGATACCTGAACTTATTGAAACAGGAGACAATCACAGAGTAGCATGCTTTTTGTATTGAAATTAGTTTGATCGAATAAATGTAAATCATAGAGCTATTGGGAGGTGGACGTGATCATAAATAAAGAACAGTTAGTTAAAATGGCACAAGAGAGAGAACAGGAATTGATAAAATTGACTTCGGATCTCATAAAGATAAACAGCGAAAATCCTATTGGGAGTCAGAGAGAAGTAATAGATTTCGTCATGAATTATCTGAAAGAATCAGGGATCGAAGGAGATGAAGTCAAAGCCAACGAAGAGTTTCCATGTATCTTGGCAAAAATGGGCAACGATTTAGGCCCTAGCATCATATTAAACGGCCATGTTGACGTAGTCCCTGCCGGGGATCCGTCAAAGTGGGATTTTGATCCTTTTGGCGGTGAAGTTACTGATAAACTTATATTGGGACGGGGAACCTCCGACATGAAAGCGGGGGTGGCCGGGATATTATTTGCCATGAGATTGCTTAAGGAATCAGGAGCAGAAATCAAGGGAAATATTAGGCTTCACATAGTATCCGATGAAGAATCCGGAGGACAATTTGGAACGAAATGGCTCATTGAAGATGGCTATGGAGACCATGCAGATGCTTGCATAGTTGCGGAACCGACTTCAAATTACACTATAGAGATTGGCCAAAAGGGCTCCAATGAGCTCATATTAAAAGCTTATGGAACTCCGGCTCATGGCAGCCTTGGAAACTACAAAGGGGACAATGCAATAATAAAACTTTCAAAGGTCCTTATAAACATCGGTATGCTCCATGAAGTCAAAGGAAATTACCGTGATGATCAAGCCCAGGCTTTGAAAAATTCAAAGTACATAGCGTCAAACAAACTGGACATGCCAGGAATAGAAAATGTCATAGATCATGTGACCGCAAGTGTTGGAACCATTCAAGGTGGAACAAAACTAAACATGGTGCCAGACTACTGTGAAGCTCACGTGGATGTGCGTTTGCCCGTTGGTGTAGATATTCAAGAGCTCGAGGAAAAAATTAAGTCCATGATAGAAAAGAGCGGTGTAGAGGGAGTGGAATACGAAGTAGAATGGAAAAACTACGGAAACAGTACTCCGATGGAAGCACCCATCGTACAAGCCATCAAGAAAAATGCAGAAGAACTTTGGGGGATAGAAGTACTTCCTGCATACCAGTGGGCTTCCAGCGATGCAAGATATTACAGGGAAAAAGGGATTCCCACCATCCAATATGGACCATCCAATACGGAGGGGATACACTCTTACAATGAAAATGTAGACATAGAAGATGTGCTCAATGCCAACAAAATATATTTATTGTCTTTGTGTGACCTTTTAGGTGTTGAATAAGAAGAGAATACAAAGAAATTGAGGAGGCTATGGAATGATTACAAGACAAATAATGGAAGTATATGAATTAATGGATACAGCAACCGCCAATGGAGAACAGATGAAAAAATATCTGGAAACTTACGGCGCAAAGGACGTAGAAGTAAAGACCATAACAGGAGATAAGGGCAAAACAGATTTTATCCGTGTGACCGTACCCGGAAGCAAAGGAAAATCAAAGGGAATGGACGCTCCTACCATAGGAATCCTAGGTAGACTTGGCGGCATAGGAGCTAGACCTGAAATGATCGGGATGGTATCCGATGCAGATGGAGCAGTAGTTGCTATGGCTGTTGCTGCAAAACTTCTTGATATGCAGAATAAAGGAGATTTTTTAGACGGAGATGTAGTTCTCTCTACACACATTTGTCCGGATGCTCCAACACAGCCCCACAAGCCCGTTCCATTCATGGATTCACCAGTAGACATGGCAACTGTCAACAGAGAAGAAGTAAGTGGTGATTTGGACGCAATACTGTCTGTTGACACCACTAAAGGAAATAGAGTCATCAATCATAGAGGATTTGCCATATCTCCAACAGTAAAAGATGGATATATCCTTAAAGTAAGCGATCAACTACTGGATATAATGCAAAACACAACTGGAAAACTTCCAGTGGTATTTCCCCTTAGCATTCAAGACATTACTCCTTACGGAAACGGTGTTTATCATATAAACAGCATCCTGCAACCGGCTACAGCTACATCTGCACCGGTAGTTGGGGTGGCCATAACTGCGGAGGTAGCGGTCCCTGGATGTGCTACGGGAGCCAGCCAGCCATTCGATTTGGAGCAAGCCGGAAGATTTGTCCTTGAAGTGGCAAAAGAATTTGGCAGAGGCAATTGCAGCTTTTTCGACGAGGAAGAGTTTGGTCTGTTGACAAAACTATATGGTGAAATAAAACAGTTCCAGACTTTAGGCAAAAATGACTGATTCAAAAAAACCCAAACTGGGAGCAATAACTATAGGACAATCTCCTAGAACAGACGTGGTACAGGAGATGCTTCCTTTTTTAGGGAAAGATGTAGAGGTTATTCAAGCGGGTGCTTTGGACGGTCTTGAATATCAGGAGATCTTAAAGTTCAAACCTGAAGAGGGAGATTACGTACTTGTTTCTACTTTAAGGGATGGAAGAAGCGTAAAGTTTGCTGAAAAGCATATTTTGCCAAGACTTCAACTGTGTATAGACAAATTAGAGGATGAAGGTGCCCAGATAATATTGTTTATCTGCACTGGAACCTTTCCGGATGTTTTTCATTCTAAAAAGCCTGTGCTTTATCCTCAGAAGATAATGCACAGTAGTGTTCCAAATTTGACAAGCGCCAGCAAAATCGGGATCGTCATACCGGACAAGGAACAGATAGCACAGACGGTTCTAAAGTGGAAAGAAGCGGGAATGGATGCGGTGGTCGTTCCCTTTTCTCCATATACAGGAGAGGATGAGATGGAGCCTATTGCCAATGTTCTTAAAGATGCGGATATTGATTTGATTGTTATGGATTGCATTGGATATACCCTGTCCATGAAAAGACAATTGACTCGTTTGACCGAAAAGTCAGTAGTATTGGCAAGGACTTTTGTAGCAAGGGTATTAGGGGAACTCCTGGATGACTAAAGAAAGGAGCTCAAATCATGGGAATAACAGAAAACATAAAAAATATATATAAAAATAATTTTGGATTAAAACAAAGGGAATCGGTGTTGATAGTCACCGATGATGCTTTGGAAATGATCGGAACGTACTTTTATGAAGCCGCAAAAGAAGCAGGAAATGAAACTGCTTTGATCAAGATACCTTCAATATATAAATCCGGTCAGGAACCGCCGACAATGGTAGCGGAATCAATGAAAGCTGCGGATGTGGTCCTTTGTGTCACTAAAGCTTCGTTGACCCACACATCTGCCAGAAAGAATGCTTCATCAGCAGGTGCAAGGGTGGGAACCATGCCTGGAATAACCGAAGACATGCTTGAATTTGGAGCTTTGACTGCAGATCCCAAGGATATAATACGTTTGACCGACAGATTTACTAAGCTGTTGGATGAAGGCAAGGAAGTTATCCTTGAAAAAGGTGGATATAAGCTGAATTTTTCAATAGCAGAAAGAAAAGGGATCTCCAGTACAGGAATCTTCTTGAATAAGGGGGAGTCGGGAAACATCCCTTCAGGTGAAAGTTATATCGCGCCCATTGAGACTTCTGCCAATGGTCATTTCCTTGTGGACGGATCCATAGCAGGCATTGGTAAAGTTGAGGAACCTATACTGCTTACTTTGGAAGAGGGTTATTTGACTGATGCTACAGGTGAAATGGGCAAAAAGCTGTTGGAGCTTTTGGGAGAGGGCGAAGGTCGAAGAATAGCTGAATTTGGAATCGGAGCAAATCCGGCGGCAAGGGTAACAGGTGTTATTCTTGAAGATGAAAAAGTATACGACACGGTCCACATAGCCTTTGGAAACAACAAATCCTTTGGAGGTGTGACAGAAGCAGGAGTCCACATAGACTGCATATCTAAGGGTGTAGATATATACATAGATGGAGAAAAAGTACCTATCGAAATTTGAATCGGGAAAAATAATGAAGCATGCCAGTTTATTAGGAGTGAAGATGTCCATGAAGAGCAAATCACCTGACATGATAGAGATATACAAGGAATTTCATAGAGAAATGGACAAACCGGGGTTTAGACCCTTGATCAGAGCGGCTGGCAAGATTTTTGATGCACCGGTAGTTTTCACAGATAATGAGTACCAGATGGTTTCCATGTATCCAACGAAAAAGATCGATGATTTTGTGTACGACACATTGCTTGAAACAGGAGGGCTCCCTGAAGAAACCATTGCCGCATTCCATAAGGCCTATTTGAGTCAACCGGGAAAGCGGTACGATCCATTTTTTGAAAAGGAAGGTCTAGTCAAAGACTGTCCGAGGATTTTCGCAGAGGTTTATGATGAAACTAAGGTATTGGGTCATGTGGCCATTTTTTTGAAAGACAGGGAATTTGAACCTTGGCAGTTGGATGCTACCTCCATCCTAACTCAAGTATTGAGGATAAAAATAAATTTATCCAATCGGATGCCTTCGGTAAATTCAGACACTCTGCAGTATCTGATGAACCGAAATACTACGAAGCATGCAAAAACCAGAGCGATCGCACAATTGTCCAAATTTGATCTAAAGGATGCTGCTTTGTTGGTGGCGCCATTGGACCAGACGAAATCTCAACACGCATTTGCGTCAGTAGCGATAAACTATTTTCTTCATAGGTTCCCCTGCGTCATACCCACTATTTACAACGACGACCTGGTGGTGTTGATAAGTGCTGAAGGTGCCAATGTAGAATTGGGGGCAACTGCAGAAAAAATTTCTGATTATTTGTATCAATACCATATCATAAGCGGTGCTGTTGACCCTGTAGAAGATTTGTATTCCCTGCCGGATTACTACCTTCAAGGAAGGTTGACCGCTCTGTATAGATACAGAAATGAGATGGAAGGATCGAATACCAAGTTGTATTACTATCACGATATTGCGCCGATCCCTCTATTTCTGCACCTAAGTCAGCAGAAGGAGTATCACTGCTTCATACATCCGGTTTTAGGTAAGATCCAAGAATATGATAAGGAAAACGATACCGATTATTATAAAACCTTGTCCAGCTATTGTCGGCACTTGTTTCAGAAAAATGACACGTCTGAGGCCATGCATATTCACCGAAATACTCTCAATTATAGATTGAGCCGGTTGGAAGAACTTTTCGGATTGGACCTTCAGGACTATCACGTGTTATTGCACTTGGTTTTGAGCTTGGAAATATCGGCATATAGCAACAACTAATAAAACCCTTTAGGAAGAAAATTGCTCCTAAAGGGTTTTACTATATTATTGATAGAGGATTTTTTTATCTTGGTCTTACAATATACTCGTCGATCAATCCGTCTTTAAGTGTGGCGCAGCCTACGCATTCTAGTTTAACATCGCCCAGGTATACATCGTATTCCATGGAGTTGGGATTTAACTTTACGATTTCTGCTCTCACTTTGTAATTTTCCCACACGGATTCAAAAGCTTTCTTTAATGCTTCCCTGCCTTCAACGATCAAGTCATCTACTTGCAAGGGACGGGCGCCGCCATCATTGAATCTGCAGTTTTCCGTAAAAAGATTAGATATACCGACAAAATCACTTTCGTTCATTCTTGCTATATAATCTTCTAAAATCATATTTTCATACCTACTCTTGCACCTTCGTATATTGCTTCTAAAGCGCTTCTTGCTTGTTTTGCGTCACCTATTACATAAACTTCATCTGCTAGAGATTCAACATTTTCAAATAATTGATCTGACTTGGAGCCTACAGCAAATACTATGTTGTCGTATCCTTCGAGTAGTATTTCTTTGCCGTTTTGCTCTGCATAAACATTGTTGCCTTCGATTTTAAGAACTTTTGTATTTTTGAATACTTCGACGCCTTCTTTTTTGAAACGTCCAATCAAATCATCTCGAACGGTCATGTACAAGTCCATAGCGATGTCTTCCTTCATCTCTACCACTGCAACTTTTTCACAATAGTCCTTGCAGAATTCAGCTGTTTCAACGCCAACCATGCCGCCGCCGATAACTAGGGCGCTGTTAGCCAAGATCTTCTTGCCGACTAAAACATCATTAGCCATATATACATTATCTGCATCATTTCCTGGAATGTTCAGTTTAAATGGAGTGGCTCCTGTTGCAACTATCAAAACATCCGGCTTTTGCTCTTGAATGAATGAAGTGCTTACTTCTTGGTTGTATACCATTTTCACATCGTTTTTCTCACACATGTGTTTGAAAAATTTGATAGGTCTTGTAAGTTCTTGTTTGTATGGAGGGTATGATGCTATCAAGAATTGTCCTCCAACTTTGTTTTCTCCGTTTTTCTCATATAGAGTTACATCATGTCCACGCTCAGCTGCGATCCAAGCGGCTTCCATGCCGGCTACTCCGGCTCCGATTACCATTACTTTTTTTGGAGTTTCTGTTGGTCCATATTGTACGTCTTTTCGGTTGTTGCTCATTGGATTGAAGATACATGATACACCCCAGTCTCCTTCTTGCAATGAATCGTGATCATTGAAAGACATGCAACGTTGAGTACATCCTATGCAAGGTACGATATCTTCTACATCTCCACCAGCCATTTTGTTAGGAAAGTCTGGATCTGCAATTGATTGACGTCCAAGACATATGAAATCGGCATCTCCACGTTCAATAGACTGTTCGATGACGTAAGGATCTGAGAATCTTCCGGCTAACATTACAGGAATGTTAACGGATTCTTTTATTCTTCTGCTTATTCTCCAGTTCCAACCTTGTTGCCATGATGTTGGAGGAACGATAACATCCCAAGAAGCATATGTTCCTGCAGAAACGTTCAATGCATCCGCACCGTAGGATTCCAATAATCTTGCAAATACAACTGACTCTTCTTCTTCCAAGCCTCCTGCTCTTCCTTCGATGGAGTCGATACGAACTAGTATGGCAAAATCTTCTCCACACTCTTTTCTAATACCTTCGATGATCAGTTTATGGAAGTAGCTTCTTCCTGATACGCCGCCACCAAACTCATCGATTCTTTTGTTCGTTCTAGGGCTCATAAATTGCAATCCCATGTATCCGTGGGCACTGTGAAACTCGATTCCGTCAAAACCAGCTTTTTTACAACGAACTGATGCCTGAACATAAGAATCAACTAATTCGTAAACTTGTGCTGTGGTGTATTCATTGACAGGTTCCCGATACACGACGGAAGGTATGGATGAGGGACCTACTGGTGTTTGTCCGATCATTGCTGAAGCAGTTTCTCTTCCAGCATGGTGTAATTGAACTATGGCTTTTGCGCCACCTTTATGAATTGCATTTGCTAATTTAGTCAGACCTGGTATGTAATCGTCAGAGTACAATCTTGGTTCTCCAGGCATTCCCATACCCTTGTCATCTACTGCTGCGATCTCTGTAATGACTATACCAAAGCCGCCTTTGGCTCTAGAGCCGTAGTAGTCACAAGCCATTTTTTCTATAGTACCGTCATCTTCACACATGGCGGAATCCATTGCTGGTACCACCAATCTGTTTTTAACTAGCATCTTGCCGATATACATAGGTTTAAAGGTTGATTCAAAATTCATACATTTCACTCCATTCATTTTTATAAAGCACGGTGATGGATAAGTATTTGTCTTGTCATGCTTTGATAAAAGTATAACGTGATTGTTAAAAATATGCCATATTCATAGCGACGAAGAAACAACACCTTTTTGTGCATTTTGACAAACTAAAAATATTTAGAACCTAAACTATTTTATGTAGGAAATACTTGATTTAGCTATGAATATAGCATTAGATTGGATTGAAAAAAATTGATTTCTTAAAAAATATATGTAAATAGTGATCTGTACGTGCAATTCAACAGTTGAGAAAACAAGGGATATCAATGAATAAATATTGTCAGCTCAGCAAAATTCAGTGAAGTTTGGAAAACCCCTGAGAGTGTTTGTTAAAATAACTGTTAATATTAGGAAATAAAAATGCTGTAAAGGTTTATGACCTCTACAGCATTTTGAGAGTTTTACACAGCTAAATCACTGAACGCATCTTGATATTGTTGCTGGTGCTCCATGACCATTTTCCCCATATCTTCTGGTACTGGATATTTTTGATATGCCCTACGACTATATTCGTATACAGCATCACGAAAAGTCGGCCACAAGGAAGTGTCGTGATTTGGAATTCTGGCTTTACCGGAATCCGAGCAAAACAGAATTCTTTTATCGGAATATTTATCGACAAAATCCTTTGCTATCTTTTGAACTTCTTCTTTTGTGGAACCCTTTGGTAGGACCGGATTACCTATAGCGAAAGTAATATGCTCATTCTTATACTCTTCGATCAACGTATCCACATCATTTATTGCCGGTTGAGGAAACCAGAAATCGCTCCCTGTTGCCACCATAGCCGGGACAAGTTTTTCTGCTTTTCCGCAACAATGGTGTTCAAAAACAATGCCTATGCTATGGCAATGGTCTACAATTTTCTTCATTGGCGCAACAAAGAAATTCATCGCCGTATCTAAAGAGAAGAATGGACCAGTATTAGTTCCCCAGTCGTCATGGAGCATGACGCTGTCAATTCGTACGGTTTTCGCTACTCGGGAGATATAGTCGCAATACATATCAGAGAGTCTGTCTAGGAACGCTTTCACCGCATCCTCCTGATCCTCATCTACTAATGCAATGGCTGCGTTTGAAGCATCCATCATAGCCATCATGCGTTCCCATAGTCCAAGTTGAATGCCTAGTTGATTGACTCTGTCAGTTCCCAAATACTCTTGATTCATCTCTCTCATGGCATCGAAATCGATCATGTCAAGATCAGGCCATTTGACGATTTTTTCCCAGTCGTTCATATCTTCTACCAAAGGATTACCCGGACGAACAGTAGCACCGCAGGAGACCGCTTCCCATTCCTGTGGCAGTTCCAGCCAACCATTGGTCACTTTTGGGAATGTGGCGTAATCAATGTGGGGACCACCATCTAGACACTGATGATGGGCTACATTATCTTGTCCTTGACGAGGGCGGAACTCCTGAATATCGCAGAAGAACCAGCCAATATTAGGCATCCAATAAGGTGTTTCTCCGCGAAAGAACATCTTGAAGTTTTCAAGAGTAGGTATGGGTCGATAATATCTGTTTGTATCGGGACAGACGTAATTTCCCTCTGTGTTACGCAAACGCGTATCTTCCATTCCTTTGAACCCGGGATACTTCCCGATTACTGTCCACTCTTTGACTGAATTATAAGCTTCTCTTTTCACTATTTTTCCTCCTTGTATTATTAGAATATAGCTAATGATCACAGTTATACTCTAATTTGTTTTCGACTAAAGAATATCCTAAAGCTACAATAATCATATAAATGTTATCGGCGAAGGTTTGAGACCTGCCTCCTTACAAAGCATTGAGATGCTGCTTCTGATTACATTTTAAAATTCGATCATGTTTTATCTAGAAAGCAATAGCCATATAAATCTTTCTTTGATGGAGTCTCTTACTTCGGGAGGTAATTCTTTGTAGTACTCCTCCATTGATTCTTCCAAAATACTCATTAAATTTTCTTCCATTGTGGCATCCTCCTTTATAAGGTTTAATTAATATACACCATTTTCATGTATATAGTCGCACACTGCAATTAGGTTTTCAGCTTTGGCATCCGTATGTGACATTATTACTGAATCAGTTGAGAAGATGTAGCCGCCGCCTGGGGCCAGTTCATCCAAACACCATTTTGCTTGATCGATACATTGTTCTACTGAGCCTCTAGCTAATAGATCCACCTGCATTCCGCCCATGATGCACATTTTGTTGCCTATGGAATCTTTAGCTTTCTTGAGATCGCCTTTTTCTATCAAGCCAACCAGTTTATCTGTTTTTGGCAAATCGGATAGGATCTCATAGTAAGGCTCCCAAAGGTTTTCCATAAAAAGCATTTGGTTGTACCCTCGTTTAACACAAAGTTCATCTACCATTTTATAAAGAAATGGGAAATATAATTTTTCAAAATCTTTCGGTTTTAAGTAGGTAGGTAAGTGAAGAGGACTGAAAATCCAATGATTATCCTCTGGAGTGGTATAGGATGAAGTCAACATCCTCATAGTATAGTCAAATAAGGAATCACAAGCTGCATAAAATTTATCAGGATATCTTTTGATATCGCCCATAGTGCCTACAAAATCTCTTAAAAAGTCCATAACTATATCTGGAGTCGTATAAAGAGCTCCCTTTGCCATAAAAGGGATACCCAACTCTTCCGCAACCCTTTTGTTTACTATGGCATTGTGTTGAAGAAATACTTTAAAATCGTCAAAAGCCTTGAAAAATTTATTTTTGATTTCCTGCTTGTCTCCCGTCAGTGAAGGGAATTTCCGGGGTATAAGCGTGTTTCCGATGAAATTCACAGGGTCGGAAATCAACTGGTCGTACTCGTCTGCATTCATAAGGTTTCCATGACTGCCTTTGATTTGAAGGCTGTGATCTGTCAGGACGTACAAACCTTCACCAAAATTGCTCATTACATCTATCGGAAAAATATTCATATTTCCCCATTGAGCATCGACATAAACGTCGGTAAATGTTTTTTTATAGGCTTCGAAATTAGCATCGGGGCTATTTTTAAATGCTTCTATCAAGCTTATATCAGCATGATGCATGACCCATTCTTCCACCATGGGCATTACCGGAACTCTGTCGGGAATTTCTCGTCTAACAGCAGATACCACTCGGTTAAATCTTTCATCATATAATTCTTTTGTGATTTTCAATTTAATACCTCCTAAATAATTTGCATAGTATGTTCCAATAGATCTCCTTGTTAAAAAATAAGTGTTGCCAATAGTCCTACGATTAAGATGGTCAATATCATTCTTAAAAACCAAGTAATAACGAGGTCAAGTGGTTTTACAGGAAGGTCTGTAGACAGAACGACTGGCCAAAAACCGGATACGAAAACTGATACTGTCATTGGATACAAGCAAAGGAAGAATTTAGCGCCAATGGAAAGGTCTTGTCCCACACCAATAAGAACAGAAAGGTATATATCTAGAAATGACATGCTGGCGGATTGCATTATAATAGCGATATCAGTGCTGGCGAATCCTACTATTTTGAAAAAAGGCCAAAACACATAACCCACATATGTAAAAATAGGAGTGTATTTAAGAAGCAGAAGACCTACTACCAAAACGAATATTCCTGACATCATCATGTTTGTAACTACCCGCAGTGTCATCAAGAAAGTAGTGACAAGCCGCTTAAGAACAGGGCCGGCTTTTTCAGCGACAGAAACTCCTTCAGACAGGGCTGTTTTAAATACTTTTACTTTTACTTCAGGTTCATATGAAGGCGTGGCTCCTTCGTAGTAATCCAAGGTTTTTTTGTTTAAAGGGTATAACCTGATCATAATGAATGTGATTAACAATGTAACCAAGATTGAAGTTACAAAAATCAAATTCCAATATTCCATCATTCCAAGAAGATTAGTAAACAACAACATGATACCTACTGATGGAGTACAAAAACCCAAGGCGATGATTGCAGCCTCTTTTTTATTAAATTTTCCATCTTTGTATAAAATATTAGTGGAAATATGTCCCATTGAAAAATTGCCTAAAAAGGCGCTTAAAGCTATAACTGATGCTCTGCCGGGAGTTTTGAACAATGGTCTCATAAGAGGACGAAGTACAACCCCAACTGCTTCTATAAGGCCGAAGTCAACCAAAAAAGTCAAGAATATGCCAGCTACAAGTACGGTTAAAGAGGCTATTCCGTTTAAGATGGATGCATTAGGCCCTATTTCAGGATCTAGGAAAAAAGCTGGTCCAATTTGAAAATAAATAAGTGCAGCCATTATAGAACCAATTGTAGTTACAATCGCTATAGTTCTACTGATAAAATTTTTATTCCAGTTCTTCTTGATAAAAAATGTATCGATGACGCAAAAGATTCCGAATAAGAACATCATTAGCAGATAATTTGGTGATACATAAGGTCTTACAAAACTAACGATATGATCGACCAAAATGCTATTTTGTCCATTGAAATCAAATCTTACAAAAAATGCAAATAACCCGAACAAGCTAGCTAAGAAAAATTTTAAGATGCTGGAAGTTTTAAATTGCCTGATATCTGAATTCATAGTTTCATCATTCATAAGTAGAACTCCTTTTTTTTAGTGGATAATTAAAAGCATTGATTTTTAAAGCAAAAATAGCCGCTGTCTGATAGTTTCTATGGAGACAACGGCTAAAGTGTCATTTTATGATCGAGATGCTATTTCAGCAGAATACTCTTCGACTTTTTCTTTTGTTAGATTGAAGCCAAAAGCTAATGCCAGACCACCTACAATTAGTATGATCCCTGGTATCAACAAGAAAGCACTGCTGATTCCGCTCATGACCTCACTGGAAACTGTAGCAGGGTCGATTGCAGCACTAAATCCAACAACTGCAAGGACGGTGTTAAGGATGATTCCTCTAAATACGATCGCGATTTTCAAAGTTACATTGTTTAACCCCATGATCCAGCCGGAAGCATTCTTTTTGGATTTCCACTCATCGTAAATTACAGTATCTGCAAAAAGTACCGGCATTAAAGAATAAATTGAGCCATAAAGATACTGAGCCAGAGCTAATAGTACGATTACCACCATGAAATTTGTATGAACGGTTTTTGCAAAGACAAGTAGTGCACCCATCAATAGATAGTAAGCTATAGTGGTCGTTCTTGCTGAAAATTTATTGGCGATAAACTTACAGGTGAAAGCTCCCAAGGCTGCTGCTATACCGATGATTATCATATATGTAGCAAGATAACCAGGGTTTTTGAGTACGTAGGTGAAGTAGTAGACAGCAGTTGCGCTGGCGACGAAGTTTACTATCCATCTTGCTATATCCGCAACGAGTAAAACAAGAAGTGGACGATTAAGTACTAAAGCTTTTAGTGTACCGACAAAACCGAGTTTATTTTTCTTTGCGATGGCTATCTTTTTATCGTCGGTTTCTTCAATAGCTTCATAACCTTCGAACATTTTAAAGTGAGCAAAGTAAGAAATAGCCATGGCTGTCCCTAGTATGAATGCAAGTGCTGCAAATTGGAAATCAACTCCAACGACTTTTCCTAATATTAAAGCCAATGGTAGTCCGGTGTAAGAGAAAATTATGCCAGCTAAACGATTATAGGTTCCTCTAGAAGTTGAGAGAGAGACCCGATCATTAGGTGTTTTTGCTGCTACAGAAATCAATGCCACGTTTGCGACGTAAGGGAAGTTCCAAAGAACGCTACTTAGTATACCGGCTGCAATGATTATCACTATAGCAACACTATCGCTGCCTATTTTCATGAATTTAAACATGTAGACGATCGGTACCAACCAAGGGGTCACAACCAACCAGGAACGGTATCTACCCCATTTTAAAGGTTTGATGGAATTCATGATTGCGCCGTAGGCCCATGAAAATGCAGCATCTACTACTGTCGTGACGGTCTGGATAAATGTTACGATTCCAAGGTCGAACATGACGATGTTGGTTAGGAAGAAGTTAAAGAAATAGTTTTCGACACTTGTCATCATGGTGAAAAAAAGGTCGCCGATGCCATAAAATCTTTTTAAGTTTTTGGATAAATCTTTTTTCATCTTAATGCTCCTCGTATTATAAGAGTATAGCTAATAATCACAGCTATATTCTTATTTATTTTTGTTAAAGAATATCCTAATGCTACAATAACCATATAGGTTGTTAGCGAAGGTTTGAGCTTACGCTCCTTGC
>NZ_JADNRK010000022.1 GCF_015594845.1 Alkalibacter mobilis | reverse complement strand
TTTCTTTACGAATTATTCTTTGAAAAACAACAGTCTGTCTCAATTTAATATGAGACAGACTGAAAAAGAGACATTTTCTAACGATAATTACTTTAAAAAAAAGAGACATTTTCTCAAGTTATTGACATATTACATAAGATTACATAAGCACCTTTGACGCCCTGCTCTTATTATAAGACAACTATCGTAAAATAAAGACCGGGTTCACCGGTCTTAGGATCTGTTCGTTATAACTTTTTACTCGGAAATAAAGTTGTCCGCCAAGGCTGTCGCAAGCGTATCTTCATTTCCATTCTTTAAACCCCTTTTTATCAAAGTGGACATGTTCGTATATTTTTCAAGGAGTTCTTTAATTGGTTGAATAAACTTGGCTTCATTGATCTCCAAACCTTTTTCGGCTCTTTCCAGTAATTCTCTTGCAGCCTCAATATGAATTTGGTCAATGACCCTGGATTCGATCATCTCATCCTTTAAATTTTGTATAATATGGTCATTCGAAGATTTCGATTTTTCAAAATAATATTTTAAATTTGACTCGTCGTAGAAAATCCCCTTTATTATAGCTCCCAGTGCCATGTTGTAAGGATACGGCACGCTGTCGCACATTCTTAGCTCTATATATTTTTTTACCCTTACGTCCGGAAAAAACATTGAAAGGACATGTTCGATTTCTTCGTTGTTCATGATACGGTCCTGGTAAACTACGCTCACGATTTCTTGGTCGGTAAAAACCGGTTTTCCGTCTATCATACTTATTACTGCCGGCTTGTTTAAAACATATTCCGCATAATCTTCGTAACCGAAAATTTTATTCAAGGAACCCGGCAAAACTCTGCTTCTGTCTTTATCGACATGATTCCAAATATGTGTCCTGGCCAAATTTTTTTCCCATATGTTTCCTTCAAATATCGGGGTATTGTCAAAAATCAAGGATAAAATCGGTCCAAGAAAATTGGCAGTCCTATACTTCATTTTGAAATCTTCTTCGTTCTCGTAGTCGATCACCGCCTGCAGTGAAGCGGTTCCCTTCATCATGTTGTGGCCGTGAACATCTTTTTTCCCCAGATAATTCGCCATGTATTCGTATCTTTTTTTTGGAATAAACGGGATCTCTTCGATCTTTGAAACTGGGTGGTATCCCAGAGCGATCAAAGAAAAATCGTATTTTTTGAGTATTTGCTTTATATCCCTCAAAAAAGCCAGATATCTTTTTTCGATTTCTCTCAGATTTACAGAATTTTTAGCACTGAGCTCGATCTGTGCACCAGGCTCGAGAGTAATCAGATCGCCGTCTTTTTCAGCTGCCAGTACGTGACCATTTTCTTCCCTGATATTCCACCCGAGATTTTTAAAATCTTTGAGTATTCTCTCTACCCCGTTTTCTTCAAAATAATTGATGCTTCTTTTAGTGGTTTTATCTATGACTATATGTTCAAACTCAAGCCCAATGGAAAAATTGCGAGGAGATTTCTCTCCGCTTTTGATGTATTCGACTATGGCTCTTTTGTTTAGTGTGTAATAATCCATCTTCCAGCTCCCTTCTGATACAATGATACCACATTTTTAATCTGTTAATCATGTAACGAATCACAAAAACAAAATTTCCGTGCAATGAATTTCACTATATAAAATTTAGTTCGATTTTTCTTGTTATTTAGTTAACCTTTTCGAAAATTAATTCTATGTTATAATATTTTTATCATTATTACTATTTGAAAAGAGGCGAATTTATGAGACTGGGAATTGGCATAGACACAGGTGGAACTTATACAGACGCTGTTCTATATGACTTCGAGACCAAAACCATACTTAGTTCTGCAAAATCACTTACTACAAAGGAAGATTTAGCCATAGGTATCCGCGGCGCCCTTGACGGGCTCCCGCAAGACAAGATCCAGAAAGCTGAAATCGTTTCCTTGTCCACGACATTGGCTACAAATGCAAGCGTTGAAGAAAAGGGTGGTCGGGGAAAACTGGTTTTTATCGGCGCAGACAAGGATATTGTTTTAAAGACAGGCAAAAACTACGGACTGCCGGATTTAAATGAAATGTTTTTTCTGGACGGTAAAGTTGATACTAGAGGCGAAATAATCAAGGAACCCAACTGGGAGACTTTCATGAAAGACGTTGAAAAATGGATCTCCGATGCTGATGCCGTGGCAGTAGTGCAACAACTTGGGGTACGGAACTCCACAACGGAACAAAGGGCCAAGGAATTGATCATGGAAAATTATGAGCTCAATACCATATGCGGACATGAACTGTTCTCAGACCTCAACTACATTAAAAGAGGTTCCAGCACACTGCTGAACGCCAGGCTCATTCCGGTCATAAAAGACTTCCTGGATGCGATCAAAACTTCTCTTAAGGAACGAAATGTCAACGCTCCTGTTGTCATTGTCAGAAGCGACGGCAGCCTTATGAGTGAAAATTTCACTACAATAAGACCTGTAGAAACTCTTCTGTGCGGTCCGGCCGCCAGCGTCATGGGGGGGATCGAGCTTACTGGAGAAGAGAATTGCGTAATAGTCGATATGGGTGGAACTACCACGGACTTGGCCATCGTAAAAGATTCCGTACCTGTCAAAGCTCACGATGGCGTAAAGGTTGGCAAGTGGCAAACCTTTGTCAAGTCCGTCTATATAGACACTTTTGGTCTTGGAGGTGACAGCAGGGTCGTCATAGACAATAGTGGCGATATCTCCCTGGGCAATGCCAGGGTCGTTCCTGTATGCATAGCTGCCAAGAGATATCCCGAAATAAGAGAAAAACTCAAATCCCTCGCGAAATCCAGAAGAATAACCCACGAACCTCAACACGAGCTGTTTTATCTGGTCAAGGACATTACCGACAGCGACAAATACAATGCCGATGAACGCGCCCTGTGTACGGCACTAAAGGAAAATGGCCCCATGATTTACGCCGAAGCAGCTCTGACAGTAAAAAAGAAACTTTTTTTCAACAGAATAGACAGACTTGAAAAAGAAGGCATCATAATGAGATGCGGGTTGACTCCTACAGATATGATGCATGTCAAAGGCGATTTCAATCTTTTTGACAGAGAAGCCTCAAATTATGCAGCAGAATATGTCTCTGCCAGGCTGGGAATACCCATAGATTCGATTGCAGACAAAGTCTACGATCTGGTCAAGGAAAAAATGTACTTCAACATAGTGCGGATGCTTTTGGAAGACAAATACTCCGATTATAAAAATAATGGCTTGGATTACAACACGGAGCGACTTATCAGAGACAGCTGGGATGCATTTAAAAATCCGGAAAGTGACAACTTAATAAAATTGAATTTCAAAATGCCTTCTTCCCTCGTTGGTGTGGGCGCACCAATACACTTGTTTCTTCCGGAAGTGGCTGATGCACTGAATACCAAGTGCGTTATTCCGGAAAATGCAGGAGTTGCCAATGCTCTGGGCGCAATCGTTGGAAATGTATCCGCAACCGTGGAAATATCAGTAAAACCCGATTCGGAAGGGGACGGCTTCATCGTCTTCGGAAAACACTCAAATACGTACACCAACAGCTACGAAAAGGCTTTGGAAGAAGCAAAAAAAGAAGCTAAAGATGCCGCAATCCACGAGGCGAAACTTCGCGGAGCCACAGGTGACATTTCGGTCACGCTCAAAAGAGACTACAACGAATCCCTTGCAAAAGAGCTTCCTGAAGGAATGTTTCTCAGTACCACGATCTCAGCTACTGCTTTGGGCAGGATAATACTTTAATTGAATTTATAAAAGACTCCGCTTTTTATTAATTAGAGTGTCTACTTTAAAGGCATCATATCAATTTACTAACGGAGTCTTTTATCTTTTAACTTTTTTTGATTTTCTTTTTATTTATAAGCATATGATCCGATCTCTTGTAAATATCAAACAACGGTATCTTTTCATTTTCTTCCGTTACAAAACCATAGGAGAATTTGAGCTTGTGCCTGTAATCTTCATTGAAGGTTTCCAACTCGCAGGCTATCCGATCAGATATTGCCTTGGCAACGGCTTCATTTGTTTTGGGAAGAATGGCAACGAATTCATCCCCACCGATCCTGGCAATGATGTCTTCTTTTCTAAACATTTTTTTAAGAAGGCAAGCACACCTTTTTATCAGCTGATCACCTGTGTGATGGCCAAAATTATCATTGATTATCTTCAAATCATCAATATCCACGGCAAATACAGTTATAGGGTAATACCGCCCGTTTTTAAACCTTTTTATGGCATCATCGAAATATGCCCTGTTGTACAGTCCTGTCAACTGATCGTGAAAACTAAGGTATTCAAGCTTTTTTTCATAATCCTTTTGCTTTTGAATGTTTCGGGAAATACCAATTATTACAGGTTCCCCAAATTCATCTACTGACAAACTTATATTTGATTCGATCCAGTGATTTTTTTCATCGATTCCCATGACCTGATATTCTGCAGAACCGTGTATCTTTTCTCCTTCAAATATTTCCTTAAAGACTCTTTCGAGTCGGAGCCTGTATTCCGGCAACAAAAAACTCAAGTAATTTTGTCCTATAAAAATGCTTTGTGGAACCTGATAAAATTTCTCTACATTAGGCGAAAAATACGTTATTGTATAATTCCTGTTAATGACAAAAATTACATCCTGGGAATTTTCCACGAAATTCTTGAACATGCTTTCACTTTTCTTGAGCTCCCTCTGAAGTCTTCTCTTTTCCGTCATGTCTACTGATATGCAAAATGATACAAGTTCATCGTTCATCATCCCAGTGTCAATTGACAAGAAAACATCGATAATATTGCCATCCTTGGTCAAATGCTGACTTTCAAAGGTAAGATTGAGTTTTTCAGTTTCTATCGACAGTCTTTCCATTGCTTCTTTAGAAGTATATGGATCCCAATCCCAAACATGCAAATTCAATATTTCTTCTTTGGAATACCCAAGCATTTTTGCAAATTGTTCGTTTGAATCTATCACTTTGAAGTCTCTACCGAGCAAAACCATCCCCAATTCCGAATTATCCAGCAGATCTTTCATGACTTTGAAGCAACCTTTAAAGTCATTGTTCTCCGTCCCATTTTCAATTTTGCCTATAAAATCCATACCTTCCCCCATAAGAGTATTTTAGCGCTTTTGATCCAACATAAAATATCTTATTATAATTTTTAGCACCGCGCAAGGAATTTTGTATAACATTGTCAAAATACGACAAAAACATCCAATTCAGACATAGCTGATTTGGATGTTCATATTTTCTTTCTAAAGCGAAATAATTCCAAATGTAGACAAAACCGAACTCAAAAGGATCAAAACTATAAAAACGGGAGCCACGAATTTTATCATCGTTCCATAAAACTTCTGCTTGCCCAGATCCTTTGCAATTCCAAGTTCCTCCTGGATGTCCTTGATATTGATAAAGTATCCTATCATTACGCACATCAGCAGTGCTCCTACAGGCATTAAAACCGCATTGGTTATGAAATCGAAGAAATCCAAAATGGCAAGATTTAAAATCTTCACATTTCCCCAAATCCCATTTCCCAAAGATGAAGGGATTCCCATAAGTATCACAAAAGCAGTTGTTAAAACTACTGATTTGGTTCGTGAAAGCCCGTACTGGTCGCAAATGGTCGATACCACCACCTCTAACAGAGAAATCGCTGAAGTGGTTGCCGCAAACAGGACCATCAGAAAAAATCCGGTACCTATGAGCGAACTCAATCCCATGCTCGCGAATACCTTTGGCAAAGTTATAAACATCAGGCCAGGACCTGCGCTCAAGGCTTCCTGACTTCCTCCCGAAAATGCGAATACTGCAGGTATTATCATAAAGCCTGCGAGGATCGCCACACCGGAATCAAAAATCTCAATATGCCGAACCGACCTTCCCACCTCGTCATCTTTATTCAGATAGGATCCGTAAGTTATCATTATTCCCATGGCTAATGACAATGAATAAAACATTTGTCCTAAAGCCGCCAACACTCCTTCGATGGAGAACTTGCTGAAATCCGGAATCAAATAGTATTTGAGACCATCGATCGCACCAGGAAGTGTCAAGGAATAAATCCCTATGGCCAAGGATATTATTATCAGTGCAGGCATCAGTACCTTGTTTATCTTTTCAATTCCGTTTTTGACGCCTTTGAATACCACAAATGCCCCTATCAAAACGAAAACTGCCTGCCAAACAACAGGTTCCAGCGGGCTCGTAATAAAGTCTACAAAAAAGTTGTCTGTTGCAGCTTCCAGATAGCCACCGGATGCGTACGTGACAAAATACTTGATTATCCATCCACCGATCACACTATAGTATGGCACGATCAGTGCCGCAACTACTACCGCTATGATCCCCACAAATTTAAACCTTTTATCCAAGGCTCCATATGCTCCGATAGGGCTCAAACGAGTCTTTCTGCCTATGGCTATTTCACTGGACATTATTGCATATCCGAATGTTGTGATGAAGAAAATATAGATCAATACGAACAAGCCTCCACCGTACTTGGCCGCCAAGTATGGAAATCTCCATATATTACCCAGACCTACAGCCGACCCTGCTGCGGCTAAAATAAATCCGAGTTTGCCAGAAAATTCACTTCTTTCTTTCATTAAAACTATGTCTCCTTTCAATAATCGCCAAGAGACATTATAACATAATTTTAGAATCCAACAATAAAATTACCGCACAGTTCAATCTATTTTTCCGGTTTTTCTAATAGATACTACCAACTGACCTATTATTCCTATCAATATCCCTACGGATCCGATAAAAAGATAAGACACAAAAGACACCAGATCGCTCCAACCTTCCGCTGCCCTTGTCATAGACAAATATATCATGTATCCTATGCCCCCAAGATTAACCACCAGTGATATCACAAAGTAAACCTTACCTCCCATAAATCCGCCAAGGGATATGAGCGTAGATGCCCCCAGTGCGATAATTGCGTACGCTTTGACATTATCGACGGTTATTTTAGCATCCGTCAACATGGACACAGCCAGCATAGAGCCGATAATTACTGCAAAAATCCCGATCCATATCAGAAACCAGATTTTCGAAAATTTCTCAGGCAATTTCATATACTTCTCTCCTCGCTATTGAATATGATTCCTTTGATTGAAATTATACCCATTTTTAATCTTTTAATTCCAAAATCTCCAAAATCTTTAACCGGCTCAAATCTTAAAATCTTTTTCGGTTGTAAAATATTCAAATTTTGTCTATACTGAAATAAGGTATATCAATGAGAAGAATAGGAGAGTTTCAATGGAAAATGATAGAAAAATTGCCGTTTTGATAGATGCGGACAATGTGTCAGACAAATATATAAAATTCATCCTGGACGAAATTTCCAATCATGGCACCCCTACAATAAAGAGAATATACGGAGATTGGACAAATCCACACCTTACTTCATGGAAGCCGGTATTGCTCAACTACTCTATAATGCCGATACAGCAGTACAGTTACACAACAGGCAAAAATGCTACAGATGCGGCACTCATCATAGATGCCATGGACATTTTGTATTCAAAAAACGTGGGTGGATTTTGCATAGTCTCCAGTGACAGTGATTTCACCCGGCTTGCAGCAAGGCTTCGGGAGGCCGGAATGTACGTAGTCGGCATGGGAGAAAAGAAAACACCCATGGCCTTCATATCCGCCTGCGAGAAGTTCAAATACCTTGAAGTTCTGGCATCGACGGGAAATGAGTCCTATTCCAGCAACGGAAAAAGCACCAAGACCAGTCAACAAAAGAACGACATGGGAAATAAAAAAGAGTTGATCGAGGCGTTGAAGACCATCATTCGGGAAAGTTCGGACGAAGACGGATGGGCATATTTGGGAGAGGTCGGAAAACGTCTTAACATAAGATATCCCGACTTTGACACTAGAAACTACGGTCATGCCAAACTAACCCCTTTGATCCTTTCATTAAAACAATTTGAAATTCAATCCAGAAAATCCAATCATCCTCACATAAACCATTATTTTGTAAAGATAAAAACAAACAACTAGAAATTATTCAAATTCGGTACTCTTGTATCGGATTTGTTTTTTTATTTGAGTTTATCCTCATTTGCTTAAGGTATAAATCATAGGAATACATTATTTATTTTCGAATATGGGGTGCAAGTGATGACTTTTGAAATAGCATTGACGTACGGAATCCTTACTTTGGCCGTGATTTTATTTTCCACCGAATTTCTAAGAGCTGATTTGACGGCTATGCTCATAATGATCATTCTTCCCTGGACAGGCTTGATCAGTGTCAGCGAGGCTTTCTCCGGATTTTCAAGCAATGCCGTTATCTCGGTAATGGGAGTCATGATGCTGGGATATGGCATGGAAAAGTCCGGCATCATGAAGAAATTTTCCGATTTTATAATGTCCAAGGCCGGTGACAGTGAAAAGAAGATCCTGATTCTGATAACCCTTTCCGTAGGTCTTGTTTCTTCCTTCATGCAAAATATTGGTGCAGCCGCCTTGTTTCTTCCTGTAGTGCGCAAGCTGTCTGCCAATACCGAAACGTCTCGATCCAAGATTATCATGCCCATGGGATTTGCCGCAATACTCGGAGGAACCATGACGATGGTTGCTTCCGGTCCGTTGATAGTACTCAACGATCTTTTAGAGCCAAAGGGCTATAGCCGATTTGATCTTTTTGACGTGACTCCCATCGGCCTTGCTCTTTTGACCGCCGGCATCTTGTATTTCCTGCTATTGGGCGACAAAGTCCTTCCAAATCCGGAAAAAGATCATTCCATGGATCATCAAGACTACTTGAAACATCTGTACGACCTTCCTGAAACCGTATACGAGCTAACGATCCCCGAAACCAGCCTCCTCATAGGTAAAACCATAGAGGAAATCAATCTTTGGGGCGGTTACGATCTTCATATCATTGCACTCAACGAATCTCAAAGTACGGACTATGCTCCCTGGAGAAAAACAAGATTCAAAAGTGGTCAAGTCATGGCAGTACTGGGTTCAAAAGAAAAAGTGACTATTTTTTCAGAAAACTATTCACTCCCACTAAAAAAAGATCTCCAAGTGTTCAGGGACATTAAAGATAAAGATTATGCAGGTTTTGCTGAATTGATAATCCCACCCAACTCCAATTTCAAAAATAAGAAAATTCAAGAAGTTGCCTTCAGAAAAAATTTCAATGTGGAACCTGTGGCTTTTCTAAACAGGGAGGGTGATATGATCGAAAACTTCGACTATCCCTTACAGTCCGGTGAAGAGATAGTGGTTTTCGGACGTTGGAATGACATAAACCAGTTAAAGAACAATCGAAATCTGATCCTTGTCGACCAGGGCAGATCATCTGAGCATATACCCAAAGACGGCAATCCTTGGATGGCACTTATGTCTCTTGCAGTGTCGCTTACGATGATACTTTTGGGAATGGAGCTTTCTCTCGGCTTCTTCACAGGAGCTCTGTTGATGATAATCACGAAAGTGATGCCCAAAGAAGAAATTTACAGAGCAATCGATTGGAAAACAGTTTTTCTTCTTGCCGGTTTGATTCCTCTCGGTATAGCATTTGAAAAAAGCGGAAGTGCCAAATTTACGGCAGATTTCATCGTTAGATCGATATCCGGTTGGAACGTTTTGGCCATACTGGCCGTCATATCCATCCTTGCATCTCTTTTTTCACTGTTTATGTCAAATGTAGCCGCAACCGTTCTGCTGGTTCCTCTCATAATACTTATGGGGGAAAATTTTGGTTTGGATCCGCGCGGACTTGCCCTACTGGTTGCAGTAAGCGCATCAAACTCATTCATACTCCCCACGCATCAGGTCAATGCGTTTCTTTTGACTCCCGGAGGGTATAAAAATTCTGACTACTTAAAAGCCGGCGGTATTATGACCCTTGTATTCTTGACAGTCGCAATTTTAATGACTTATTTGATCTACATATAATCACGAGGAGGTTTTTTTATGATCTTAAAACATTTTTATGTGGAAAAAATCGCACACAGCTCCTATATTCTGGCCGGAAATGAAACTTGTGCAATCATCGATC
Organism: Alkalibacter mobilis; assembly: GCF_015594845.1. Lineage (GTDB taxonomy): Bacteria > Bacillota > Clostridia > Eubacteriales > Alkalibacteraceae > Alkalibacter > Alkalibacter mobilis. The sequence continues at coordinate 27,143 of NZ_JADNRK010000022.1, read as the reverse complement.
CCAGAAGAGATATAGACATTTATATCGAAGAATCTTTGAAAATGGGCTTGAAGATCACACATATCCTGGAGACTCATTTGCATGCTGATTTCATATCCGGACATATTGAATTGGCCCAAAAAACAGGAGCTAAAATTTATATGCCAAAATCAGCAGAAGCAGATTTCGAACATGTCGCTCTGTCTGAAGAGGATGAGTTTTTTATTGAAGACATGAAGATCTCCGTCTTGGAAACTCCAGGCCATACTCCGGAGCACATAAGCTACGTAGTCATCGACACTGCCACCGGAGATGATCCAATCGGGATCTTCACAGGCGATACTCTCTTTGTGGGAGATGCGGGCAGACCGGATCTTTTTCCTGACAGGGCTTTAGAACTTGCTGAAAAGCTCTACAACAGTCTACACGAAAAAATCATGAAACTGCCGGATTTTTGTGAAGTTTATCCCGCCCATGGAGCGGGCTCACTATGCGGAAAATCCATGGGTGCCAAATATACCACCACTATAGGCTACGAAAGAAAATTCAATCCTGTGCTACAGGAAAAAAATATCGAAAATTTTGTCAAAATGCTCACGGAAGACATGCCTGCGGCCCCTGACCACTTTGCAAGAAGCAGCAAGATCAATGCACAAGGACCCAAACCTATTTCCGAACTTCCCGTTATGAGACTCATGTCACCCATTGAATTTGACGAATCTCGAATGAATGAAGACACTATCGTTGTGGATACACGAAGCTATTTCGCATTTGGAGGTCTTCACGTACCAAATGCATACTGCCTTGACAATACCGGCAATCTTCCCACTTTTGCCGGTTGGGTCCTTCCTCCCGAGAAAAACATCCTTTTGGTTGCCGAGAATCTGTCAAAAGCTAAAGAAGCCGTAACTTGGCTGCAAAGAGTCGGCCTGGACAATACCATAGGTTATCTCGACGGGGGAATGCATGCCTGGGCTACATCGGGATTGCCTTTTGAAAGTGTGCGCCAAATAAGCCCCAGGGAGTATGAAGATCTAAAACACGATGAAAACTTGACAGTGGTCGATGCCAGAGACAGGCTTGCATATCTGGAACAGCATATCGAAGGCGCACTAAATATTCCTGCGCCGGATCTGCGATCCCGACATATAGAGCTTGACAAGCAAAATACGATCTTGGTCATATGTAATTCCGGAGTAAGGTCAAGTCTCGGAATCAGCATCTTGAAACAAAACGGTTTTGAAAATATTCTTAACTTTGCAGGAAGCATGAAAGGATACCTGGCCTACAAAGAATCATAAATACATGTGTAAATGGACCATGGGAAAAATTTCCCATGGTCCATTTATTCGACCTCTTTTGCACATCTATCTCAAACTTCTATTTGTTGTAGAATACATCTTTAAAAACATTTATGACTTCAGAGTCAAACCTTATGGCTATATCGGATTTAGGCGCCATTGCATCAAAAGCATGAAATGTTCCCGGCAGAACATGAAGTTCTGTCGCTACATTTGCCTGATACAACCGCATGGCATATTCTATAGCTTCATCCCTTAGAATATCCAGTTCACAGGCTGCGATGTAAGTTCTGGGCAGACCTGCCAAATCTTTCGCCATGGCAGGTGATGCGTACTGAGGCACATTATTTTTATCAACATTCTTAAGATATGCATTCCATGCTTTTTTGGACATTTGAGTGCTCCATGTCCTTGTATCTGAAATTTCATTGGAACTCTTTGTTATATGCCTGTGATCTAGAACCGGGTACATCAAGACCTGAAAACACGGATTTATCTCTTCCGATCCCCTCGCCATTAGACAAACTGCCGCCGCCAATGCTCCGCCTGCACTCACACCACAAACAGCTATCCTGTCTTTGTCTATATTTAATTCTCCACTATTTGAATACATCCACTCCAACACTGAATAGCAATCATCAAAGGCCGCAGGATAGGGATTTTCAGGGGCCAGCCTGTAATCGACCGAAACTACGGTACATTCTGCAAATTCAACCAAATTTCTACAAAGCTCATCGCTCATTTCCGGCATTCCCAGAAAAAAACCGCCTGAATGTATAAACATTACCGCCGGTGTATCCTCCTCAATTTCAGTCGGAGAATAAACCTTTACCCTAACTATAGGATTTCCATTGAAACCAGGAACAAATTTTTCTTCTTCCCGCACAGCTTCGTTCTTGGGAAATATCCCCTCCAGGCCTTTTAAAACCTCGTGCATTTTGTTTCTGATATCCACCAAATCGGCCTTGACGTCAGTTTTGGTGGAATTCTCAAACACTCTCTTAAGTTGCGGATCGATGTTGTTAAGAATATCCATGTGATCTCATATCCTCCTTTGGAATGATTTATCTCTCTTAAAATTTAATCACAACTGAATTGTTACGTCAATGGATTATCACATCCTGCTTGATCATTCATGCATCATTCCCGGCAATGTCACTTCGTGGATCTTGCTGTCGGGAATCTTTATGTCACCCATAAGAACTGCAGACTTGATCGCATTTTTTCCGTATCTCTCTCTTATCGTCTCCATGGTTTCTTCCAGTTTTTCTCTTTTCCGTCTTTTTTCAATATCATCAAAAACGTACAGTTGAGCAGGCTGAAAATCTTCAGTCAAATTTATGGCTCTAACTGTGACCGCTCTCACATTCGTTTCCCACATATAATTTTTTTCAAATAATTCCATGGCTTTTTTACCTATCTCCATGGCGCTTTGCGTCTGCACCAGAAGCTGTGCCTGATACTGTTTGCAAGACAGCTCCTTATCCTTTATAGTAAGCTGTACCCCACCGGCGCAAAGTTCGTTCACCCTTAACCTGTGACCCACATCCTGCGAGAGCTCCAAAATCACTTTCCAGACCTGTTCACTATCATAAAGATCCGCACTGCACGTGATTCCGTGACCTATGGTCTTTATGGGAGAGACCCAATTTGACTCGGTGACTCGCGACAAGTCATTTCCACTTGCGTAGATCCATAGCCTTACTCCGTTTTTTCCCAAAGTTCTGTTCATGAACTCGGCACCTGCAAAGGATATGTCCCCTATGGTAAGGATCCCATAACGGGCAAGTTTCTTTCTTGTGGATCTCCCCACGTACAAGAGCTCTCCTGCCGGTAGCGGCCAAACCTTTTCTTTGAAATCAGACCTTCTTATAACAGTGACCGCATCCGGTTTTTTCATGTCTGATCCCAGTTTGGCGAATACCTTGTTGAAAGAGACACCGATACTGACCGTAAGACCCAATTCTTCCTTTACAGATTTTCTTATTTTCTGAGCAATACTCTCACCGTCTCCAAAAATGCCCGCGCTTTCCGTCACGTCCAACCAACATTCGTCCATTCCAAAGGGCTCTATCTTATCCGTATACCTCATATAAATTTTCCTGGTAAGCTTTGAATACTTCAGATACTGACTATATTTTGGAGGTATTATTATCAAATTGGGACAAATCTGTTTTGCCTCCCAGTTTACCATTCCCGTTTTGATTCCGGCTTTCTTTGCGGATTCGGATTTTGCCAGTACTATTCCATGCCTGTCTTCAGTGCTTCCGCACACTGCTACATCCTTCCCTTTAAGAGAAGGATCCAGCATTATCTCTACAGATGCGTAAAATCCGTTTAAATCACTGTGAAGTATGGTTTTGTCCCGATCCATAAATTTTCCTCCCAGAATTCTTTTAGGTCTTGACATACGCTTCTTTAAGAAGTATCATGAAACTAACTTCCATATACTTCTATCAAGATCTTAACATCTCTATGAATTTGCTTCAACTTATTATGAAGTTTTATGAAGTTATTCGTTCAGCAGCACAGCGGAAAGGAATGTGATCTATGAAAACTTTTGGAGAAAAGATACGACGATCCCGGGAAAATCTGGGCATAAGTCAAGACACCCTCGCCAAAGAGGCGGGTGTTTCGCAAAGGACCATAACATCTTACGAAACCAATAATTCCAGGCCCAGGGGCATAACTGCAAGAAAACTGGCAAAAGCTTTGGGAGTCTCCGTGGATTACCTTTTAAACGAAGATGTAGACGATCCAAAATACGGAATGGAGAAAGATCCCTACATGGAGGCAATTCGAAAATCTTACGGCCCTAAAGCCGAAAAGGAAGCCAACGAACTTCTTGAAAAAAACATGGCTCTTTTTGCCGGGGGAACTCTTACCCAGGAAGCCAAAGATGCCTTTTTTGAGGCCGTCATGACTGCATACGTGACATGTAAGGAAGAAGCAAGAAAAACATATTCAAATAAAAAAGGCGATAATTAAAGGCCTGCCAAAAGCGAGGTTTATTTAAATGTCAATAGAGTACATTTCCCGTGAAGCAAAAAAAATCATTCACCAATACAAAACCGACGATCCCGAATCTTTATGTCGTCACATGAACATATCCTTGATTTTTGCATCAATGGGATCAGGTTCGGCCGACTGCAAGGGATTTTACCTTATTCAATCCAGAAAGCAGGTAATAGTAGTCAACAACGACCTTCCTGAAAAAATACAAAAGATAATAATAGCCCATGAGATCGGACATGCGGTACTCCACAAAAAAATTTCAAAACTAAAGGCATTTCACGACTTTGCCTTGTTTGATGAAACCTCTATATTTGAATACGAGGCCAACATCTTTGCTGCTGACGTACTCATGAATGATTCAGAAGTCCTGGACCTCTTAAATGACGACATTTCTTTTTTTCAGGCAGCCAGAAGACTGGATGTACCTGCGGAGCTCCTGGATTTTAAGTTCAGGATCTTAAAAAGAAAAGGCTACAAGGTGGTAGATCCTCCCTTTGTCTCCAATTCTAATTTTTTAAAAAATATTTGATTTGCGGTGATTTAAATGAGTGATCCAAAAGTATACGTTGATGTTACCGCATCTTTCACCACCGACGGAGAAATGATTCCCACTTCGTTGGTTTGGGAAGACGGTTCCACCTACGAAATCGACAAAGTCCTTGATGTAAGGCAGGCTCCTTCTCTTAAAGCGGGAGGTCAAGGCGACAGATACACGATAAAGATAAAAAACAAAAAAAAATATCTCTTTTTTGAGCGTAGCCCTGATATTGGCGACAATAGTCTGGGTAGATGGTTTTTGGAAAGAAAGGAATGAGGATTGTGTGTGGAAGATACTTTATCGCAGATGACCGGGAAGAGCTTGAAATCAAAAAAATAATCGACGACATTGAAAACAGGTACAAAGGCAGTGACGCTCTTTCCAGAATGAAAACCGGAGAAATATATCCCACGGATACAGTGCCGGTGCTGACACAAGAATCTCCCACGCTCATGAAATGGGGTTTCACAAAATTTGACGGCAAAGGTCATCTTATAAATGCACGTATGGAAACTGCCGACGAAAAACCCACTTTTAAAAAATCATACTTAGAAAAACGCTGTCTGATTCCCGCAAGTTACTTTTTTGAATGGAAAAACAGAGACGGAAAAAAAGAGAAGTATGCCATCGGTACGGACAAAACCATATACATGGCCGGTCTCTATAGGATGGAAAAGGAGTTTGATACTCCAGTCTTCGTCATACTCACAATGCCCGCATCCAAAAGCATTTCTTTTATACATGACAGGATGCCCGTGATAATACCCGAAAATATAAAAGATCAATGGCTTAAAACTCCCATGAATAATAAAAAAATCATGGAAGTTTCGACCAAAGACCTTATGTATAGAAATGCTTGAATGGGAGGTATTCAAATCTTCTACAACCTATAACCTTTTGTGTTTTTTAATTTAAAATTCATGTGGGCAAGAATCTTTGGCCACCGTTTAACAAATTCACATATTTTTTTCTTTTGATCCTCGTTAAGAAGATCGTAGGATATGAGTTGAGGATCTTCTTTCGATTTTCGATCTATCCCGACTCCATAGTTCCAACCTCTGTTTTTCTTGTGAAGAAGCCATCTCGTATGTTCAAATGCCGCCAATTGATTTATCTCTTCAATGCTGAGATTTACCGGTTCAGCTTCTTTTTCTACTGAAAGTATGTCGTAACCTATAAACATCATTGCGTCAGTTGGATGAATTAAACCCGTTGTTATCGTCGTCCAACACTACTAAATTTGGTTTTTGAATATCATCCTTAAGTTTTATAAGATTTTCCCCATCAATTTTCGGGGCTTTAAATCCATAAAATTTATTGACTCTGTATACCTCTTCGTTAGAATTTTTTCTTGCCTTGTATGCCTTTAATTCTACGGGAGAAACAACCAGGTTATTGACACCTTCCAAATTTTCAGTTGCATAAGGAACTACCACATCTTTCGCTGTAGCCTTTTTTATCAAATCACCAAGCATTATCGCCCCTCCACCAATAGAAAAACTATTAAAGATATTGTTGGACTGCCAGCTTAGCCCACACTGATTGATGGGTGGAGAATTGTAAAACAACTGATTGATGTATATGTCTCCGTTTACGACGATACTATAGTTCTTTTTATTCAATTAGATGACCTCCAGTCTAAACTCCATTATACGCTCTTCCTAAACAATAAAAGGGCTAGCGGTGTATCTTGTTCTTGCAGTTCCACAATGTCAGGATCTTAACTCCAGTTTGTTCTTTACCAGATGAACTGCCCCAGTTGTTAAAAGTGCTCCCGCTCCAATTACAATCCAGCTTTTCAGATCAATGGGTACAGTATGCATTACCTTGTTCATTACAGGCAGATATACGGCCAAAAGTTGAGCTGAAAATGAAAGGATCAACGCTCCCAAGAGAACCTTGTTCTTCTTCAACGTCTTGTCCAAACCAAATTTTTTCTCTCTTCTGACATTTAGAGTATGCAACAATTGAGATACAGCCATCATAGTAAAAGTTACGCTCTGAGCAAGTTCCAGGGACGCACCCCGAAATAATATGATTTGAAAAACAATAAAAGATGCTGTTCCAATTATCGATCCGCTGATAATGGTCTTGTAAAGAAATCTCTTTCCTACCAATCCTTCATTTTTAGATCTGGGTGGTTGGCTCATTATATTTTCTTCAGCAGGTTCGAAACCCATGGCCATGGCGGGAAATATATCCACTACCAGGTTCAGCCAAAGAATATGAAGTGGCAGGATGGGTATGGGTGCAAAGAAAATTATGCTTAAAAGAATTGTAAGTATTTCAACGAGATTGCATGAGAAAAGGAAATAAACGTATTTTTTGATATTTGAGAATATTATCCGGCCTTCTCTTGCAGCCTCGACTATGGTTGAAAATTTGTCGTCAGTCAGTATCATATCAGCAGCTTCCTTGGCCACTTCCGTTCCCCTGATTCCCATAGCTACACCTATATCGGCTCCATTCAAGGCAGGTGCATCGTTGACCCCGTCTCCAGTCATGGCAACTGTATGCCCCCTTCTTTTCAGTGCATCAACTATCTGAAGCTTGTTTTCAGGCGAAACTCTTGCAAACACCGAAGTCTCTGAAACTTTTCTATCATAATCTTCTCTTCCTTCAAATTCATCAAGTTCTCTTCCGGTCATAATTGCTTTATGGTCTTTCAGCCCAATATCTTCGGCGATTATAGATGCGGTCTTGGGATGATCACCGGTTATCATTTTGACCTCTATACCCGCAGTTTGACATAGATATATAGATTTTGCCACGTCCGGTCTTGGTGGATCTATTATTCCTACGAGTCCCAATATGACTGTATTCCCGACAGCTTTTTCAAGGGACTTATCATCTCCTTTTCCAGAATAACCGGAAAGTTCACCGATTGCCAGTACCCGCATTCCTTCACCAGCAAATTTTTGATTGATTTCTTCCAATCTTGTTTTTGATTCTATATCATTGTTCGATAGTTCTATCAATACATCCGGAGCACCCTTTATAAATGCTCTGGGTTCACCTTCGTACTCATAGGATGTGACCATGTATTTTTTTGCCGAATTAAAAGGCAGTTCCCCTATCCTTCTCCAGATTTCCTTTTCCAACTTTTCTTTTTTAAACCCGGCTTTTTGTCCCAGTACTATCAATGCACCTTCAGTTGGGTCGCCTATAATGGAATATTTTCCGTTTTCATCATTTAAGGTAGCGTTGCTAGACAGTAATCCGGCAATTATAAAATATTCAAGTTTTTCGTCTTGGGTCACTTCAACTTTTTGATCTCCGTATTTGATATCCCCTTTTGGATCATATCCGCTTCCTGTTATACTGAATTCTTTGCCATCAGCCAAATACACGTTTTTTACAGTCATTTGATTTTCCGTCAAGGTTCCTGTCTTGTCTGTACATATAACACTTGTGGAACCCAGAGTTTCAACTGCCGGAAGACTTTTTACAAGTGCCTTGTGCTCTGCCATTATTTTCATACCTCTGGCAAGGGTTATGGTCGATACCGCAGGCATAGCTTCCGGAATGGCGGCTATGGCAAGTATAATAGCCACCTGTACTACAAATGGAAGATCCAAACCTGTGACCATTCCCAGGACTACAACCAAGACTGCACAGAATGCTGCAAAAAGGATCAGCATCTTCCCCAATCTATCCAATTCCATGTTTAATGGAGTCATCTCTTTTTTTCTGTCTTTTATCAGACTGCTGATCCTTCCCATTTCGGTTTTCATTCCAGTTTGCGTTACTATGGCGTATCCGTTGCCTCTTGTAACAGCTGAACCTGTAAAGACCAAGTTTATTCTGTCCCCCAATGGAGCTGATCCTGATATTACGATTTCGGCATCTTTTTCTACCGCCTCTGATTCTCCTGTTAATGCAGATTCGATGCACGCTAAATTTTTTGTTTTCAGCAACCTTCCATCTGCCGTGATAGAATCCCCTTCTTCTAAAAACATGATGTCGCCAGGGACAACATCGACTGCATTGACTTCTTTGATTTTTCCGGATCTTAAGACCTTTGTCACGTTCTCTATCATCCCCTGAAGGGATTCCACGGATTTTTGTGCCTTATATTCCGTAAAAAATCCGAAGACTACAGCGATCAACACTGCTATAAGGATGGCGATCCCTTCCACCGTATCTTCAGTCACAAAGGAAACCACTGAAGCTCCTATTAAAAGATATACTATAATATTATTAAGATTGTGCAGAAGTATTTTAAAAGCCGAAACTTTTTCTCCGCTCTCAAGTTTGTTCTCTCCGTACCTTACCTTTCTCTTGTAAGCATCTTCATCGTCAAGGCCTTCTTTTGTGTTCGAGTCAAACTCTTCGACCACTTCTGTGATCTCCATTTGATAATATTCTTTTTTAGTTTCCATCTTTGGTCACCTCCTTCTCATATTGCAGTTTTACCCTGTTTGTCAACATTTAAATAATTTCTTGTATCCAAAATATTTCTTCTTTCGGTGCATTCAAAATCAAGTTCTTTTTTTCTTCTTTAGACAAACTTTCCTCAACACCTTTAAAAACTAAACGGACTGACCGCCCCGACTCATTATCTCTAAAGGAAAATGCCGGATTTCCGGTCTTGTTGATTATCAGATTTCCCTTTTCTTCATTGCACCCTGCAACGAACCTTATTGCGTCTACAGGACATGTTTCTATTTCACTGATACAAACCATCTCATCCTGTTCATAAAAATCCAACTCAAAAAATTCCTCTGCGATTTCGCAAGCTCTAAATCCTATAGCCAAACCGGGACATTCGTGCCCATGAAACTCAATGCTTTTTTCCCACAAGCTTTTTTCCAAAAATCTCACTCCTTCAATATCAAATCATTAACCGGAATTCTAAAAAAACACCCGGAAATCCAGGTGTTGGAATAAATACAATTGCTTTATGTCAGTCTCTTTCGGGTGCGTACAAAATTGTCATGAAAAACGGCAATGCAACTGCAAATACATACACTATCAAAATCCCCGTAAAAGGATTTAAAAATCCATCGTCCATCCACATTTTTACAAACCAGTAAATCTCGGACACCACAGGAAGTATGAGTGTCAAAATCGTCTGCCAAACACCTTTGACCATGATAACCAGTGCTATATGGATCACAGCCAACATTCCAAAAATCCATAAAGCTATGTTTGTCAAAAAAGATCTCATCGATCTACTATAGGTCTTAATGAAGGTATTTGACACTCTTTCAGACAGGCTGAAATACAACATCCATATAACTGAGAACAATCCAATGCCTAAAAATCTTCCTATACCCAGCAGCGTCAATCCCTCAAAAAACAACAAATCAATAATTGCAAAGCATATGAAATAATTTCCCACTGCTATGGCAAAGCTCTGAGTCAATCGTGATTTCCCACCTAAAGCCGCCACAAATAAAATGCTGAAAATCGCCCCCAGCACCAAGGCAAGATACACTGAAACTGTAAGATATATGCTCTGGCTACCAAGTTCGCTCCAACCTAAAACCATATGGGCCACTGCTGCAACTCCGCATAAAAATCCCAATATCATTACAATCAGCCATCCGCCGATCCCCTTTAAAACATCAGTATCATCCAAATACTGACTCACCATAATATAACCACCCTTCTGAAATTAATATGTGCATGACATATTATAACATATTTTTTCGTCATTCGAAATATACTGTAACGGATTTCATCCGACTCCAATTTTCTCTTGCCATTCTCCTGGTTAAAATTTGCCATCGGTGGTATATAGATATTGAATAAGCAATTTCTATTAGCAAAGGAGAATAACCTTGAATTTTGCCGGTATTGTCATTGCTCTAATCTTTTTTATAGCAGGATTGATCGGAACCGTTTTGCCCTTGCTTCCAGGACCAATTCTGGTTTTTCTTGGCATGCTCATCTATGGTTTTATCACCGGCTTCACTATTTTGGATTCAAACTTTTTTTTACTGCAGTTTGTGGTGCTTTTGATACTTTTTTTAATCGATTATGTTTCTTCTGTACTGGGTACTAAAATTTCCGGTGGGAGCCGCGGCGCAATGATAGGAACTATGATTGGGATCGTTATGGGTCCCATCCTTTTAGGTCCCTTGGGTGTCGTTATCGGACCATTTGCGGGGGCTGTGTTTATAGAGATTATAAACGGTTCGGAATTACAAAAGGCTCTTAGAATAGGATTTGGAACATTCATCGGCATCTTGGGTGGCACCATACTTAAAATCTTTATTGAACTGGTAATGATCATCTACTTTTTTGTAAGCATCATCTAAAAGTCCACTTATTTGATAATAAAGTTTTTTTACAATATATTTGCAAATCCAACACAAATGTATATAATAATATTATATACAGATAATATTATTATATACATTTCATTTATAATATTCATAGCCATTCAGCTTGTATTATCTGGTATTATTTAGAAAAATTTTAAATTTTAGAAGGAGGAAGATAAAATGTTAACCATCAAACAAAATTTGTTGGAAACCATGAAAGGTGGAAATCCCGACAGATTCGTCAAGCAATATGAGTTTATGGAAATGATCATGAATGTTCCCATAGCTCGTAAAAGACCAAACATTGGTGAAGAAGTGGTAAATGAGTGGGGCGTTACCTTCAGATGGCCCGAAGGTCAGTTGGGTTCTTTTCCTGTTCACGATGAAGAGCATATATTGATCAAAGACATTGAAAATTGGCGCGACTATGTAAAGGCTCCCAACGTGAAGTACTCTGATGAAGATTGGGTTCCTGCAATAGAGGTTGCAAATGCTGTAGACAGAAACGAAAAATTCTTGACCTGCTTTGTTGCCCCAGGTCTTTTCGAACAAACACACCACTTTATGAGAATGGAGAATGCCCTGACCGCTTACTACGAGTATCCCGATGAAATGCACGAGCTAATTGACTTTCTCGTAGATTTCGAATTAGCTTATGCCAAGGAACTCATAGACCATCTTCATCCCGAATGCATATTCCATCATGATGACTGGGGCGGTCAGACTTCAACATTTTTATCACCTGAAATGTTCGAAGAGTTTTTCCTTGAGCCCTATAAAAAAATATACGGATTCTATAAAGATAATGGTGTGGAACTTATTGTTCACCACAGCGACTCCTATGCGGCGTCTTTGGTCCCCTACATGATCGAAATGGGAATAGATATATGGCAGGGCGTTATGACGTCCAACAATACCCCTGAATTGATCAAGAAGTACGGAGGAAAAATAACTTTCATGGGAGATCTGGACAGCGGCGTCATCGATTTTCCGGAATGGACACCTGAAATCGTAGCCGAAGAAGTAGAAAGAGCTTGCAGAAATTGCGGTAAACACTACTTTATTCCGTGCTTAACACAGGGTTTGGGTTTCAGTTCCTTCCCCGGAGTTTATGACAAGACAAACGAAGAGATAGATAAAATGTCAGAAAAAATGTTTTGATTTTTTTAAAGGCTTGGTGATAATATTTCCCAAGCCTTTTTAAACGATATTTTACTTGCCCGCTTCTATAAGCACTTTATCTTTACTCATTATGATCCCCTGGATCAACATTATTGCACCTGTTACCAAAAGCAAAGTTTCTATTTTCAAAAAATCTGCCACAGGTCCGAAAAACAACATGGACAAAGGCATTACGGAAGTGGAAATCATGCTGAAAACACCAAAAACCCTTCCTTGAAAATCTGATTCAACCTTTTGCTGGAGAAGCACTGTAAATGGCGTATAAAAAACCGGCATGGCAATTCCAACTGTTATCATGAACCCCAAATATATTGTGAATGAATGGACCGATCCCAATCCCATAGTGGAAAAAGCAATTATAAAAATCGCCAGGGTCATGGTTTTCACTTTGTTCTCGAATCCACCCCAAGTCGCAATCAAAAAACCACCCAACATCATTCCTACTGAAAAAGTCACTTCTATTGCCGTCAGCCTCCAGACATCTTCACCAAAACTCCTTGTAACCTGCAAAGGAGTCAGAAAAGCCAGGGGAGAAACCAGCAAGTAATATACTGCGCAATAAATGAATATGGTCTTGATATAACTGTGATGCTTTATATAAGACAAACCCTTTGACATATCAATAAAGTAGTTGATTTTTTCCTTGATCATCGCCTTATGATGAGAAGGCACATCGAGAAAAACCACAAGTATCAGTATTGCAATCGAAGCCGTGATCACATCAATCATAAAAATACTTTCTATCCGTGTAAATGTAAGTAAGGCACCGCTGGCCATGGGTGCTAAAAGGCTGACCATTGATTGGAGACTTCCGTTCATTCCATTGACTTTGGTCAAATATTCAAATGGCACGATCTGTGGCAACAGCGCCGTAACCGCAGGTGTCTGAACTCCAGTTCCAAGTGATCTTAAACCCAGTCCAACAAATAGCAACCACATGCTGCCGTGACCCAAATAAAAAACCAGCGCCAAAATCAAGGTAATGGCTGCAATGAAAAAATCAGCAATTACTATCAGAGTCTTCCTGTTGTAGCGATCTGCCCAAACTCCCGCAAAGGGAGAAATTAAAAACGTGGGCATCATACCACATATGATGGCCATGGTCATCATAACTCCGGATTTTGTTTCAAGTGTTATATACCACATGATGGCGTATTGTACCAGCATTGATCCAAACAGGGAAATATTTTGACTCAATAAAAAAAGGGCCGTTTTCTTCTTCCAATCGCTTATCATATATCACCTTTCCGAAATATATCTTCAAAAGAATCGGCCAAGACTATTTATCTCAGCCGAAATTCATTCATATTTATATACGCAGTTTCTTTTCTTTTTTGCCCTGTACATGTTGTCGTCCACCTGTGATATCAGTTCATCCAAAGTCAAATCGGCTTCATGATCAAAATGAGCGATACCGATGCTGACGGTAAACTTAACTCTCCGGGATTCAATGATCATTTCCTGTTCTTCAGTGATCACTCTTATTCTGTCAGCCACCATGAGCGCTTCATCATAGCTGGTATCCGGAAGGAGTAAAATAAATTCATCTCCACCGTAGCGACCTACTATATCATAAGGTCTGGTGAAGTTGACCAACAATCCGGAAAAATTTTTCAAAATAGCATCCCCGACCAAATGCCCATACTGGTCATTTATATTTTTAAAGTAATCGATATCGATCATCACCAAACATATATTTCCGGGATTTCTTTTGACCCGTTCCATTTCTTCATAAAGTTTTTCTATAAATCCTCTCCTGTTTAAAATCCCAGTCAGATAATCACTTTTTGCCATCTGAGCCGTTTCCTCATGGAGCTTCAACATGGCCTCTTCGGCTTTCTTCAAACCGGTTATATCCCTGATTATCATGGTTGTCCATATGTTCCCCTCGTCATCCTTGAAAATGTTCGATGAAACCTGGCCCGGAAATTTACTTCCATCTTTTTTTAAAAAAGTAAGCTCAGCATTTACGCTTCCGTTTTGAATTCTTTCTTTCAACGCCTTTTTCAGCCTTGTATCGGAAGAATCGACCAGGATATCTCGTCCCCCTGATATGATTTCATCCTCAGAACGTCCAAACATCTCACATGCTGCCGGGTTGGCCCTGTAGACTTTGCCGTCGGGTGTCGTAAGCATAATGGCATCAGAGCTGTTTTCAAAAATGAACTTGTACACATCTTCGTGAATGAATTTTTGTTTGTCCATAATAAGCTCCTTCTTCCATTATCTTTATTTCCATTATACTCCATTTCATGCATTGCTCAATTAATTTATACCCAATTTCTTTCCTTGAACCATGAGTAAATCAAAGAACTTTTCTGTTAATGAAAGAAGCAAAAAAATAAAACTGGCAGAATTTAAATTTCTGCCAGTGCACATTTAAGCCTGTTCAAGCCTTCGACCAAATATTTTGTGGGGCAAGCCAGATTCATTCTTTCAAAACCTGAACCTTCCCGCCCAAAAATATATCCTTCATCTAAAAACAACTCTGCCTTCAGGTGCAAGAAATTTTCCAATTCTTTCTCTTTCATCCCCAGGCCTCTGAAATCCAGCCATTGGAGATAAGTGCCTTCAAGGTCATAAACTTTGATTTGAGGTATATGCTCTTCAAAATATTTTTTTAAGATGACATGGTTGTGATGAACCAATTCCAAAAGTTGCTCCAACCATTCTTCACAACTATTATAAGCGATCTCACAAGCTTTGTATCCCAATATATTCAGAGTAAATTGCCCGCATTTGTCGTTTTCGGCAATATAGCTATTTCGAATTTCTTCGTTTGGTATTATTATGTTGGATGTTTGCATCCCTGCCAGATTAAAAGTCTTGCTCGGTGCAGTGCACACGATGCAATTTTCTCTGGCGTCATCAGAAATTTCTGCATAAACACTATGATCGTAACCTGGCATCACAAAATCAAAATGGATTTCATCAGATACAACCAAAACTCCATTCTTTATGCAAATTTCTGAAACCCTTGCAAGTTCGTTTTTAGTCCATACCCTTCCAACAGGGTTGTGCGGGCTGCAAAAAAGCAGGATTTTATTGTTTGGATCCATAGCCTTTCTTTCTAAATCGTCAAAGTCTATTTCATATCTTCCATTTGAATTTTTCAAGGGGTTTTTAACCACTCTTCTGCCATTGGATTCTATTGCTCTATAAAAGGGATAATACACTGGAGTCATTATTATGATGCCATTTCCCGGCTCTGTCAATCCCTTGATCGCAGTGAAAAATGCGTGGACCACTCCAGGTGCTCCAACTATCCACTCATCCCTGATTTCCCAGTCGTGTCTTCTTTTCATCCAGTTGATAACAGAGTCAAAATAAGCTCTAGTGGCTTTGGTGTAACCCAAAACCACATCCTCCAGATACTCCTGTAACCCTTTTATTATCTCGGGAGGATTTTTTAATTCCATATCTGCCACTGAAAAAGGTATGATCTCCTTGGATACGTTGGGGTTCCACTCGTACATCTGCTGGTATTTGAAGGATCCTGAGTTTCTTCTATCTACAATGCTTTCAAAATCGTATTTCATGCATTTCATCCCTTTTTTGCATATTAGCGATAGAACAAATGGATTTAATTTTCACACTTGAATTCTCCACAATCCTTGTCGTAAATAAATATCTCGCCTGTCTCTATTATATAATACCAACCGCTCAGATTCAATTTACCCTCCTCTACTCTTTCTCTAATATAAGGAAAGGTAAGAAGGTGTTTGAGTTGCTCCACCACGTTTCCCTGTTCCATCAACCACTCTCTTGCTTCAGGTTCATTCTCGGAAATTTCTTTAAGAACCATGTCTCTTACCGGTCTTATGAGTTCCAGCCACTTTCTTGTATGGGGAATGTCTTTCAATTCTTCAGCAGATTTAAAACTGGCCGCGCATCCTCCGCAATTCGAGTGTCCACAAATGACGATATTCTCGACTTCCAGCACGAGCACCGCATATTCAATTGCAGATGTAGTGGCAAGGTATTCTTCACTTTCCCTGTAAGGCGGTACGATATTGGCAATATTTCTTATTATGAACAATTCTCCAGGTTTGGTTCCTGTGATCATGTTGGGATCTATCCTGGAATCTGAACAGGATATGAACAGGGTATGAGGCTTTTGTCTATTTCCTAGCTCCTTGAACAATTCCTTGTGATCTTCAAAGTCTTTTTTCCTAAATTTGGTTATTCCATCCAATAAATTTTGCATAACTACCTCCTCTATGGAAATCGATGATTGCCAAAGTTTAATTTTAATCATTTTAACCGAAGATCCTTGTTCAATCAATCTTTTTCATTCTTATCATATTTTATGATAAAATTATTTAAAAATGATTTGGAGACCGATATGAAAATTCTGATCGATGCAGATGGATGTCCTGTTGTAGATTTGACAGTTGGAATAGTAAAAGAATATGAACTGGAATGTGTGATACTTTGTGATACCTCTCATGTCTATTCCATCCCGGGCATCAAAACCATCACCCTGTCCAAAGGATCTGACAGTGTGGATTTTGCCCTCGTCAATATGGTTGATAAAAATGATGTGGTAGTTACCCAGGATTACGGACTGGCTGCCATGTGCCTTGCAAAAGGAGCCACTCCATTAAATCAAAACGGCATGGTTTACAATGATTGTAATATAGACACTCTTTTATATGCGAGGCATGAAGCAAAAAAACTCCGTAACTCAGGCCATCGCCTGAAAGGACCTAAGAAGCGAACTAAAATCCAGAACGAGGATTTTGAAAAGGCTTTAAGATCAATTTTAACGAATAATAAATCTTAAAGGGGAAGCTTGAAATGAGCTCCCCCTAATTTATGATTTATTATTTTTCCAATACTTCAGTGGCTGCACTTTCTCCCCCGAGCCGTCCCGATGTGAATGCGTATCCTATTCCAACACCATTTCCAACATAGGTATCATTGAACAACACTCCTTCGGATTCAAGTCCTACAGCGTAAAGTCCCTTAACTGGAACTCTATCATCGTCAAGCACTTGAAATTTGGTGTTTACCAAAAGTCCGCCTACTGAACCCAGGTTGTTTATCTCTGCGATAATCGCATAGTAAGGTCCTTCATCGCCGTAAGAAACCAAGAAATCGGATGATTTTCCAAATGCAGTGTCTAATCCGGTTTCACAAGCTTCCTGATATTGATTGAAAGCATCTACGAACACTTTTTCGTCCATTCCAGCATTTTTTGCCAATTCTTCTATGGTATCTCCCTTGAATCCATCCCCATTTTCAACCATTTTGTCAAAAATTTCATCTGCATCTTTCCAAGGATTGTCTATTGTAAACTCATCAATGAAGTCCAAGTAAAACTCAGGAGGCATGCCAGGCATTCCAGGCGCCTCGATCCCATTTAATCCTTCTTCTGCCAATGCATCGATCTGTGCCTTTGATATCACGACCATATGATATGGGCCGTTGAACGCACTGCTGTTTGCAGCCGCTACAGCCTTCAATGTGAAAGCCTCGTCTCTGAATCTTGCTCCAGACGTGTTCACATTCATCAGTGTCGGCATGTAAGTCAGCATCATGGGATAACTTGCCTTGAATCCCTCATATTCCTTTTTAAGATTTGAAGTAGCTCTAGCCAATGTCTGATGAAGCATTTGCCCACCAAGATTGTCCGGGATCTTTGCTCCTGCCTCCCAGGCCATCTCCAGACCTTCTCCAACATTTTGACCCAACCCACCATTGATACCTTCAAATCCAAAATTTTCCTTCACCATCTCCGCATTTGCAGCATAACCACCTGTGGCTATAATTACACTATCGGCGGTAATTTCAAGTATGGTGCCGTCATTTTGTTCGGCAACGATACCGGTAACTTCGCCATCTTCATTTACGATCAAATTCTTCCCAGTCGTTTGAGTAAAAACTTTACCTCCGTTTGATTCAACCGATTCTGCAAGCATTCTTTTGTAAGAAGCTTCTCGCGTTCCATAATCTGGAAGCATGTGAAGCTGCTCTCCTGCAAAGTTGATAAACTGAGTTACATATCCCTTTTCAGCCAACCAGTCATAAGTCTCACCAGATTTGGCAACATATTGCCTTATAGCTGCCGAATCCACTCTCCAGTGATTGTTTTCAATCCAATCGGTAATCATTTTCTCTTGATCCACTTTCAATCCATTTTCTATAGCAACCGATGAATCTACGAATTTTCCTGCCCATGACAAGTTGCTGGCGCCACCGATCACTCCTGTTTTTTCTATCAAGATAACTTTTGCACCCATATCTGCAGCAGATATGGCAGCAGATATACCCGAAGCCCCCGCACCCACAACTACTATGTCTGCTTCTAATTTTTTCGTCTCGGCAGTCGCTGAGTCTTTATTTCCACTCTTGAGCATGCTAAGATCTCCACCAGCCTGAACTACGCAATCTTCAACTGCAGCCAGCATCGCACTGCTTGAAACAGTCGCACCTGATACAGTGTCTATCTTCAACGATTGTTCTGATAAAATATTTTCTGATACTTGTTCCAAAGCTGCATCGCCAAGTCCGGATGTTTCAGATTGATCTTTCACAGCTATGTCGGTAATTTTAGACTCGCTGAAAGTCACGTCTATGGTTATTGTTCCATTATGTCCGTCTACCTCAGCCGTATATGTTCCTGCTTTATAGCTGTTTTCTGCATTTTGACTGCATCCGGAAAACCACGTCAAAACCAGAGTCATCGCTAAAATAAGAACCATGATTTTTGATACTTTACTTTTGATCTGCATTACTTTTCCCCCTTGTTTTTTCTTGTTTACCAAGCTTTTGCCTAAATAATAAACCTTGGTCTTACACCAAAGTCAACTTATTTGTTAAATATTTATTTATCTTGTCGATTCTTTTTTGTATAATATTAACCATCAGTGGAGGGATTAAAGATGAAATATAAAATCGGTGAATACTCAAAAATGCTCGGTGTAACAGCAGACACTCTAAGACACTATGAAAAGCTGGGGATAATAAAGCCACTAAAAGAAGACAACTCCAGTTACAGACTTTTTGGAGACCTTGACTGCAGAAATATCCTGAGAAGCAGATGGTTCAGAAGTTTTGACATACCATTAAACGAAACCATTGAACTGACTAATGAAGGAAGTCTAGAAAAAGTGGCCGAGGTTTTTACCAAAACCAGCAAAGATCTAGCTTTAGAAATCGAGCGATTAAATGGACTTCTTGAGAAATCCAACGAAACCTTGGACATTTGTGAAAAACTGCACCGGAATTTACACAAATGTGAATTAGATGATTTTGAAGGTATGTATAGAATTTGTCAAACTAAAGAGAATGTTCTTATAAAAGACAGCAAGACCGCCAAAACGGTAAAGCAATGGATGAATTTGCTTCCTTTCACTTTCTTCTCATTCAGTTTGACAGGGTATAAACCAACTACCCATGATCACTTTGATTTTGATTTTGGCTTGGCCATTTCCATCCCGGATATCCATAAACTCAAAATCAAACTCCCCTCCAACATCCAATGTATTCAAGCTTCAAAAGCCGTGTACATGTACGTGAAGTTGCTAGAGGGAGAATTCATATCAAATGCTACTTTAGATTCAATGCATGATTTTGCATCATCCAAAGGTTACACTTTCAACGGAAATGTTTACGGCAGGATATTATTTTCAGAAAAAAATGAAAATGCCCTGTATAATTACAATGAAATAATAATGCCGGTGAATTTGACAAATGATATTTGATATTTCTTCAACGTTTCCTTTGAAAACCAATGTTAGAGATGGTATACTTTTGAGGAATGATTATTGACAAGGAGATGCAGAATGAAAATAGGTTTCGATCATGAAAAATACAAACAGACCCAGTCCGAACACATAAAAAAAAGGATAGAAATGTTTGATAACAAACTATATCTTGAATTTGGAGGCAAGCTTTTTGACGACTACCACTGTTCGAGGGTACTTCCAGGGTTCCAACCGGACAGCAAGCTAAAAATGCTAGACCAATTAAAAGAACAAACGGAAATAATAGTTGTCATCAGTGCTGATGCCATCGAAAGCAATAAAATACGGGGAGATTTGGGAATAACGTATGAAGATGATGTCTTGAGGTTGATAGATGCTTTTCAGCAAAGAGGATTTATGGTTGGAAGCGTGGTCATTACTCAATACTCAGGTGAAAACTCAGCAAATCAATTTAGATCAAAGCTGGAATCTCTTAATATCAAAACCTACTTCCATTATAATATCGAGGGGTACCCTCACAATATAAGCCATATCGTCAGCGATGAAGGATATGGTAAAAATGAATATATTGAAACCTCCAGACCTTTGGTAGTCGTAACAGCACCGGGTCCCGGCAGTGGAAAGATGTCCACATGTCTTTCACAACTTTATCATGACCACAAACGTGGGATTAAAGCTGGATACGCAAAATTCGAGACATTCCCCATATGGAATCTACCCTTGAGACATCCTGTAAACATTGCGTATGAAGCTGCCACCGCAGATTTGAATGACGTTAACATGATAGATCCATTCCATCTTGAAGCTTACGGCGTTGCAACCGTAAACTACAACAGGGATATTGAAATATTTCCGGTATTAAATGCAATCTTTGAGATGATAGTCGGAGAAAATCCTTACAAGTCCCCGACAGACATGGGTGTAAATATGGCCGGCAACTGCATTATGGACGATGAAGTTTGCAGAGATGCCGCCGAACAGGAAATCATCAGAAGATATTATCATGCATTGGTGGACTTTAAAAGAGGGACCGGAACAAAAGAGATTCTTTACAAGCTTGAATTGCTGATGAAGCAGGCCTCCATTTCGGAAGACGATAGAAAAGTTGTTAAAGCTGCTCTTGACAGGGCTGAAGAAACCGGCAACCCGGCTGTAGCCATCCAGTTGTCAGACGGTAGAATCATAACCGGAAAAACATCCGAGCTTTTAGGTTCATCGGCAGCCGTTATTCTAAACGCCATCAAAGTATTGGGAAATTTGGATCACGATCTGCACCTGGTTTCGCCCGAGGCAATAGAACCAATACAGATCCTAAAGACCAAATACCTGCAAGGAAGAAATCCAAGGCTTCATACCGACGAAATACTTATAGCTCTTTCAGTAAGTGCCGCTCACAATGAAGATGCCCGATTGGCCTTGGAACAGCTGCCCAAGTTAAAATCGTGCGAGTTGCACTCTTCGGTCATATTGCCGGAAGTTGATTTGAAGATTTTCAAAAAACTGGGACTAAACATAACCAGCGAACCAAAGTACGAAACAAATCGGATATATCAGAAATATTAATATGACAAAAGTCGGATAAATCCGGCTTTTTATTATTCTAAATCTTCGGTAGATATTTATTCGTGGATTTTCTGGGTATACTCTAATCATGGAGGTGATTGTTGGATGAAAGTCTTTTCTTTGGATGAATCAAACGCAGTAGCGAAAGAATTGGGAATTGATTTTGACAACGCAGGATTTACACCGGAGGAATTTAACGAGGGCATGAATATAGAACTTGAGCATGGTACCGAAGATCCTCATACAAATGTGACCAATGACGACCCTTTGATGACCGGCAAAATTGCACTGGCTCATTTAAACGAAGTGGCAACTTATTATCATGCGGATATAGGGCTTGAAGCCTGGGAACATGCCATTGAAAATTTCGAGGGGGATCCAAGAGGAAAAACCATAAAAATCCTTTGACAATTTGGAACTAAAAAACAAGGGCTCTTGCGCACCCTTGTTTTTTAGTTCCAAATTCTAGTTGGCCTGTTCCACATATTCCCGATCAGTTCCATCGATATTCATAACAGAGATCCTCCGTTGTGCGTCATTATCATGCCAGTAGATTTTTCCGCCTGCCATGTTTATATCAAAAATCGACTCAGCGGCAAGTATCATTTCTTTTTCACCAGTTTCGTCATTAAAGTAATACAGGCCCTTGTCAGTATTGTCTTTTCGAACACCACTCCAGAAATAATACAAGTCAGTTCCTTGACCATTCAAATTATCCACCCAGGTATCTAAAAATAATCTTTCTGTCTTTTTTTCCGTGTCATATCGGTGCATATCTCCCATATTGTCCCGCAGTATATAAAACAATTCATTTTCTACAACATCAAAAGTTCCGCCAAAAACATCATTAACTATCATGACCGGTTCACCACTTCCATCAAGAAATAATTCATATATGTTTGATACATATTGTTCGTCCAAATCAGCCATAACATAAATGTGGTCATTAAAAATTGCCACATTATCGTAAATATTCTCAAGAATTAGAGTCTCCTCGCTGCCGTCATATTTCATTCGGTACAATCCACCTTCAACTACATCTGTAAAATACAAATATTCATCTTGAAGTATCAAAAGTCCAAAATAACCTTCTTTCAAAACGGTAAATCCACTGCCGTCAATGTTGCTCATAAATATACCGTCGGTACCCAAACCATCTGATCCTGCCGCAACAGAACCGACAGCAAACAAAAGTCCCCCATTTACGTTTAAATGATGCAAGGTTCCTTCCAGCAGCAATTGGGATTCTCCTGATTCCATGGAGGTTTTCCAGATACTTCCCTCAAACATTTTATCCACATGATATACATGGCCTTCATATTCTATTGCCATGCCTTGATGAAGAAGATTTGATGGACTATTGCCGGCTCCTTCAAGCACTATGATTTCAGCGCCATTTGAATCATTCGAATCATTTCCCTGAGATGTTTGACCGTCTCCGTCTTCAACAGATCCACCATCAGATCCGCAACCACCCAGGAATAATACAAATATCAATAAAACGATCAACAACAAAGAACCTTTTTGCCTTTTCAAAACAATTCCTCCTTAATTTTCATAAAATAGTCAACTTGTATATCTGCGAATCTGCTTTTTTACATTTCCATCAATGTATATTTATTTCCATTGCTTTCGATCACCTTGACAATATCTTCAAAAGCAAGCCAAATTGTGGCTGTATTGTCGTTGGGATGAACACCTAAACTTTTATTCCCCACGAGATCCTTGTCTATAGCTACCTCTACACTCTTTGACTCGTCATTTATGATCCCCATGGGAGTCACCGAGCCCTTGGTAAGATTAAGGTATTTATCCAACCTCTCTTCTGAAGCAAAACTTAATTTTGTACTTTCAAGCTTTTCCTGGAACACTTTAAGATCGACTTTCTTGTCTTTATGCAATAATACTAAAAAATGGCGTTTCCCTTTTGCATCTCTAAGAAACAGATTCTTGACTATATCACCGTCTCTGCCAATGTCCAGTTCATCCATTTCGTCTATGGTGTATACTGGTGGGTGTTCAACGATTTTGTATTTTATGTTTAAACTTTCTAAATATTTTATCACCTTTTTTACATTATTGTTTTCACTCAATTAAATCCCTCCTACTATCCTTCTACTACATTGCTTTTTTTGAGATACCTTTTATTTTCATACATCAATTTGTCTATATTGTTAAAAAATGTCTTGATGTCTATTTCATCATATTTGTCAAAAACCCCGCTGCCTATGGCCACATCGATCTTAAAAGGATTCAAAGCCGCAAAGTCATCCAATGAATTCCTAAATCGTTTTACTCCCTGGTTATAAAAAATCTCATCCGGATTTTCTATTATGCAAACAAATTCGTCTCCACCCAACCTGTATACCCTGCCCTGATTCAAAAAACTGTCCTTAAGGCAGTTGTAACACTTTACTATCGCCCTGTCTCCTTCTTGATGTCCAAAGTTATCATTGATATTTTTAAGATAATTTATGTCCAGAAAAATCAATCTGAATTTATTGATTCTGTCATCGTTCATGATACTGTCCAGATCTTTCTCATACGCCGCCCTATTACCCCCACCGGTAAGAATGTCTTTAAATGCCAACCTCTCAAATATTTTTCTTTCTTTCTCTTTTTCAATCAACATATCCACACTTTTAAGCGAATCGATAGCCAGGAGAATGAAAAACAATACAGTACCCACGCTGCTATATACCGATGTAAAATCAAAATTCCAGTTGAAGAATTTTACCAGTTCCAACAAAACTATTACTGCCAAAAGACTTAGATGTGCCAAAAATCTTTTGGCATTGTTATTTTTGTATTTGACCCACTCTACAAACATGACCACTACGACCATCACCATGGAAACAAGGATCATGCTGTTTGTTACGATAATCGTATTAAAGAAGCTGGCTACTCCGGTCAACTGGAGGATTAAATTCAGGATCAGATCCAATATGAAAATCATGGAAATCCATGTAAAGAGCTTGTTGAATCTAGTCAAAACTGTATCCCTCAAAAATAAAAGAAAGGGTACGGGTATGGCTGCCACCAACATGTAGCTGATGCCACCGATCAAAAATCTGTTGCCTGTAATCAGCTGCATCAATTTTGCCTCGGAAAATACCCACACACTTACAAATATCGCAAATATCCCCAAATACAAAAATCTGTTGTCTGAAATATTGGAAATAAAAAAGGAAAGTAAAAGAGCTGAAATACCAAAAACCATCAAAATCAATGCAAGGACTATTCCTGTAGATTGTCTCTGTATCAAATCGTACAACAGAGCATCCCCGTCCCCTATTGCCACCTCGTTTATCAAGCCTGAGAAAGCTTTGATATCCGTTTTGATTTCCAAAGTCAAGCTTTTTCCCGCCAAATCTTCCGGCAAATCTACCAAATACCAAAGGCTTGCATTGGGGTTTGTGAAAATATCGCTTTTAAATTCAGGTGTTTCAAAAATCAACACCTTATCCAGAAAAACTCTAGCATCCTGCATCGAAGCCCTGAGTCTGAGTTTTTCAGCATCGACAAAATCCTCTTCAAACGTTCTGGTTGCTTTAAACACTTGATTCTTTTTAAAATCACCACTAAACGGCAAAGTAACATTGTTCTTTTCAAAGTTGTCTGAAGTGATCGTCCATCCGTCATTTATTTCGTAATACCCGCTTTGACCCAAACGCAAATTTTCACTTGGCATGAACTGTACAAGAAGCATCAGTGTCACTATAAATGCAATGACAGGAAAATATGCAAAATTGACATTTTTATTTTTAGGCAGTCTCAAATGTTACACCTCTGTTCTTTATCATTATGCACACAATTATAATAATTATAAAACATTTTTTTATCAATGTCAGTAAATTCCTTCAATCAAAAACAAATGTTTTGTAGATAAAATTTTTTATTCAATTTTATATAAACCTCTTTTTTTCAAATTATTTTAATGTTATACTTATATTGACTTAATTTTTAGCGCATACAATAATTGATTTTATTAAAAGGAGGATTTTTATGACAACTCATTTGACACCGAAAGAGAACTTTTTGAGAGTCGCAAAGGGAGAAATGCCTGAATACGTGCCAGTAGCACCCTTTGGCGGACCGGGACAAGAACCCTTGATGGCCATGGCCGACCCCTGCATATTGGGAAGCTTTCGCGGGCCGGGAGGCGGAGTCGATCCCTGGGGAGTTACGTTTATAACAGGAGAAGATATCGATTTTGCCGCATTGCCAAAGCCAAACGACTTTATTCTAACAGATGTGACCAAATGGAGAGATGTCATAAAAGCTCCGGATTACAGTGGCTTTGACTGGGAAGCTGCTGCCAGGTCTGACAGGGCCAAATACGTTCAAAATCCCGACAAGACCGCATTTGTAGTAGCGGGATACGCTGATCTGTTTCAACAGTTTATCGGATTTATGGGTTTCACAGAAGGATTATGCGCCATTTACGAGGAACAAGAAGAAGTGGAAGAACTGTTGGATTATATGCTTGAGCACTCGCTTTACATAACCAAGAACATGGTCCATTACTACAAACCCGAAGGATATTACATCCTTGATGATACAGCCTCAAAATTGCAACCGTTTATTTCACCCACTCTGTTTGAAGAATTATTTGTCCCAAGATACAAGCAGTGTCTTGACATTGCCCGCGAAGCAAACATTCCGATATTTTATCATAACTGTGGAAGATGTGAGGAACTCATACCCTCAATGGTAGACATTGGGGTATCAGTGTGGGATCCTGCCCAACCGGAAAATGATCTGGTATCTGTTAAAAATAAATTCGGGAGAAAACTTGCTATAAATGGAGGATTTGAATATCGTATGCCGGTAAATTGGCCGAATGTGGATGAGGAAGAAGTAAGAGATCAAGTGCGAAAAAGTTTTGAAGACCTTTCAACTGACGGTGGATTCATATTCAGCGGGATGGTGACTTCATTGGATTATATGGACCCGGATGTACAGAAAGTAAACGGATGGATCCTTGACGAAGCAAATAAACTCAGCAAGATTGTATATAAATGATCCATAAGATATAAGGCAGGTACAAAAGATGAAAATACTTATTCTTGGAGGATTTCTCGGTTCAGGAAAGACAAGCATATTAATGCAACTGGCAAAATATATCGTTGGAGATGATCTCCACCACCTTTCCAAGGTCGTCATAGTGGAAAATGAAATCGGAGAAATAAGCGTAGATGACAAGATGATTTCCTCAGGTGGATACGAAGTGGCAAACATTTTTTCAGGGTGCGTCTGTTGCACAATGTCGGGAGAACTGATATTGGGACTCCACAAAATTATCAATGACCTGGATCCTGAAATAATAATCATGGAAGCCACCGGCGTGGCTTACCCTCACAATATTCGGGAAACTATCGAAAATTCGATGAATGATATGGAGTGCACTGTTACATGCGTAACTGACGCCAAGAGATGGCTTAGATTATTGCGTGCATATAGTCATCGGATAGAGCACCCTTTTTCATAGAATAGAGCCACTTCATCCATCAAATAGAGCCATGATTTTCTTGGCAGGGCCATCACAGATGTGACAGCCCAAGCCTGTTATTTAATACCG
>NZ_JADNRK010000021.1 GCF_015594845.1 Alkalibacter mobilis | reverse complement strand
TCAACAGAAAGTTTATCATCACTCAGATTAAAGTGGCATAGTTTGTGTCCAGAACTGGCCTAGTTTGTGGCGAGTTCTGGACTAGTCGTGATGTCTGAAAATGGCCTGCTTTATTTTACCAGTTACACCAGGATATCTAGATGTAGAGGTAGGATACTGCATCATGGAGGATGGAACGGGATTTGTAGCAAACTTGACAAAGATGCCCGGTGTTACGGTTGAAATGTTTGATTGGTGGTTTGCATGGCATGGTCTTGACAATTTAAGATACACCATATGGAACCCAGAAGACCACTACAAAGCAGAATCAATGCAGAAGAAAAGGACTTTAGATAGTGATCTTAACTTGCGTGAAAAGTATTGGGATACTTCGCATGAGGTCGTTGAAGATATTGGAATGGGACCTGAAGATATAGTAATCAACTTTAAATATCCGGGAGACCTTGGATTTGATATGAGCAGGTTTGGTACAAAAGATTGTGGAACTATAATTTGTGCTAAAGGCAATGGCAAGGGACATCCTCCGTTTGCTTCGCCTGATACTATTATGTGTCATTTTATCAGAGAAATAGACGGGGGAGTTGAGCTTAGAACTAGATTTTGGATGGGCTGGACTGTTGAAGATGGAAAGGATGTAAAGGCACTTCCGGATTGGGCTAGAATGCCTGCAATGGGTCCGATGACTTTGCTTTTGCATAATATTAAAGAATTTACAAACCTTGCTGTATTGTTGCCTAAGATTTACGCAGAAGAAAAAGATAATTTTTATTAAGGAGGCATGAAATATGACAAATCATAAAGTCATAATTGACAAAGATAAATGTATAGGATGTAAATTATGCTATAAAGCTTGCTTTGTAGATGTTATAAGATGGGACGAAGAAGAGAATAAACCAATAGCAGCTTACCAGGAAGATTGTGTTCATTGCACTTATTGTGAAGCCCTTTGTCCAAAAGAGTGCATAGACGTTGTAATCGATTTTGAATCTGAGCGACTTTACCAAAGTTTTGATAGATATAGATAAAAAGATGGGAGTGAAATTTTGATGACTAAATTAAACATAGAGGAAAAACGGATAAGCACAGATGTGGTCATTGTCGGAGGAGGCATTGCAGGTTTAACAGCAGCAGTGAGAATAAAAGAGCTAAACTCGGATATTGATATATTGATTATAGAAAAAAATACGACGGGATACAGCGGAAAGGCCAACAGAGGTGGAGGGGTATTGCAATATTTCGATTTCAATCGTTGCACTCCTGAGCAATTTGTAGGTTATCACGCACATAACGTAGGGGCATTTCTAGGAGATCAAGAGCTTCTTTATAAATATGTGAGTATGAACAATGAGATGATAGAAAAGCTAGTCAATTGGGGAGTGAAAGTTCCTTATGATGAAGATGGTAATTTAAAAGTCATTCCTACAGGGCCAATGACAGGCATGATAGGAGTTGATCTTGATATTACTCTTCAAGTCAGGAAAACAGCAGCAAAGTTTGGAGTTAAAATAGTTGATAAAACTGTTATGTCAGATATTTTGACCAACAATGGAGAAGCAGTGGGAGTTGTTGGGTACGACTTGATTGACGGGACGTTTAGCATCATAAAAGCAAAATCGGTGATTCTGGCAACAGGAAGTCAAAACTACAAAATAATGCCTATGTGGAACGGCAGAGGGGATGGAATAGCGGCAGCTTATCGTGCAGGTGCTGAAATGAGAAATGCAGAATTCGGAAACTTTGCTCAGCAATACAAGGCTAAAAGTCACCATGACATGGTATTTAGCGAAAATGTTATGTACAATTCATTGGGAGAAAACATAACTAAGAACTTCAGGAGATTTCCAGAAGCGGACGTTAGCTCAAAGGCGGTTTCCGAATGGTATAAGCAGATGTCAGCTGGTAAAGGGCCGGTTTATATACATCCTGATGAGTATGAAGTAACGGCCCATGGAGACGCATTATTCACTACTCCTTATGTATGGAATAGACCTTATGGAATTAAAATATGGAAAAAGATATATGGCAAAGCCGCAGAAAAAGATGGAGATTGCAAGGAGGTAGTAATGTGCTTTGTGGGTGAACAGTCACCGGTAAAAGTAGGACACGACATGCAGACCACCATACCCGGGCTTTATGCCGTAGGAGATATCAGCTATTCTGGATCTGCATCTCCAGGAGCTGTTCCTGCACCTCCGGGGAGAAACAGGGGTTCAGGAATACTAAATGCAGTTTTCAATGGATTGATAGCAGCAGAATCCAGCTTGGATAGAGTAAGTAAAAAAGATGAATCAGCGATAGATGATGATCAGGTTATGCTTCTGAAAGAAAGAACATATGCACCGTTGTTAAAATCGGACGGAATTGATGCAGAAGAAATAATGGAAGATATCAGAGAAGCAGTCGGTCCCGTAGAGAACTCAGTATATATGAGCCAGCACAGGATAGATATTGGACTTAGAAAAGTAGAAAAAACAAAAAATAAGCTCGAAAACTTAAAAGCTCAAGATTATCATGATTTATGTAATTGTCATGAGGCTCAGGCAATGGTACTGTCGGCTGAGATGCAGTTTAGAGCCGCTTCCATGAGAAAGGAGTCAAGAGGATGGTTCTTAAGAGAAGACTATCCTGAAACAGATAATCGCAATTGGCTGAAATACATCATAGTAAAAAATAATGAAGGGAAAATGGACTTTTCGACGGAAAATGTACCTATCGAAAAATACCCAGTAAAACCACTTTTTAAATAAGCAAAAGCATATCGGTTATATGAATTTGTCCCTTGGAATGAAGATATAGTGTTTAATGTTGAGGAGGAATATAAAATGGAAAATGAACAAAAATTTTCAGGTTGGAGAATGCTTTTTTCCATAGGAATCATTTATCTTTTAGTATTGGGATTTGCTCAGTATGGAGGGTCGGTAACTGCTCCTAACGTTCTGAGAGACATTCCTATGAGCAGGGCTATGTTTGGCCTTGGCTTTACGCTATTAAATTTGTTTGTAGGTATAAATTCTGCTTTTGTAGCAGCCCCTTTGGTTAAAAAAATTGGAATCAGAAATACTGCTATGTTCGGCTGTGGCATGCTCGTTGTTGTTGCAATATTGATGCAGATAGTGACTCAACCTTGGCAGTATCTGTTGGTATTTGGTGTATTGGTGTCGGTTGTAATGACATGCGGAACCATAGTTCCATATTCAACATGGATTGCAAGGTGGTTTGCTAAATACAGAGGTCGAGCAATGGGATATATGATGGTGATAGCTAGCTTTGGAGGTACCGTTGCCTCTCCGGTATTGGGGAGAATACTGTCGACAAACAACGGAAACTGGAGGATGGCTTG
Source organism: Alkalibacter mobilis (assembly GCF_015594845.1). GTDB lineage: Bacteria > Bacillota > Clostridia > Eubacteriales > Alkalibacteraceae > Alkalibacter > Alkalibacter mobilis. The sequence continues at coordinate 34,260 of NZ_JADNRK010000021.1, read as the reverse complement.
GGTTTATATTGGAGTGATTGGAGTGGTTGGAATTATAGCAAATAGGCTACTAGTTAAAGAAACTCCACAGTCTATTGGTCAGCTACCTGACGGAATTGATCCAAGCGATAAAAAAATGGTACAAGGCTCAAAAAGTTTGCTGTCTTCATATGACTGGACTGCTAAGGAAGCATATAAAACCAGATCCTTTTGGATGATATTTGTATCGGGAATTGCTATTTTTGCTCCATTCTTCTTCTTCGTATCCCATTATATCCTTCACTTGACTTCAAATGGCTTTGACCTAGAAACTGGTGCTATGGCTATGGGAATCATGACTTTAGGAGGTGTTGTGGGTCGATTGTTGTCAGGTTTTCTAACAGAAAAAATCCAGGCCAGATTCGTTCTTGCAATGGGGGTGTCGCCAACGATTATAGGTGCTTTGCTGGCAGTGAATGCATCTACAACTTCACAAGCGCTAATAGGAGCTGCTCTGTTTGGTATGGGGTTTGGATGGCCTTATACTGCAATGCTTACTACGTTGGCTAACTTTTATGGAGTAAAGGTATATCCTCAGGTCATGGGTACTATGATGCTTTTGACTGCAATAATATGTTCTCCAAGTGGAATGATAGGTGGATTGATATACGATTCTCAGGGTAGCTATACATTGGTTTTTAATGCAATATGGATTATATGCCTTGTAGGTGGAGTATTTGCGCTTTTTGCAAAAATGCCAGAGCCTTCGGTTTCGAAAGAAGTGACCGAAAGAAGTTGGAATTTAATATAGTAACAACTTACTTTATAGAGACGCGCTTACAAGGTGTCTCTTTTTTGTGTAGAAATATGAAGATAATAAAAAGGTGCGAAATTTTAACCTAGCTCGCTTATAATGAAATATCGTTAAAAAATATGATGAAAATGTTATAGTTACTGTTCTGCTATAGTAAAGTTGTAACACTCAGAGAGAAATTAGTCTATAATGAAAAACACAAGACCGTGAAAGCCTTGTGTTTTGTGGGCATTGACATCCAAGTCGTTAAGCCGAGTTCTGTTTTTGATGATCATCTATCTAGGCCTTTTGTTGCCAAAAGGCTCAAGCGACCTACCATTGGACACAGCGGGCCACTGCTTTTGTGTCCTAACTTGGTCTTGCACCAGGTGGGGTTTACAAATCCGACCAGTTACCTGGCCGATGGTGAGCTCTTACCTCGCCCTTTCATCCTTACCCGGCACTGTAAATTGCACAAATCAATATGGAATTTACAGCGCCGGGCGGTATACTTTCTGTTGCACTTTCCTTAGAGTCGCCTCCACCGGGGGTTACCCGGCACCCTGCCCTGCGGAGCTCGGACTTTCCTCATGAACTTTCTTGCGAAAATGTTCACGCGATCATCTGGCTTGCATGTTGCCCATTAAAGTATGTTATCATATATAGTATAATAGTACAAGTTTTTATATGGAGGATAAATGGATAAAAAGAAACAGTTAAGTATCGGAGAAATCGAGTATAACGTAGTCAAAAGAAAAAGAAAAACAGCAGAAATCAAAATTGACAGCAAAGGTGTGATAACACTTACTGTGCCGCATCATATAGATGATGCCAGGATCAATAAAATGATTTCAGATAAAATCCATTGGATTATAAATAAAAAAAGTCTTATAGTTGAAAAAAACAGAAAAATCAAACCTGTGAATTTTCAGCAGGGTGATCAATTGAACTTTCTTGGAAATAAGTACACGCTGAATATCTGTGGTGTAAAGTCTAATAAATCAAGAATTGATTTTGTTGAAGAAAAAATTGTATTTGAAGGGCCAATATGTGACAGGAAAATAATAAAGGACGAGCTAGTCAAATGGTACAAAATTCAAGGGCGAGAGATAATTTCGAGCAGGGTTGGATTTTATAGTAAATATTTTGATCACATTCCAACGGAAATTAAAGTGAAAGAGCAGAAAAAAAGATGGGGAAGCTGCACATATGACAACAAGTTATTGTTCAATTGGCGAATAATTATGGCACCTATGGAGATTATAGACTATATAGTTGTTCATGAAATGAGCCATATGAAGCATAAAAACCATTCGAGGGATTTCTGGTGTGAGGTAAATCGAGTATATCCTGAATATAAAAATTGCAAGGATTGGCTTAAAGAGAATTATATGGAATTGAGTTTCAACGATGATATAATATAACCAATATAAATTTAATGCGGAGGTATTTAGATGAATGATGTATTAGTGTTTGGTCATAAAAATCCCGACACAGATAGCGTGACCTCGGCTATCGTTATGGCTGACTATAAAAAAAAGATGGGGGTCAGTGCAGTTCCCGTCACTTTAGATGAAATTGGCAAAGACAGCAGATATGTGCTTGATTACTTTAACGCTGATATTCCGGCTGTTTTGGACAATGTCAAGATACAAATGAAGGATTTAAACTATGACAAAACGAAACCCCTGACCAGCAAAAATTCCATATTCGACGCTTATTCATACATGGGGAAAAATAGACTGAGAACTTTGCCGCTTGTAGATGACGAGAATTATCTGATTGGGATAGTAACTATGAAAGATATAGCAATGAGCTTGATCAGCAGTGAGCAGAGACTTATAAATTCCAGCTTTGACAACATTGTCGAAGCAATGGAGGGAGTTTCGATCAACAAGGTCGGTGAGAATGTAGACGGTGAAGTGTTGGTTACTGCTTTTCATCTTGATACGATCGAGGAGATGAGGTTGTTTAACAGCAACACTATTGTGATTGTAGGTGATAGGACCGATATTTTAAAACATGCCATAGAATCTAACGTTCAGTTGATAATAGTCACGGGTTGCAAAGAAATAGATGCTGAAATAATCGAATCGGCCAGAAATAACAAAATAAATCTCATTGCAACTTGTTTCGACACCTACGAGGCAACAAAGACTATTTTTTTAACGAATTATGTACAAAATATTATGATAAGTGAGAATATTTTGTATTTCAAGGAAAATGATTATTTGGAAGAATCGAGAGAGATAATTAGAGATTCGGAGCATTCGAAATTTCCACTCGTCACAGAAGATGGAAAATACATGGGAATCTTGGGAAGAGGTCACATAATCAGTCCGGCAAAAAAGAAAGTGATACTTGTAGATCACAATGAGTATACCCAAAGTGCAGAAGGAATACGTGAAGCTGAAATATTGGAAATCGTCGATCATCACAAGATCGGAGATATTTCAACAACTCTGCCCATTTCTTTCAGGAATCAACCGGTGGGAAGCACCAATACAATCTTATACAACATGTATAAAGAAGCGGGATTTCCAATCGACGGTCCTATTCCAGGGCTCATGCTTGCGGGCATAGTATCAGATACGCTGCTGCTAAAATCACCTACTACTACCGATCGGGATCGGGAAGCTGTGGAAGATCTTGTAAAAATCACAGGCATAGATCTAAATGCATTTGCGATGGAAATGTTCAAAAAAGGAACTGATTTGAGCGGAAAATCCGTGGAAGAGATCTTTTTTTCCGACTACAAGGAATTCGTATTGGAAGGTGTGAAAGTTGGGATATCCCAAGTTTTCACTTTAAATATTGATGCTATAAGCGAAAATATTGACGAATTTTTAACGTTTATAAAAAATTTAAACAATAGTAGACATCAATATATTACTATGTGTATAATAACAGATATAATAAAACAAGGCTCATATATTTTTTACAACGACAACAAATCGATCGATAGTTTGTTTGAAAGAAAAATGAAACAAGGTATTTTTGTAGAAGGCTGGGTATCAAGAAAAAAGCAAATTATACCTGTGTTGAGTGAAGGGATCAAAAAAATTAACACTAAATAATAGAAGGAGTGTAGAAATGGCTTTGGAAAAAACTTTAGTTATCTTAAAACCCGATGCAATGGAAAGAAAAATTGTAGGTGAAATCATTTCCATGATAGAAAAGAAAACTTACACCATATCTCACATGCAAATAAAGGAATTGAATGACGATGATTTAAGTTACCATTATGCAGAACATAAAGACAAGCCCTTTTTTCCGTCTTTAGCGTCATACATGAAAAGAGGACCGGTTGTGGTAATGGTAGTTGAAGGAGAAAATGCCATTAAAGGTTTCAGAAAATTAACAGGTGCTACAGATCCGTTAGACGCTGAAAATGGATCTATTAGGGGCAGATTTGCACTAACAAAAGATGAAAACATAATCCACGCTTCAGACTCACCTGAAAGTGCTGAAAGAGAAATCAATTTTTTCGTTCACGGAAAAAGACAATAAACATTACAAAAGCAGAGAGATCTTTAATGGTCTCTCTGCTAAAATTTTGCTCAGTATCTAAATAATGCTGCACAAGTTTTAGATTCAGGCATTTTTTCGGGGTCTAAAATGTGGATTTTACCCCCGGTCTTTAAAGTGTTTACAACTGAAAAGTTGATCAAATCTTCAGAATCCGGGTTGCCTTCTTTAAAGAATGCAGAATCCAATTCAGGATTATAGATTCCTGGAACGAAAGAGTTGGTTGTGGCGAACAGGATCCTTACCTTGCCCTTGGCTGCAGCCGATGCAACGTCTTCAATCGTCGAAGAAGTCTTATCTGTTGAAACCAAATTGTTGTATCGCATCAGATCCTTCTCGACAGTGCTGTTGTAGTACTTTTCAGCTATGGGTAAAGATTTTTGATGTATCTCTTGGATAGATAAATTATCGACGTTGCCGCTAATTTCGGTTTCCAGGATTTTGTATGAAGTATTAACTCTCTTGAAAATCGCTGTCAGATATTCCACACCGGCAAGAATTACAGGAGTGTTTTTGCTTTTTACATAAAGGTGCAGATCCTTGTCTATCATTTCAACAAAGCGCCATAAATTGGTTTTAAGTTCATCTCTACCATCGCCTTGGCCTCTGAATACTCCAGGGGTGCCATCCCCCGAGCTTCCATGACTTCTTGAATGAGATTGCCGTTCGTTATCGAAATCATCATATTTTAGTGCTTCTTCCAAACTGGTAGGGATTTTCTCCAATTCCACTTCGCCACATGATAGAAAATCACATGTGAAGAGTCTAACGTTATTTTGACTCAAAGATAAAATATGAAATTGATTTTCCAGACCAAATAATTTAAACAACGGCAATAAATAATAGTTCGGTCCAATGTAATGCAAAGGTTCAACAGGAAAAGGAATCCTTATAACGTCGATATTGCCTCCATTGAGAAAGACTCCTGCAGAAATCGATGGATTAGACCAGAAGTCGGAATCGTTTATTAATTCCAACGCAGGACTTATCAAAGAATCGGTTTCTTTTTTTGGAATATTGTGATCCAAAAGATCTGATTCTACAGATTTGACGAGATTTTTTAATAAGATCTTGCTTTTTTCATCAGTGAAATTTTGCCCCATTGGGAAGTACAAACTTATACAATTTTGATTTTGAACTTCAATTAATTTTTCAATTTCAGTTCTTGTCAGTAGGTTCATCGCGGAAACCTCCTTAAAGATTATTGTTATACCTTTACTTACCCTTAATCATAATGATTTAAGCATCAAAAACGTAGATAAAATAACGCAACTTTGTTTTCAATAGTTGAAAAACTATGTAGAAATATGTTATATTAATGAAGGAATTTATTTATCTCTTGTATATACATGTTTTTGTTTTAGTATTTAAGAGAATTTATGAGGAGGAAAATCATGACCACTAACAAATTGAGTTACAAAGAAGCTGTGTTGAGCAAAACGCATTTCTCCGTAACTTGGGAGATTGTTCCAGGAAGAGGATCGACTGAAAAGCAACAGGACAAAGCTATTGAAGCAGCAAAACAAGCAGCTGGCGACCCAAGAGTAAACGCTTTCACAATCACGGACAACCCAAGTGGAAAACCGGCAATAATGCCATATCCCTTGGCTCAGGAAATACTCAAAGAAACTGGAGAAGAAACGTTATATCATTTTACATGCAAAGACAAGAATAGAAATGAAATCGAAAGTCAACTCCATGCTATGAATAGATCTGGACTTAAAAATCTATTGGTCATGACAGGAGACTACGAATCAGAAGGCTTCGCAGGCAGACCCAAACCTGTTTTTGACTTGGATGCAGTCCATGTCTTAAAAATGATCAAGAAAATGAACGAAGGATTTGAGGTGCCGATAAGAAAAGGGACCAAGAGATTGAACAAAACAGATTTTTTTGCCGGCGCAGTTGTATCACCTTTTAAATCTACGGAACCCGAACAATTGGCGCAGTACTACAAGATGCATCAAAAATACGATAATGGAGCGGAATATTTTATTACTCAGCTCGGCTTTGACGCCAGAAAATTTCATGAGTTGAGACTTTATACACAGAAATACAATATTGATGTTCCATTGATTGGAAACATTTTTGTGTTATCAGTTCCGGTAGCAAATATGATGAATAAGAACTTGATCCCGGGATGCGTGGTTACTGATAAAATGTTGGCTGAATTAAAAGCCGAAAAAGAAAAAGATCCCGATGGAAACCATCATCAGCAGCTTATCAGATCAGCTAAATTATATGCAATTCTTAAAGGTATGGGTTATGATGGTGTAACCATAGCCGGTCACGGAATGAGTTATGATGACTTGTGTCTGGTATTGGAAAAGGGAGAAGAGTACCTTGAAAACTGGGTTGATTTGGTTAAGGAATTTGATTACCCAATGGAAAATGGCTACTACTTCTTTGAGAAGGATTCTAAAACTGGACTGAATACAGATGTTCCGGTTGATCGTTCTAAAACAGGTCACAAAAAGGCGAATTTAAAGACCTGGTTCTTCGGATCTTTCCACAGCCTGTTCTTTAGTGAGAAAGCGATTTTTTATCCCATTGTAAAATACTTTGCAGAAAAGATAGACAAAGGATTCTTGAAAAAACCATTTACATGGTTTGAGTATTATTCTAAAACTTTTATGAATGAATGCAGATTTTGCGGCGATTGTGTAATGCACGAGATCGGTTATCAATGTCCGATGTCAAAATGCCCTAAAAACCAAAGAAATGGAGCTTGTGGTGGAAGTAGAGACGGTTGGTGTGAAGTATACCCTGGCGAACAACGTTGTATCTACGTTGAGATGTATGAGCAATATAAAGCCAAAGAGAAAGAATACACGATGAAGTTGAGATATATACCACCGGTAAACTGGGAATTATACAAAACTTCTTCCTGGTTGAATTTCTTCAACAAGAGAGATTATAATTACAGACAAGATGACTAAAATAAAAACCCTTTGATCAGCATGATCAAAGGGTTTTGCTTATAGGTTTTTGCCGCTGCGTTTACGATCAAGTTCTTTCAATAATTTTTTTCGCAACCTAATCTGTTTTGGAGTGATTTCTACGAGCTCGTCATCATTAATAAATTCGAGAGCATCTTCCAGTGTAAGTTTCAGAGCAGGCGGCAGTTTTATTGCATCATCAGAACCGCTGGCTCGAACGTTGGTCATTTTTTTGTTTTTGCAAGGGTTTACAGTCATGTCCTCGTTTCGAGAGTTTAAACCAACTATCATTCCTTCATAAACAGTTACTCCGGGTTCAATAAAGAATTGAGCTCTCTCGCTTAAATTCATGAGTGAATATCCCATGGCTTCTCCATCAACTTGAGATATCAATACTCCATTCGTTCTTTGAGGTATTTCGCCCTTGTGTTGTTCGAATTTTTCAAATCTACGAACCATGGTGCCCTCGCCTCTGGTATCATTTATGAAATCCGTAGAATATCCAAGTAAACCACGGGTAGGCACTAGATATTCCAGAGACACAAAATCGCCTTCGGCGTGCATAGATTCCATGACGCCTTTTCTGATGTTGAGTTTTGATATAACTGCTCCTGAGTAATCTTGTGGGACTGAGATTATAACCTTTTCTATAGGCTCCATTAATTTACCGTTCTCCCGGTGCATTATTACTTCAGGTTTTGATACTCCCAGTTCATAACCTTCTCTTCTCATGTTTTCTATAAGAATTGACAGGTGAAGCTCCCCACGACCGGATACTTTAAATCCGTCAGTCTGTTCCAAAGGTTCTACTTTTAAACCAACATTTACTTCAAGTTCTCTTTCTAGCCTAGCCTTTAAATGTCTGGAGGTTACGTATTTTCCTTCTTTGCCGGCAAGTGGAGATGAATTAACTAAAAAGTTCATTGATAGTGTAGGTTCTTCAATGTGAAGTAACTCCAATGGTACGATTTTGTCAGGTTCACCGATGGTCTCGCCTATTGAAATGTTTGGAATACCGCTTATAACTACAATATCTCCGCTGCCAGCTTCCTTGACTGAAATTCTTTTCATCCCGGCATAAGTGAAAATGCCTGAGATCTTACCTCTTTCCAAAGTTTCATTTTCTTTGAATATTTCAACAGCCTGGCCCTCTTTAAGACTTCCTTTATAGATCCTGCCTATTCCAAGTCTGCCAAGGTAATCGTCATAAGCCAACGATGAAATCTGAAGTTGAAGAGGCTCTGAATTTAAATCAGGATATGGTTTTGCATGTTCAAGTATAGTCTCGAACAAAGGTATTATTCCATTTCTTTCATCGTTCATTTCTTTTAGAACGATACCTTCTTTGGCTATTCCGTAAAGAATTGGAAAGTCCAGCTGTTCGTCATTTGCTCCAAGTTCCAAAAACAGGTCAAATACCATATCTACAACTTCTTCGGCTCTTTGATCTTTCTTGTCGATCTTATTGATCAAAAGAATCGGTTTAAGCCCGATCTCCAATGCTTTGTTCAAAACAAACCTAGTCTGCGGCATGGGACCTTCAGATGAATCTACCAGCAATATTACAGTATCTACTGTTTTGATTATTCTTTCTACTTCCGATGAAAAATCTGCGTGTCCCGGAGTATCCACAATGTTTATCTTTATGTCATTGTACATGACCGAACAATTTTTAGAGTATATGGTTATTCCGCGTTCTCTCTCCAAGTCGTTTGAATCCATGACACATTCCACGACTTCCTCGTTATCTCTGAAAACGCCGCTTTGAGACAAGAAAGCATCTACCAAAGTAGATTTTCCCGCATCAACGTGTGCTATAACTGCAATATTGATAATTTTGTTGTTTGTAATTGTAATCAATTCCTCTCTATTAATATAACTTTTTTATTTTATACTTTTATGGTGGGGAATACAAGTGAAAAATCAAAAACATAATATTTTATGCGTTTTAATGTGATACAAAAAAACTACAATGGGTATAAAATTCAGTAATATTGAAGGAGGGACGATGTTATGATCAAATCATTTGATGACATATTTTATAATCTCAAAAAAATCGAGCCTATGAAATTGGTTGTTGCTGCAGGAGAAGATCAAGATGTTCTAGAATCATTGCTGGCGGCGAGAGATAAAAAAATAATACATCCGATAGTAACGGGAAATAAGGCGAAAATTAGTGAGATTGCTGATAAGGCCGGTTTAGATCTTACAGGTGTGGAAATAGTGGAAACTAAAGACGACGAGGAATCAGTTTCGAAGGCTTTATCAATGATAAAGAGTGGAGAGGCTGAATTGCTGATGAAAGGTCACATCGATACCTCAAAAATATTAAGGGGAGTCCTGGATAAAAAGTACGACCTCAAAAAGGAAAATGTGCTCAGTCATGTGGCATTATTTGAGATCCGCGATTTCCCAAGGTTATTGATCATTAGCGACGTGGCCATGAATATAGCACCGGATCTCAATCAGAAACATCAGATAATCAATAATGCGGTAAAATTTGCACATGCATTGGGTTATGACAAACCTAATGTGGCAATAGTGTGCGCAGTTGAAAAAGTCAATGACAAGATGCCTGCAACTGTTGATGCAAAAGAGTTGGTGGACAGAAATAAAAAAGGGCTCATTAAAGGATGCAATATAAGCGGCCCATTTGCCCTCGACAATGCCTTGTCCGATCACTCGGCCAAGGTCAAGAACATTAAAGATCCCAATGCAGGAAAAAGCGATATCTTAATAATGCCAGATATAGAAGCCGGAAATATTTTGTTTAAAGCTTTGACTTACCTGTCACCTTCAAGGCTTGCAGGGATCATTATGGGAGCAAAAATACCCATCGTGCTCACTTCAAGATCAGATTCCGCAGAGACCAAACTAAATTCCATAGCCCTGGGAGTTTATCTGGCTCAAACGGGTAAAGACACCTTATGAACAAATAAAACAAATAATTGTTAGATAGAGTTGGTTTTGATATAATATAACAATTAGAGTTTACATTTGGAGGAATATTGATGTCGAGAACTAAACAGGAAAAAACGAGAAATTTCAGTATAATAGCACATATAGATCATGGCAAGTCCACTCTGGCGGACAGGCTGATACAAAAGACGGGTCTGCTCACCGACAGAGAAATGTCCAATCAGGTTTTGGACAATATGGATCTTGAAAAAGAAAGAGGGATAACCATCAAGCTTCAAGCTATCAGGCTTATATACAAGGCTGATGATGGAGAAGAATACTTTCTTAATTTGATAGACACACCAGGACATGTGGACTTTACTTATGAAGTCTCCCGGAGCCTGGCGGCATGTGAAGGCGCCATATTGGTTGTGGATGCAGTACAAGGTATCGAAGCCCAGACTATGGCAAATGTTTATCTTGCCTTGGAAAATAATTTGGAAATAATTCCTGTAATAAATAAGATTGATTTGCCGGGTGCGGATCCGGAAATGGTGAAAAATGAAATAGAAGACATCATAGGAATAGAAGCTCATGACGCGCCCATGATATCGGCTAAAGAAGGCATAAATATCGAAGACGTGTTAAAGGTCATAGTTGAAAAGATCCATCCCCCTGAAAACAAGGACGATCAACCGCTCAAGGCTCTAATTTTCGATTCGTATTATGATTCTTACAGAGGAGTTATCGCATCTGTTAGAGTCAAAGAAGGAAAAATTAAAAAAGGTACCAAAATCAAGATGATGAACACCGGAAAAATCTTCGAAGTCGATGAAGTAGGTGTTTTTGTAAAAACTTTGCTTCCCGTTGATGAACTTGTCAGCGGTGATGTAGGTTACGTGACGGCCAGTATAAAAAATGTCAAGGATACCCGCGTGGGAGACACTATAACTGATGCTTTAAATCCTGCTTTAGAGGCACTCCCGGGATATAAAAAAGTAACGCCCATGGTTTACAGCGGAATATACCCTGCAGACGGAGCCAAATATGAGGATTTAAAAGAATCTTTGGAAAAATTACAGCTTAACGATGCATCTCTAATGTTTGAACCGGATACGTCCATTGCTTTGGGATTCGGTTTTCGATGCGGATTTCTTGGACTTCTTCATATGGAAATTATCCAGGAGAGATTGGAGCGCGAGTATAATATCGATTTGGTCACCACCGCACCCAGCGTAATTTACAAAGTGAAAAAAACCAATGGAGAAGAAATCTGGGTCGATAATCCCACAAATCTTCCACCGGCAGTCGAAATAGATTATATGGAAGAACCCATAGTAAATGCATCTATCATGGTTCCTTCAGAATACGTAGGTGCGATCATGGATCTTTGTCAAGAACGCAGGGGCGAGTACAAAACAATGAATTATATAGAAGAAACAAGGGTGGTTTTGGAATATGAGCTCCCGTTGAACGAGATTATTTATGACTTTTTTGATGCTTTGAAGTCAAGGACAAAAGGATATGCTTCATTTGACTACGAGGTAAAAGAATATCAGAGAAGTGATTTAGTAAAACTGGATATTCTATTAAACGGAGAAGTGGTGGATGCGTTGTCTTTCATAGTCCACAGAAGCAAGGTCTACAATAGAGGAAGAATGATCTGTGAAAAATTAAAGGAGTCCATTCCGAGACAAATGTTTGAAATTCCGATACAAGCAGCTATTGGAGGCAAGATCATTGCTCGCGAAACTATTCGGGCAATGCGAAAAGATGTACTTGCCAAATGTTATGGTGGAGATATTTCAAGAAAGAGAAAACTTCTGGAAAAACAAAAGGAAGGCAAGAAAAGAATGCGACAAGTCGGAAGCATAGAAGTCCCACAGGAAGCTTTCATGTCGGTTTTAAAACTCGATTCTTGATTGGTGATGCAATGAAAAAAACAAGTGTGTACATCCATATACCGTTTTGCAGACAGAAATGCCATTATTGTGATTTTTTGTCATTTGCAGGTGCACAAGCCAGAGCAGAAGAGTATACTTCTGCTCTTTTAAATGAAATGGAAGCTAAGTCTGATTTCATGAAGGAAAAGGAAATTGAGACTGTTTACTTTGGTGGCGGTACTCCCAGCTCTATTGATGAAAAATTTATAGAGAAAATTCTGACTAAACTTCGCAAGGCTCAAAGTGTGTCTAAAAATGCCGAAATCACCATAGAGTTGAACCCGGGAACCATCACTGAAGACAAAATAGCGTTATATATGGAAGTTGGAATTAATAGATTCAGTATCGGTCTTCAAAGTAGCGTAGACAGTGAGCTGGAGAAAATTGGCAGGATTCATAATTATGAAGATTTTTTGGATGGCTTTAACTTGTTGCGAAAAATGGGAGCAAAAAATATCAGCGTTGACTTGATGACGGGTTTGCCTGGACAAAGTCTAGAGTCATTTAACGAAGGATTGGAAAAAGTGTTTAAATTGGATCCTGAACATTTGTCATGCTATGGATTGATACTGGAGGAAGGTACGTTGCTCTGGAAAAGACATATAAATAAAGAGTTTGAAATCGATGACGAACTTGAGAGAGATATGTACAAGCTGTTGGTATCGAAATCCAGAGAACGTGGGTACGAGCATTATGAGATATCAAATTTTGCAAAACCTGGTTTCAGGTCTGCTCATAACACAGTTTATTGGAATTTGGATGAATATATAGGTTTGGGTCTTGGTGCTCATTCATTTGCGGATAATTTAAGGTTCAGCAACACGGCTGATTTTGAAGAATATGTAAATAGTTCTAATAATAATAAAGATGTGACCATCAATAAAATATTGGTTGACAGAAAAAGTCTTATGGAAGAGTTCATGTTTTTAGGTCTTAGAAAGATAGAAGGAATAAGTTTTCAAGATTTTAAAACAAAATTTGGAAACGACATCCACGACTTTTATGGCAAAGCGATCGAAAAGCTTTTAAAGCAGAAGTTGTTGTTAGAAAGTGGCGAAGGGATTAAGCTTTCGGTTAAAGGTTTGGACTTTGCAAATATCGTATTCAGAGAGTTCATTGGAGAATAGATTTTTAGAACCTTATTATTTGCTTAAGAGTTCGTAGAAGCTATTGACAAAAGCTTTTTAAGATGTTATTTTATTATTAGATTAGCACTCAAACAGCAAGAGTGCTAACAATGGAGATGAAATTATGGATGATAAACGGGATAGGAAACTTAAAATTCTGCATTCAATTATAAAGGATTATATTGAAACTGCAGAGCCGATAGGTTCAAGAACAATTGCCAAAAAATATAATCTGGGTATAAGCGCTGCAACGATCAGAAATGAAATGTCTGATTTGGAAGAAATGGGGTTTTTAATACAACCGCACACTTCAGCGGGAAGGATCCCTTCCCAAAAGGCATATCGTCTGTATGTCGATGAACTCATGAAACTCAGCAATCTAAATAAGAACGTAGAAAAGGAAATCAGGCAGAGTTATACTCAATATGTCGAAGAAGTGGACAAGGCACTGAAGCATACCGCCAGGGTCATAGCCCAGCTGACAAGTTACACCTCTATAGTGTCTTTACCGCAAATGGAAAGCCTGAATTGTAAACACGTACAATTGGTGCCTATCGTAGATGAGAGGGTCTTGATGGTCGTTGTTACAAAAGAGAACATTATTAACAATTATGAGATCAAGCTGACAAGAAAAATAAGCGACAAAGAGATAAACAAATTAAACAATATACTTAATCACGTCATAAAGGGAGCAATGTTCAAAAATATAGGAAGCGAATTGACTGGAAAGATCAATGACCTGACTGTAAGGGAAAATGAACTTCTGCAGGAAGTGATATCCATATTCAAAGACATTTTGATCAACCGAAGAGAAAATCTTGTATACTCAAACGGCGTGACTAATATTTTGAATTATCCTGAATTCTATGACATAGTAAAAGCGAAAGGTTTTTTGGACATAATAGAAGAAAAAAACAAGTTGGCGGAAATATTGAGTGATGTCAGTAAAAATGCCCTCAATATCGTCATAGGAACCGAAAATGAGATAAATGAGTTCAAAGATTGCAGTCTGATAACTGCCACTTACAGATTAAATGGGGAAGACATAGGAAGCATCGGAGTTATAGGACCAACGAGAATGAATTACGACTATGTTGTTTCTGTTATGAACTTTTTAAGTTCTGAACTTAATAAACAATTGAATGATTACAGGTTGGAAGAAAACAAAAAGGGTGATGATATTGAGCAGTAGGAAAAAAGAAGAAAAGCAAAAACAGGAAGATTTGATGAATGAGACCGACGAATCCGTAAAGGAGGAAAATTTGTCTGAAGACACTCAAAAGAATGTATCGGAAGAAAGCGACAAGGAAAAAGATCTCAAAAATCAGTTGATGAGACTTCAAGCCGACTTTGAAAACTACAAGAAAAGAACTGTAAAAGAAAAAGAAGATATCTATAAATTTGCTTTGGAAGATTTTTCGTCCAAAATGTTACCAGTTTTGGACAATTTGGAAAGAGCGGTAAAATCCCTTGATGACTCAAATATTCAGGACGATTATGCCAACGGAGTCAGGATGGTTTTGGCTAGATTGCTCGAAGTTTTAAGCAATGAAGGTCTCAAGGAAATCGATTGTGAGGGTGAAAGTTTCGATCCGAAATTTCATCATGGTGTAACTGTCGAAGATTCCGATGAATTTGAAGATGATGAAATAATGGAAGTATTCCAAAAGGGATATTCCTTTAAAGAAAAAGTGATAAGACCTGCCATGGTCAAGATTTGCAAGAAAAACTGAAAAATTAGGAGGATATAAATATGGGAAAAGAAAAAATAATAGGAATCGACTTGGGGACAACAAATTCATGTGTAGCTGTACTTGAAGGTGGGGAGCCGGTTGTTATCCCTAATGCAGAAGGTAATAGAACGACTCCGTCAGTTGTAGCTTTCACTAAAGATGGCGAACGATTGGTAGGACAAGTTGCAAAGAGACAAGCTGTAACAAATCCTGATAGAACTGTTTCATCGATCAAAAGAGAAATGGGTACAAATCATAAAGTGACAATCGACGGAACTGATTACACACCACAACAAATTTCAGCGATGGTTCTACAAAAACTGAAATCAGATGCGGAAGCTTATTTGGGTGAGACAGTTACAAAAGCTGTAATTACCGTTCCAGCTTATTTTAGTGACAGCCAAAGACAGGCTACTAAAGATGCGGGCAAAATAGCCGGGCTGGAAGTTTTGAGAATCATAAACGAGCCTACTGCAGCTTCTCTGGCATATGGCCTTGACAAAGGCGAAAGCCAAAAGATCATGGTGTATGATCTAGGTGGAGGAACTTTTGACGTCTCGATCCTTGAACTTGGCGATGGAGTTTTTGAAGTATTGGCCACCAATGGAGACAATCACTTGGGTGGAGATGATTTTGACCAAAAGATAATTGATTACTTGGCTGACGAATTCAAAAGAGAAAATGGAGTGGATCTTAGAAATGACAAGATAGCTCTCCAAAGACTGAAAGAAGCGGCTGAAAAGGCTAAAATCGAGTTGTCTGGAGTAATGAGCTCAAATATAAACTTGCCGTTTATTACTGCGACTCAAGAGGGACCGAAGCACTTGGATATAACACTTACCAGATCAAAATTTGACGAATTGACTTCTGATTTGGTCGAAAGAACGGTTGGACCGGTCAAGAATGCTCTTAAGGATGCCGGACTTGAAGCAAATAAAATAGATAAAGTAATTTTGGTCGGTGGCTCTACAAGAACGCCTGCAGTCCAGGAAGCTGTCAAGAAAATTACAGGTAAAGATGCATATAAGGGAATCAATCCTGACGAGTGCGTTGCAATCGGTGCAGCGATCCAGGGCGGAGTATTGGCAGGAGAAGTAAAAGATGTACTTCTTTTGGATGTAACTCCTTTGTCACTGGGAATTGAAACAATGGGTGGAGTATTTACCAAGCTGATTGAAAGAAATACGACCATACCTACAAAGAAAAGCCAGATTTTCTCAACTGCAGCTGATAATCAGACGGCAGTAGACATACACGTACTTCAAGGTGAACGTGAAATGGCTGCTTACAACAAAACTCTTGGTAGATTCCAATTAGCAGGAATAGCCCCAGCACCAAGGGGAATACCTCAAATAGAGGTAACTTTTGATATCGATGCAAATGGGATCGTAAATGTTTCCGCTAAGGATATGGGAACAGGAAAATCACAGAATGTCGTTATACAGTCTTCAACCAACATGAGTGATGACGAAATTGAAAAAGCAGTAAAAGAAGCTGAGAAATTTGCAGAAGAAGACAAAAAGAAAAAAGAAGAAGTAGAAGTTAAAAACACTGCCGATTCCACTATATATCAAATAGAAAAATCTCTTAAAGATCTTGGAGACAAAGTTACTGGTGAAGAGAAACAAAAGGTAGAAGATGCAGTCAAAGATCTGAAGGAAAAAATGGAAGGAACAGATGTGGAGTCAATTAAAAAATCTACTGAGGCACTTAACGAAGCATTCCACCCTATAGCTCAAAAATTATACGAACAAAGTTCTCAGGAACCAGGTTCGGAACAAGGGCAACAAACAGAAGAAAATGACGACGTGGTTGATGCTGATTACGAAGTAGTGGATGACGAAGACAGTAAATAATCTCAACTCAGCAACCAATGCGATTTGCCTTGGTTGCTGGTTTATGATATTATAAAGCCTTGAATCATTAGCAAGGGGAGAAATTATGAGTAAAAGAGACTATTATGAAGTTCTGGGTGTAGAAAAGAACGCTTCAGAAGATGAGATAAAAAAAGCATACAGAAAATTGGCTATGAAATATCATCCAGACAGAAATCCGGATGATAAAGTTGCTGAAGACAATTTTAAAGAAGTGAATGAAGCCTACGAGGTCTTGGGCGATAAATCAAAAAGATCACAATATGATCAGTTTGGTCATGCAGGCATGGGGAGCGGAGCAGGTGGATTTGGAGGCTTCGGTGGTAGTGGATTCGAAGATATTTTTGGAGATATTTTTGATATGTTTGGTGGTGGTTTTTCAGGTGGCGGACGTTCAAGAAGACCGCAAAAGGGCCAAGACATAAGGATCAAAGTTGATTTGAGCTTCGAGGAGGCCGTGTTCGGCGTAGAGAAAGAAATCAAAATCAATAGAAATGAAGATTGTGAGACATGCAATGGTCTGGGAGCAGAAAGCGAGTCTGATGTAAAAACTTGTTCCAATTGCGGAGGCTCAGGTCAAGTCAAAGTAAATCAACGAACGCCTTTCGGGATGATGCAGACGGTCAAAGCGTGTGATGTTTGCCACGGTCAAGGGAAAATAATAGATAAACCTTGCAAAACATGTAATGGCAAGGGACAAGTTAGAAAAGAACGCAAGATCAAAATAAATATTCCAGCAGGAGTGGACAATGAATCTGTTTTACCTCTCAGAGGCGAGGGGGAACCTGGAGTGCTTGGCGGTCCAAAGGGAGACGTATACGTATATTTCAGTGTTAAACCTCACGAATTTTTCGAAAGAGAAGGAAACGACATATTTTGTGAGATACCAATAACATTCGTGCAAGCAGCTCTTGGAGATGAAATATTGATACCTTCACTTGATGAATCCAAAAAGAAAGTTGCACAGATCAAATTT
This sequence comes from Alkalibacter mobilis, assembly GCF_015594845.1. GTDB lineage: Bacteria > Bacillota > Clostridia > Eubacteriales > Alkalibacteraceae > Alkalibacter > Alkalibacter mobilis. Next base: position 16,491 of record NZ_JADNRK010000021.1, on the reverse strand, counting down.
GCAATACCTGAAGGCACACAATCTCACCAAACATTCCGAATGAAAGGCAGAGGTGTGGTCAATCCCATGGGATACGGCAAAGGTGATCAGTACGTAAAAGTAAAAGTGGAGATTCCTAAAAAGCTGAACGATGATCAGAAGGAATTGTTGAGAAAGTTTGCCGAAACATCCGGACAGCATGAAATTCATGAACAGGGAAAAAGTTTTTGGGACAAGGTAAAAGGGTATTTCAATTGATTATGACAAATTTCGCTGTCTGATTATATAATCAGACAGTTTTTTATTTTAAAAATTAAAAAAAAGGATATAATACTAGTATAAGAATCTATAATACGAGGAGAGTGATTTCATGCTAAAAGAATTCAAGGCTTTTGCATTGAAAGGGAACATGATCGACTTGGCGGTTGGCATCATAATTGGTGGCGCATTTGGGAAAATCGTAACATCTCTGGTAAATGACATTATAATGCCTCTGGTAGGTATGTTAGTCGGCAATATGGATTTCACCAATTTGTTTGTCGTTCTGAGTGAAGGTAATTTTGCAACATTGGAGGAGGCTCAGGCTGCTGGAGCCTTGACGTTGAATTATGGATTGTTCATAAATAATATCGTAGATTTTTTGATTATTGCATTTTCCATATTCCTAGTGATCAAAAAGTTGAACAGCTTGAAGAAAAAAGAAGAAGAAGCAACACCGCCGGCAAATACAAAAACATGCCCGTATTGTTTTGAGGAAATTAATAAAGATGCAACAAGATGCCCACGCTGCACCTCTGAATTGAGCATTTAGATTATTCAAGATTCCTTGCCAGAGCAAGTAACTTAACTGCGCAGGGGATCTTTTGATTTTTGTATATGATTATTGGCAGGCCATGGTCAATACTTTATCTAATTTCAGCCAATCTATAAACCGAGACATTCTCAGAATTTCCCGTCCTTCAAAAAATACAAGGATCGTCGGCACAGTGAAAACCACAAATTCTCCTGAAAGATTGGGCATATCATCCAATTTGGACATTACAAATTCAACATTGGAATGTTCTCTTTCAAAATTGGTCATTTGAGCAAGGATCGAATCACAGACATTGCAACCCGAAGATGAGATCATTAATAAAACCAATGGGTGACTTTGAATATGCGATTTTAAACTTGAAATATCTTTAAATGTTTTCATAATTTCTCCTAGATTTTATTTCTAATTATATCAGAAAAGAACAGTCGGGTTTAAATAAAAAAGTTTAGTAGCAAAATACTTGCGCTAATATTCTCACTATTGTAAAATTAGGTTTGGGTATGATCCAATTTACTATTGGATTTGCTATTTTAAGATAACGGTTTCAAAATAAGTGTTTTAGCGTTATAATAGGTTGTATAGGCAAATGGGAGTGCTATATTGTATACGGTTGCATTGATCCTTATCACAGTATAAGTCGTATCTCATAAGTGTATCTGTGCCTGACGTCAAATTGCATGAACACATAATTATTTTTACTACAAGGAGGATTTGTATGGAAAACAATCAGCTTACAAAAGAGATGTACGATGAGCTTGAACGATTCATCGAGGCAATACCAGATAAAGAGAATGCCATTATAGCAGTATTGCACAAAGCTCAAGAAATATGCGGATACTTGCCGAGAGAGGTTCAGGAGTTTATCGCAGATAAATTGAATGTTCCAGCAAATAAAGTGTATGGAGTTGTAACCTTTTATTCTTACTTTACCACCGTACCAAAAGGTAAATACGCGATCAATGTTTGTCTCGGGACAGCTTGCTTCGTTAGAGGAGCCGATAAGATCGTAAATGAGTTGGAGAAAAAACTTGATTTGAAGATTGGTGAAACTACACCTGACGGAAAGTTTTCTTTGGACGGATTAAGATGTGTTGGAGCCTGCGGTTTAGCTCCGGTAGTCATGATAAATGGAAAAGTATACGGCAAAATAAAGCCAAAAGAAGTCAACAAAATCTTGGCGGAATACAACGATTAGGAGGAAATACAAATGAGCAAGATCAAGTCTTTGGATGAATTGATGAAAATCAGAGAAGAAGCTGAGAAGTCCTTTAATCTTAGATCAACATCTGAAAGTGAAGATAGAGTACAAATCAGGGTAGGAATGGCTACTTGCGGTATCGCATCAGGTGCCAGAGAGACTATGAATGCCATAGTTGATGAACTTGAGAAGGAAAATATTACAAATGTCAGTGTTACTCAGACCGGTTGTATGGGCTTTTGTGAAGAGGAACCAATAGTCGAGGTTCTTTTTCCCGATAAACCGTCGGTAGTATATAGTTTGGTAGACGAAGAAAGAGGAAGAGAAATTATTCAAAAACATATTAAACAAGGCATATTATTGGAAAATGCCATTATGAACAAATCATTTAATACGGCGAGAGAATAGGGGGATATCTTGATGAGTTATAAAATGCATTTGTTGGTTTGTGGAGGTACAGGTTGCCACGCTTCCGACAGCGACATATTATTGGAAACATTAAGAGAAGAGATAAAGGCAAACGGGTTGGAAAATGATGTTCAGGCATTGGTAACAGGATGTTTTGGCTTTTGTGAAAAAGGTCCTATAGTAAAGGTATATCCAGATAATGTCTTTTATATTGAAGTCAAACCTGAAGATGCCAAGGAAATAGTGGCTGAACACTTGGTGAAAGGTAGACGGATCGAAAGACTTCTATACGAAGAACCGACTTTGGAAGTGAAACTGGCTGAGCATAAAGAAATGCCATTTTACAAAAAACAATTGAGGATCGCTTTGAGAAACTGCGGTTTCATTGATCCTGAAAATATTAATGAGTATTTTGCAAATGACGGTTATCAAGCGCTGGGTAAAGCTGTTACTCAAATGACACCAAGAGATGTTATAGATTCAGTCAAAGAATCGGGACTTCGCGGAAGAGGTGGTGGAGGTTTCCCCACTGGTATGAAGTGGGACTTCGCAACTAAATACGATGCAGATCAAAAATATGTTGTGTGCAATGCTGATGAAGGTGATCCGGGAGCATTTATGGATAGATCGATTCTGGAAGGAGATCCGCATTCTGTTCTGGAAGCCATGGCGATTGCAGGTTATGCGATAGGCGCAAGTCACGGCTATATTTACATTAGAGCGGAATATCCTTTGGCAATAGAAAGATTGAAAATCGCAATTGCCCAGGCAAAGGAAACTGGGATGCTGGGTGAGGATATATTTGGAAGTGGATTTAATTTTGATATCGAGTTAAAACTGGGTGCGGGTGCGTTTGTATGCGGTGAGGAGACAGCTCTAATTCACTCTATCGAAGGGAAAAGAGGAGAACCTACCACTAAGCCTCCATTCCCTGCGGAAAGTGGCGTTTGGGGAAAACCTACAATAGTTAACAATGTTGAAACACTTGCAAACATCCCTGTAATAATCAATAGAGGATCTGACTGGTTTGCAAAAATCGGTACGGAAAAATCCAAAGGGACAAAGGTTTTTGCGTTAGCTGGGAAAATAAATAATGTCGGTCTGGTAGAAGTTCCTATGGGAATAACACTTAGAGAAATTATTTATGAAATTGGTGGTGGAATTAAAAACGGTAAGAAATTTAAAGCTGTTCAAACCGGTGGACCGTCCGGTGGATGTATCAGCGATCAATTTCTAGATACTCCAATAGATTATGATTCATTGATTCAGATTGGATCCATGATGGGTTCAGGTGGAATGATAGTATTGGATGAAGATGATTGCATGGTAAATATTGCGAAATTTTATTTGGAATTTACTGTCGAAGAGTCATGCGGAAAATGTACTCCTTGCAGGGTCGGAAATAAAAGACTTTTGGAAATCCTAGAAAAAATCACGGAAGGAAAAGGAACCCCCGAAGATTTGAAAATGCTTGAAGAACTCGGATCGGCAATTAAAGATACATCACTTTGCGGTTTAGGTCAAACTGCCCCAAATCCGGTTTTATCGACTTTAAAGTACTTCAGGCATGAGTACGAGGCACATGTCAATGAAAAGAAATGTCCTTCGGGTGTGTGTCAAAATCTTTTGAGCTATGAAATAATCCCTGATAAATGTGTCGGTTGTACTGCTTGCGCAAGAGTTTGTCCAGTAAACTGTATTGAAGGGGCGCCCAAAAAAGTACATGTCATAGACCAAAGTAAATGTATCAAGTGCGGAGCTTGTTATGAAGCCTGTAAATTTGATGCTATCAAAAAAGGTTGATTTTACTCAAATAAAAATGAACGACTGAAAGGTCGTTCGTTTTTTTATATGTATTCGGATATATATTTTTCTACATCGAATTTTCTTTTGCAACCGTTGTAATTCATATAGCGGATCTTACCAAACACAGGTCTTTCTTTCCAAGCTCTGTCGTGGACACCGCCGATGGACCAGGCAATGCCCGCATACCCATTGGGATCTCTCCCATCTAAAGAATAGGTGTCATTTAAATGAATTGCAATTTTCATGGCCTCTGAAGGAGAAGGAGTCCATTCAAGTATTTTTTTGGCCCAGTACATTCGCATGTATCCATGCATATAACCAGTATTTATTAATTGTTTTTGTGCTGCGTTCCATAATGGATCGTGGGTGAGACCATTTTCGAAAGCTGGAAAGTCATATATGAAATCTCTTTCATCGCTTAAATGATCATTTAGGGTTTTTTTTGCCCAGGGAGGAAACGATTCTACAGAATCATAGTTTACATCGTAGAAACAGAAATTATCCGCAAGCTCTCTTCTAATGATCAATTCTTCTAAAAACCCCTTATCCGGATTTTTGCTTCTAATAACTTCCAAAGCGATTCTTTGGCTGGATATCTGTCCGAAATGAAGGTGCTTGGACAATTCGGATACTACATGTGAATTAGGATCATTTTTTTTGTCGTAATTATCCATTTTACTGAAGATAAATTTTTCCAAAAGATTCCTTGCCTGTTTCGAACCTGAAAAACTCACCTTACTAAATTTGTCAAAATGATATGTTTTAAAACTTTCCGGAATTTTTATTGAATTATTAAGTCGATGATGTTTGATTTTAGGAAAATCAGTAAGATAAAATTCAAGATTTTTATTAATCTTTGGTCTTATTGTATAAGCACCATATTCTTTTTTATTAGAGGCCAGAAAACAGGGAACTATGTTTCTCGAATCTACTTCAACATGTCGGATATCTATTTTATCGTTGATTAGTTCTTTCCAGTATCTATTGATCCTAAGAGGAGAAAAGTCACTGACCAAAAGAGATGTATTTGAGGCCTTTAAATATTCGGGTACAATTTCCGAAGGGGATCCAACTAATACGTGCATTGGAATATTCAACTTTTCCGAAGATATTTTGCATTCAAGAAGACCGGTAGTCATAAAGTCAAAATGATTTCGGGTGGCAGAAGGATAATTTTCATCCAAACAAAATAATATGGTCAAAGATTTTTTCGTGGTTTCAGCTTGATTTTGGGCATAGATTAGAGCCCAATTATCCTCGATCCGCTGGTCGCGGCTCATCCAATATGTTACATTATTGCCCTGTGAAATAGTTTTATTATTTATTATGCGATATCTGTTTTCCATATTATCAGCCCTTTTCATTAATAAAATAAAGGGCAGAGCGCCCTTTATACATTTTCTGCTATATGATATAGAAGTTTTTCGGTATCTTTCCATCCAAGACACGGATCAGTTATGGATTTTCCGTATGTGTTTTCCGTAAGATCCTGGCTGCCTTCTTCAAGATAACTTTCTATCATTAAACCCTTCACCATTTTTTTGATCAATGGATCGTACTTTCTGCTCCATAAAATTTCCTTAGAAATCCGCGGTTGTTCCTTAAATCGTTTCATAGAATTTGAATGATTGGTATCGATGATTATTGCCTTGTTTGCAAATTCGGTCTTATCATATAACTCTGAAAAGAATTTCAAGTCTTCATAATGATAATTAGGAATGTTTTTTCCGTACAGATCCACAGCGCCTCTAAGTATGGCATGTGTAAAAGGGTTGCCAAAGGTTTGAGCATCAAATCCTCTATATATAAAACGATGTTCCTGCTGAGCTGCATTTATGGCATTTAGCATTACAGACAAGTCACCGCCGGTAGGATTTTTCATACCCACAGGTATATCAACACCACTTGAAGTTAGCCTGTGTTGCTGATTTTCTACGGATCTGGCACCAATTGCTATGTAACCCAGTATATCGTCCAAATAAGAGTAATTATCCGGATATAGCATTTCATCAGCTGCAGGCATATGAAAAGCCTCCAAAGCTCGAATATGCATTTTTCTCATTGCTTTGATTCCTTCAGACATGTCCGGTTCTTTATTGGGGTCGGGCTGATGCAGCATTCCTTTGTAACCTCCACCTGTGGTTCTCGGTTTATTGGTATAGATCCTGGGAATAATAAGGATCTGTTCCGATACGGATTCCTGTAATTTTGCCAATTTTTCAATGTAGTCAAAAACCGAATTCTCATTGTCAGCAGAGCACGGACCAACTATTATTAAAAATCGATCGTCATTTCCTTCAAATATCGATTTTATCTCAGAAATTTTAAGCTCTCTGGATTTTTGAGCCGTTGAAGAAACAGGTAGAATATCTCGGATTTCTTCTTTCGAAGGAAGCCTTTTTATCAATTTCATATTCATAAACATTTTCCTCTCTGCAAGCCATTTTTCAGTTGCTGTATTTTTATACATTTTATATAAAACTTAATATAAATTCAACTAATTTTTTTGAACAGGTTGGCAACGTTGAATTTAATGGCGGCTTTTGGGTAAATATCTTTAAGAAAGGAGGAGATTGAAATGCAAACTTTAAAGATGTACGTTGTAACCACGATAGTATTTTTTGCAATTGATTTGTTGTGGCTCGGTTTGATAGCAAAGAATATATACCAAAAATATCTTGGGTATTTGATGAAACAAAATGTAAACTGGGTTGCGGCTGTTATTTTTTACTTGATATTTGTGGGTGGGATTGTATTTTTTGTCGTAAATCCGGCGGTGGAAAAAAAGAGCTTCTTATACGCATTGACAGTTGGAGGATTTTTTGGATTTATTGCTTATGCAACCTATGATTTGACAAATCTTGCAACTGTTAAGGATTGGCCGGTTTTTATAACCATTGTGGACCTGCTTTGGGGTACATTTTTAAGTGGATCTACTTCTGCGATAACATATTTGATATACACATCATTTCTTAACAGGTAGGGGGATGAGCTATGAGGTTTAGTAAATTATCAGGAGAAAATATTTACCATTTATTTGTATCAGGCGCAAATGAAGTAATATCCCAAAAGCAAAACTTAAATGATATAAATGTTTTTCCAGTTCCAGATGGAGATACCGGCAATAATTTAGCAAGCACTATGGTAACGATCATTGAAGAGGCTAAAATAGAAAAATCTGCTTCAGATACTTTCAAGTCTATAGCTGATGCTGCATTAGTGGGCGCAAGAGGAAATTCGGGAATAATATTCGCCCAGTATCTGAATGGTATATCAAAAAATTTAACCAATGAAGACGAACTAACTATCGGATCCTTTACAGAGTCAGCAAAAAAAGCTGTTCCACAAGCTTACAGCGCGATCTCAAATCCTGTAGAAGGAACCATGATCACTGTAATAAGAGAATGGGCAGACCACATGTACAGCATTAGAGAAAGTGCAGGTGATTTTAGTGAGCTTCTTTCCATTTCATTGGAAACTGCTATTAAATCGCTGCAAGAAACTACAGAAAAACTAAAAGTATTGAAAGATGCTGCTGTTGTGGATTCAGGTGCAAAAGGGTTTGTTCACTTTGTTGAAGGGTTCGTGAAATTCCTTAAAACTGGAATCGTTGAAAAATTAATGCTTCAAGATGAACATCCCTTGCTATTGGGAGAACATCCGAGTAGTATTCATGAAAATTTTAATTTCAGATATTGCACTGAAGGATTGATTTTGAAAAATAATATCGATCAAGATATTGAGGAAATCAAAAATGAGTTAAAACAAATGGGAGATTCATTGATAGTGGCTGGAAATGATACAAAAATTAGGATTCACATACATACAAACGATCCCAGCAAAGTATTCATGTCATTGAGAAATTACGGCAAGATACTTCAACAAAAAGCGGATGACATGAAAAATCAATATGATGCCATTTACAATAGGAAGTACTCAGTTGCGCTGGTTACAGATTCCATAGCCGATATCCCAAGAGACGTGATGGATAAATATCAAATTAGCATGATACCATTGAATCTCATGATTGAAGACAGTGCGTACCTGGATAAAATGACCATTACCAGTGAAACCTTCTACAAACTATTGGATGAAATCGATGAGTATCCAACTTCATCTCAACCTAATTTAAAGGTTGTTGAAAATATTTTAGGGAATTTGATTCAGAACTATGATTCGGCAATAGTCATCACTGTTGCAAAACCACTTAGTGGAACTTACCAAACTATCTTAAATGCAGCAAAAAAGTTTAATGAAAACGAAAAGCGGATACATGTGATCGATTCAAAACAAAATTCAGGAGCACAGGGTCTACTGGTTCTTAAAGCGGCAGAATTGATAGATAGTGGATTAAGTGTTGCAAAAGTTGTAGAGAGCATTGAATCCCATATAAAAAAGACCAAAATATTTGTCAGCGTGACAACTCTAAAATATATGGTGAGATCTGGAAGAGTAAATAAAGTGACTGGTTTGGCAGCCCGGGCACTAAATTTAAAACCTGTTATTTCGTTGGATGATTCCGGAATGGGAACAATATTGGACAAAGCTTTCAGTTTGAAGGGAAATACGTCTAAAATTGAAAAAAGGGTTAAGGAATTTAAAGGTAAGAATGGCAATCTCAGATTTGCAGTCATCCATGCCGGGGCGGAGGAAAGAGCTGATGAGTATAGAAAAAGATTTTCTAAACTTTTAGGATCCGAACCTGAGTATGTGATGAACATATCACCTATAGTTGCCATGAGCGCAGGAATCGGATGCGTCGCTGTGGCCATTATGGCAGATGAGTGAGGGATGGTAATGAATTTGTATCTGGAAGCAGGATTTGTAGTTTTAGCATATTTTGGAGTGGTTTTTATTTTGGCTCAAATTAGGAGAAACAATTCCATTGTTGACATTGCGTGGGGACCTGGTTTTGTATTTCTGGCCATTTATTCTCTTTTAAGGGGGGATATTTATACTCAGCGGGCAATGTTGACCACATTTTTTGTGGCTGCGTGGGGGCTAAGATTGTTTTTTTACATTTCCATCAGAAACTGGGGAAAACCTGAAGATTATAGATATGTTGATATGAGAAAAAAATGGGGCGAGAGCAATTATTATTTGAAAGCGTACTTTAACGTATTTTTTGTTCAAGGATTATTGCAATATATCATTGCTTTGCCAATCATAACTGTAAATTTGATGGTACCGGGTAAAATAGGTTTTCTATCATACATTGGAGCGCTAATTTGGATAATAGGGTTTTATTTTGAGGCTGTTGGCGATTATCAGTTAAGGCAGTTTGTCAAAGATGCGAATAACAAGGGGAGGGTTATGAAGTACGGTCTATGGAAGTATACCAGGCATCCTAATTATTTTGGAGAAGCGACTATGTGGTGGGGAATATTTTTAGTTGCTGTAGTATCTGTACGTGATATGTGGTTGATAGTAAGCCCCGCGACCATTACTTATTTGTTATTGTTTGTATCGGGAGTTCCATTGCTTGAAAAAAAATATATGAAAAGAGAAGAATTTAGAGAGTATGCCAAAGTGACAAACAAATTCTTCCCTTGGATTCCCAAAAAAATGTAAATCAAGTTTGGTTTTCGAATAATCCGTAGCGTATTTTTATTCCCTGGCCGTGAAATTTTTCTTCATATTCAGTAGTGATATTATCCGGGATCATTTCTTTGTAAAGATCGTGGATGACTTTAATATCCACAAACCCTTCGGCCTTTAAATAATCCAAGCTGTCAAGAAAAAGTCCCTGATCGTCGGTTTTAAGTTGGAGGGTACCCTTGTTCGTTAAAAATTTCCTGTATTTCTGCAAAAAAACAGAATGTGTAAGACGCCTTTTCTGATGTCGTGTCTTGGGCCAAGGATTGCAGAAATTAATAAAAATTTTTGTTATTTCATTTGCATCAAAATATTCATCGATGAAATCGGCTTTTGATGGGATGATCCTCAGGTTGTTCAATTCCATGGAATTCGCTTTTCGAAGCATATATACAAGGACTTCATTTTGATAATCTAGAGCAATGTAATTGACATCTGGGTTAGCCAGAGCCAATTCGGTTATAAATTTACCTTTGCCACTGCCAATCTCCAAACAAATTGGATTTGAATTTCCGAATTCATTTTTCCATTTACCCTTAAGGTCCGACGGAGTGAATATCACCTTGTTATCAAGTCTCATTTCAGGTTCGGCCCAGGGTTTTTTTCGTAGTCTCATTTTTTCTCCTTAAATCAGCCGAGACAGTTGTTCTGTTCTCGGCTGTTTTTTATGATAATCTGTTGGCGTAGTCTTCAAAATGAAATTTTCTAATGATTTTTAAACCCTCCGTTTCAGAATGTGTAGCTATGGAAGGAAGGTTGACACCGTTGAACATGTTGTTTTTCACCATGGTATAGTGAGCCATGTCACAAAACACCAGTTTATCTCCGGGTTTTAAGGGTTCTTTGAACGAGTAATCTCCTATTATGTCTCCGGCCAAACACGTATTGCCGCCCAGTCGGTAGGTATGCGGATAGATTCCCGGCAATTCGGATCCAATTATATTCGGTCTATAAGGCATCTCCAATACGTCAGGCATATGGCATGCAGCACTCACGTCAAGAATAGCAATATCCATTCCGTTGTTTACGATATCCAAAACAGAGCCTACCAAATATCCCGTATTTAAAGCGATAGCCTCACCGGGCTCTAAGTATATCTGGAGATCGTATTTATCTTTCATAAAATTTATTGATTTGATCAGTTTCTCAATATCGTAATCATCTCGTGTAATATGGTGGCCACCACCAAAATTAAGCCACTTCATCCCTTTTAAATACTCACCGAATTTTTCATCAATCACTTTTATTGTTCGTTCGAGTGTATCGGAATTTTGTTCGCACATAGTGTGAAAATGCAGACCTTGAATACCTTCAAGCAGATCCGGTCTAAAGTTTTCCAGTGTTACGCCAAGACGTGAATTAGTGTAGCAAGGGTTATAAATCGGAGTCGAAATTTCAGAGTACTGCGGATTTATCCTTATTCCACACTCGATTTTTTTGTTTTTATTGCTTTCAATTTTGGGTTTGTATTTCATCCATTGTGAGAAGGAATTAAAAACAAGATGATCAACATACCCCATAAGTTCTTCAAAATCATCTTCAACAAAAGCTGGTGCATAAGCGTGGACTTCCTTTCCCATCTTTTCAAAGCCAAGTCGCGCCTCAAACAAGGAACTTGCCGTTATTCCTTTAAGATATTCACCAATCAAGGGGAATAAGGAGTGCATGGAAAAGCCCTTGAGTGCCAATAATATTTTACAGCCTGTTTTGTCTTGAACTGATTTTAGAGTTTCAAGATTCTTTTTTATAAGACTCTCATCCACTACATAGCATGGAGTGGGTACCTTATCGAAATCTATTCCCATGAAAACCTCCTAGTCCAACAACACTGGTTCAAATGACTCATGCCAGGGAAGACCGTTTTTATTCAAAGCATCCATAAATGGATCCGGATCGAATTCCTCGACATTGAAAACGCCGGGTTTTTTCCATATTCCTTTTAGCATCAGCATCGCACCTATCATTGCTGGAACACCGGTAGTGTACGAAATCGCTTGAGAACCGACTTCTTTGTAAGCTTCCTGATGATCGCATATATTATAAACATAGTAAGTCTTGGGTTCGCCATTTTTTATTCCTTGGAAGATGCAACCGATATTTGTTTTACCTTTGGTTCTAGGCCCTAATGATGCTGGATCTGGAAGTACTGCTTTCAAGAAATGTAATGGAGCTATTTTCTTGCCTTCAAATTCTATTGGTTCGATCGATGTCATGCCAACATTTTGAAGAACTTTTAAATGTGTCAGGTATTTTTCTGAAAATGTCATCCAAAATCTGATTTGCTTGATTCCGCGAATATTTTTAGAAAGTGATTCCAATTCTTCATGGTACAAAAGGTAAATGTCCTTTTCACCAATAGTTGGAAGATCGTAGGTTTTCTTGATTTCGAGTGGCTTGGTTTCGATCCATTCTCCATCTTTGTAATATCTTCCGTTCGACGTAATTTCTCTAATGTTGATTTCAGGGTTGAAGTTTGTGGCGAATGGATAACCGTGATCACCGGCATTTGCATCAACGATATCAATGTAGTGGATCTCGTCGAAGTAATGTTTTTGAGCATAGGCGCTAAATACACCTGTTACTCCCGGGTCAAATCCGCTTCCCAATAATGCTGTGATTCCAGCTTTTTCAAACTTGTCCTTGTAAGCCCATTGCCATTTGTATTCAAACTTTGGCACATCAGGCGGTTCATAATTTGCAGTATCCAGATAATCCACTCCCGTTTCAAGACAGGCATCCATTATTGTCAAGTCTTGGTAAGGCAGTGCTACGTTTATAACTATATCAGGTTCAAAGCTTCTTATAAGTGTCACCACTTCTTCCGTTTTGTCAGCATCCACTTGAGCCGTAGTTACCTTGGTTTTAGTTTCAGGAAGTCCTGCAACGATGGCGTCGCATTTTGATTTTGTTCTGCTGGCCAAACAGATTTCTTCAAAAACGTCTGAATTTTGGCAGCACTTGTGTACAACGACGTTTGAAACACCGCCTGCTCCTATTATCAATGCTTTTCCCATAGTAAATCCTCCTTCGAATATCTTTTCTATTTTCTATTTTCCAGTTTAACGTAATTACATCTTTTAGATATGCTCTTGTATGCGGGACGGATTATCTTGCCCTTGTTGACCAATTCTTCTATCCTGTGGGCACTCCAACCGGCAATACGAGATATAGCAAATATCGGTGTTAAAAGTTCTTCAGGCAAGTTTAACATTCTATAGATAAAACCTGAATAAAAATCAACATTGGCGCTTACGCCTTTGTATATTTTTCGTTCTTCTTGGATAACTTCCTGTGCCAACATCTCGACATTTTTGTACAATTCAAATTCATTTTCCAAACCTTTATCGATTGCAAGTTGACGGCACTGGGCTTTTAAGATTTCGGCGCGGGGGTCGGATATTGAATAAACGGCATGACCCATTCCATAAATCAGTCCAGTTTTGTCAAAAGCTTCCTTGTCAAGCAAGCTTTTCAAATAAGATTTGATTTGATCATGGTCTGTCCAATCCTTGACATTTGCTTTTAAATCGTCAAACATCTGGACTACTTTGATATTTGCACCCCCATGTCTGGGACCTTTTAATGAACTCAATGCGGCAGCTACTGATGAATATGTGTCAGTTCCTGCTGAACTTACTACATGAGTTGTAAAAGTAGAATTATTTCCACCACCATGCTCGGCGTGTAAGACAAGTGATAAATCCAGTATTTTTGCCTCCAAGGGTGTAAATGAACTGTCAGGCCTTAAAAGGTGCAGAATATTTTCTGCAGTAGAGTAATCCTTTCGAGGGCTGTGTATGATAAGACTCTTGTTTCCATAATAATGGTTGATTGCCTGATAGCTGTAGACAGCCAATAAAGGGAACTGGGCTATCAAACCAAGACTTTGTCTCAAAACATTTTCAATTGAAATGTCATCTGCATTGTCATCATAGCTGTATAGGGCTAAAACGCTTCTGGCAAGCATGTTCATGACATCTTTGCTGGGAGCCTTTAGAATCATATCCCGAACAAATGAACGGGGAAGGCTTCGGAAATCGGACAAAAGATTTTGAAATTCATCCAATTTATCCTTGGAAGGCAGATTTCCAAAAAGCAGCAAATACACTGTTTCTTCGAATCCGTTTCTATTCTCCTCCATAAATCCTTTTGTCAAGTCTGAAACATCTATACCTCTGTAGAAAAGCCTTCCCGGCTCGGGGATCATTTCATTGTCACAAATTATATAGGAGTGCACCTCACCAATTTCGGTTAGTCCCGTAAGAACGCCCTTACCGGTAATATCGCGCAGACCTCTTTTAACTTCGTACTTTGTATACAAGTCAGGGCTTATAAAACTACTTTTTTCTGCCATCTGGCTTAATTCTTTCAACATGTTGCACAACCTCCAGTGTGAAATTCTATAAAAATGAAAATATATTAGCAAAATTTGAATTAAATGCATAATACTCCAATATGATTATTATAAATGAAAGAACTCGTTATAGCAATATTTCAATATAAACACCGTGATAAAAAAATCAAATTGTGCTAAAATAATTTGATAGTTTAAATTAAAAATATGAATAATTAACACACAGGTGAGAAATGATACCTTTTAAAGACAAAATTGGATACGGAACGGGAAATTTCAGTACTGGTGTAATCAATCAGGTGATTGGGACTTACCTGGTTTTTTATTGTACGGCAATACTTGATATACCCGGGTCCATGATAGGAATAGCTATGAGTACGAGTATCATATGGGATGCTTTGACCGACCCGTTGATGGGACACATTTCAGATATTACAAGGTCGAAAAGATTTGGAAGAAGACACCAGTATATTTTGATAGGTGGTGCCGGCATGGCAGCTGCCAATCTCTTATTGTGGAATTTGGACAAGGAAATGGTGCTGCCTCTAAAATTCGGATTGATCGTGCTTCTACTATTGACGATAAAAACATTCAGCACCATCTATGTGACACCGTATACAGCACTTGGAGCGGAGTTGTCTGACGATTATAATGAAAGAACTGAAATACAAGGTGTAAAGACAATATTTTTCTTGTTGGGCTTGGCGTTCGTTTCTGTTTTTGGAATGTATGTGTTTTTTAGACCAACCGGCTTGTTTCCGGCTGGACAATTAAATCCTGACTCATATAGCAAAATGGGTTTCTTTTCATCAGTAATAATTATTTTCTTTTCAGTCATTTGTTTTGGTACTACGAAAAAGTACATACCGGTAATAAACGAAAAAATAGATGAAAAAGCAAGGAAATTGAGTTTTGTTGAACTTTTGAACGAGTTTAAGACTATTTTTATGAATTCAGCATTCAGGGCAGTTTCATTCTCATATATGTTCAACAATATAGCATCAGCTTTGATTGCGAATATGGGACTGCATGTTTTTACGTATACTTTTTTTCTAAATAGTCAACAGATTGCAGCCATTGTAGGGATCCAGTTTGCAGTTTCCATTCTGGCTCAGCCGATTTGGTTTAAAATCAGCCAAAAGTTAGACAAAAGGCCATCAATGATATTGGGAATAGGCATGAGTCTTGTTAGTTGTCTATTTTTTGCTGTATTGACTTTCGCAAAGGATGCCGTAAGCGGCAGCATAATTTTTTTCATCCCTTTTGCATTGCTTGCAGGATTCGGAACATCAGGTCTGTTCACACTGCCTCTTTCCATGATGGCTGATGTGATAGATTTTGACGAAGTCAACTCGGGAAAAAGGGCGGAAGGAAGTTATTACGGATTTCTGACCATGTTTTATAAACTGTCCCAGTCCATAACTTTATTATTGATAGGATGGATTCTGCAAATTATCGGTTTTGATTCTGATTTGGCTTTTCAAACTGACACCACAGCCATAACAATGGGTTTGGTTATTGGCTTTGGTTCAGCTATCAGTTTTATAGCATCAATGGTATCTGTTTTTAAATACTCATTGAACAAGGAAAAAGTTATTGAAATGCAAAATATTTTGAATAGGAAATGATATTATGAAATACAGAAATATACACGAGGGACAATTCGTGGACAGACCGAATAGATTTATTGCGAATGTTGTTGTCGATGACAAAATTGAAACCGTACATGTTAAAAATACTGGTAGATGCAAAGAAATCTTATTGCACGGAGCCAAGGTTTATCTTGACAAGTCTGAAAATCCTAATAGAAAGACAAGGTTTGATTTGATTGGCGTAGAAAAGAGGATTTTAGATAAAGAAGTTCTGATAAACATAGATTCTCAAATCCCAAACAAGGTAGTGGAAGAAGGGATACTAAATAAAAAGATAACGGAATTAACAGACATACATTTCTTGAAGCCTGAGGTTGGAATGGGGAAGTCGCGATTTGATTTTTATTATGAAACCAGAGAGTCAACCGGTTTTATCGAAGTGAAAGGTGTCACTTTGGAAGATAACAAGATAGCTAAATTCCCCGATGCACCTACTGACAGAGGAAGCAAGCATATCAAGGAGCTGACTTCATTACAAAAGGAAGGATACAAAAACTACGTGTTCTTTCTTGTTCAGATGAATTATCCCTGGGAGTTCAGGCCTAATGTTCTTACAGACTGTATATAACCATGGGATAGAGCCAGCTTTTCCATAGAATAGAGCAAGTCTGTTCACGGAATTGAGCCACCTGTTCCATGGTGAGAGCCACCAACTGTATAATAAGATTATGCACCTAAAGGTGTA
>NZ_JADNRK010000020.1 GCF_015594845.1 Alkalibacter mobilis | reverse complement strand
GTATGAGTATCGGTCGCGGTTACAGAAGTGATGCCAGTAACGCCTGTAGCGTAGATGGCGGTGACTGTATTGGTCAACTCATCTTCCGCACCTTCGGTTTCCGTAACAACATGGCTTGCGGTTACGGTAGCCTGTCCACCTGCTGCAAGAGTTGCAGGGAACTGATCTGTCAAGTCGCCAAGAACATCGTCTATGACGCTTGTCCTGGTGAGCTCGATGTCACCTGTATTTTCAATAACAAATGTGTAGTTTACAGTATCACCTGTTTTTGACAGGGTATCTCCGGATTTTGTGATGCTAAGAGCCGGATGTACAACGTCGACGGAGGCACTATCGCTTCTTGTCAACTGGTTAGGAAGTCCCTCTACTTGGTAAACGGTGGTTATGATGTTGTCTACCGGGTCAGGATCTCCTGACTGAATTGCTCTGGTCATGGTTATCACGGTTGCATCTGCACCAACGGCCAAGGTAGCCGGGAACTGACTTGCTACGTCACCAAAGAGTGTGTCGGTTGCGGATATCAGATTCAACTGAACATCCCCGGTATTTTGAATGGTGATGGTGTAGGTGATCATGGCTCCTTCCGCACCGATGGTAGGTGCTGCCACTTTAGTCAAGGTGTAGTCCGGATGTACAAGCTGGACCGTATGAGTATCGGTCGCGGTTACAGAAGTGATGCCTGTAACACCTGTAGCGTAGATGGCTGTGACTATATTGGTCAACTCATCTTCCGCACCTTCGGTTTCTGTAACAACATGACTTGCGGTTACGGTAGCCTGTCCACCTGCTGCAAGAGTAGCAGGGAACTGATCTGTCAAGTCGCCAAGAACATCGTCTATGACGCTTGTCCTGGTGAGCTCGATGTCACCTGTGTTTTCAATAACAAATGTGTAGTTTACAGTATCACCTGTTTTTGACAAAGCATCTCCGGATTTTGTGATGCTAAGAGCCGGATGTACAACGTCGACGGAGGCACTGTCGCTTCTTGTCAACTGGTTAGGAAGTCCTTCTACCTGGTAAACGGTGGTTATGATGTTGTCTACCGGGTCAGGATCTCCTGACTGAATTGCTCTGGTCATGGTTATCACGGTTGCATCTGCACCAACGGCCAAGGTAGCCGGGAACTGACTTGCTACGTCACCAAAGAGTGTGTCGGTTGCGGATATCAGATTCAACTGAACATCCCCGGTATTTTGAATGGTGATGGTGTAGGTGATCATGGCCCCTTCAGCACCAATGGTAGGTGCTGCCACTTTAGTCAAGGTGTAGTCCGGATGTACAAGCTGTACCGTATGAGTATCGGTCGCGGTTACAGAAGTGATGCCAGTAACGCCTGTAGCGTAGATGGCGGTGACCGTATTGGTCAACTCATCTTCCGCACCTTCGGTTTCTGTAACAACATGACTGACGCTGACAGTTTCAGTTGCTCCGACAGCCAATTCAGCCGGGAACAAACTAGTCAAGTCACCCAAAACGTCATCGTTGACGCTTGTCCTGCTTAACGGGATGTTTCCGGTGTTTTCAATAACAAATGTGTAGTTTACAGTATCGCCTGTTTTTGACAAGGTATCCCCGGATTTTGTGATGCTTAATTCCGGAGCTGCCAACAAGTTGCCGAAGTTTACATTATGTTGCATCAAATTATCAGGCAAAGCCAGTTTAACGCTCCAACCAACGGGTGCTCTTTGGTCGCCTTCCAATTCGTTGCCGTAGCTTGGGTCATTTCCAATGTCCCAAGGCACTTTCCAATGTGAGTAATCTCTGCTGTAGGATGGATCGCTCGGATCTAAGTACATACCTTCTTCATCTTGCCCAAGGATCGGATAAACTTGAAGATACCCATCTTTTTGTACTTCAGTTACTTCGTATATCAAATTGTAAATAAGATGGTCAAAACGATAGTATCCATTGGAATCCGTTGTGGTTTTAAGTTCAAGATCAGGGATGTCGTACAAATCAAACCGCAAGGTGATTTCCCATCCTTCCAGTGGATTTCCCTCATTATCGTATTTGTAGCCATCGAGCATGCCCTCTACTTCGGCTACTGCCGGTAGTGGAAGGGTCTTGGCGCCGGTGCTGGTGCCGGTCACATCGTAAATCAAAGTTTGAGAATTAGACGGTGCACCATTGCTGAAGTTTCCTGCACCCGGTACGGTTGCACCTTCAAGGAATGCAGGCGTATATTGGTATCCACCCCATTTGGCGGTGGTGTTACTGTTAAATGTATAAGAATTGATCAACGGGACATCGGGAGTCAGTGGGTCTTTATCCAAGTCGTTCATATAGTTCCAAAGTGATGTCCTGGCTAAATGCATTTGAAAATAAATGACCAAAGGATCGTCACCCACAATATCAGGAGCTGAAGCTTTGATTTGATCCAGAGTAACAAACCAAGCCCTTGTGGCATCCCATCTAGTTCCTACGCTATCTGTTGATAAACCTTTTGCATAAGCACTGGATACGTTGATTTGTTGTTGGATTTCTGCTTCGGTCAAAACTACTTCTTCAAAATCAGCAAAGAAATATTCGTTGTTTTCATTTTGTGCGATGTTTGCTGAGCCCAAATCAGTGATAGGATAAGCGACTCCGGTCATATCGGGGAATCCCTCTGTATCGGTGAGAGCCCGATTGCTGACCGAAATATTTCGAATCATGTCGAAAAATATGGCGCCATACCCACCATAGAAGCTGAATTCACAACCGATTTTGGCTAACTCAGCTGGGCCATCCCATTGTGGATTGTCAATTATAAGTTGGAAGGAAACCCATTCTCCTTCCTCATAGGTTTTACCTACGTTTCCCGTGGTCCATCCTGAGCTGTAGTTGTTTATTGCGATTCCATAGGAGTTTGGTGTCAAACTGTTGACAACCGGAGCCGTTCGTGCAATCCCCGGTGCAAGAAGTTGTACCAGCATGATCAGAATTACGATGAATGCCAATCTTGCCTTGGACTTCTTTCCAATGTACGTGTTCGAGTACATTTTCTACCCTCCTTTTCACAATCACTTTCAACAGACACATAAACTCATGATTGCCATCATGGGCATCAACTCCATCATTTAGCAAATTAAGGCATAAAAATACCGACCTTAAGAATAACAATTCTCTAGGTCGGTTACGCTTCCAACTCCAACCGGATAAAGCGTCCAAATTTTTCCGGAATTCATTGTTCCCCATGTTTATTTGATTCACTAATTTTCTACCCTAGTGATTTTTAATTAAACAATCTGTAATGATTTTGAAAACCGTCTGTAAAACACTGAAATTCTTGCACAGTTGTGTTATTGATTATTTTTCCCCTTACCTTTAGTAACTATTTCCTAATTCCGATTAATTTGGTATACTATAAAATAGTGTTGATAATAATAATGTAAATAAGTGTAATATATTGGAGGTATTAAAATGTTGGAATTAAAAAATATTTCATTGAATGTCGGAAAAGACAGCAAGGATATCTTAAATGATGTCAGCTTTGATTTTGACAGCAGAAAATTATATGTGATAACAGGCCCCAACGGTGGTGGCAAGTCGTCGTTGGCAAAGATAATAATGGGCATTTATGAACCCACTCAAGGACAGATATTGTTTGAAGGTGAGGACATAACAAACCACGATATTACTCAAAGAGCAAAGCTTGGTATTGGTTACGCTTTTCAACAACCGCCAAGATTCAAGGGTATCAAAGTAAGAGATTTGCTGAAAATGGCCTCTGGTGAAACAGCAGATTATAAGCATATGTGCGCACTTTTGCAGGATGTGGGACTTTGTTCGCAAGATTACATTGACAGAGAAGTTGATGACAGTTTGTCAGGCGGAGAGCTTAAAAGAATAGAAATAGCCACCATTATGGCAAGAGATTTAAAGGTTGCCGTATTTGATGAACCGGAAGCGGGGATAGACCTGTGGAGTTTCCAAAAATTGGCCGAAACTTTTAAAAATATCCACGAAAAACACGATACCACAATAGTTATAATTTCGCACCAGGAGAGAATATTGAACTTGGCAGACGAAGTGATCGTAATGGCCGATGGAAAGGTGAAAGAAGTAACAAGCAAAGAAAATTTTTTCGCAGATTTGGAAAGAGAAGAACTGGACTGCATGTGTGGTTTGGACTGCAGCAAGGGGGTAGATAAAAATGTTGAACTCATTGGATAATGAACTTTTGGAAACCATAGCTGATCTTCACGAAATTCCTATGGGAGCCTATAACATAAGAAAAAACGGACAGAAAGAAGGACGAAATGTCACTGCAAATATTGACATTGTATCAAAAACCGACAAGGATGGTATTGACATAATAATCAAGCCGGGGACAGTAGGTGAAAGCGTGCATATTCCTGTTATAATGTCGGCAAGCGGTCTAAATGACACTGTTTACAATACTTTTGAGATCGGAGAAGGTTCAGATGTATTTATAGTGGCCGGCTGTGGCATCCATAATCCAGGGGAAGAAGATTCAGAACACGATGGAGTTCATGAGTTTTTTGTGAGAAAAGGTGCAAAGATGAAGTACGTTGAAAAGCACTATGGCGAAGGAGGCGGAAAAGGAAAGCGGATCATGAACCCAAAGACAATCATTGAAGTGGAAGAAGACGGCGTGGCCGAACTGGAAATGATACAGATCAAAGGAGTTGATGATACTCTTAGAGAAACAGAAATCCGCCTGCACAAAAATGCTAAAGTTGTGGTCACGGAAAGGTTGCTGACATTTAGAGACCAATTCGCAGATTCCAGAATAGTTATCGAGTTGTTGGGGGAAGGATCCAGCGCCCAGGTCATATCCAGGTCTGTTGCTCAGGATGATTCAGTACAAAAATTCTACTTTAACCTGGTAGGAAAAAACAAATGTATGGGTCACGTTGAGTGTGATTCAATAATAATGCACAATGCCAAAGTCTATTCGACCCCCGAGATATCAGCGCTACACGAAGATGCCAACTTGATACATGAAGCTGCAATCGGAAAAATAGCTTCAGACCAACTAATTAAGCTAATGAGTCTTGGCATGACAGAAAGAGAGGCCGAGGACAGAATATTGGCAGGTTTCCTTCATTAAAATACATCATAGAAGACATCATTGCCCTTCTCTTGACTGATTGAACCTGAAATTTGGGGTATAAATTAGATAATAAGATAAAATCCTATAAAGGGGAGGTATTGTGATGAGTCTAAAAGATAGTGTAAAGAAATTTTTTGGTACCGCAAAAGACAAAACTGAAGATTTTGTTGATAAGGCTGATGACAAAATTGATAAACTTAAGGAAAGAGCTGAAGACGTATTAGAGGATACCAAAGAAAAATTTGAAGGTGCAAAAGACCGGGCAGAGGACAAGGTCGAAGAGTTTAAGGAAAAAGCAGAAGACAAGTTTGAAAAACTGTCAAAAAAAGGCGATGATTTAAAAGAGAAGGCCGATGAAAAGGCGGAAGAAGTTAAAGCAAAGGCAGAAGATTTAAAGGAAGAAGCCGATGAAAAAGTTGAAGAAGTAAAAGACAATGCAGAGGACGAGGTTGACGAACTCAAGGACAAAGCCGAAGAATTGAAAGTTAAAGCTGAAGGTAAAATTGCTGAGGTCAGAGAAGACCTAAAAGAAAAAGCTGACGAAATCGATGAGGAAGTAAATAAATAAAATATTTAAAAATAAGCCGGTCTGTAGATCGGTTTATTTTTTACGTAAAAATCAAGGAACAAATATGCACAATTAGCGTCTAAACTTTTAAGGAGTTGATTAAAGTGAAAAAAATATTGATGCCGATATTGTTGATTTTAGTAATTTGGATCGGAATGTTTATTACGGATTACAAAATGAGCATAAATCTAAAAGAGCCCGTATTTGTTATACCGATTGAAACTGCTGACAGTGAAGGGCGCGAAATTTATCAGGGTTTAGGATATAAAGTATACGTAGAATTTGAAGGTAATGATAAAGAGGGGCAAATAATATCCGTGACAATGAAGATACTCAACAAAATAGTAGGTGCCAGCATTAGTTGATTGATTTTATTGTTGGGGATCAACTTATAGTCATGATTTTTTGTGCATTAAATTTAATTAGATAAAAAATATTTGTAAAAAACCACTCCTTCGGATATAATATTGTATAACGATATATATTTAAAATATATATCGAGTTAAAAAAGGAGGGGTTTGCATGACAGGTAAATTTATGGAAGTGGCGGCAAACAGAGATTATTCCAAAGATTGGCAGTTACCCGGAACTTTTCCGTGGATGGTACAGCAGCCGAAGGAACCAATTGAAAACAGGGTAGCAAGTGTAAGAGAAAACTATATCCGCTGCGTTAAAGGTGAAGAACCTTTTTGGATGCCGGCCTGGTTTTATGAATCTAATACCGTTTGGCCTGATGCAATGGAAGAACATCCTGTTCCGGAGCTTGACGGATACGACTGGTGGGGCGTGTATTGGCAAATGGTTGAATCTGCTGGCGGAATGATCACGAAACCCGGTACTAGAACGATTTCTGACTTTTCCAAGTGGAAAGAAGATACGCAATGGCCGGATCTGTCAGTCGTTGATTTCAAGACTGACGGAGAAAAAATCCAAAAGGGATACGATCCTGACCGACCTCATATATACGAATGCGTAGAAGGGATCTTTGAGCGGTTGCATGAAATGATACCTTTTGAAGAGAGCTTGATGGCTTTTTACGAAGAACCGGAATTATTGGAAGAATTTTTCCAAAAGATGGCAGATTACAAAATCGAGTCATGCCAAAAAATATTTAAATATTACGGTAGAGTAGACGGCGTATGTTATCATGATGACTGGGGAACCCAAAGAGCCGGTTTTTTTTCAAATGAGATGTTCAGAAATCAGATAATGCCGTCAACAAAAAGATTTCTGGATTTTCTTAAAAGAGAGGGCAAGTTCATAGAACTTCATTCTTGTGGAATGAACGTTCAATATGTTCCGGAGATGATAGAAATGGGAATAGACATGTGGACCCCGCAATTTTTCATTAATGATCCTGATATGCTTCACTCCAAATATGGCAGAGAGATGACATTTACGTTCCCGCTGTTTATTCAGCCGGATTGGAAAGAAAAGGATATCAGAAAAGCAGTGGATGATTTTGTAGACAAATACGGAGAAAACGGCAGAGTTATGTGCTTTATAATGACCGAAGACCAAAATGCAGAAAAGGAAGCCATTGCCAGAGACGAATTATATAAATATTCATTGGAATACTACAACAAGCTCTACGGAAGAGAAGAAAAAATAGAAAACATGGCTTAAGTGTCAACAATATGGAATTGAGGCTGATACTCCCCACATAACGAGATCAGCCTTTACTAGTTGTTCTCCATTTCGGAGATACATTCTTCGAGCCACTGGATATATGTTCGTTCTCTCATAATGGCGCCTTTTAAAACAATGTAGTCTCCATATTTTGCAGATCCTATTTTCCCCAGTTTTTTTGCATAAGGGTGATCTTTCATGGTGTTTTCCAACTTTTTCAACTTTTCAAGCCGCTGAACCAGCTGGTAGTTGAAATGGTTTATCATAAGAGATTTGTCCATTGATTCAATAAAGTAGGTCTTTAATCTGAAAATATCCTTGGGCGTAGGCTCGAGAAGGTCCTGCTCTCTAATCCAGGATATAAAATCAGATCTGCCTTCATCGGTTATTGAATATAGTTTTTTTTCCATCTTTTCGCCTTGAATCACCGTAGTGTAGGTTATCAGCCCTTCTTTAGTCAACTTTTTCAGTTCTGGATAGATCTGGCTATGGCTTGCATACCAAAAATTTACAAGGTCGGTATTGAACTCTTTCATTAGATCGTAACCGGTCATGGAATTTCTGTTGATCAGTCCGAGTATAGCGTATTTTAATGTTCTCATTTTGGCCCTCCGAATAGTTGCTTTTAAATGCATCGAATTTAGTTTACACCACCATTTGCATTTTAAGCAATCGTTTTGGTTAAATTTGAATTTTATAAAATTAATGCCGGACTTCCAATCAGAAATCCGGCTAAGATTTAAATTTTGAAAAGTTGGTTTAAACGTCCATTGCAGCGTGGTGCCCTTGATAGATTGCCTGGGTGATATCGGCGACTTTTACGCAGTCACCTACTTGTGATACTACAGTAGCGCAATCAATAAGTTCATCTACAATATTTCTTCTCGATTTTTGTCCTAAAGCGCAAATAACAGTCTTTCCCGGAACAAGTTGTTCTTGCCCGTTTTTATCGGAACAGACAACACCATCTTCAGTAACACAAAGACCTCTATATTCTGTGAGAACTTCAATGCCCTGGTCTTCGATTTCTTTCAACAATATAGGACGATGTCTTATGTTCGCATCAGGTGCAAGTTCAGCTCTCATTTCAACCAAATGGACTTTTTTGCCTTCTCGCGCCAAGTGAATGGCGGCTTCTGATCCGGCGAGCCCACCGCCTAGCACTACCACTTCATCGGCAACTTTGTCAGCATGAAGATGATAATCATTTACGACTATTACATTTTTGCCGTCAAGACCTGGTATTGCTGGCAGCAAAGGTTCTGATCCTACAGCTATAATTAAAGCATCGGCATTTTCATTTTCCGCATATTCTTTGGTCACTTCGGTATTCAATCTGATTTCTACACCGGCATCTTTCACGAGTTTTCCTAAAGTTACGCCGAGTTTGTACATTTCGTATTTAAACGGTATGGCCTGCTCGCCGACTAAAATTCCACCAAGTTGATCTGATTTTTCACAGAGTACTACTTCATGTCCCCTTTGAGCAGCTGTAAGGGCTGCTTTCAATCCCGCAGGACCTCCACCAGCTATCAAAACTTTGCGTTTAACAGGTGCTGGTTGAATTTCCATGCCCTCTATTTCTCTTCCTATGTATGGGTTGATCGAACAACGTCTTGTCGATGTGACAGCTCTTTCAGCCATGCAAACAAAACATCTCATGCAGTGAAGGATATCTTCGTCTTTGTTTGTAACAACTTTTTTTGGAAGTTCGTGATCTGCAAGTAATGCCCTGGCCATTTCAACCACGTCCGCCTTGCCAGAAGCAATTATTTCCTCCATCATATCCGGATCATTTAGTCCGCCTACTGTGGCTACAGGAACACTTACGTGTTTTTTGATTTCTGCAGCAAGATAAACGTTGCTGCCATGGGGTCGGAACATTGAAGGATGTGTTACACTGAATCCTCTTTGATAAGTTCCTGCTGATACGTGAAGAAGATCTATCTGGGGTTCCAGTAATTTGGCGATTTTGATTCCTTCATCCAAATCATATCCGCCATCAAAAAGCTCTGAACCGCTCATTCTGAATTCTATTGGAAAGCCAGGTCCAACTGCCTCCCGTACACTTGCCAAAACTTCCTGGGCAAACCTTACTCTATTTTCAAGTGGACCGCCGTATTTGTCTGTTCTATGGTTGAAATATGGGGATAAAAATTGATTTACCAACCAACCGTGTCCTCCATGGACCATTATCATTTCAAAACCTGCACGTTTCGCTATTTCGGCGCATTTTCCGTAGGATGCCACAATATCATCGATCAGTTCCTGTGTAAGCTCCTTGACCTCGAGTCCGTCAGGTCTGACGGTGGCACTGGGGCCCCATTGTGACAAACCCTGTTTTTTGTCTTTGTCTGTCAAATAAGTACCGGCATATTGGCCTGAGTGAGAAAGCTCTACGCTGGCAATTGCACCATGTCGACGAATGGCGTCTGCGGTGTAAGTGAAACTAGATAGAGATCCCACGGTTTTCAGATCCAGATGGAACATGTGGGAACCTTCTGTTTCAGGATGTACAACAACTTCGCTCACAGTAACGGCGCCGGCACCGCCTTTAGCTCTTAATTCATAAAAAGCAGTGGTTTTTGGACCTATGGTGCAATCGGCAGTGATGTCAGTACCACCCATAGGAGCCGAAAACATACGATTTCGAAAATTGACATTTCCGATTTTAATGGGTTTGCTCAAGTTCGGATACTTTCTTTGCATTAGGTTACTCTCCTTTGAATTTAAATTTTACCAAGCACTTTGTTTAACAAATATCAAACGTTATCGTTATTATATTAACTAAAACTCAACATGTCAATAGTGACATGTTTAATTATTAAAAAAAATTAGAAATATTCTAAAATGGGCTGTAAAATAATGTTTTGATAATATGTGTAGCGGGTATCAATGAAAACTGTAGACTAGCGTAAAGGAGTGAATCAAATTGAGTATAAAAGACGATGTATTGACGGCCATGAAAGAAGCAGGTAATCCTGTAAGTGCTGGAGAAGTGGAAAAGATCACCGGTATTGATCGAAAGGAAATTGACAAGGCTTTCAAGGAACTTAAAAAAGAAAATGCGATACAATCGCCGGTTAGATGCAAATGGGAGCCGGTGAAATAAAAAGACCTTTTGGTCTTTTTTTTATAAAAAGAATTGACATTGACGTTACGTAATACATTAAAATATATATCAAAGGAGGTGTTTTTTTGGAGTACACTATCAATAAATTGGCCAAGATTGCCGGTGTAAGCACAAGAACATTGCGATATTACGATGAGATTGATCTTCTAAAGCCATCAAGGATAAATTCTTCCGGTTATAGGATATACGGATCCAAAGAAGTAGACCTGTTACAACAGATATTATTTTACAGATCCATAGACATGAAATTGGATGAAATTTATCGAATCATCACATCCAAAGATTTTGATATTATGGATTCGTTGATTCAACACAGGAATAATTTATTGGATAAGAGAGATCAAATAGATGTTTTGATCGATACTATTGAAAAGACCATAGCAAATAATAAAGGAGAAATAATTATGAAAGACATAGAAAAATTTGAAGGATTAAAAAAACAAAAATTGGACGAGAACGAAAATAAGTACGGCAAAGAAATCCGGCAAAAATATGGGGAGAAAACCATAGAAGAATCCAATAAAAAATTTATGAAACTTACAGAGGAAGATTTTAGCAACATGGGAAAAATCGAAAAGGAAATGATAGAACTGCTATCTCAAGTATTAATTTCCGAGGACTTAGATTCAGATGAAGCAAAAAAAGTTTATGAAAAGCATAAAGCTTGGCTCATGTTCAGCTGGGGCACGTACACGCCACAGGCACACGCAGGTTTGGCTGAAATGTACGTTTTTGATGAGAGGTTTGCGAAGTATTACAACGATAAGGCTGGGGACAAAGCTGCGGGAACCCTCAGGGATATTATAATAAAATACGCAATATGAAACAAATGATATTAGCAGTCTCAAAACTTTATTGGGACTGTTTTTTTTGTTGCACTTAATCTATACTGTATAAACAAAGAAGGTGCATGTTATATTGTGAGGTGATTTAAATGCGTGACATCGACAAAAGAGTGATCGAGGCGGCTAACGACAGGGAACAAATCAGCGATTTGGTAAAGGAGTATGAATTCTTCATACTAAGCTCCGCCAGAAAAACAGTCAAGGGATACTTGTCTAAGGACATGGATGAATGGTCCGTGGCTTTGAATTCATTTGTAGAAGCGGTTCAAAAGTATGAATTTTCGAAAGGGAGTTTCATATCATTTGCTGAAAAAGTAATTCGAAGCAGACTTATTGACTATTACCGATCACAAAATAAATTTAAAATTGAATCAAACCTCGATGAAATTGAAGAGATGCCGGATTCCAAGGGTCCTAATTTAGA
The DNA here is from genome assembly GCF_015594845.1 of Alkalibacter mobilis. Lineage (GTDB taxonomy): Bacteria > Bacillota > Clostridia > Eubacteriales > Alkalibacteraceae > Alkalibacter > Alkalibacter mobilis. The sequence continues at coordinate 27,417 of NZ_JADNRK010000020.1, read as the reverse complement.
TCTTCAAATGGAGATCGAAGCCGCCAACCAAAAATTTAGGAAATACGGATTTTCGTTTTTTGATTTGACCGAATGCTCGCCCAAAGCTAAAAAGACCAAGCAATCGTGCGAAGCGGCAGTTGCCTTTATGATGAAAAATCCCGTTTTAATCAGCAATTTGAAACAAAATGGACAACTCCCAATTAAAATAATTGAAAAAAATGCCGGGATACCCCGAAAAATTTTGGAACGTCATCGTAAGTACTTAATAGCAGTGATAGAAATACTTACTGGAGATTATGATTTTCTATCAGAATATTTGAAAAACTTTAAGGAGGATGCCGGAAAATGAAAGCAGTGGTAACGGAAATAAGAGATGAGTATGCAGCCCTGTTGTTGGAGGACGGCAGCTTCATCAAAGTAAAAAACAAAAATTATTTAATGGGAGAGGTTTTGGAAATGAATGAAATTAAAGTGAAAAAATCACCGAAATTTATCGGTTGGGTTTCAGCGGCAGCGGTGTTTGTAATGATGCTGGGTGTTGGATTGTTTGAATATTCGACTCCTTACTATTATTTGAGCATGGATGTAAACCCAGGCGTTGTGATGGAAGTAAACAGATTTGAAAGGGTAATTGGCCTGGAAGCTGTAAATGAAGATGGAGAGATGGTTATAGAACAATTGCAGCTGAAAAATAAAAACGCTGAAGAGGCAGTTCAGATGTTGTTTGAGTCCATTGATGATTCCGGTTATTTTAGTGAAGGCGGAAATGTGTATATAGGTGCAACATCTGAAAATCAAGAAAAAGCTTTGAATCTGGCTAACGAATTGCAAGAAGTGATAGAAGAAAAAATTGAAGAAAATGATGTGAAAGCCGAGGTTTTTTCTGGCGCAATAGGATATGAAATGGTTAAAGAAGCCAAAGAACTGGAAATAACTCCCGGCAAGTTGAATATAATTACGAATGTTCTGGGACAAGAGCCTACAGATGAAAATATAAAAATGTCCATCAAAGATTTAATGTCAAAATATAAAAACGGCAACCAGAACAAAAATCAGGAAGAAAACGGAAAACCTGACGATGTCCCCGCAAATAATGCATCACCCACGGGTATAGAAAACAGAAACAAGGAAAAAAATATGAATCAAATTGATGAAGAGATTCAAAATCAGGAACAAGTTCAAAATCAGGAACAGGAACAAGAACAAGTTCAAGACCCGCAAGCCAATCAGGAGCAGGAGAGGGATGGAGAGCAAGTTCAGGAGCGAATTCAGGAAGAAAGCCTAAATCCGGGAGAACCGGTCCAAGAGCAACAAATGCAGCAACAACCGAGATTTGATTGATTTAAAATATCATAAACAGGCAGTTGTCTTTTTAAAAGGCAGCTGCTTTTTTACTGGTATTAATTCACTAGGATAAATGATAATATTAAACTGAAGGATGATTGGAGGATTTTCCATGAATAAAAAAATGTCAGCATTTAATATATTAATATTATCACTTGGATTTGTGGGATTAAAAAGATATCTAAGATCTGTCGAAAGGTTAGATTATGATGAGTACGGATGGTTGGTGAATGAAAAGATAGCTCACCGCGGCATTCATGACAACAATGGAAAAAATCCTGAAAACAGTCTAAAGGCATTTGAACTGGCTATAGAAAAAGGTTGGCCCATAGAGCTTGATGTGGGACTTACTTCTGATGAGAAAGTTGTGGTAATTCACGACAAAAAATTGGTAAGGCTACTCGGACTGAATAAAGATTTGAGAGATATCACTTACGACGAATTGTCAAAACGCAAAATTTTAAAATCCGACGAGATTGTTCCTCTGCTTTCAGATGTTTTAGATTTAGTAAATGGAAAAATCCCTATTTTGATTGAAATTAAAAGCGATGGCAAAGCTGGTAAATTGGAAGAACTATTATTGGTTCAACTGAAGAGTTACAAAGGTAAATACGCTATTCAATCATTTGATCCATTATCTTTAAAATGGTTCAGAGACAATTCTCCAGAAATAGTTAGAGGGCAGCTGTCTGGTGATTTTGAAATCAACGATTATGAAAAGAAATATCAGGGGGAGCCTGAATTGCCGCTATATCAGAAATTGCTACTGAGAAATCTTCTGCTGAATTTTATGAGCAGACCGAACTTCATAGCCTATCAGATATCAGGAACAAGTTTCGATTTTATTAGAAAAATCAAAAGGCTTGGCGTTCCCGTACTTGGATGGACTGTGAAAGATAAAATTCAGTATGAAAAAGTCAAAGGATTATTTGATAATATCATCACTGACGATACTAGTTTTTGATGTGCTCAAAGAAGATGTGGATTTGCAAATTTTCATTTGAAATAGAAGTAGAACTTATGTAAGATTTTATTTAGAGGCAACTTTACAGAAAAGAAGTTGCATATCTTAAAATAATGGAAACAGGTGTGAAATATGGCTGAACATAAGAAAATTACATGTCCTTTGGATTGTTTTGATTTGTGTTTGATAGATGTTGAAGTGGAAGCTGGGAATATAATTTCCATAAAAGGAAATCCGGATCACCCGCTGACTAAAGGTGTAATATGCAGCAAGGGAAGAAATCATCTAAATCGTCATAACTCAAAAGAGAGGATTTTATCTCCAAAAATAAAAGTGAATGGCAGTTGGAAAAATGTCGGTTACTCTGAGGCTGTCGATGAAGTTGCCAAAAGGATCAAAAACATAGACTCGAAGGATATATTGTACTACACTGATTCAGGTCATGGTGGAATCAGCAAAAGTGGCGGAGAGATCTTTTTTGGCAATCTGGGACCTGTCACAACTCATAGAGGTTCATTGTGTTGGGATGCCGGAAATTACGCTTTAACGAAAACCCTGGGGGAACTTAGAGGGATACATTACTCGGAAGTGGCCGATTGCGACGTTTTATTGTTATGGGGTAGAAATGCGGTTGATACTAATTTACACCTATACATGTATGCGAAAAAGAACAATAAGAAAATCATATACATAGATCCAATCAAAACTTCAACAGCATCAGTTGCCAGTGAGTACTATCAAATAGCTCCAAACAGTGATTTGTATCTCGTAATTGGTATTTTGAAAATTATAAAAGAAAATATTCCGGGACTGAATGAAATCGATGGATCAGAAATTCTGGATGGATACGACATGGGGTCGATAACTGAAAAAACCAGTCTATCCATCGATCAGATAAGAAGTCTGGCGGATATTTTTATTGGAGACTTAAAAGTCATAAGTTATATTGGCTACGGTTTGCAACGATATAAAAACGGAGCTGAAACTGTGGAGGGAATACTAAAAGTTCACTACTACAGCGGCAAGTATAACCGTAAGGGGTGTGGATTTGCATACTCTGACAAAAGAGTTTCACGGAAGATCCATAAGAAGTTCAAAGTTGAAGGAGTTGAAAACATCACTTTTGTCAAATCCAAATTTGGCGAGTACGTCAATAAGAGAGGCGATTTGAAAGCGATATTCATTGAAAAATCAAATCCTGTAGTTCAATTGCCAAATACAATTCAAGTTATTGAGTCCTTGGAATCAATCCCATTCAAGGTGGGGATAGATGTTTTTATGACAGATACCATGAAAATGATGGATGTTGTTTTTCCAGCCCCGAGTGTCTTTGAATGTGAAGACATCGTGTCAACCTCCATGTTTTCACCATATTTACAATACACTCAAAAATGTTGCGATCCACCCGCAGAGGTAAAACCCGAGTATGAATTATTTCAAATGTTGGCAAAAAATATGAAAATGACGGGGTACCCGAATGTATCATTAGATGATTTTTTATTAAGCCATATAGAAACTATTTTGAATGAACAGTTTGTAGATTATAATGATTTCAAGAAAAAAGGTTGGATCGATGTAGACAAGAACAATTATAATATGGCTTCTATTGTCGATTTTAAGGATATAACTTTGAATTTTTTACCGAGAACCATCAATTTTGAGCAGGACACGCAGTATCCCATTCGGCTAATAACACCCCATTCTAAAAATTCTCTGCATTCCCAGGGCTTTAAGGACATAAATGATATCCCGGTAGTCTATTTGAACCGGGCTGGTTTCATTGATGGCCAAAAAGTTAAAGTCGTATCAAACTATGGCGAGCTTGAGTGCAAGGTGAAAATTGATAGAAGCTGTTTGGCAAATGTTGCTTATATTTATGAAGGTTATTGGAAAAAAAGCGGGATAGTAAATTCGGTTACTACAGATTCCTTTTCGAATCATGGAGATCAGGCTGCTTATTATGATACGTTTGTTAAAATAGAAGAAATATAATTTATAATCTATTTTCAAATAATTATCAAGCTGGCAGCCATAACGACCATACCGGATATAAGACCGTATATGGCTATATGGTGTTCACCGTACTTCTCTGCTGCAGGCAGCAATTCATCTAGAGAGATATAAACCATAATGCCTGCAACACCCGCAAAAATCAATCCAAACAGTTGATCGTTCATAAATCTCATTAGAAATAAAAATCCTATAAGGGCTCCCACAGGTTCCGATAATCCGGAAAGAAAAGAATATGAAAAGGCCTTTCGCCTGCTTCCAGTCGCATAGAAAATCGGTACGGAAACAGCTATCCCTTCCGGAATGTTGTGGATAGCTATCGCTACTGCAATGCTTATCCCCAGTTGTGGATCCTTTAAGGCACTGATAAAAGTTGCTATTCCTTCTGGAAAGTTGTGTATGCCAATTGCCAAAGCAGAGAATAGGCCCATTCGCATCAATGCGGCACTATCGTTGTTCATTTCATCCACATCTCTGATCTCATGGGGATTTTCACTGCTTGGAACCAGCTTGTCTATTAAGGCAATCAAGGCCATTCCGGAGAAGAAAGCCAAGGTAGCTACAAGTTGACCTTTTCCATCACCAAAGGCTTTTGTAAGAGACTCAAAAGCTTTTGGAAAAATTTCTACAAAAGACACATATATCATTACGCCGGCAGAAAATCCCAAAGCTGCGGATAAAAATTTTGTGTTTGTTTGTTTTGTGTAAAAAGCTAAAGCACTTCCGATTCCGGTAGATAGTCCGGCCAAAAGTGTTAAAGCAAAAGCAAAAATTATGTTACTGGTTGAAAATTCCATATGTGGACTCCTATGTTTTTTCATTTATTATAACATTTTTAAATGGGTAGAAAAACTCTTTCTCTCTATTATATTTTTTAAGAGGCAATTTAAAAAAGACTCTCTTATCAAAATACCGTAGCAGAGTATATCGAAAAGAGAGTCTTTCTTAAGATATATACATTACTTTGAGGAAGTAAATGTCAAACAAAAGTAAACCCGCATTCTCTATGAGAAAACGGGTTCAATTAACAAAACATCGTTGATTCCATCTCTCGTAGAATAAAACATTGATTCATTGGCAGGTGTTCTGACTCCAGGATCATCATTATAATCAGCCTTCCCAGTTTCCCAGTGGCACGTTTGATTACAACTACCCTGATACAGCGGCGGGACCGTGCGGGAATTTCACCCGACTTCCCTTTTAATCGACAATAATTGTCGAACCAAATGAAGAAGTATTAAGTTAATTAGATTATATGGTATATTTGAAGCGTTGTCAATCGTTTTCTACACAATAAGTTGTGAATAGAAAACTGGATAAAAAAACCTGTTTTGTTTATCTTTTTAGGTGTAATGATATAATCTAAGCAGGTAAGAGATTTTAGTTGGGAGTTGTAAAAGTATGAATGATGTGTCTAAAAAGTTAAGAAGTCTATACAATAATGGATTGTCGTATTTGGAGTTTGTTGAAAACGCCGAAAAATTGACGGCCGAAAAGCATCTTCACTATTTGGAAAAAATGAAATTGACAAAATCGGAAACGATATTGCTCGATGGAGTTTTAAGCGAGGTCAAGCTTTTGGTGTTTTGCGAAACAGATTGCAATGACTGTAGAGTGGTTCTGGCCACGTTGGAAAACATGAGAAGGATCAATCCTTTGATAAATTATAAAATCACACGGCGTGAAAACAATGTGGAAATCATGGAGAATTTTCATAAAGAAGCGAGAATCCCCATGATTATTAAATTGTCAAACGACAGCAGCGCAATTATTTTTCATGAATTGCCTGAAAAGTATAAACAACTTTCAGTTGGATCGATTGACGATGAAAGAGAACTTCTCAGAGTGAAATTTAGAAAAGGAAAGTTCAAGGACTTTATATTGGAACAGCTGATAGACGGAATCAATGATCGAAATATTGGAATAGGGGATGAAATTTAATGGATATAAAAATACTTGGCTCTCGATGCGCTATTAGCGATGAATACTATGAAGCAGTTGAAAGCATAGTAAAAAAAATGGGTTTGGATCATTCCATTCAAAAGATCGAGGACGAGGATCTGATGAAAGCATACGATGTTACTATCAATTGCATGTACGGTTATTGTCCGGGATGCAAATACAACAACGAAGGTTCAAATAAAAAACACACTCCTGCATTGGTCGTGGATGGTGAATTAAAGATTCACAGTGAATTCCCATTCGACGATGTATTTGAAGAAGTGTTTGCCAGCAGATATTAAGCTGTTTTTTAAATAAGTTATGTCATAAACAATAAAAGCAAGCAGTTTGCTAGTAAATAAAATCCATTTCCAGCTCGTATATTTTCTTTTGAAGTAAGGGTGTCAGCGGGGCATCGGAGATGATGGTGTCAATATCAGAAAACGGTATGCTTAAATAAAAACTGGAGACCTCAAATTTTGTACTGTCCACCAATAGTACTACTTCTTTGGAGTGTTTTACATAAGTTTTTCTTACCATGGCTTCGTCCTCAGTAAACTCCATTGCTCCGAATTCAGTAAGAGATTTGGCAGAAAGGAGAGCAAGGTCGGCATAGTATGAAGAAATAAAATCGCAGGCCACGGCGCCATTGACTGAAGAACTTCGAGAATGGACTTTTCCGCCGACACAAGTGATTTCAGCATCTGTGTTTTGTGACAACAGATGGGCAGTCAATGTTCCATTCGTCAAAATTTTCAAACCACGAAATTCCTTTAAAAAGGGAATCATCTGAATGACAGTAGTGCTCGAATCCATGAACAGCGTCATGTCATGAGATATGAAATCGAGCGCCAATTTTGCGATGTGCTTCTTTTTATCACTTTCGCTGACTTTTCTGAAATCATAAGGCAGATCAACAGCCTTCTTGTCTATGTAAGCGGCCCCACCTCTGATACGTCTTATAAGGCCTTCTTCCGAAAGTTCAGTCAAATCTCTCCTTATGGTTGCAGGACTGCTGAACAAATATTCTGACAGGTCCTCTACTGACATGTTTTTTTTTGATTTGAGTATTTCAATGATTTTTTGTTTTCGCTCAAATGGCAGCATATGGCCTCCTTGTGATTAAAAATGATCAAAACTTGTTTACTAAATTGATAATACCCTATAATTACCACCAAAATCAATGGAAATTTGATCAAAAATGATTATTTATATGATTTGTCGCCAAATATTTTAATTTGCCTCGAATAGGGGTAGAATGTAAACAAGAAAAATTTTGGAGGTTATGAAATGACTTTAGTAAATACCAAGAAAGTTTTAATGGAAGCAAAAAAAGGCAAGTATGCATTGGGTGCATTCAATGTGACGACATTAGATGCAATAAGAGGAGTCATAGCAGCGGCAGAGGCAGAAAATTCACCGGTGATCATGGAATACGCGGAAGTTCACGGTGATATTATAGACTTGAATACTATTGGACCGATAATGGTCAAGGAAGCTAAAGAAGCGAAAGTGCCGGTAGTGGTTCATTTTGATCATGGACAAAATCTTGATCTTATAAAACGTGCACTTGAGATTGGATTTACATCAGTAATGATCGATGGTGCTGAGTTGGCATATGAAGAAAATATCGCTTTGACTAAAAAAGTTGTGGAGATGGCTAAAGAGTACGATGCATCTGTAGAGGCTGAACTTGGAACCATGGGTAGCTCTGAAAGTGGTGAAGAAGTGTCAGGAGAGGCAATTTACACTGATCCGGCTGTTGCCAAGGACTTTGTCGAGAAAACTGGTGTGGATCTGTTGGCGGTGTCTTTTGGAACGGCACATGGACTCTACATCAAAAAACCTGTTTTGGATTTTGAAAGACTGGAAGAATTGAGCAGGGTTACTCCTGTTCCATTGGTTATGCACGGAGGCTCAGGATTGTCGGACGAAGAATATATCGAGTCGGTTTCCAAAGGAGTTTGCAAAATCAATTATTATTCTGATTTGGCCAATAAAGTGGCCAAGGAAGTCACGAAAAAACTCTGCCAGTACCAAGAGGAAGGCAAGGATGCTTATATCCACGATATTTCAAAATGGTCCATTGATGTGGTAAAAGAAGATGTTTCTTCAAGGATCAAGGTTTTTGGAAGTGCTGGAAAAGCTTAAGGAGGAAAACATATGAAGACAAAAGCTGTTAGAATATACGGAAAAGAAGATTTGAGACTGGAGGAGTTTGAACTTCCACAAATCAAAGACAATGAAATTTTGGCAAAAATCGTCGTTGACAGCATTTGCATGTCAACATATAAACTTGCAATGCAAGGTTCTGAGCATAAAAGGGTGACAAACGATCTGACAGAGCATCCAAGTATAATAGGACATGAAATGTGCGGAGAGATCCTGGAAGTAGGAAAAGAGTGGAAAGACAGATACCAGCCCGGTAAAAAATTCGTCATGCAGGTAAATCTGCCCAATCAAATGGAAACGCCGGGATACTCATATGAATACGTTGGAGGAGACGCTACTTATGTAGTAATACCGAACGAAGTTATGGCCAATGATTGTCTGCTTTCATACAATGGAGATACCTATTATGAAGGTGCTTTGATTGAACCTTTATCATGTTTGGTAGCTGCCTTTAAATCAAATTATCACGTGGGTGACAATGTAAAAGTTCATCAGATGGGGATCAAGGAGAACGGTGCCATGCTGATGATAGGGGCGACGGGTCCCATGGGTCTGTTGGGAGTAGATCTGGCTCTTCACGGAGACAAGAGACCTTCGAAGTTGATCGTGACAGACATAGATAGTGCAAAACTTGATAGAGCCAGAAAATTATATACATCTGAAGAAGTGGACGTAGAGTTCGTAAACACCAAAGATGTTGCGGATGTTGAAAATTTTCTTAGAGAGCTTTCCGGTGGAAACGGCTACGATGATATTTTCGTTTTTGCACCAGTACCACAACTGGTCACATTGGGCTCGGCATTGTTGAACACCGATGGTTGTCTTAACTTCTTTGCTGGACCATCAGACAAAAAATTGTCAGCAACCATAAATATCTACGATATACACTATAGTGATCATCATTACGTTGGCACCAGTGGAGGCGATACTGAAGACATGAGGGATGCCATTAGACTTATTGAAGAGAAAAAAGTAGATGTTTCTAAAATCGTGACACACATTTTAGGACTCAATGAAGTGGCTGAAATTACCATGAATCAAACAAAGCTTGGTGGGGGAAAGAAAATCGTTTATACTCACAAAGACATGGCTTATACGAATATCGAAGAATTGGGCGATCTTACGCCTCTTGGTAAAATAATCAAAGACAACAATGGTGTGTGGTCAAAGGAAGCGGAAGATTATATTTTGGAAAATGTAAACGAGATTTAAGGAGCGATCAGCTCCTTTTTTATTTGACAAGAGTATTTCGAAAAATTATGTTTTATAGTTGGAATATTTATGATTTAGTCGCTGAGAACCATCTGTGATATAATATCAGGATATTGAAGGTGAGAGGTATATGATGAATAATAATGATTTTTCAAATTTGGGAATTAAAAATGAAATTTTAAAAGCTTTGAATAAATTGGGATTTGACGCACCGACGGAGGTCCAGGAGAAGGTGATACCCCGCATTCTCGACAAGCAGGACTTAATAGTAAAATCTCAAACGGGTAGCGGAAAGACGGCAGCATTCGGAATACCACTGTGTCAAATGGTGGAGATAGAACAACGGAATCCACAAGTTCTTGTTCTTGCTCCAACGAGAGAGTTGGCTTTGCAGATAAAGCAAGACATCGGTAATATAGGCAAGTTTCGAAAAGTAAGAGCCTGCGCTGTATACGGCAGGCATCCTGTTCATTTGCAGGAGAGGGAGCTTAAGCAAAGAGTACATTTTGTTGTGGGAACTCCAGGCAGGATAATGGACCATATTGAAAGAGAAAACCTTGTTTTGTCCGATATAAGACATCTGGTGATCGATGAAGCGGATGAAATGTTAAACATGGGTTTTATCGATCAGGTGGAAAAAATATTGGATCTACTTCCGGAAGCGAGAAATACCTATCTGTTTTCAGCAACCATGCCGGATAAAATAGAAGAAATATGTAGCAAATACATGAAAGAAAGTACAAGAATAGAGATCGAATCACTGATCAAGGTGGAAGATAAAATAGATCAAATAGTGTATTTGACCGAAGACAGAGATAAAGAGGGCATTTTAAATAAAATCATGCAGGGTTATAATGCTGGAAGCAGCATGATCTTTTGCAATACTCGAGAAACCGTTGACAAGGTTGCCGATATTGTAAAAAAAAGAGGCTTTAATGTTCAGGCGCTTCACGGTGGAATGACTCAAAGAGAAAGAACTCAAACTATAAACAGCTTTAAAAAAGGATTTGTACAGTTTCTGGTGGCAACTGATGTGGCAGCAAGGGGAATAGATGTTGAAGATGTTACTCATGTCATAAATTATGAGTTGCCTTTTGAGAAGGAAAACTATGTACACAGGATTGGAAGGACAGGGAGGATCGACAATAAGGGAATGGCAATTTCTATTGTAAGCAACAAAGAGTTAATTAAACTTGGGATGATCGAAGAATACCTGGGATATCCCATTCAAAGTAAAAGTTTGAAGGAGCTTGACGAACTTGTCCTTAAATCTTCGAAAGAACCAGGATTAAAAAGGAGAAGAATAACAAAAAAAGACAAAAGCCAAGGGATCCAGAATGAAATAACACGCATAAGGATCAACGGGGGAAAGAAAAAGAAAATTCGACCTGCAGATGTAATGGGAGCCATTGGTAGCATTGAGGGTGTGACATCGGAGGATATCGGGATCATTGATATTCAAGACACATGTACGTATGTCGAAATTTTTCACAACAAAGGCAGGAAGGTCTACCAAGCATTGAAAAATACTTCGATTAAAGGAAAAATTTTTACTGTGAAGGAAATGAAAAAGAAGTAAACTTTGACGTCCAAAAATTAATTTAGAGTATGTTTTATTCTGATGAAAAATGGAAATAAGTATATTACATCAAACGGTTTTTTAAGCAGGGAGGCATATGAATTTGAAATCAAGGATCGAACGAGAAGAAGAGACGTTGATATCGATGATAGATATGTACTGTAAAAAAAATCACAAAACCAAAGTTATGTGCTTAGAGTGCAATGACCTTTCAGGTTATGCCGTAGAAAGGTTGCATAAATGCATTAAAGGCAAATCCAAACCCATATGTGGAAAATGCGAAATTCATTGTTACAAGCCCGAGATGAGGGAGAAAATCAAAAAAGTTATGCGAGACAGCGGACCAAGGATGATTTTTTATCATCCTTTACTGGCGATCATGCATTTGTTTGATACAATGATGTATTGATGCCAAAATATTTATTTATCGGAGATGAGTTGGAATGGAATGCCAAATTAAAAAATGTACTCTCAAAGATTTGTTCATATTGCAGGATATTTCGGTTTCGACTTACTATGATACATTTAACCTGACCAGTACAAAAGAGAACATGCAATTGTATCTGGATGGAGCCTACAATACAAGAAAACTGATGAATGAATTGAAGAATCCGCTTACAGAATTTTACTTAGTATACTTTGACAATGAACCTTGCGGCTATATGAAGACAAATGAAGGAGATGCACAGTCGGATATCAAGGATTCGGTCTCTTTGGAAATAGAGCGATTTTACATCGTAAAAAGATTTCACAGGAACAAGTTTGGGACTTTGATGATGCAAAAGGTCATGGAAATTGCAATTCAAAAGGGAAAGGAATATGTGTGGTTGGGTGTTTGGGAAAATAACCACAAGGCACAGAGATTTTATAAGAAATTTGGATTTAAGGTGTTTGGCAAGCATCCGTTCGTTGTAGGAAATGTTGAAGAAACTGATTTATTGATGAAAAAAATTTTGATCGAGAAAAACAGTGATTTGACCGATAGTAACGGAGAAAAAAACGACAGCCACAGCAATTAAAATTTAATATGCAAAAAATATTTTTAAAACTGTTTCATTTATTATTGAACTGCCATCATCTTTGTGATAGAATTCGAGATATGGTATAAGAACAGTTTTTTTTCGTCCAAAATTAAGCGTACTTAAAACTGAGGCGATCATATTAAATTTATTTTGAAGGAGACCACAATGAAAAAAAATAACATCAAATTGGCAATCTTGTCAATGTCATCATTACTTATGATATCGATGACAGCTTCTGCAATATTGGCGGACATTGCAGCTCATTTCCCGCAAGTAGAGTTGTCAGTGATTCAAATGGTACTGGCAGTACCTTCTCTGCTGGCAATGTTTTTTGCTTTAATGTCAGGACCGCTTTCGGTTAAAATTTCTAAAAAATCCTTGGTATTATTTGGCCTTGTAAGCGGATTTATTGGTGGTATGCTTGGTTTGACACTAGGCACTACAAACGTCTACATTTTAATTTTTGCCAGTGTACTTATCGGAGTAGCTCAAGGTATAAATTCGACAATGACCATGGCACTTATAGCTGACTTCTTTGATGGAGAGGAAAGAGGAACCCTAATGGGTCTTCAGTCCGCTTTTGTAAATGGAGGAAGTATGCTTATACTTTTGACTGCTGGCATGTTGGGCGGCATAAAATGGAATTATTCTTACTTGATCTATATCCTCTTTTTGCCCGTGTTTTTTATAGTTTCAAAGAATCTTCCAAGACAGAACAGAGTTCATGAGGAGTCCGAGATGGATGGGGACGGAAAGTTGAACGGAACAGTGTATTTCAATTGCTTGATTATACTGGTCTTTGGCATAATGACCTTCGTTTTTCAATCCAATATCGCTATTGTTATGAACAGTAACGGGCTGGGAGATGCATCTACGACAGGGCTTGTAAATTCATTTATGACTGGAATAGGAATGTTGACCGGTGTCTTTTATGGCAAAATCAGAAAGGTTCTTAAAAACTTTATCATACCTTTCGCTCTAGTAGCAGTAGGAACCGGAACATTGCTGATCTATGCAATGACAAGCATACAGACAATATTCCTGGCTGCTTTTCTGGGTGGATTTGCAATGTCTTCTACAATCCCCACAATAATGTTCAACGTATCCAATGCAGTATCGGCTTCAAAAAGTTCCATGGCCATAGCCTTGGCTAATGGATCAGTCAGTATTGGAATGTTTATTTCTCCTTTCATCATAAATCCTTTGGCAGAATCATTGAATCCCGGCTCAGTGGAATTCAAGTATATGATGTCCGGTATCGGGCTTTTAACATTAGCTGTTGTAGCATTCTTTGGTTATAAGGCAATTGACAAATTTTCAAGCAAATCAATGGATCCCATTGAAAATTAATGTAAAATCCAAATACAATTAAACTGCACTGGCAGGGGCATTGGTGCTCCTGCTTCTTTTATTGTAAAAGTCTGAAAAGAAGTGTATAATTTTTTTAATTGTGTTTTGAAAATAAGCTGTTTCAGCTCGGCGGAGGTTTGATTTGGTCGGATTTAATTCTAGAGAGAAGAAAATGCTGAAAATCATTGAAATATCCCAAAAATTCATCGATAGTACCGAAAGCACCATCGATTACGGATTCATTACAGATATGATGCGGGAACTTTCAGGTGGTAAATACGTGGGTTTCAATATTTTCAATTATAGAAACAAGGAGTTCAAGACTCGGGGTTTAAGTGGAGAATCCAAGTATATCAAGAAAGCAAACAAGTTGCTTGGTTTTGACATTTTGGGAAAATCCTGGCCTTACGATGAGAAAAAGTATAAAGCGATCAAGGGAAGTCAAGTTACGATTTACAAAAATTTACGTGAGATCGCCAGTGAAGTACTAGGTGAAAAATTGGTAAAAGGCATCGAAGATTTTTTCGATATAGGTCAAGTGGCGCTGATAAGCATTTACAAAGACAAAAAAATAATGGGCGATTTTACGATAATGATGGATATTAAAGACGAGATAAAAGATTTGGGGCTTCTTGAAATTTATGCTTCAATGGTAGGTATGATGCTTGACAAGACTGAAGCGAAAAAATTAAGTGCTGAAAACAAGGAAAGTCTGGACAGATTTTTTTCTGTAAATATAGACCTTTTGTGCATTGCAGATTTCGAGGGTAATCTTGTCAGAGTCAATAGAGCCTGGAAAAACGTTTTGGGGTTCGACCCAAGTTATCTTGAAGGGAAAAAATTTATTGAGTTCGTGCATCCTGAAGATGTGGAAAAAACCATGAAAGCACTAAAAATTCAAGAAGAAGTTTTAGAATTGGACGAATTTGTTAACAGGTACAGAAGAATAGACGGGAGCTACAGGTATTTGGAGTGGAGAACTCAAGCGTATGAAAATCTCATTTATGCTTCAGCCCGAGATATTACCGAGAAAAGAGAAAAACAAAAGGAAATCGAATTTCTGAGTTTTCACGATCATCTTACTGGTCTGTACAACAGAAGGTATTTGGATGATTCAATATTTAGACTTGATAACAATAGAAACATTCCTTTTTCGATAATTTCAATAGATGTAGATAACCTTAAGTTCACCAATGACTCTTACGGTCACGAAGCTGGAGACAAGTTATTGGTTTTAACATCCGAAATAATATCAGACATATGCAGATCCGAGGATATAGTGTGCAGGATCGGCGGAGATGAATTTGTCATTCTCCTGCCAAATGCCACTGAGGCGGTGGCAAAAGATGTGATAAAAAGGATAAATGACAGAGTTGAAAAAACTAAAATGTACGGCAAAACGGTTTCTATGTCCATGGGACATGCGACCAAAACCAACAAGAATGAAAAATTGTCTGATATCTTGAAACTTGCAGACGATGAAATGTATGTGAAAAAATTTAAACACTATGAACAACCGGCTTACAGACAGTAGGTCGGTTGTCTTGTAAGAGTCAGGCTGAGTTTGCATAAGATGATAACAAGAATATTGTCGGGGCATGGATTTCTTATGAAAATATAACCTGAATTCTGATATAATCTATAGGTAAACAATAATAGGGAAGTGATACATTGAAAGTACTATATTACGATTGCTTTTGCGGAATAAGCGGAGATATGAATTTAGGTGCAATGGTAGACTTGGGAGTCGATCCGGATCATATACAAAAAGAACTGGCAAAGTTGTCAGTTGCTGATGAATTTGATGTGTCATTCACAAAAGGTGAAAAAAGAGGAATAACAGGCATTAAAGCAGATGTGATATTAAAAGGAAACGATCAAACACACAGACATCTTTCGGATGTAAATAAGATTATTGAAGAAAGTTCGCTGAGCAATTATGTTAAAGATACCAGTAAGGCAATTTTCAGGATAATAGCCGAATCGGAAGGCAGGGTACATGGAAAAAGCGCAGAAAGTGTTCATTTTCATGAAGTGGGAGCAATAGACTCTATCGTAGATATCGTAGGCGCAGCCATCTGCTTGGAGTATTTAAAACCTGATATGCTAATTTCATCGCCAGTGCAGTTGGGTGGAGGTTTTGTCAAGTGCGCTCATGGAACAATGCCTGTACCTGCACCTGCGACAATAGATATTTTAAAAGGGATTCCTGTAAAAACAGGTTTGGTAAACAGCGAAGCTACCACACCCACAGGTGCTGCAATCATAGCTCATGCAGCCAAGAGATTCAATGAAGGTTTTTCGCTGCCGATTTCCAAGATAGGTTATGGACTTGGTACAAAAGATTTTGATGTGCCCAATGTATTAAGGGTATATTTGGCTGAGGAGCATATGGCGAATAAAGGCCAGCTGATTTTGGAAGCGAATATCGATGACATGAATCCAGAGCTTTATTCATTTGTAGAAGAAATGTTTTTTGAAAACGGGGCTTTGGATGTTTTCAAGGTTCCGATAATCATGAAAAAATCTCGTCCGGGAGTAAAGCTTTGCGTACTCTGTGAGCCTGAAGTTCAGCATACAATGGAAGAGTTGTTCTTTGTTCATACGACAACGCTTGGGATCAGAAAATATCCGGTTGAAAAAATATTGCTCGATAGAAGCTTCGTTAAAGTAAAAACTCCCTGGGGTGAAGTTACTGTGAAGCAAGGCTTGAAAAATGGAAAAATAATAAAACAAAAACCGGAATTTGATGAATGCGTAAAAATCGCTAATGAAAATAAAATCCCTATGGAAAAGATCTATAGGTTCATATGGAGAAATTTGGAGGATATATGATTTTAGAAGAAAAATATGACAGTTTGATTTCTTATATTAAAAGCATGAAAAAAGCAGTCATTGCATTCTCAGGAGGAGTGGATAGTACTTTTTTACTTCACGTTGCCAAGGAAGCACTGGGCGAAAATATTATAGCTGTGACAATGATATCTCCTTACATACCTAAATGGGAGATCGAGGAAGCTAAGGAATTATCTGAAAAACTTGGTGTCAGACACGAGTTTATTAGTACTGGAATAATCGAAGAAATACGAGATAACCCTGAAGACAGATGCTATTTATGTAAAAGAGCTGTATTTGGGAAAATATTGGAATTTGCAAAAGGTCAAAAGATTAGTTATGTCATGGATGGAACCAACGAGGACGACATGAAAGATTATAGGCCTGGGCTAAAGGCCTTGCAGGAACTTGAAATTGTAAGTCCTTTAAAGGAAAATGAGATAACTAAAGAAGATATCAGACTAATGTCGAAAAATAAAGGCTTAAAAACTTGGGATAAACCTGCGTACGCATGCTTACTAACTAGAATTCCCTACGGGACTGAGTTAAAAGTTGAGGATTTTGAAAGAATAGAAAGAGCGGAAGTTTTTTTGATGGATCTGGGATTCAAGGCAGTAAGAGTTAGAAGTCATGGTGATCTGGCTAGAATAGAGGTGCCGTCTGAATCGAGAGAAAAATTATTTGATACTAAATTGTTGGATAAGATTTCAGAAGGTATAAAGGAAGCTGGCTTTACGTATGTAACTTTGGATATGGATGGCTACAAAATGGGTGGATTCAAACTCAAGTCAGGGGAGTAGAGGTGTAAAATGGATTTAAAACAAATCGAAGAAATCCTTCGTTCTGTAAAAAGCGGAGAAAAAAATATTGAAGATGGGGTTCGTATTCTGGCGGATCTCCCGTACAAAGACTTGGGTTATGCGACGATCGATAATCACAGAGAAATAAGAAATGGTTACCCTGAAGTGATATATTGTGAAGGCAAAACCGTAGACCAGGTTAAAGGAATAACAGAGTATATGTTGACAAAAAACGAAAACATTTTGGCTACCAGAGCTACCGACGAAATGTTCGAAGCCATAAAAAGTCTAGCCCCTGATGCTGAATACAACAGATTGGGTAAGGTAATAACAATAAAAAGAAAAGAACAAAAGATTAGTGAATCGTACATAGCGATAGTTTGTGCGGGAACTTCCGATCTTCCAGTGGTTGAGGAAGCATATGAGACTGCGAAGATGTTGGGTAACAAAGTTGAGAAGATAGCAGACGTTGGAGTTGCAGGTTTGCACAGGTTGGTATCTAAAATAGAAATAATAAGGGGTGCAAAGGTCATCGTCGTGGTTGCCGGTATGGAAGGGGCTTTAGCCAGTGTAATTGGAGGATTGGTTGACAAACCGGTTATAGCTGTACCCACAAGTGTGGGTTATGGTGCGAATTTCGGGGGATTGGCAGCCTTATTGGCTATGTTGAACAGCTGTGCAAGTGGAATCAGCGTGGTCAATATCGATAACGGATTTGGTGCGGCTTATAATGCAAGCATAATAAATAAACTATAGTTTAAGTCATTAATAGTGTGAGCTGCTTAGAAAATAGCAATAAAAAACTTTAGGAATCTTATGTGTCTGGGTTCCTAAAGTTTTTTAATTTAAAAAGATTCGAACACTATCGTATCTTCCAATGACTTTCTCGTCTCCTTGTGCCTGTCCGGAGACTTGGGTTCATCAGGGCTGTGTCCTACAACCAAAATATTTACAGGTTCAAGATTGGGTGGGAAATTAAAACTCTCTTTAATTTTTTCAGAATCGAAAAAACATATCCAGACTGAATTGAGACCTTTATCAGTAGCGGCTAACATCATATGATCGGTGACAATCGTGGCATCGATATCGCCATGCTCTTTTCCATCTATGGGTCTGAGCCATGAGTTATCAGTGTCTTTGCAGACGACCAATGCAAGGGGAGCACCATAGATTCTTGCTGATTCAGAAAGTTTTTCCAGATTCTCGTCATCTTGTATAACTAATACCTTATAAGGTTGGATGTTTTTAGCAGTAGGGGCGACTCGACCTGCTTCCAGAATATAAGTTAGCACGTCCCCGTTAATTTTTTCTTCTGAATAAACTCTGGAAGAGTATCTTTGTTTTGCCAAAGTCAATAAATCCATTCAAATTCCTCCTTTTCATAATCTAATATTTATCCCTGATGTTGAACATAAAACACTATTTGATCAAATTTAATCAAAATTTTAAATTTAGAAGAGCCGAAATGAATGAATTGGATTTTTTTGTTTTTTCTATTGAATTTTATATGGATACTGAGTATAATGTTAAAGGTAAGTTGTTTCAACAATATAAAATGCGAAAGTGGCTCAGTGGTAGAGCATCGCCTTGCCAAGGCGAGGGTCGCGGGTTCAAATCCCGTCTTTCGCTCCATTCGTTATTAAAATGAACCAACGGTTCATTTTTTTATATTTACATCTTGCGTGCCCGTAGCTCAGTGGATAGAGTGGCAGACTTCGAATCTGTTCGTCGGGGGTTCGAATCCCTCCGGGCACGCCATACGCTTACGTATCAGGGCTTTTGTCCTGGTTTTTTTTATGCTCAATAACCGGAAAATAACCGGTAAGTAAATTTTTGAATTAAAAAAAGGCCTATTGGCCTTGATTTATTCTACGATCATTCGATCCACCATTTTGCGTAAATCCTCGGTATTATAATGTACATAGTTCTCCATAGTCATTGTTATAGTTGAGTGTCCTAACATACGTGCAATATCTTCTAAAGAGTACCCCATCTGTCGTCCCCTGGTGGTGAAAGTATGGCGCAGCGTATGAGGCTTTCTATATGGGACATTAGCTTCTTTTAAAATATCTTTGAATTCCTTACGGAAACGAGATTGGTTAGTATAATTTCCCGAAAGCTGAGAAGGAAATACCAGTCCTTTATCCTCATATCCAGCAGCCATCTTTTCAATCCTATTTAGTTGTTTCTTTTTATTCAGATCCTCAAGAAGTGAAGGTGGAAATACCAAGTAGCGAATAGATGATTTAGTTTTTGTTGTAGTCAATTCTCCTAAGCCATTGACTGATTTATTGATTGTGATGATACATTTTTCCATATCTAAATCGTTCCATGTTAAAGCAAGACATTCACCGAGGCGCATGCCGGTGTAGAGCAACAGCTTGATCATGCACTGATTTCTATGTTCTATGCTAGTAAATCGTTTTATCTCTTCTTTTGTAAAAACTTCAATTTCTTTCTTATCCATCTTCTTTGGGTTCTTCACCCCGCGGCAAGGATTCCTCAAAATATATCCGTCATTCTCAGCATATCCAAAGAACTTATTTAGTAGTTTATGAATATTATCTATTTGGGAGTAAGTGACATTAAGGCTGTTATAAAAATTTTGAATAGTGATGGATTTCATGTCACTTACTCTGAAACCTCCAATAGATGAGTTTTGAATAAATTTTTTAAAAACACCGTTATACCTTTTATAACTGCTTGTTTTGACTTCGTGCTTTACAAATGTTTCTAACCAGTTTTCTATAGCTATCGAAAGAGATTTTTCTGCCAAGTTTGGGTCGATACCATTTTTTATCATATCGAGGTACATATCACGCTTGATTTCAGCTTCTTTCTTGGATTCGCCATAGAAAGCAATTTCTTTTCCACCAATTGTTTTTCGTACTCGGTAATATTTTTCTTTATAATTTCTTTTAGCATATGCCATTTAAAACATCTCCTTTTAAAAATAATTGATTGCCTTTATAAACTCTAAACTAGTGATATTAATGTTCTATTTGAAGTAACCTGATAACATCAAGCTTTGAGTCAATAACTTTCTATATTGGATGAATTCCAGCGTTACACCGTATTCCTCAGCCAATTCAGCATCGGTTTCACAATATTTTAATGATTCTTCAAATATGTAGACTGGCATTAGAAAATATGCTGCAAATGCCTTTGCCTGAGCTTCGTTTTTTGCAATGGTTACTTTGTCACTGGAAAAATGATTATGTACGTGATACTGGGTGTGACAGTACTCATGCACCATATTTTCGCGCAAATTTGAAGCAGCACCATGTGGCAAAAGCATTTGATTTGCAATGACTAAACCGGAGTGGATATTTTCAATAATTTGGACTTTGATTTTGCGATCAAATATGACTTTCTCTATCACATCCAAAGGGATGGGGAAGTCATATATCTCATATTCGGTAATTAAGTAGTTTGCTCTCTGAAGCATTCTATAAAACAAATTTATCACCCGTTCAATAATCGTGTTATAATGTGATTATACAGAACAAATGTTCGCGTCGCAACACTATAATTGAAAGGATAAAATTTTAATAAATCGAAATATTTGATCTGCCATAGATACATTTTGTTGAATTTGTTATAATTTACATGATTGGTGCTTGTGAATCACATGATATGAACATGATAAAAACAACAAAATTAGATATGAGGAGAAACCTATGGACAGAAAAAGAGATCAAGAACGAGCAGAACTACACAAAACTATTTGGGGGATCGCCAACGATCTTCGGGGAAGTGTGGATGGTTGGGACTTTAAACAATATGTACTGGGCATGCTGTTCTACCGATATGTATCTGAAAACCTTGTAAGTTATATCAACCGGGGAGAAAGGGAAGCTGGTGTCGAGGATTTCGACTATACCAATTTGACCGATCCGGAAGCGGAAACCGCAAGAGAAGATCTGGTTCAAACCAAAGGCTTCTTTATCTTGCCAAGCGAACTTTTCCAAAATGTTCGAAAGAATGCAGCAAGCGACGAAAACCTCAATGAAACGTTGGAGCAGGCATTTCGAAACATAGAAGCATCTGCCAAGGGAGCAGCCAGTGAAGATGATTTCAAGGGCCTCTTTGACGACATCGATGTCAACAGCAACAAGCTGGGCGGAACGGTCGCAAAAAGAAACGAGAAGCTGGTCAAGCTCATGAATGGCGTTGCTGCAATGAAGCTTGGCGATTACATGGACAACACCATCGACGCTTTTGGGGATGCCTACGAATATTTGATGGGCATGTATGCCTCCAACGCTGGAAAAAGCGGAGGGGAGTACTATACGCCACAGGAAGTCAGTGAACTCCTTACCAGGATCACTTTGGTTGAGAAAACGGAAGTCAACAAGGTCTACGACCCTGCCTGCGGATCTGGATCCCTTTTATTAAAGTTTGCCAAGATCTTGGGGAAAGAAAATGTCCGCCAAGGATTTTTTGGACAGGAAATCAACATCACCACCTACAACCTTTGCCGGATCAACATGTTCCTGCATGATATCGACTACGACAAATTTGACATCGGTCATGGGGACACTCTAAAAGATCCAATGCACTGGGACGAAGAGCCATTTGAAGCCATCGTCTCCAATCCGCCCTATTCCATCAAATGGGATGGGGATGCGGATCCACTGTTGATCAACGATCCCAGATTTTCGCCAGCCGGTGTGCTGGCACCCAAATCCAAGGCAGATCTGGCCTTTGTCATGCACTCCTTGTCTTGGTTGGCCACCAGCGGAACGGCTGCCATCGTTTGCTTCCCGGGTGTCATGTACCGGAGTGGTGCAGAGAAGAAGATCCGAAAATACCTCATCGACAACAACTATGTTGATTGTGTAATCCAGTTGCCGGACAATCTGTTTTTTGGTACTAGCATTGCTACATGCATCATGGTGTTGAAAAAATCCAAGAAAGAGAACAAGACCCTTTTTATCGATGCGTCGAAGGAATGCATCAAGGTTACCAACAGCAACCAACTTACGGCAAAGAATATAGAGACCATTGTGGAAACCTATGCTCAAAAGAAAGACAAAGACCATTTTTCCAGGTTGGTTCCCAATCAAGAGATCGAGGAGCAAGACTACAACTTCTCTGTATCTACTTACATAGAGCAGAAAGATACAAGGGAGATCATTGATATTGAAGTCTTGAACAAGGAAATTGAAGAAATCGTTGCTAGGGAGCAAATACTACGGGATGAGATCGCCAAGATCATTGCAGAAATCGAGGTGGATGCATGAGCAGGTTGGAAGAGTTGATTCAAGAGCTGTGTCCGGATGGGGTGGATTTTGTTGAGTTGGGTAGCTTTGCAGATCTTGGTAATACAGGTGTAGATAAAAAAATCAACCCAAATGAACAAAAAGTTAGATTGCTAAATTATATGGATGTATATAATAATCGAAAAATAACCGCTGAAGTTATCAATATGGAAGTTACGGCATCAGAAAAGAAAATTCAAAACTGTGATATTAAAGCAGGAGACATATTTATAACACCTACATCTGAAACGATAGAAGATATTGGTCATGCTGGAGTTGTAGTAAGTGATATTTCTGATGCTGTTTATAGTTACCATATTATGCGAATTAGGTTAAAATACAAGGAAATTAATCCTTACTATATTGCTTACCTATTTCGTTCTAATTCAGTTCAAAGGCAGATATTAAAGAAAGCTACAGGTTTAACCAGATACGGATTATCAAAAGGGAATTTTAGTAAGCTTGCTTTTCCACTCCCTCCACTACCCGTGCAGGAAGAAATTGTGCGCATATTGGATAGTTTCACCCAGCTTACAGCAGAGCTTACAGCAGAGCTTACAGCAGAGCTTGCAGCAAGAGAGAAGCAGTATGAGTATTACCAGAATTACCTATTAAAATTTGAGAATGTAGAATATAAAATGCTTAAAGACTTGTGTGAGATTGTTGATTATCGGGGTAAAACACCGAAGAAAGTAGAAAGTGGTATCTATTTGGTTACAGCCAAAAATATAAGAAAAGGTTACATAGATTACGAAAAGTCGAAGGAATATATAGCAGAAAATGACTATGATATAGTTATGCGCAGGGGTTTGCCGCGCATTGGAGATGTGTTAATTACTACAGAGGCTCCTTGCGGCAATGTTGCTCAAGTTGATAGAGAAAACATAGCTTTAGCACAACGTGTTATAAAATATAGTGCAAAGGATAGCACACTTAATAATAAATTTTTAAAATATATTCTATTAGGACGTGAGTTCCAAGATAAATTAAAAGCTACTGCGACAGGTGGAACAGTAAAAGGTATAAAAGGTAGTAAATTGCATAAACTAAGCATCCCTGTACCGCCTGTTGAGGAACAAGACCGAATTGTAGCCATTCTGGATCGCTTTGACACCCTATGCAATGACCTAACCAGTGGATTACCAGCAGAGATTGAAGCACGCCAGAAACAGTACGATTACTACCGGGATAAGCTTCTTACCTTCAAGGAGGTGGAGTAATGAGTCAATACAACATCGTGGTTTCCACAGAGAAAAGCACGGTTGTTGCCGAGTACATATCGACTTATAATCACACGTGGAAATACCAGAGCGAGGCTGACTTGGAGCGAGAATTTATCCGGCAGCTTCAGGAACAAGGGTATGATTATTTAAAGATCCACAACGAAGCCTCACTGGTCGATAACTTGCGAACCCAGTTGGAACAGATCAATGGGTATAAGTTTTCCGAGGAGGAGTGGAGTCGCTTTTTTTCGGAGTGCCTAGCAAGTCAAAATGAAGGAATCGTGGAAAAGACTCGAAAAATGCAAACGGATCATGTCCAGATCCTTCGACGGGACGATGGATCAACCAAGAATATCTACCTGATCGACAAGAAGAACATCCACAACAACCAGTTGCAAGTTATCAACCAATATGCGGAATCTCAGGGGAACCATGATACTCGTTACGATGTAACTGTGCTTGTCAATGGCATTCCTCTTGTTCACATTGAATTGAAACGTCGTGGCGTGGCCATACGGGAAGCCTTCAACCAGATCCGACGCTACCAGAGGGACAGTTTTTGGGCGGCCAGCGGTCTGTTCGAGTATGTCCAACTCTTCGTCATCTCCAACGGCACTCATACCAAGTACTATTCCAATACGACTCGGGCAAGTCACGTCAAGGAAAATGCAGCTGGGGAGCGAAAGAAGAGCAAGAAGACCAGCAACAGCTTTGAGTTTACTTCCTATTGGGCGGATGCCAACAACAAGGCCATTGCTGAGCTGGTGGATTTCACAAAGACCTTTATGGCCAAGCATACCCTTTTGAATGTTTTAACCAAGTACTGTGTGCTGACTTCGGAGGATCTGCTTCTCGTCATGCGTCCTTATCAGATCGCCGCAACGGAACGGATCTTGTCCAAGATCCAAATTGCGACCAACTACAAGAAACTGGGAACACTGGAGGCAGGAGGCTACATTTGGCACACTACCGGAAGTGGGAAGACACTGACCTCCTTTAAGACGGCACAACTGGCTTCGGCTTTGCCCTACGTGGACAAGGTCCTCTTTGTGGTGGACCGGAAAGACTTGGATTACCAGACCATGAAGGAATATGATCGATTCCAGAAGGGGGCAGCTAATAGCAATACCTCTACCAGGATCCTTGAAAAGCAGCTGGGGGATGAGACCTCCCACATCATCATTACCACGATCCAAAAACTGGACAGGTTCATTACCAAAAACAAGGGTCACGCCGTATTCCAAAAACATGTGGTCATCATCTTCGACGAATGCCATCGTTCCCAATTTGGCGACATGCACCTGAAGATTATTCGATCCTTCAAGAAATATCATTTGTTTGGTTTTACAGGGACACCCATCTTTGCAGCCAATGCCAGTTCCGGCGGAAAACCGAATCTTAAAACCACTCCGCAAGCCTTTGGGGAGAAACTGCACACCTATACCATTGTCGATGCCATCAACGACGGGAATGTCCTGCCTTTCCGCATCGACTACATCAGCACGGTCAAGATGAAGGATCATGTAAAGGACAAAGACGTTTCTTCCATCGACACGGAAAACGCCATGGCGGATCCGGAAAGGATCCGGGAGATCGTAGCATATATTTTGGAGCACTTCGATCAGAAGACCAAGCGAAACAGCTTTTATTCCCTGCAGGGACAAAGAATGGCCGGATTCAACTCCATCATGGCAGTCAGCTCCATTGCTGTGGCCAAGAAGTATTATACAGAGTTTCGAAAACAGCTGAAGGAGAATAATCGGAAACTCAAAGTGGCCACGATTTTCAGTTACAGTGCCAATGAAGCCGAGTCGGAAGATGTCCTTCCCGATGAAGAATTTGACACAAGTTCCTTGGACCAAACTTCCCGGGAGTTTCTTGAAGGAGCAATCAAAGACTACAATGCGGATTTCAACGTCAATTTTGACACCTCCGCCGACAAGTTCCCAAACTACTACAAAGATCTTTCCATGCGGATGAAAGGACGGGAAATCGATCTGTTGATCGTCGTGAACATGTTCTTGACGGGGTTTGATGCAACGACCCTGAACACGCTCTGGGTGGACAAGAACCTTCGCCAACATGGACTGATCCAGGCATTTTCCAGAACCAACCGGATCCTCAACTCCGTTAAAACGTATGGGAACATCGTATGTTTCCGTAATCTCCAGGAAGAAACAGACGAGGCCATAGCCCTTTTTGGTGATAAGGATGCGGAGAGCATCGTTTTACTAAAAAGCTATGACGCTTACTACAATGGATTTGATGAACATGGGAAGCATCAACCAGGCTACACGGGACTGATTGCAGACCTGGAACAGAGATTCCCAATCGGTCAGGCAATCATCGGAGAGCAAAACAAGAAGGACTTTATTCGCTTGTTTGGAGCAATCCTGCGGTTGAAAAACATCTTGACCGCCTTTGACCAATTTGCCGGCAATGAGATACTTAGCGAAAGAGATTATCAGGATTATCAGAGTGTATATATTGATCTGTACCAGGAAATGGGTGGGGGCGACAAGGCAGACAAGGAGAAGATCAACGACGACGTTGTCTTTGAAATCGAGCTGATCCGGCAAGTGGAGATCAACATTGACTACATCTTGATGCTGGTGGCTAAGTTCCACGAGACCAACTGCCAGGACAAGAGCATCTTGGTCACCATCGACAAGGCAATAGGATCCAGTATGCAGCTACGCAGCAAGAAAGAACTGATCGAGCACTTTATTGAAAAAGTCAGCAGTACAACTGAAGTAGAAGAAGCGTGGAAAAAGTTCGTCCACGAGCGGAAGGAAACGGACCTGGAGGCCATCATCAACGAGGAAAAACTAAAAGAAGAACAAACGAGAAAGTTCGTGAACAACTCTTTTCGTGATGGAACACTGAAAACCACCGGCACGGACATTGACAAGATCTTGCCGCCAGTTTCAAGATTCAGTGGTGGTAGAGAAGAGAAAAAACAGAATGTTATAGAGAAGTTAATAACTTTTTTTGAGAAATATTTCGGGATTGTATAATGGGCAGGTCCATGTGTGAACATAGGGTATAAAACAGAACCAATCTTTATATTGGTTCTGTTTCAGGCTGAGAGGTTCAATCGTTCGAAAAAAAGCATTTTATAAGATACTAAATTCATAAGTTGAATAACTTATACTAAATGAACATGTTTAATTAAGGCAATGGTATTGAGAGTATTAATTGTATAATAGAAAACACCATAGCAGCTATTCCGAGAATAGTAGTTATTGATAAAGCTAAAATTGACCAACGAGTCTGTTTGTTATCCGATTTCAAATTCTTGAATTCTTCTTGGAGTGTATCTATTTTTTTTTCAATTCTTTCTTCCCGTGCGTTTAATTCTGAAAACAATTGTTCAAACCTTTTGTCCATTCTTTCTTCTGTTCTATTAGAATTTTCAAGAATTCGGGATTCTAAGTCTTTACTGTTTTCAAATATTCGGGATTCACGTTCTTTAAAATTCTCTCGCAATTCAACGTGACTCTTTTCAATATTCCGAGATATTGTCTCAATGTTTTTTAATAATAAATCTTGGTTGTCCATTTTTTCTTCTCCATCTTCATAAGAATCTTCGGATGTTTCAAATGAATATTTTTGTGACTGTAAATATTTCATCAAATCATCATTAAATTCAGTAAGGTTTGTAAATGTTTCAGTAAAGGATTCTGGTTCTTTGATTCTTCCAGTGAAAGTTGTCGTTT
>NZ_JADNRK010000001.1 GCF_015594845.1 Alkalibacter mobilis | reverse complement strand
GGTCAATTCACAACGTTAATTTTTTAAGATTCAGCATACTTTAAGATTAGGATTGGTTAATCTTTGCACCTCAAGGTGGGTCAGTATTAACCATTAATCCCGGGTCAGTTTTAAGTATAAATCAACAAACGTGAACTGGTGGCGGAAACCGTCGTCAAGACGACAGCAGGAAGGATCCCAGTCTTTATACATACGGGAGCACTGGCTACAAAAGACACTATCAGGCTGTCAAAACATGCCCTTGATATTGGTGCTGACGGAGTAGGAGTAGTCACACCATCATTTTTCGGGATAAACGATGATACCATGGTAGAGTATTACACGGAAGTGTCAAAGAGCTTGCCGGAAGATTTCCCGATTTATCTTTACAGCATACCTCAATGCAGTACAAACGATATTACTCCAGAAGTGTGCAGCAAACTTGTGGAGACTTGCCCCAACATCGTAGGGATTAAATACAGCGGTGGAGATCCGGGCAGAGTAATGGAATATCTCAAAAATGAAGACTATGATTTTTCAGTTCTAGTGGGTGCTGACAGATTGTTCTTTCAGTACTTGATCAGCGGATGTGACGGAACGGTTTCAGGGTGTGCAGGAGTTTTCCCGGAAATTTTCGTTTCGATCTACGATGCCTACAAAAAGGGAGATATGGAAGAAGCTTTGCAGCTACAGAGAAAAGCGAGCAATATTATAGATATCTTAAAAGCGGGCACAAACATCAGCTATTTCAAGGAAGCTCTTGCACTGAGAGGATTGCCCAAGTCTCATATGAGACACCCGCTTATGGATATAAGCGATTTGGAAATAGAAGACCTGAAAGTTGAACTTTCTGCATATATTTAAAAGATCTTGTTAGCTGGGGGGTGAAGATCAAGCGCACGAGTCGGTGAAAACCAGAGTTATCCAAACCGATGATCGTGCGAATCTAATGAAATGTAAACGGTTCAAGATACAGGTTCTTGACAAGTTGGAAAATCAATCTATAAAAAAAGGAGAAGAGTATGAAAAAGATTTTAGCGTTATTGATGGTTCTAGTATTAACTCTTGGTTTTGCGGCATGTTCATCCGATGATGGTGACGGGGGACAGGATGATCAGGGTGGTATCCCTGAAATGAGCATATCTCTCCAGTCTTCAGGTATAGATTCGGTTCCTTTGGGCGAAGGCTACAAGAAGTTCAAGGAATTGGTTGAAGAAAAGACAGAAGGCAAAGTGACTGTAGATCTTTACTGGTCAAGTTCACTGTTTGCTCAAGATCAAACAGCTCAAGCTCTTATCAGCAATAATCTTGACATGGCGAATACCCAGTCTTCTTTCCTGACAGATTACGTTCCTGAATTCAACATGTTGAGTTCGGCATACATCTTTAAAAACAGCGATCATTGGGATACATTCTACAAAAGCGACATAGCTGATGAATTATTTGAAAAACTTGCCGACAACGGTGTAAGGGTACTTGGAGTATGCAACCTTGGATCAAGAACGATCAACCTTACAGAAGACAAGAAAGTAACTACAAGAGACGATCTAAGCGGCGTAAAATTCAGAGTTCCAAATTCAGACGTTTGGTTGTTCATGGGTGAGGCTCTTGGTGGAAACCCTGTAGGAGTTCCATACTCAGATTTGTATGTGTCTCTTCAAACAGGTGTAGTTAACGGACAAGACAATCCGCTTGCAAACATCAAAGAAATAAGTCTTCAAGAAGTAACTAAAAGCATTACGATGTCTCAGCATATGTTTTCGACTGAGTGGTTGGCTATAAGCGAAAAGAAATGGGACGAAATGACTCCTGAACTTCAGCAAATATTCAAGGATGCTGCGGTTGAAGCCATGGAACTTGCAACTGAAGGATACAAGGCTCAAGAAGACAGCATTAAAGAATTTATGACAGAATCAGGCGTTACGGTTTATGAACTTACTGACGAAGAACTGGCTGGTTACAGACAAGAAGTGGTTGATTATTACTTTGCAGACGACAGCATGACTGCAGAGTGGGATATGGATCTTTACGAAAGGATCCAAAATCTGCAATAGCAAAACAAACATTACATATTATCGGGCGGGCTACTGCCCGATAATATTATACAAATCTTCATGCGATGGTATCTTTTTTGCAAAGCATCTATGGTAAAATAGCAATTATTATAAAAAAGACAGCATTGTATTTTTATTAAAAAAGCGGTGTATTCGTTGCCGGCGCCTGAAGCTCTGTAGTGGATGCTTGACGCTGCTTTTTGGAAATAGGGGATACTTAAATGAAAAATGAAACAGAATTGAAAAAATTTGATAATACGATAAGTAAAATATTGGACTTTTTTGAAATCCACATGTCCATGTTGAGTTTTATGGTTATGTTCATCTCATTCGTGATTTTGATTTTCTATCGGTATGTACTCAAGGATTCCATAGGGTGGCTGAATGAACTTAATGCCATCGCTTTTGTTTGGAGCAGCATATTTGCGGCAGCATACGGAGGCCGCTCAGGAGAACACGTCTCCTTTGAAATATTGTACGAGAAAGTGTCTGAAAAATGGCAATTGATTTTTCGTTTGATCGGAAGCGTGATGATTTTGGTCACATTCATAATTTTGCTTCCCAATGCATATCAGGCTGTGGTCGACATGGCCATGAAAAAGTCTTCAGTGATGAAGATCCCATACAACATCTTATACGCCCCTTTTATATTATTTGTACTACTGGTTATTTTTCATCAGGCGATATTATTCATTAAAGATTTAAGGATGGCTTTGAGCTTCATCAGAAAGAAGGATAATTCATGAATACATTAATTATTTTGGCAATGGTGGTAATTGCCCTTAGTTTCTTGATAAGAGTTCCAATAGGCTTGAGCATGTTCAGTGCGAGCATTTTGTATTTGCTTCTGGATGGAAAAAACATAGGCATCGTATCGGACGTGGCCATGAGCCAATTATTTTCGAATACAACCATAGTTGCTATCCCCCTGTTTATATTTACTGCAAACATAATGAATTCGGGAGAAGTAACGGAAAGAATATTCACTTTCACCAAGGCGCTTGTTGGTAATAAGAAAGGAGCATTGGCTTACATAAATATTATTGTATCCTTGATATTTTCTGGAATGACAGGTTCGGCAATGGCTGATGCGGCCGGAATAGGGATCATGGAGATCAATGAAATGAAAAAAGACGGCTATGACGCACCATTTAGTGCAGCTCTTACTTCAACGACATCTACCGTAGGACCAATATTTCCTCCAAGCATACCTCTCGTCATTTACGCCATGCTTACGGGAACTTCTACGGGAAAATTGTTTATGGGGGGAATGATACCGGCCTTGATGATAAGCCTTGTGCTGGGAGTTTACGTTTGGTACATATCTAAGAAAAGAAATTACCCGAGAGGCGTACAATTTACCAGAGCGGAATTTATCGATTATACCCTGAAGGCTCTTCCTGCACTGATGACTCCGATCATTCTGCTTGGTGGGATATATTCAGGTGTTGTTACACCGACTGAAGCTGGAGCATTGGCAGCTGTTTACACCATATTTATTTCTATCTTTGCATATAAATGTCTTTCCTTTAAAGGTTTTGTGCGGGTCGTTAGAGAGACTGTTATACAGACAGGCAAAATCATGGTAATAGCCATGTCGGCCTGGGTACTTTCGTTTATAGTTACTTCATCAGGCTTGGCCAGAGAGATCGCAGATCTATTTATCAGCCTGACAACAAACAGAATAATATTTTTATTGATCGTAAACGTACTTTTCTTGTTTTTGGGGATGTTGTTTGATACCCAGGTGCTGCAATTTGTATTTTTGCCCCTTGTCATACCCATTGCAGTAGCACTTAATATCGACATGATCCACTTTGGAGTAGTGATTGTAGTTAATATGATGATAGGACTGTCTTCACCGCCTTATGGAATGCTGTGTTTTGTGTCTAGTGCCATAGCAAAAACCCCGGTGCAAAGCGTGTTTAAGGAAGCCATTCCCATGGTTGCGTTGATGATAGTAGTATTGCTGCTTATCACATATTTCCCACCACTTATAACAGCTATCCCAAATATGTTCATGGGATAATGTCGGATTTAAGTTTATTTATGCAATGAAAGGAGAAATTTATTTTGGAAAATAAGAAAATATTGGTGACAGCCACAAAATATTCTGAGAATTGCAGTGCTGCAAAAAAAATGTTGGAAGAGGCAGGTTTTGAGGTTTTGGAGAATCCTTATAATCGGCCTATGACATTTGAAGAATTAAAGGAGTATCTCCCTGTGATACACGGAGTAGTGGCTGGTGTAGATGCTTGGAACGAGGAGGTTTTTTCGCTTGCGCCAAACTTAAAAGTCATCGGTCGTTTCGGAGTGGGCGTTGACAACATCGATTTGGAAGCTGCAAAACGCCACGGCGTCAAAGTTATGAATGCCAGGGGGGCTAATGCCGATGCAGTAGCAGAACTGGTATTGGGTGGGATAATAGCGTCATTTAGACAATTCAACTACCTGGATAAAACCACTCGTGAAGGTATGTGGGAGAGATATGTAGGTCACACTCTTCGAAACAAGCAGGTGGGACTTGTAGGGTTTGGAGCGATAGCACAATACGTAGCCAAGCTTGTAAAGGCCTTTGATGCTGAAGTGGTTGCATACGATGTCTACCAGGATGAGAAGGCAGCTGAAAAGTTGGGTGTGAAATTTGTGGAATTTGAAGATCTGATCAAGACTTCGGATGTTATCAGCCTCCATATTCCATGCATTCCGGCTACGAAAAAAATGATAAACAGAGATGCTTTTGAGATGATGAAAGAAAATGCATTGTTGGTGAACACTGCAAGGGGACCCATAGTTGATGAAGAAGCCTTATACGAAGTTTTGAAAGAAAAGCGTATTTTTGGAGCAGTATTGGATGTGTTTGAAAAGGAACCCACATCTAAGGATAACAAATTGTTCACCTTGGACAATGTATTGGTGTTTCCCCATACTGCAGCTGAAACTTATGAGACCTATCATTCCATAGGAATAATTACGGCGCAAGCCATGATAGATGTGATTGAAAAGGAAAAAGATCCGGTCAATTGGTTGAATCGATAATCGTGTTTATGCACGACGAGAGAGGATTGATGTGACCAATGAAAATTTCTGTTGAAAAGTTAAGAAAAATAACACGAGAATATTTTATAAAACTTGGTTGTCCCGACGATGAGGCGTCTATCATGACGGAAGAATTGATAGGGGGGAATTTAAGGGGTGTGGACTCTCATGGAGTGTTGCGGATAGTTGAATATACCAGTGCTGCAGAAAAAGGTTGGTTGATACCCGGAGCACCAATATCTGTAGTAAAAGAAACACCTTGCAGTGCGGTTGTAGATTTTGCTTTGAACTTTGGACAGGTTGGAGCAACAAAGGCCGTTGAAATAGTTGCAAACAAGGCTTTCCAGTTTGGGATGGCAACTGTTGTGAGCCAAAGAAGCAACCATGTGGGACGACTTGGTTCTTATACAGAACAACTGGCAAAAAAGGGACTTGTTTCTTTTGCCTTGGCATCTCAATCATATGTAATAGTGGCTCCTTTTGGTTCATCTGAGGGCAGAATGGGAACAAATCCCATATCTTTTGGAGCACCAAGTGAAGGAGAAGCCGTTGTAATGGATTTTGCAACTACGACCTACTCAAAAGGCAAAATATACATCGCCAGAGATGAAAGGGAAAGCTTGCCGGAAGGGATAATAATCGACAAATCGGGCAGTCCTTCCATTGACCCCAATGATCTCTTTGACGGTGGAGCCTTGTTGCAGCTTGGAGGTATGGCAGGTGGACACAAGGGATTCGGATTGTCTGTAATGTGCGAGGCCTTCTGTACTTTTTTATCGGGGCAATCTAGAATAGGCCAGGAAAAAGACAAATGGAACAATACCCTTACCTTGATAGCAATAGATCCTGAAAAATTTTTCGGGTTGGATGACTACAAAGAGAAGATGAGTGAATTTATAAGATATATGAAAAGTTCCAAATCAAAGGATCCAAGCAGAGAAGTTTTGATGCCTGGGGAACTTGAAAGTAGAACACATGAAGAAAGATCTAAAAAAGAGCTATATCTGCCTGACAAAACTTGGGAGGATCTGAAAATTTTGTTCGAAAAAAGAGGAGTAGGTTGCGAGTGAAAAAATCTATAGCAAGGAAGGAAATATGATATGGTTAAAGAACCGAATATATTGGTTGTAGGAAGTCTGAATATGGATTTGATCGTTAGTACCAACAGGTTTCCATCCGCCGGTGAAACTGTGTTGGGGAAAGATTTCAGTACTGCCCCGGGTGGAAAGGGTGCCAACCAGGCCGTTCAGATAGGCAAGCTTGGAACCAAAGTCCAGATGGTAGGATCTATTGGTAAAGACATCCACGGACAGGAAATATTGGAGTCTATGAAATCGGCTGGAGTTGACGTTGGATTTGTTACGGAAAACGTCGGTTCATCAACCGGTATAGCAAATATTTTGATACATACGGATGAAAATGGAATCAGCGAGAACAGGATAATCGTAGTACCTGGAGCAAACATGGAGATAACTCCTGAATCAATAGGATTTTTGAAAGACAAAATTAAAGACTATTCTATTGTGGTTTTGCAGATGGAGGTCCCCATGTCTGTAAATGAAGCTGTCATAGATATGGCCTACAGTGCAGGGGTAAAAGTTCTTTTGAATCCTGCACCTGCAAACAAAATAGAAAACGATGTCTATGGAAAGCTGAACTACCTGGTGCCTAATGAAACTGAGGCTGAGTTACTAACTGGGGTCAAAATCCGTCAGGCAAACGGCAAGATCGATTTTGATAAGGCAAAGGAAGCTTCTGATTTGCTACTAGATCGTGGTGTTGAGACGGTCATTATAACTCTTGGTGACAGCGGTGCAGTATGTGCTTCAAAGTCAGGATTCGAACATTTCCCCAGCGTTAAAGGCGTAAAAGCCATTGATCCAACTGCTGCGGGGGACTCTTTTGTGGGGGCTTTTGCCACAGAAATCGCTGCAGGAAAGCCAGAAGCTGAAGCCATTAGTTTTGCATCCCGGGTTGCAGCAATTACGGTCTCTAGAGCAGGAGCTCAACCGTCATTGCCCACAAGAAAAGAAGTTGTTTGAATTTTAATTTCATGTTCATAATTGATAATCCCCGCTGGAGTCGGGGATTATTTTATTAGGTTTGGGAATTAAAACTTTATTTCTCCGTAAAAAATCGAATCAAGGACTTTTTTCATTTCTTCATTGGTACATTCTGATAATCCATTCAAAGTGCACTTTGCGAAAAGGTTTAAGGAAAAACAAATTTTTAATTATACCGATATCGGAACAATCTTGACATTATACCGATATCGGTATAACATATCAATGAGGTGAGTTTCATGAAATATATGAGTTCTAAAGAAGCAAGTGAGAAGTGGAAAATAAGCGATCGTCGAATCCGGGTGCTATGTAATGAGGGTCGTATAGAAGGTGCTATTAAAATTGGACGAAATTGGTCAATACCTAAGGATGCGGCTAAACCTGCGGACGCAAGGGAATCAAGTAAGAAGAAATACTATGGATTGGAATTTGAATTCAGTTATATAGATTCACTTAAAAAAACTATCGACGAGCACAGACCTTTTTCCAAAGGACTTGCCAATTCGCTGCAGGAGAAACTTATTGTTGAATGGACATATAATAGCAATGCCATAGAGGGAAATACTCTAACGCTGTCAGAGACTAAAGTTGTTCTTGAAGGAATTACCATTGGTGGGAAAAGTATGGTGGAACATCTTGAAGCAATTAACCATCGTGAAGCTATCCTTTTTGTTGAAGATTTAATTGCTAATGAGGAACCTCTTTCTGAATGGAACATAAAGAATATACATTCATTGATACTAAAAGAAATAGATAATACAAATGCCGGTAAATATCGGAGGGAAAATGTTGTAATTAGCGGTGCAAAACACATTCCGCCGAAGCATTATGAGATTGGGGATTTAATGCAAAAGCTTATGGCAGAATATCAGAATGAATGGAAAGAATTTCATCCCGTTGTTAGGGCAACACTGATCCATGGAGAGTTTGCGAAAATTCATCCATTTATTGATGGGAATGGAAGGACTGCCAGGTTGCTTC
Source organism: Alkalibacter mobilis (assembly GCF_015594845.1). GTDB lineage: Bacteria > Bacillota > Clostridia > Eubacteriales > Alkalibacteraceae > Alkalibacter > Alkalibacter mobilis. The sequence continues at coordinate 215,381 of NZ_JADNRK010000001.1, read as the reverse complement.
TCAATTTTGAGTTAATGAAAAATGGATACCCTCCAATCATAATAAAGAATAAGGAGCGAGCAAGATATTATGATGTTCTTGATCTGGCACATACAACTATGAACTATGAGCCATTCATAGAACTGGTATCGGAACTTGTTATAGAGTCTGAAAAACTATGGTTATCTGTATTAGATTAAAAGTCAGGTGACAAGGGGACGGGGTCAGGTTGAGTTCCTGATGTTTAACACGCAGAAAGAGTAGTAATTCTCTTTCTGAAGCGGGTCAATTCTGAGTGTTAAAATAGATATTTACAGGTTGAATTGATCCACCGTTAATCAAAGCTAGGTGGATCAGTTTTAAACGAAAAAGTGAGCCAAATTAAATTTAAAATCAAAAATGAGCTCTCGTTAAAATTCGAGAGCCCATTTTTAGGTTTAGGAATTAAAACCTTATTTCCCCATAAAATATCGAATCAAGAACTTTTCTCATTTCTACTTTCGTCATTGGCACAGGGTTTGATTTTGTAGATCCCAGCAAGCTATTGTTTAGAAGTTCTTCAAAGTCGTGCAAGTAGTCCTCTTCTGTTATTCCCATTTCCTTGAAGGATGAGGGTATGTTGAGTGTGCTGTTGAGTTGTTTTATGGCTTCTATAAAATCATCCACATTTATCAGCTTTGCAAGCCTGTCTAACTTTTCCTTAACCTTATTGTCCCTGCTGTTGTACTTTAGCACATAAGGAAGGCCTACAGCATTTAGAAGACCATGGCCGTATCCGTATTTTCCACCAAAGGCATGAGAAATACCGTGGTCCATGCCAAGACCAATGTTATGGAATGCGGATCCTGCCATTGACTGATATGTTAGGACCTTTTGTCGGCTTGTGATATCCCCTTTTGAATAAGATTTTGGAAGGTATTTAAACAGACCTTGGATGGCCCCAGCGCAGAGAGCTTCGCTAAATTCCTCAAGATTATGATTAATGTAACATTCCACCGCATGAGTCAGTGCATCCATTCCGGAATGGGCAACGACAGACTTGGGCATGGATAATGTGATTTCGCCGTCTAAAATAGCCACATCCGGTATGAATGCATAGGATTTTAAGCCAATTTTTAGATTGATGTCATTGAAGGTTATCACAGCAGTTTTTGTTACTTCCGTTCCAGTTCCAGCAGTGGAAGGAATTGCAATCAATGTAGTCTTTTTTCTTTCCATATCAAGAATATCGGATTTGATGTTTATAAAGTCGAGTTGCGGATATTCGTACATCAATGTCATTACCTTGGCAGCGTCTATGGCGGAACCCCCTCCTACGCATATAACGCATTCGGGTTCAAACTTTTTAAATTCCTCAACTCCTGTTAGAACAGTATCGGTGTCAGGATTGGCACCGATTCCAGAGAAGATGGTGTAGCTGGCATCCTTGTTTTTTAGTATATCGACAATCCTGTCTATGGTCTTGTTTTTAAACATTGAACTTTGTCCCGTTACAATGATATATTTTTTAAAATTTAAATTTTGCAAATAGTTTAAACTTCCTGGGCCTGTTACTATCTCTTTTCCGTGAAGTCTCAATTTATTCATTATATTCATTCTTCGCTTTCGTTGGCATTTATACGTTTAATGAAATCTCTATTTGTACCATTAGTTCAATTATCACATATCTGCGAGAGGAAATCTAGGTGATCCGACACCTAAGTTATTTGAAAAAGTTCGATTATTGTGGAATGGATAAGGAGTTAATGATTTTTAAAATCACGAATTTAATATTAAAAGTACATGAATATAAGGGCAAACAAGAATTGTTCGTGAAAACAAACTAATGTGTTAATCTGTACTGCTTGGTGATACTCGACTAAAAGACTTCTGTTTTATAGTGGTTTCCATTATAATTATAATTAGCGCCATTGTAGAAAGGAAGACATGATTGAACGGTTATTACAATATAGGATCAAGACTCGATAAAAATTCATTGGATGATTTTAAACTGGGCTTCAGGCAGGGTATACCGGTAATGATGGGGTATATCCCTGTTTCATTTACTTTTGGGCTTTTGGCAGTTCAAGGAGGATTGGACATCTGGATGGCAGTCTTGATCTCCATGACGAACCTTACTTCCGCCGGACAGTTTGCAGGAATGAATCTGATAGTATCCAATGCCTCGTTGACGGAAATAAGCGCAGCAATGTTTGTGATTAATATAAGATACATGCTGATGTCATTGTCTTTGTCGCAAAAATTAGCTCCAATGTTGTCGATTTTCAAAAGAAGTGCCATTGCATTCGGTATCACGGACGAGATATTTGCCATAGCGTCTTTAGAAAAAAGAGTAATCACTTTTCCATATATGATGGGATTGATTTTAACGCCTTACTGGGGTTGGGCCTTTGGAACGCTGCTGGGTGCCGTATCTACATCACTTTTACCACCTTTGCTTCAAAATTCAATGGGAATAGCCCTTTATGCCATGTTCATAGCGCTGTTGGTTCCCGCTGCAAAACATTCCAAGGCTGCATTGATCGTCATAGCAATTGCAGTTATTATAAGCTCCATCTTCAAATGGATGCCTGTTTTAAACCATGTGTCAGGCGGGTGGGCAATTATTATTTCTACAATTTTTGCTTCAGCCGCAGGCGCCGTACTTTTCCCCAGGGAGGATGAAAACATTGAGTGAGGTTTTAAAAGCGGTCATTGTCATGGCTGTAATAACTTATGCCATTAGACTGGTGCCCATAGCGCTCTTTACCAGCAAGATCAAATCAAAGTTTGTAAAATCTTTTTTATTTTATACTCCCTTTGCCGTATTGGGAGCCATGACTTTCCCCGGCATCCTGTATTCCACCGGCAATATTTACTTTTCCATGGCGGGAACTTTGGCGGCAATAATAACCGCATATTGTGAAAGAGGTCTGTTTAAAGTGGCTGTAAGCGCTGTTTCTGTGGCGGCGATACTGGGATACATATTTTGAATGAAACATTCACTCGTTGGAGATTCCGACGAGTTTTTTATTTTTTGTATTTTGACACAGAACTGCCATATAAATCCAATAAAATATACAAACAAATCAATTATCCCAAAGAGAGGTAGGCATAAAAATGACAAATAAGAAAGTTGCCCGAAAAATAATCGTCTTTATTCTAGTCATATCGATTGCGCTTGTTCTGTCATCATGCAGTGGAAGCGAACAGGAACAGGAAGCAAAGATAAGCACCCAGGAAGTAAAACAGGGAAATCTGGTGATAGGGCTTTATGCAGACGGCCGAATAACCATACCTTCTGTGAACGCAGATTTTATGGTTTCAGGCGAGTTGGACAAAGTCAACGTAACAGTGGGTCAAACAGTTTCAAAAGGAAATCTTTTAGCAGTTCTTGACCTTGAGGATCTTTCAGATGCACTTAAAGCGGCTGAGAGAGATCTTGCCAAAGCCAAGTCTGCTTACGAGGACGCAGTCAGTTCATTGGATTATAGCGTTGCTTCCGAAAAAATCAAGCTTGATTCATTGTACGAAAAAACAAAATTGAGTTTTGATGATACGACATTTATGAGAGCTATTGAAGATGCCAATTCAAAACTTTCTGAAAAGATGGCAAATCTTATTCAGCTTGAAGAGGATCATGCCAAGGCAGTTGCAGATGGTGCACAGCAGGAAGTGCTTGGCAAGCTCTCCAGTTCCATCGAAGAATCTAAATCTGCTGTAGCGTCGGCAGAAGCGGTGGTGGAAACTGCAAATTATAACCTGGCGGCAGCAAGGGAAAAATTTACTGCAGAGCAGAAAACCGCTAAGGAAAATTATGATCTGCAGAAATTAAAATACGAAAACCTGGTAAATTCAAACATGTCCATAGTAAACGCCAAATACAACTGGGAAACAGCCCAGGCAAAACTTGAAGTGGCCAAGGAAAATCTGGAGAATGCGTATCTATATGCACCTGTTTCAGGAAAGATCGCACAAGTGAATGGTTCTGTAGGCGACTGGATGACAGGGAAGACCGGATCTGTCTCTTCCCAGACTGATAATGGAGGTTTTGTTGTGATAACGGACCCCGATAAAATAATGGTTTCAGGAAGCATAAACGAAGGGGACATTACAGGGGTGGAAATCGGACAATCAGTCAAGGTCAACGTAGATGCTGTAGGACTAATGGGACTACCCGGCAAGGTCACCGAGATCGACTCTTTGCCAAAGGTAGATAACAGTGGAATCGTGACTTATCAAGTTATATCTGAATTGGACGAGGTCGACGAGAGGATCTTAGACGGTATGAGTGCATTTACATCATATATCAAAAGAGAAAAAGAAAATGTGACATTGATATCCAACAAGGCCATATTCATGGAAGATGGAAAGCAGTACGTCTGGGTGGAACTTGAAAATAATGAATATGAAAAGAGAGCGGTAACGGCTGGGTTGACCAACGGATCTCAAAGCGAGATAGTTGAAGGTATTGCTGTCGGGGAGAGTGTAGTTACTGCCGGTATGGACAAATGAAAAAACTGGAGATTATGAGGATGGTGATAATAAGCATCCTTTCAAATAAATTCAGGGTATTTTTGACTTCTTTGGGAATAATTATAGGATCGCTCACGATAATCCTGGTGGTGGGAATAGGGAAGGCAGGCGAGACTGCTGTTTCAGAACAATACAGCAGATTGTCTGTTGAAAGCATTACAATAGCCAAGACAAAAGGCATGGGTCAGTCTTCGACCAGTACGGAGATTTTATTAAAAGACGACGCCATGAATATGGCAGAAGTACTGACGTATGTGAAAAGTGTTGGTGTCAGTACCAGGGTGGTGGCGGATATCGGAACAAATGGGGTTTCATCGGCCATCACCATACAGGGAATAAATGAAGAATATGCCGATATAACTAGGCTTGAAGTCGTTCATGGAGATATGTTTACCAATGAAGATTCACTTATGAGAAACAAATATGTGGTGCTGGGAAGCAATGTTGCTGATTCGCTGTTTGATGGTGATCCGGCGGGAGCCGTAGGTGAAAAAGTCATGATAAAAGGTTCCACATTTGAAGTGGTGGGCGTATTGGACAGTGTGGGCGGATCTGGAGGGATATCCACATCTCAAGCAGACTCGGGTAGCGTAGATGACATGGCATTCATACCTTACGATGTGGCAGTAAAATATACCTCAGGCACTGTCAGCCGCAGCAGTTCGAGTGGGAATCAGCTGACGTATGTCGCCTTGGCTGACGACATAGGCAACGTTGAAATGGCAGTAGCGGAAATTAAGGATTACATTCAAGAAACCATAGGGACAGATGCGGCTTACACGGTAACTGATGCAGGTAATGTGCTGGAATCTGCCCAGGCTACTGCTAAAACTCTTTCATCGCTGCTTCTTGCGGTAGCGGTGATCGTTCTTGCAGTAAGCGGAATAGGTATCATGAATGTCTTGATGGTTGCAGTACAGGAAAGAACGAGAGAGATCGGAATACTAAAAAGCATCGGAGCATCAAGAAAAACCATAATGACAGAATTTTTGTTGGAAGCCGCCATGATAAGTGTGTTTGGAGGAATTTTGGGTGCACTACTCAGTCTGGGTGCTCCATGGATTTTTTCCATGAGCACTATAGCCTATGAACCTTCATTGGGAGGCATAGCATTGGGCATGGGATTTTCCGTGGCGACAGGGATATTTTTCGGATTTTATCCTGCAGCCAAAGCTTCCGGCCTTGAACCCATAACAGCATTAAACTACGAATAAGAAAAGAGGACAAAAAAATGAAAAAAATAATTTCCATGGGGATGGTAGTGTTGGTTCTGATAGCCTTTACTGCGTGTTCTTCCACAAATGCATCGCAGAGTGAAACAGAAGAATCACCAGTTGAACAAACGGAAGGTACGGGTGCAGGTTCTATTGGGATCCCTGATACATTTGGAGAGATAAAAGATATAGTCGGTAATGAAGTGACCCTGTTGATCATACAAAATGCGGACGAACAGGAACAGGTTCCGGGGTCCGGCATGAAAAGGGGAAATATGGGGGAAGATGTAGTCAGGGAATACACTGGGGAAGAAACGACCTTGCTTATTCCGGTAGGCACTCCCATGGTCAAGCGTGTTCAACAGAGTTCAACTGGGGAGACAGGAACTGGTACGGGTCCTGTAGAAGAAGAAGTCTCTTTGTCTGAATTGGTCAAAGGTTCAATATTGAAGATATACTACGACGATGAAGACCCTGAAATCATTGAAAAAATCATGGTCCAAACATCTGGAAGATAAGGGGTAATGTATGGAACCTTTAATAGAGTTTAAAAACATCAACAAGACATTTGGTCGGGAACCTAATCTGGTCCATGCCCTAAAGGACGTGTCGTTCAAGATATATCCTGGTGAGTTTGTCGCCATATTGGGCCCTTCGGGATCGGGCAAGACAACCCTGATGAATATTGTTGGATTGATCGATAAACCTGATGATGGCGGGTTATATATAGACGGTTTGAATATGGGAGATAAGCCGGATAAAGTGTATTCCAAGCTTAGAAACCAAAAGATAGGTTTCGTATTCCAAAAATTCAATCTGATTTCAAAGTATGATGCCTTGTACAACGTAGCTCTTCCGCTCCTTCATAGAGGCAAAAGCTACAAGGAGGCAAAAGAGGCTGCCGCTATTACTCTTGACAGGGTGGGGCTTGAAAACAGACATCACCATAAGCCAAATGAGCTTTCTGGTGGGCAACAGCAGAGGGTCGCCATTGCTCGTGCATTAGTCGGAGAATCTCCGCTGATCCTGGCTGATGAACCTACAGGTGCCCTGGATAAAAAGACGGGTGGAGAAATATTGGATCTGTTCGAAGACTTGAACGGACAGGGGAAAACAATAGTTATGATAACCCATGATCTTGACATAGCATCGAAAGCAAAACGCATAATACGGGTAGATGACGGAAGGATATTTGAAGATTGACATTGAAAAAGTAAGGCGGACGACACATCAGTCATTAGCCTTACTTTTTTTTACAGTGTTTTATTCATCATCTTCGTCGGTATTTTTAATATATTTGTTTATTAACGAGTTTGCCGTGGATTGGCTGACTCCCATTTTTTTTGCGATTATCCTGCTGGATTTATATTTTGAATAAAGCTTTATAACGGTACGTTTTTTAAACTCTTCAAGGTTGAAGCAATCTTCGTAGACTTCGTGGATGTCTTCTTCTTGGTCCAGATACTGCAGGAACAGCTTTTTGTCAACTATGGTTTTGTCGGACAGGATGCACATTCTTTCGACTGCATTTTTAAGCTGCCTCACGTTTCCCGGCCAGTCGTAGCTTATGAAAGCGGCAAGTAGCGACTCGCTGAAGAATTTCTTTGTATTTTGGCGCTTGTTAAATGAGTTTAAAAAATGCGTTGTCAGCAATATAACGTCGTCTTGTCTGTGTCTTAAGGGTGGAAGCACCACCTTTGCAGTATTTAGCCGCCAGTAAAGATCGCTCCTGAAGGTCTTGTCTTTGATGGCTTGAACCAGATTTTGGTTGGTGGCCGCTATTATCCTGATGTTAACGTGTTCGGGTTTGTCACTACCTACAGGAATGAATCGCTGATTTTCCAGAACGTCAAGAATTTTTGCCTGCATCTTGAGAGAAAGATCTCCGATTTCGTCTAAGAATATGGTTCCGCCGTCGGCATTTTTAAGAAGTCCTACTTTGCCCTTGGCATTTGCACCGGTAAAAGCACCTGGTACATATCCGAAAAGTTCGCTTTCAAAAAGTCCATCCGGTATGGCTGCACAGTTTATGGCAAGAAAAGGCTTGTGTCTTCTTCGGCTCTCATTGTGAACTGTCTGGGCGATGTAGCTTTTTCCCGTTCCGCTTTCGCCAAGTATGAGCAGGTTGCAGTCAGATTTGGATATCTTTTCAAGGTCGCTCAAACATTGCTTAAACAGTTCGTTTTTTCCCACGACCATGTCTGAAAAGTCAAGATCGATGGATTCGATGGGATTTCTTACATCACGGTAGCTCAAGTCTACGGAACGAATATTGTCAAGAGAGGTGGATATCATGTATTCAAATTCGTCATTTTCATTGTACACTGGAACATTGATGCAGATTATGGTTCTGTTTGTTTTGTAATAGATATTTTCTGTAACGATGGCTTGCCTCGAGACTTTCGTCAGGTCAAAACTGTATGGATCCCAAAGCCCCTCTTTGATTTTTCTACTGTCCTTTTGGACCACATCTTCCGGTCTTAATCCGTACAATCTGGTGATTGCCGGATTGGCGTAGACCACTTTGCCGTCCTTGTCCAAGACATAGATTTCGGTGAATGAATTTTCCAAAATCTTAAGAAGAGTTTCCCGAGGGATCGAATTCAGGTAATCATTGTAATCTTTGCTGTTTTCTACTTTATTTAGATCGATCATTAAAAAGACTTCTTCCTTCCCTGCTTTTATATAGATAGAGCGCTTTTATTAATTGCACACAGAGTAATTATAACATATCCAATTATTTTTACAAATATGCAAGCAAAGCAAAAATCCACAGGTGTTATTTCCCGTGGATTTTATATGCCTAGGTCTTAGTTTATTTGAATCTCAATTCTGCAGGAAGCAGATCTTCGATCATTTTTATCTGTCTGCTGTCAAGTTCCGGTCTTACGTATTCTTCAAGTCTCTTCTTCCAAGCCTGGGTTGCCCTTTCCTGGATGCTTATTGAATTGTCCTCTTTCGACCAGTTAGAATAAGCTTTTCTATTTGCAAACTCCGGGAACATGAAGTCGTTTCTGTATGTCTTGGTGGTTCTTGCGATATAGTTTCCTGAATGCTCGGTGCCCTCCATCTTGGCCATTAACATGGTTTCTTCATTGAAATCCACTGGTCTAAGCAGTCTTGCCGCTACTTTGTAGGTTTCTTCGTCTAAGATGAATTTTTCGTATCCGAAAGTGTTGAATGAGTCCATTATTCCCGCAAGCATGTAAGATACCTCAGGTTCGCTCATCAGGGCTGAAAGGCCATTAAAGGCAGATTCACGACCTGATTGATAATCGTCTTCCTTGGCATCGGACAGACAACCGTGAGATCTCTTTGGAAGTCCGTAGAAATTTGCGAGTTCACTTTCAACAAACCACTCAACTCCGACTTCGGCTCCACCGCATACGCACAGGCTGTATCTAAGGTCGGTTTGAAGTGCACTGAATTGATAAATTACAGGTGCTCCCGGGTTGACTACTTGAGTGGCTACTATACCGGCAAGTCTTTCGGTGTTGTTTTGAATGATATTTCCTGCCAATGACGGAGGACCGGTAAGTCCTGCAAGTCCTACACCTGCTATGCAGCAGCACTGACCGTTTTTGGCGTACTCTATCAGGGACTCGCACATAGCCTTGTCCCAGGCAAAAGGAGGTGCACTTGTAATCAATGTAGACATAAGGACTTGATCGTGGATGTCGTTGAATTCTTTTGCAAGTTGGATTGTCCTTCTGCTGACTTCTGTGCTTCCGTTAAGTCCTGCAATTGGTTTGTCGCTGTACATCATGGGAGCTAGAGTCATGAAGTCGGTTCTGACTTCAGTAGGTACGTTTTGAGGGTAAACAAGTTCACAGTCAATCATGTCGATAACATCACTGGTGTGGAAAAGCTTTATAAGGTTTGTGTAATCTTCCACTTGTGCAGGTTTGTGCTCGCCTTCCTTAAGAACATTTATCGGTCCCAGGGAAGATTGGCCAATGGTTTTTTTCTGAACGGTGCCAACGGGCAATTTGTGTCCACGAGATACGAATGTAAAATTACGAGGGCAGGAAGCCAATGCTTCATTAACTATTTCTTCGGTAAAGTATACGATTTCACCGTCGACCTTCAATCCTCTTTCCTTGAACAGCTCCAACAATTCTTCGGAACTGAAGCGGATGCCTTTTGTTTTTAACAGGTGAAGGGATTTTTCATGAATAAGTTCTACGGATTCTTTTGTAACAAAGTTTCTTGTGTAATGTTTTTTATACATAATGCACCTCCTGAGTATTTGTCATTCTATATTGCATAATTCGTGCCAATATTCCAAAAACGAGAAACTTCCTTATAATAAATGAATAGAGAGCCGGTTTTATAAAATTGATCGGGAAACAGGTGAACGATTTTCACTCAGTTGAGTAATTTTCACTCATGGGATGGAGGCCATTTTATAAAAAAGCTTGGATTTACGTGTTTTGCATATTGGCACGCTTATTGCATGTATAGTGGTAAAACATTGAAAGGAGCAAATTTTATGACAAATGGAACAAAAAAATCGAATGGGGGCTCCCTGTTCTCATCGATCAACGGATGGACGTTTTTTCCGCCACTGATTTTTACCGTAGTATTAAGTGCAGTTGTAATGACCAATCCTGAGGGATTCGGAAAGATACTTGCAGCAGCATTTGCCTTTACTACAGACAGCTTCGCATGGATGTTCAGTTGGTATTTTATGGCGCTTAGCGCAGTAGTCCTTTATTTGGCTTTCGGCCCGTATGGAAAGAAAAGATTCGGTAATGAGAAACCCGAATACTCCACTCTTTCATGGTTGGGAATGATGTTTACCGGAGCCGCAGGTCTTGGAGTTTTGACCTGGACTACAGTTGAATGGTTTTATTCTTATCAAACACCCATGTGGGGCGTAGAAGTCGAATCGCCGCAAGCTCTTGCTCAAGCTGCAATGCTTCCATTATTCCACTGGGGACCAGTTTTCTACATGGGTTATGCTTTGATCGCCGTAATATTTGCGTATCAATTCTACAACAAGAAAATGGACGATTCATTGCCTAGTACAACTTGTACTACATTGATAGGAGAGAAGAAAACAAAGGGTGGACTTGGAAAGCTGATCGACATCATTTATGTAATATCCCTTTTGGCTTCAGTTGTTACCTGTGTTGGTGTAAACATTCCTACCTTGGTGGCTATTATCGCCAACATGACAGGATCTGAACCGCCGTTTGTTGTTTCAGTAGTGCTTATCTTACTTTGGAGTTTGATAATGGCGGTAATTTTGTTTGCCGGACTTAAAAAGGGTGTTGGACTTTTAAGTAATATAAGAGTTTATCTTGGATTTGGGATCTTGGTATTTGTTTTGTTGTTTGGACCTACTTTTTACATGTTGAATTCATTTACAGACGGATTGGGTATGGTAATGAACAATACTCTGCACCTTATCTCAAATACGGACCCATATGCCAAATCATTGATGCCCCAAGGCTGGACAGTATTCTATTTTGCATGGTATATAACAATGTCCATACAAAACGGAGCCTTCTACGGCAGGATCTCAAGAGGTCGTACAGTTAGAGAACTTGTACTTGGTCTATTGGGAGCAACTGTAATCGGTACCTACATGTTCTTCGCAGTATTCCAGGGTTTCTCCATCCACACATTCTTGAATGAAGGATTGGATCTTGGAGCGGCAATGGCAGCAGGCGGCCAGGGAGCGGCAATAGCAGCAGTATGGAAATTCCTTCCTTTCGCAGCCATCATGATGCCAATACTTTTCGTATTTGCAAATATCTGTATGCAAACATTGTTGAATGCCAACGCATACAGCATGGCTATGGCAACAACTAAAGTATTGAAAGAGGGACAAGAGCCACCACAATGGATAAGAATATTCTGGTCAGTATGTATCGGTGTCATCAGTATAGCCCTTCTGATGATCGGGGGAATACGTCCGTTCCAGACTATAACTGTAATTGCGGGAATACCTGCACTTGTCATAATAGCAATGATGACTTTATCCTTCTTTAAGGACATCAACAAAAACGGTTGGAAAGTATCTTCAGACGATGCAATCGTGGACGATGAGGATATAGTAGAAGAAGAAAAATCCATAATAACGATGTAGTCGATCTGTTAATCACAAATTTGCATAAAATATACTATCGAAAGGATGAATTTAATGAATTTTGAAATGTTGACGCAAGCAGTAGGAGAACTGGAAGAAGAAAAAGTAATCGAGATGTTGCAGGAATTCGTCGGAGAAAACCCAAACGAAGAAGAAGCTGGAAAGGCGGTTGCAGCATGTCAGAAAGGTATGGCGGCAGTAGGAGAGTTGTTTGAATCAGGAGACTATTTTGTAGGAGATCTGATCTTCGCAGGAGAACTTTTGACTGAAGCGATAGATATATTAAAACCTGTTCTCGGTTCGGGAGAAACTAAAAAAGTAGGCAACATGGTCATAGGAACGGTTCATGGAGACCTCCACGACATCGGAAAGAACATCTTCAAGAGCATGGCTGAAGCTGCAGGATTTGAAGTATACGATCTTGGGATCGATACTCCGGCACAAGCCTTTATAGACAAGATCAAGGAAGTTGATGCTCAGATAGTGGGAATGAGCGGAGTGCTTACCCTGGCCCTTGAGTCAATGAAAGACACTGTAGAAGAAATCAAGGAAGCGGGACTTAGAGACGACGTCAAGATAATCATCGGCGGAAACCCTGTAACTAAGGAAGCTTGTGACCACATAGGTGCAGATGCTTATACTACAAACGCAGCTGAAGGTGTAAAAATCATCCAAAGCTGGTCTGAGTAATACTTGTTTATAAAAATACAAAATTGGAGGTATGACATTGATCATAATAGGAGAAAAAATCAACGGAGCAATTCCAGCGGTCAAGAAGGCCATTCAGGAAAAGGACGCTGATTTCATAAGAGACAGAGCAATAAAACAAGCGGAAGCGGGAGCGGACTTCATAGACGTATGCGCTTCAACTGCACCTGATGTGGAAGTTGAGACCCTTAAATGGCTTATAGACATAGTACAAGATGCAGTGGACACTCCCATCTGCATCGACAGTCCGGATCCGTTTTTCTTGAAAGAGGTACTTCCTTTCATCAAGAAACCGGGACTAATAAATTCTGTCAACTTAGAGAAGATCGAAGGATCTGATCAGGACAAGTGCGACGTGCTCTTTCCCTTGGTTGAGGGAACAGAGTGGGAGGTAATAGCCCTTACTTGCGACAGCGAGAACGGAACTCCAAGAGACGTTGAGACCAGAGTGGAGATTTCAAAGAAGATCATTGAAAAGGCCGCAACATTTGGTATCACCCCAGACAAGATACACATAGATCCATTGGTAATGGCGCTTTCAACAGACAACAATTCATTGCTGAACTTTGTAGAGTCCATGAAGCAGGTAAAGGCCATTTACCCCACAGTAAAATTCACCTCGGGACTAAGCAACATCTCTTTCGGGATGCCAAAGAGAAAGATCATCAATCAGAACTTTATGACCCTGGCAATTTACGAAGGAATGGATTCTGCCATAATGGATCCTCTAAACAAGGAGATAATGGGTTCCATATTTGCAACTGAAGCATTGCTTGGAAGAGACAAGCACACAAGAAAGTACAATGCAGCTGTTAGAAAAGAAAGAATTTAACAACTAATTTTTATAAAGAAAAACTGACGATAATCCCTATGATGATCCTAAAAATCACAAGGGATTATTGTCATTATCAAAATCAGTCATAACAAAAATCGAAGTGAAAACCTCTATCATTAATATATCGAATAATGAAATAACAAAGAATAGTATCTGTTCATGTTAAAATTTAGAAAAATATATGTTATAATCAATTTTAATATGACTGTTAATTTACAAAATACAACTTGATAGGATGAGAATATGAAATCAAAAAAATCGAATATCGACTTTAGCATGATCGTTATCGTGTTGGGCTTTGTTTTTGCCGTCGTAGCTTACTTTTTCATCTCTCCGGATCAATCGAAACAAATCATTGATTTGATAAACAATTACATTTTAAGCAATTTGGGTTTTGTATATGTTTTATTGGTGTTGGGTTCCCTGTTTCTAGGAGTCTACATGGGTGCAGGAAGATTTGGGCATATCAAGCTTGGAGAAGAGAAAAAGGAATTCAGCGAGTTTGCCTGGGCGGCGATGATGTTCTGTTCATCCATGGCAGCGGGTTTTATATACTGGGGAAGCATGGAATGGGTTTTTCACTACATGAAACCAGGACTTGGGATAATCCCGTTTAGTGCTGAAGCTGCAGAATACGCCGCAACGATTCCGCTGTTTTACTGGGGGTTTTCTGCCTGGGGAATATATCTGATACCGGCGGTAGCTTTTGCATTCTTGAGATATAATCTGAAAAATGAACGTTTTGACGTTTCCATCGCATGTAAACCTCTTCTTGGGAAATATGCCGACGGCATCGGTGGGAAAATAATCAATATAATATTCTTGTTTGGCATATTGGGTGGCATAGGCACAGCATTGGGCATTGGGTCACCGTTGGTATCGGCAAGTTTGAATCACTTATTTGGAATAGAAGACACCCCGTCCCTTCGTTTCTGGGTCATAGTAGTGGTCACGGTGATATTCACCATTTCCGCCTACAACGGAGTAAAGAAGGGTATCAGGGTATTGAGCAATGCAAATATAATCCTTATGCTTTTGATGGTGATTTTTATTTTTTTTATAGGCAACACGGGCTTTATAGTAAAGATGCAAACTACATCTTTGGGACTTCTTATCGATAATTACTTTAAAATGAGCACCTATCTGGATCCGGTCAACAATGGGGGAGATCCTGAAAGCTGGCTGGTATTTTACTGGGCTTGGTGGCTGTCTTATGCGATATTTATGGGACTGTTCATCGCCAGGATATCAAGGGGTCGAACTATCAGACAGGTGATCTTCGGTGGGCTTGGATATGGATTTGCAGGATCTTTTTCTATGTTTTCCGTACTTGGGAACTTCTCTATGGACATGCATTTGCGTGGAGTGATGGATGTGGTAAAGGGGGTCACGGAAAACGGCGGTCCAACCACAGTAATCGAAATGTATTCAAAAATTCCTTTTGGGACGGTATTCATTTTGGCAATTTTGGTAGCTTCAATACTTTCGATGGCTACAAGTTTTGACTCGGCAGCATATACCATGGCAATGGTTTCTTCCAAACAGATATCTCTCAGCGGAAGTCCCGATAAGAGACTCACTATTTTCTGGGCTTTGACTCTGGCGGCACTTCCCATGGTGATCATGCTTTTTAATGGGTCATTGGCTCACGTACAAGCACTATCTGTAGTATTGGCTTTGCCTACTTGCATTATATATACGATAATCGTCATCAGCTGTTTCAAGATGTTTTCAGATTACGAAAAAACATCAGGTCATTCGCTTTGATGTAAAATCGGTGCTTTCGCTTTTGCGGGGGCGCTTTTTTTTAGTGGCAGGTAGAAATATTTAATGGTTATAAATGAATAAAACATGTTAAAATTACGTAGACAAAGTTAGATGCAAGCAGGTGAGACAGATAAGAAGAATTGGAAAACTAATAAGGATATTGATATTCATATTGCTGTCGGTAGTATTGGTCGGCAACGATATAAAGGACGATTTCATCAACGGAAGATACCTGTTATCTTCAAACACAAATCCGGTTTTTGAAGAGATCATCCACTTTGACAACAAGGATCTTCTGTTTGAAGGTTATACTCTTTTAGAAGTTGATGGGGGTGACATCTCGGGAACAAGGCAGCCAAATGTAGTTGTAGATATAGGCTTTGGCGAAAGAGAGTACTATGGTTTTACAAACGAATACGGTCAACTGATAAAGGTCGTTGCAAAAGAAATTGTCCTTCAAGATGAAAAATTGGAGCCGGTCCTGGCAAACGGCAGGTATTATGAAGATGAAGCAAAAGTTCTTGGAGTCGAGAGCCGGGATCTTGACGAAGGACACGTAATAGGGGATGCACTTGGGGGTGTGGCAAATGCCTATAACATTACTCCGCAAAACAGTACTTTAAACAGATACGGGGATCAAGCCTATATGGAAAAAGTTATAATCGATGCAGGCGGTTGCATGGATTTTGTCGGGATCATCAGCTATCCGGATCCGTTAACTCAAATTCCCGACCATTACAGTTTTACTTATACAATAATGGGGAATGTGATAAGTGAAGAGTTTGACAACATGGATCCTGGCGAGTGATCGATTTGTACCGATGATTTGAGTAGTCAGATATAATATATGGTTGTTTGGCCATATTTCGGGTAAAAAGTTATTACACTAATCGATTTGGGAGGTAAAGACATGAGTAAGAAAAAAGCGACTTATAAGCGCGGAGCTTTGACGTTTCAGATAAGCGAGAGAACATTGCAAGCTATCAAAGACAATAGAGGAAATTTTGTGATCGATATCGTTCCTGCAGGCACTACCTGAAGCGGCGGTTGCATTACGCGCCTCTGGTCAGGGGCGGTAGAACCGGAAGACAGATATAAGTTTCACTACGATATTTATGAGCACCAGGGCATTACCATTTACATACTGAAGGCTGTGAAGACAAAAGAGAAGGTAAGCATTTGGGCTTGGCCAAAGTTGCCGTTGTTGAGACAACATTTTCTAGTACGTGGAGTGGAGTAAAAACGAATATAAATCAAGCAACAGCTCTTTCCGATTCAACTTGATCGGTAAGAGCTGTTGCTTTAGCAATTTTTAATTGTATTCAGATGCGGTTTTATGCAATGCCACCAAATTTTCGTACTTTGAGTTTGCTGGAGCATCACAGCCTGGGGTTACGAATACACCCTTTACACCGATGTCATCCAATAGTCGCTTGACGTAATCACTTACAGCTTCAGGTTTTGAGGTAGCCAACATCTGTGCTGGAACGTCCCCCATGAAAGCGACATGTTCGCCGAGAACTTTTCTGGCTTTTCTTAGATCTGTCATACCGTCCGTGTTCAAAATGCATTTTTTCTCGGGAAGCTCAAGGAATCTTTCGATATCCCTATCCCAACTTTGATCGAGGTGAAGTATGGGTGTGATACCTTTTTCTATAAGAATTTTTGAAAGTTCGAGCATGTAAGGCCAAACGAGTTTGTCCCATATCTTAGGTGCAACTAGAGCGCTGGCACCTCTCCAACCTCCTACCCAATTGCCGATAACAAATTCGGGAAACTGCTGATTCGTAAGGTCATCCTTCATTTTATTCAACATAATGTCCTGGGCTTCCTTCACCTTTTCAGGGAACTTGTAACAATCCATAAAGAATTGACTCATGGACCTAGCGCCGCATAGGGTTTCAAAAGGTGGCACAACCGCTCCGGAACAAAGGACTGGATAACCATTGTCTATATAACCTTGAGCTTCTTTTACATCACTTTCCATATGATATTTTATGAAAGTTTGAATATCTGCCATATCACCTACTTGGGGAACGATTTTTGCAAACAGGCTGTCAAAACCTTCATTTAAAAGAATATCGTAGTCACTTTCTGTCATGGTCATTTTCTCTTCAACTTGCCAAAGAGCATTCTCATCCAATTCTCTGCCGGGTATCTTGACTTTGGACCACCAGGTTAGGATAGTCCCTATGGGGAGCATCCCCGGATAGCCGAAATTCATACAATCTATTGGAGCTTCGTCGTTTATCTTATTTACAAACTCAATAAAATACTGAAATCCTTTATCAGTATCAAAGATGTAGTCGGCTAGGGTTATATCCATATACGTTGGTGGGACTGCAGAACCTGAAAAGCAACTCATTGGCTTGTTATTTTTGAATGCAATGGTATCTTTGGCTTTAACTAAGTGATCATCGAATATTTTGTTTGTTTTCATTAGTTCAACTCCTTATCAATAGGAATATGCAAACATATTTCAAATAAGAAACATCTATTATAGAAAAAAAGGTTCTTAATTGTACTCGTAAGCAGCCTTAAACATCGCTGCCATGTTTTCGAATTTTGCATTGCCTGGAGCATCACAACCGGCAGTTATGAAGACGCCTTTAGTACCGATGTCATCCAACAATCGGTTGACATAATCTGTAACTTGTTGTGGAGTGCCTGTGGCAAGCAATTGTGGAGGAACATCTCCCATGAAAGCGGCGTGTTCTCCCAATAACTTTCTTGCTCTTCTAAGATCGGTCATGCTGTCGGTATTTAAGATGAATTTCTTTTCGGGAAGTTCAAGGAATCTTTCAATGTCACGGTCCCAGTTTTGATCCAGGTGAAAAGTTGGAGTTATTCCGTTTTCAAGAAGAGTCATTCCCATTTTATACATATATGGCCAAACCAACTCGTCCCAAATCTTGGGGGACACCAATGCACTGGCACCTCTCCAACCACCGACCCAACTGCCCATTCCATTGGTTTGCCTGGTAGTCGCCACCATATTTTCAAGTACTCCTGGAAATATTGCATCTTGAGCAGCTTTGACTTTGTCGGGGATTTTGTAACAGTCCATAAAAAATTGGGACATGGATCTTGCACCACAGAGAATTTCAAAAGGCGGACTGGCGTTGTTGCTGTTTACAGAAGGATAAATGTTGGCAATTACCTTTTCGGCATTCTTTTGTCCATTTTTTTGTGCATACTCCATAAATTCCTGAAGTTCTCCCATATCAAGAACCTGGGGTAATATTTTTTGAACCAGTGCATCGTAGCCTTGCTCTATGGCCAGATCATAATCCTCGTCTTTTAGAACTTTTTTCTCTTCAATTTGCCACAAGGAATTTTCAGGGAGCTCTCTTCCGGGCATCTTGACTTTTGACAGCCAAATCATTGTTAAAATGACATTTATTTTATTTCCACCCGCTCCTATGTTCAGACAATCTATAGGGGCAATTTCATTCAATTCGTTTATATAAGCAAGTGTAGTATCCAAGTTTAAGTCAGAATTGCTCACAAAATCAGCCATTTTCACACCCATGTGTTCTGCAGGGGTAGCTACTCCCGTATAGCAGGTTGTGGCCCTGTCGTTTTCAAAAGCGATAGTCCTCTTGATCCTTTCAACTCTATCCAAGAACAGCTGATCGGGTATCATCTACATCAACTCCTTTGCTATAAAAACAGCATCCTGAGCAGTTTCTCCATAAGTATCAGCGCCACTGAAATCTACCACGCTCTGATCTACAGGTCCGCCGCCGATAATTATTTTAACATCAGTAAGTCCGGCCTCTTTTACCGCTTCAACAGTAGCTTTCAAGGAATCGTAACATGTAGTGAGCAGGCAGGAAAGAGCAAGGACTTTTGCATCAGGATTTTCTTTTAGGGCATTTACAAATGAGTCTACAGGTGCATCTATACCAACATCTATAACTTCAAAGTTACCGGCGCTAAGCATAGCGTGTACAAGGTCTTTGCCGATATCGTGGATGTCGCCTTCAACGGTTCCAAGGACCACTTTGCCAATAGTAGCTTCTCCTTCAGTTCCAAGAAGGGGTTTGATAACATCACTGACATCTTTAAAGATAGCGCTTGACATCATAAGGTCTGATACGAAATATTCTCCGTCCTGAAACTTTTTACCTACGATGTTCATGCCTTCCTGACAGGCTTCGAAAATTTTCATAGGCTCCACACCGTCAGATATTTGTTTCTTGACTTCTGCCATCACCGCTTCGTCTTCCAAATTTGCCAACATTTCAGCAATACTCATATTCATTACCTCCTCAAATTTTTACCATGCATTCATGGTCAATAACTAACTTTTGAACAAGCAAGAGCCAGTTGATAACCGGCTCTATTATGATGGATCGATCAAATTGTCTGGGGTTACTTATAATCTACTGCAGTTTTATACATTGCGACAACGTTCTCAAATTTTGCATTGGCAGGAGTGTCGCATCCGGAAGTTATCATCATTCCTTTTGGTCCTACACTGTCCAGCAATTCCTTAACATAATCGGAAACTGTTTCAGGTGTGCCGTTTGAAAGAAGGGGAGCGGGAACGTCGCCCATAAATGCCACATGGTCTCCCAAAAGTTTTCTTGCTCTCTTCAGATCGGTCATTCCGTCAGTATTTAGGATGCAAGATTGACGAGGCATTTCAAGGAACCTTTCAATGTCCCTATCCCAATTTTGATCCAGGTGGAATATGGGAATAAATCCGTTTTCCAACAATTTATCTCCGGCTTTCTTCATGTAAGGCCATACCAGAGTATCCCAGATTTTTGGAGATACCATACCTGAAGCTCCACGCCATCCTCCGACCCAGCCGCCTATTGCATTAGACTGTTTCATCGCCTGTAGTGCGCCTTCGATTTGCACTGGGAACATAACGTCTTGTACATCCTTTATTTTATCAAGCAACTTGTAGCAATCCATGAAGAACTTGGTCATGGAACGGGCGCCACAAAGTGCTTCAAAGGGAGGAGTAAATCCCATAGAGTTAACTAGTGGATAGCTATTGTCTATCATGGCTTTTGCCTGTTCCGGACCTTCAGCCATTTGGTATTCGATGAATTTCTGAAGATCTTTCATGTCCAATACTTTGGGAAGAAATTCTTGTTGAAATTCAGCCCAACCCTGTTCCAGGATCTTGTCATAATCTTCTACCTTCATCATCTCTTTTTCCATTACCTGCCACAGTGAGTTGTCGGGTAACTCTATGCCGGGAGCTTTTACCTTGGAAAGCCACATCATGGAGATGGGGATGTGGAATAATCCAGCATAAGGTGTGTTGATGACATCCACAGGAGCTTCGTTGTTGAGAAGATTTATGTAGTCTATATATGCCTTGAAGCCACGTTTCGTATCAAAAATATAGTCTTTGATGGTCATTCCCATGTGAGCGGCTGGAGTAGCAGGACCGCCATATGCTGTGGAAGGTCTCTCATTTTCGAATTTAATGGTTTTTTTGTAAAGTTCCAGCCTTTCATCATATAATTTATTTGTTTGCATCTACATCAACTCCTTTGCTATAAAAACTGCATCCTGGGCAGTTTCTCCATAAGTATCAGCGCCGCTGAAATCTACCACGCTCTGATCTACAGGTCCGCCGCCGATCATTATTTTAACATCAGTAAGTCCAGCCTCTTTTACCGCTTCAACAGTAGCTTTCAAGGAATCGTAACATGTAGTGAGCAGGCAGGAAAGAGCAAGGACTTTTGCATCAGGATTTTCTTTTAGGGCATTTACAAATGCGTCTACAGGTGCATCTATACCAACATCTATAACTTCAAAGTTACCGGCGCTAAGCATAGCGTGTACAAGGTCTTTGCCGATATCGTGGATGTCGCCTTCAACGGTTCCAAGGACCACTTTGCCAATAGTAGCTTCTCCTTCAGTTCCAAGAAGGGGTTTGATAACATCACTGACATCCTTAAAGATAGCACTGGACATCATAAGGTCTGATACGAAATATTCTCCGTCCTGAAACTTTTTACCTACGATGTTCATGCCTTCCTGACAGGCTTCGAAAATTTTCATAGGTTCCACACCGTCAGATATTTGTTTCTTGACTTCTGCCATCACCGCTTCGTCTTCCAAATTTGCCAACATTTCAGCAATACTCATATTCATTACCTCCTCAAATTTTTCATCCATATGTTTTGTTGCATAAAGATCACTTTTTAACTGTAAAACCGTTTTTCGAAGCTACCGTATACTTCCTGCAAAATTTGTCTCTCCCAAGGAGCAATTCTGTGGCGTATAGAGACTCTATCAATGCTGTGTTTGAAGGATTCACTACTGCGCTGTCCATGCCGGCTGCAACTGCAAGAGTTAAAAATGTCCTGTTTATCAAGGCCCTGTTGGGGAGTCCAAAGGATATATTGCTAAGTCCCCCGGTGATATGAGCTTTTGGATAAGCTTCGTGTATCTGTCTTATGCAGTCAAAGGCAACGATTCCAGCACTTTGATCAGTGGCTACAGACATTATCAAAGGATCTATATAAATTTTATCGTCATCTATTCCAATTTTTCTGGTGGCTTTAAATATAGATTCCAGAACAGTCAATCTTTCTTCAACAGTCTTTGGCATTCCGGATTTTGATTCGTCAAGAGCCAAAGCTATGACCGAGCAATTTTTTTCTTTGATGAATGGAAGAAAATCTTCCAATCTTTTAGGATCTCCGTTAATGGAGTTGATCATGGGTGTTTTATTTACTTTTTTTATGGCTTCCTTGATTGCACCGGGAGTGGAACTGTCGATGCATATGGGTGTATCAACCACAGACTGGACCATATCGATCAACCACAATAGATCTTCGGTTTCTCTGTCTGGGTCTGTTCCAGCATTGATGTCTATGTAATCTGCGCCCGATTCCGCCTGTGAGACAGCTATTGATTTGATGTACTCTGAATTTCGTTCAATAATGGCATCCTTTATGATGCTTCTGGTTCCGTTGATCTTCTCTCCAATAAATATCATGGAAAGCCTCCTTTTTGGCATTTTATTTAGTGGTCGTGCTCATGGTGGTGATGACCATGCATATGAACCGGTTTTAATGTAAATTTGGTTTTGACCATAAATTCCTTTTCCATTTTTTCTGAAACTGATTCCAATACTTTCATTGTTGTTTCTTCATCGATCCCATAGACGAATGAATTCACCAGGAGGGAAAGTTTTGAAGTCCATGCGTCTCCTTGAATGTCTACTTCAGCAGGGATAGTGGGTTTAAAAATGCTGAGCTTGAAATATGAACTTTCATTTACAGTTGCAAAGACCTTTATATGACCGATATATATTTTTTCTCCTTTAGTGATTTCTTGTGCGTAGGCGTTGAAGTAGTACCTGCTGATCTCAGCCCAATGATTTAAGCTGGCTTCTTCACTGAGGGTCATTTGCATTTCAATGGTGACAGGATTGAATTCCGACTGATACATTTATTCACCTCCCGGAAGAACCAATCGATCGATGAAGGTTCTGAATTTTTCAGGATAATCTTCATTATGAAAATCTAGAAAAAATGCAGTTAGATCTTTGTCCGCTTTCGATATTACGCTTTTGCATCTTTCGATTTCAGATTCTTCAGCCAAGTCCAACTTGTTTATCAAGACAGTATCGGATATGTTCAAACTGGATGTGAGCAGGGGCGTCAAAATCTCAACAAACATGTCTATCCTGGTAGGATCAAGGATAAGAAAGTTGTGGATATTTTCAACCGGTATGTCCAAGTTCAAGAAAGAATCGTAAATGGATTTTGGTTCGGCAGCACCGCTTGGTTCAACCAGAATTATATCGGGCTGATAATTCTCTTCCAGTTCTTGTAGAGTGGTCTCAAGATTAGATGAAAGAGTGCAACATATGCATCCGCCGAAGAGTTCCCAGACATTGTAACCGAGTTGGGTCATAAATTGATTGTCTATGCCTATCTCTCCCAGTTCGTTGACGATCAAAGCGACCTTTAAATTTTTTTTGGAAAGATACTTCATTAGCTTTATTATGAATGTAGTCTTGCCGGAACCAAGAAAGCCTGATACCAAAAATACTTTGCTCAAAGTTATCACCTCTTTAATCTGTACTTGTACGTATAAGTTAAATCAAGAATAACATCATTAATTGTAAAAGTCAATACGTATATAAAAATAAAAAGCACATCATATTTACAAAATAATGTGCTTTAAAATATTTTTTTGCTGGAATCATCTTCGGGTGTGGTTGCAGTGAGGGAAAAATACTCTTTTTTAAGGTACAAGATGGAAAAAGTGAGAGGCACACTTGTTTCCTTGTTGACGATCATTTTTTCAAGTTTTGCAACTTCTGAAAATTCATCGATATTCAATTTTTTGGAGACATACTCATCTGAATTGTTAAAAGTGATTTTGAGTGTCTTTTTAAGGGCAAAAGCATATTTTGTTTCTATCGCTTTTGAATAGTTGGCGAAATGTAGCTTGTCTTCAACTACCGGTTTATTGGGAATGTAAGGAGTATATACGATTTCCAAAGCTACGGGGATTTGTTCGCTCAAAATCAGACGGTCTATCCTTATAAGTTGCCGGTCTTTAAAAATTTCGTAAGTTGATGATGCAGGTTCAGGATTTTCTACAGTAACTGATAACAACTCGATATCTTCCACTTGTGGAATAAAGCTGCTGTAATCATCAAAGCGGAACTGGAACACGTCCGTATCCGGTTGACATACAAAATTCCCCTTGCCCGGAATCGAGTAAATATATCCTTCATTTGACAGAAGGGAAAGGCTTTTTCTCAAAGTCATCCTGCTAACGTTGTATTCCTTCATAAGCTCGGATTCGGATTTTAGCATATCGCCCGGTTTGAGTTGAGCTGCGATTATTTTCTTTTTTATGTCTTCGACTACAGAAAGATAAAGTACTTTTGTCATGTCAGTTCCCCCATCTAGGATTGGAGTTGCTTGCTAAGCATCCAGGTTTCACAGATTTTCAAACCTTCGTAGGCATCGTCCGTATAGGCATCGGCACCTTTGATGGCGGAATATTTTTTACTAATAGCCGCTCCACCAACGATTATCTTCAAACTATCGCGCAGACCGGAATTCTCGATGGCGGAAATAGTTTTAAATACATTGTTGAGGCAGGTAGTTAAAATAAAGCTTATGCCTACTATATCGGGCTTGAATGTCCTAATGGCTTCCAAGAACTTTTCCGGTGATACATCAACACCCAGATCCAGGACTTCAAAACCTTCGGCACTCAAGAACTCCTTCATTATGTCTTTTCCGATATCGTGTATGTCTTCACTAACGGTGCCCAGAATGACTTTGCCGGTGTAGGTTTTGTCGACTTCATACAGCAAGGTCTTCATCTGATCCATGGAAAGGATCTCTTTCATCATCATACCGGAGACGATCAAATCGCCGATAAAACATTCGCCGCTTTCGTACTTCTTGCCGATTTCCTTTAAGCCTTCCAGCAGCTGCCTCTGGATCTCTTTCGGATGGACGCCTTCAGCCAGCAATTTATCCACTTCTTTACGTATTTGATTCATTTCGAGATTCTCAACGAATTCTTTTAACACGGATAGGCCTCCTCGTTTAAGTAACTTATCTAAATTATAGATAAGTGTGATTGTAAAATCAAATGAAATTAAAATAAATATTTGGTGAGGATTTTAAAAATGACAAAGTCATTGGCGAAGATAGATATTAGACATGATATGGCCATGGTTATTTGACAGAAGAGGCATCAAAAGGTTAAAATTATAGGGTTTGGTGCAGGTGGGCAAAAAAATATCTTAATTCAAGCATAACCGGAGTTATATCGGTTTTGCAGAATAATGAAGGGGTATAAAGTCTATATTTAATACGGAAAATAACTAAGCGGGAGGAATATTTATGGACGATGAGAGACAAAGAAAATTGGACTCCAAACGGGAATTGGCCAATAAATTGAGAAAAGCGGAAATTGAAGCCAGAAAGAAAGCCATCAAAAACAGACAGCCATTCAAGGGGCTGCAAATCAGGCCTACAACGTCACTATTTGACAAGGCAGGCAGACAGGAGCCAGGGGAGAACAACTGGACAGGATTTGGATTTGACATTCATCCCCAGGTAACTTTGATATCAGCAGTTTTACTTGTTGTTTTCATTTCATTGACTTTGTTATATCCTGAATTGGCGGAAAAATCCTTTGCGGGATTGATGGATGGGATCACTAAAAATGCAGGTTGGTTCTTTATCTTTGCGGCTAATGTTTTTATAATTGCTGCATTGTACTTTGCCTTTGGCAAGTTTGGAAACATTAAACTTGGGGGAAATGACGCCCAACCTGAATTTAGCAAGTTTGGATGGTACGCAATGTTGCTTAGTGCAGGGATGGGTATCGGCCTTCTATTTTGGAGTGTAGGGGAGCCTATAAGTCATTTGCTAACACCTTCGCCCATGTTTGGAAATATTGACCCTGCATCACCAAGAGCAGTTCAGGCTGCAATGGCAACTACATTTTTCCATTGGGGGATCCACCCTTGGGCAATATATTCGGTAGTTGGTCTTGGATTGGCATTTTTTGCATTTAACAGAGGATTGCCCTTGACTATAAGATCGGTTTTTTATCCGCTGATTGGAAATAAGATCTATGGATTTTGGGGCAATCTGATCGACGTATTGTCGGTTTTGGCAACGTTGACTGGTTTGGCAACATCCTTGGGATTGGGGGTAGCTCAGATCAACGCAGGTCTGAATTATCTGTTCGGCATAAATATCAGTACAGGAGTACAAGTAGCATTGATCATAGGAATAACCGGATTAGCCACGACTTCAGTAGTTATGGGCCTGGATGGAGGAGTAAAACGCCTTAGCGAGATCAACATGATCTTGGCGGGAGTTTTCATGTTTTTTATACTTATAGTAGGTCCAACAGTATATATTTTAAGCGGATTTACTCAAAACATCGGGTATTATCTTTCTAATCTAATGGAAATGAGTCTTTGGACTGAAACCTTTCGGGATACCAATTGGCAGGGTGCCTGGACTATATTTTACTGGGCATGGTGGATCTCCTGGTCACCCTTTGTGGGAATGTTCATAGCACGTATATCAAAAGGCAGGACAGTCAGAGAATTTGTGCTGGGAGTTTTATTGATACCTTCTCTTTTATCTTTTCTTTGGATGAGCGTTTTTGGTGGAACAGCCATTTACCTTCAGACCAATGGGATAGGGGACATAGCTTCAGCAGTGTCTAAGGATGTATCCATAGCGCTTTTTTCAATGCTTGAGTATCTGCCTTGGACCCAGTTTCTCTCAGTTATAGGAATTATCCTTGTTACGGTTTTTTTCGTTACCTCATCAGACTCAGGGTCATTGGTAGTCGATCATCTTACGTCAGGTGGCAAGTTGGACTCACCTGTGCCACAAAGAGTTTTCTGGGCAGTAATGGAAGGGGTAGTAGCTGCAACACTTCTTATGGGTGGAGGGCTTTCGGCTTTGCAGACAGCTTCGGTATTGACCGGACTTCCATTTGCTATAATACTTTTGCTTTTGATTTATTCTTTGAATGTAGGATTTAGCCAGGAATACGAAGTTGAAGAGGCAGTCAGAAAAAGATTGCGGGAAGTTGAGGAAGCTCATTTCTTGAATGAAGCCATAACTGCAGCGGTCCAAGATGAAGCCCTTGTAAGCAATGAAGATGAAGGAAAAAATTAACTCGGTCAGTGATATAGAGTAAATTAAAGGGATGTTTCCAGTTAAGGAGACATCCCTTTGTGTTAATTTTTATTCCAAACACATAAATAGGATTCCAACAGATCCATCATTAAAAACAACAGAAAACCTACAAGTGCCAAGACTAAGATCCCCAAATACATTTGAATGTAATTGATTCTAGACCATGCATCCAAGATATAGTATCCCATACCAAATTTGGTTCCATATCCCTCTATGAAAAACAAGACAGACAAGGCAGTGCCCAAAGAAATCCTGATGGATGTCAACAGATTGGGCAAAATGGCAGGCAAAGTAACGTGTCTTACGACATCTCTGCGAGTGGCTCCGGCACTTCGAATCACTTGATAAGTGGTGATGTCGATTTGTTCAACACTGTCCCTTACAGAGACCACTACTTGAAAAACCAGTATCAAAAAAATAATACTTATTTTGGATCCGTCCCGCATACCCATCAAGAGCATCGCTACAGGAAGAAGGGCGGTCTTGGGTATTGGATAGCTAAAGTAGATAAACGGGTACAAATAGCGCTGAATTCGAGTGGAGTATGCCATTGAAATTCCTGTGGGAACTCCTACAAGCAAAGCCAGTAGTATCCCAGTGCCAATTCTAAACAGACTATATCCGATGTGGACGGCTATACCATCGCCTAGAAGAACTGGTATCCTTCTATAAACCTCAATAGGATCAGGAATTATAGAAGTATTGTAAATCAGGGAGAAAAGGAACCAAATGAAGTTCGTCGTTAAGAATCCAAAAAGAAAAAGTCGATATTGTTGATTTTTTTCTTTAAACATGGTCATCGAGCTCCTTCTTTTGTGGGTTTCTCAACATATTTCGCAATTTATCAACAGTTTCAAGATACTTTGACTCTTTTGAATAAGCGCCAAAGTATGGATTATCCATTCGAAACCCCACATGACCCTTTGGACTTTTCATAACGATGATTTCATTGCCCAAATACAATGCTTCTTCGATGCTGTGAGTTACTAAAAGGGCGATTGGTTTGTTTTTTTCCCATTCCTTTAGAAAAATTTCACGGGCATTTTCCCTAGTTATGGCGTCAAGTGCTGAAAAAGGTTCGTCCATCAACAACACCTCCGGTTGGAGAGCAAAAGCTCTGGCGATTGCTACCCGCTGAGCTTGCCCTCCACTTAATGACTTGGGAAAGCGTTTTAAAAGAGAGGATATTTCAAGACGCTCGTACAGTTCACCGAGAAATTCCGAACGTTTTTCATCTATTTCCAGATTCTTTATTTTCAGTAACAGCTCGCAATTGTCTTCAACGGTTTTCCATGGAAGCAGACCGTAGTTTTGGGGAATTATTCCAATTCGTTGAGTTTGAGGGTGCAAGGGAATGCGGTTTTTGCCGGATTCAAATGTAATGGATCCACCATCCAAGGGATGATTGCCCGCCAATGCATTTATCAGGGTGCTTTTTCCACAGCCTGATGGTCCGAGGATGACCGTTATGCGCCCGCTTGTCAAAGTCAAATTTAAATTTTCGATAACCGGTACTGAAAGATCCTTGCTTTTGTATGACAGGTTCAGATCACTCAAATAAAGTTTAAATTGTTCCATTATTCATAGACATCATAAACAATGTCATCGTATGTAAGATCAGATTTGGTCAGGCCACGTTCTATGGACCAGGCGATTGCTTTTTCCACGGCATCTTTATCGGGCAACTGGCTTTGTCTGAATTCATCGATTTCTACCTGGCCGATCATCTCTTCAGGATATCGAACCGCTTCTATGACTATTGCTTCGTACTCGGACAAAGGTGTTGAGTTCATGTATTCAACTGCACGATTATATGCTTGGTATAACTGGCGAATAGCCGCCTCTTTCTCATCAAGAGCTTTTTGTGAAAATGCTGAAACAGCTGGATAAAGACCAACATCGTTTGCACTTTTTAAATAAATTGCTCCACTATTCAGACCCAATGTGGCAAAGGGTTCGGGCATCAAGCCCAAATCGATCTGGCCGTTTCTTAGCAGCTCCAATCTGTCCGGGATCCTTGCCACTACCTCACGTTCTATACTGTCCAGGTCGATGCCTGATTCAGTCAAGATGTAATCCAAGCTGTAGTCTATAAGTGTATTTTGGGAAATTGCAATGGACTTATCTTTAAGTTGATCCAAGGATTGGATACCGGTGTCTTTGCCTGCCATAAGGATGTAATCACCATCGGTGATCCCGGTTATTTTTACGTCAAAATCGGCATTTTGATACATGGTGACCCCTATGTAGTCAGTCAATACACCATCCAGTTCTCCTGCCTGAAATGCAGCATCGCGATCGATTGCAGACATGAATACTTCCAAATTCAGTTTAAAATCATAATCTTCGTATAGTTTCAATTCATTGATCAAAACGTAGGGAATGACGTCGGAAGAAGACATCATGCCAATGTTAATTGTGGTTGGTTCCACAAGGTCCGATCCTTCAGATCCAGATGCATTGGTATCTTCTCCTGCACATCCTG
Source organism: Alkalibacter mobilis (assembly GCF_015594845.1). GTDB lineage: Bacteria > Bacillota > Clostridia > Eubacteriales > Alkalibacteraceae > Alkalibacter > Alkalibacter mobilis. The sequence goes on along the minus strand of NZ_JADNRK010000001.1, from coordinate 186,094 downwards.
AAACCATTAATGCAACTAAAATCAATATCATAAAAAACCATGTAAATTTATTTTTCATTTTAATTTTCCTTCCCATCTTTTATAAATTTCATTGTCTATTTTCAAAGCGTCCAAAATTTTTCCGGCCATAAAGTCAACTATATCCTGTAGTGTCTGGGGGTGGCCGTAAAATCCGGGCATGGCTGCCAGTACCGTAGCGCCCAAATCAGACAAAATACTCATGTTTTTTAAATGTATGCTCGATAAAGGTGTTTCCCGAGGGACTAAGATCAGCGGTCTCTTTTCTTTGATCATTACATCTGCCGCCCGAGTCAACAGGTTCTTGGTTATTCCGTTCGAAATCTCTCCCAGAGTCGACATGGAACATGGAACTATCACCATTGCATCAGACCGATAACTGCCGCTGGCGACTTTTGAAAACAGATCTTCGTTATCTTCCAGAAGAACTGTCGCCCGTCCTTTATTCCACAAGGTGAGTTTGTCCATAAGCTTATTTTTAGTTTCAAATTCAAAAACTTCACTTCCGGTTTTTGTAGAAATGACATGTATGGTCAAATCAAAATCCATCAATAAATCCATTACTCTCGAAAAATAGATGCTTCCGCTTGCTCCTGTAAGACCCACTATGATCTTTTTCACTGTTTTGCCCCCTATAAATAGATATCGATAGACGCAAACACCAATAAGGCCAAGCTAACCAACTGGTTGATGCTGTACGAGGCTATGTTTACGTTTTTAAGATTATTTGGCGAGACCATTCTGTATTCTTGGAAAAACAACATGGCGATCACGCCGATGCCGATAAAATATATTATTCCGAAATCGTTGATCAAAGAACCAATAATTGATAATAATATCAAGGTTGTGAAATGAAAAGCCCTGCTTATTTCCAATCCACGCTTCACCCCGAATTTTGCCGGGATCGAGTTCAAACCGTTATTGCGGTCAAATTCAACATCCTGCGCACCATAAATTATATCGAATCCGGCCACCCACAACATATTTGCCAGACCAAGGATTATTGGGATCAAACTGATACGACCAGTCACTGCCAACCACGCCCCGACGGGCGCACAAGCACTTGTCAGACCAAGGTATAAGTGACAGAGGTATGTGAACCGTTTAGTATACGAATAGGTGGCTAATAAAAACAAGGCTATTGGTGACAATATAAAGCAGATCCAATTGATTTGATAAGCTCCGATAAGTAATATGACAAAGCAGATCGATGAAAAAACAACTACTTCCCTTGGGTCCATTGTTCCCTGGGGGATTTGACGTCCGTTTGTTCTGGGATTCAGAGCATCAAATTTTGAATCTATGACCCTGTTTATGGCGTTTGCTCCTGTACGTGCGGCCATAAAGCATACTAAAATCCAGAAAAAAAGTCTTGCCTCCAAAAGACCGTTTGACGCTGCCAGCATTGAAACGAAGGCAAAGCTCAAGGAAAAAATGGTATGAGAAAACATGACGAGTATGCCGTAATCTTGAATTTTCTTGATGATACTATTTAAAACCATATGATTCCCACCTTTTAGAAACTGTTTCCTTTACTTCCTCAGACATTACTATGTCGTTTGGCCAAGGACGTTTCAGTCCTTCTTCTTTAAGCTTCTTCGTTGCATCGATACCGAATTTGCCGTTATTTATTACCAAGTCGCGCTGTGCATCGATGTTGTTGAAGACTTTCCACATAACCGTAGATAAATCTGAGGTATTCACGTCTGAGTCTACCAAAATGAAGAAATCATCAGAACCGGCGGCCATGGCTTCTTTTAAGATCTCGATCCCTTGAAACGGAGCAGTTTTATTGGCAGATAATATCTTGTATGAAGCTGGAGCACTTCTGCTTTTGTCGGAAGAAGTTGCATCTATTCCCAACCTGGTCCCAAACAGAGATTCGTTCGACGAATGATCCAAGGCATCCAGAGGACCCTTTGAAAGGATCAGATTTTCGCTGGCGACTACATTTTTAAGTACTTCATCCGAAACCTCCCGGATGTTTTGTACATCCACGTGCTCATCTACGATCACTATCATTTTTGTATACATCATTTGTCCCATGCCCCAAATGGCATTCATCATTTTGTGGGCGCAACCGGGATAATTGTTTTTTATGGAGATTATGGCACAATTATGAAAAACTCCCTCCAAAGGTAGGTTCAAATCTACCAACTCAGGCATTTGCATTTTTAATATGGGAAGAAATATCCTTTCCGTTGCCTTTGCCATGTAACAATCTTCCATCGGTGGTTTTCCGACTACGGTGGCCGGATAAATCGGTTCTTTTTTATGTGTGATGCAGGTCACGTGGAATTTAGGATAAAAATCTGCCAGGGAATAATAGCCAGTGTGATCTCCAAAAGGACCTTCCAGTACCAAGTCTTCGTTTGGGTCAATATAGCCTTCCAAAACGAATTCAGCATCGGCGGGCACATAAATATCATTGGTTCGACTTTTTACCATCTTAACCCTGGATTTTCTAAGCCATCCTGCAAGCATCATTTCATCCAAATCTTTAGGGAGTGGGGCAGTAGAAGCGTAGGTTATGGCGGGATCGCAACCCAATGCTACAGATACAGGCATCTTTTCGTTGTGCGTTGCATAGCTTTGATAAATCCTTGAGCCGTCTTTATGCTTGTGCCAATGCATGCCCGTAGTTGTTTTGTCCAAAACCTGCATTCTGTACATGCCCACATTTTGTGTTTTATTATCTCTATCCTTGGTAAATACCAGTGGAAGAGTGAAAAAGGGTCCTGCATCTTCGGGCCAGCAATGCAATACAGGCAATGTGGACAGGTCCACCTCATTGTCAATGACTTCCTGACAAGGCCCCGTTCTTTTACTTTTTGAAGGAAAAACGTGTAAAAGTTGAAAAAACATTGGAATGCTGCTTATCAATCCTTTGATAGAAAAATATCGTTTAAAATTCAAATATTTTTCCATCTTGCTGCCGATCTCGTCCAAAGAATCGGCTCCCAGCCCAAGACTCATACGCTTATATGTGCCCATTGCGTTGATCAAAACAGGATAGGGTGAGTTCTCCACTTTTTTGAACAATAACGCCGGACCGTAGGATTTTGAAATGCGATCTGTTATCTCGGTTATTTCCAAGTAGGATGAAACCGACAAGTCAACAATATGCAGCTCTCCTCTTTTGTTAAGTTCGTCCATAAATTCTTTTAAGTCTTTGAAAGCCATATGTCCCTCCATTCAGTACGAATTTAAATGCAACATTAACTATTTTATCACAAATAAATATCAATATTTAAGAATTTATGTTAATTTTTATACCAGCTAAAAAAATAATCAACTACAAAAAATGCAGTTGATTAGCAATTGTTCGATCAATGTTATTTTTTACCCACCAAATCCTTGCAGTGGATATTGATCAATCTGTTTGCTTTAGTCTGGCTCAAGTTTAGAGATTTGGCCAGAGAACGGCTATTGGGGTTCTTTTTGTAATAATGCCTTATTACGGATCTTTCCATGCTTGACATGATACCATCGTATGATGAGGAACTGGAGTTTTCAACTCTTTTATTGTCGTCAAAAACATATTCGGGCAGATGATTTGTAGTTATTAAATTTCCGCTGGCTGTGATGTAAATTAGCTCCACCAGATTTTTTAACTGCCTGATATTGCCGGGCCAGTCGTACTGAATCATAACTTCGATAACACTTGCCGAGAAGTCTTTGATCTTTCCGTATTTTGCACCGTTCTTTTTAAGAAAAAATGAAAATAAGGGTAGTATGTCATCTTTTCTGTCTCTCAAAGGGGGGATCGTAGAAGTGCTGACACTGATGCGCCAAAATAGATCTTCCCTGAATTTGTTTTCTGCCACCAATTTTTTCAAGTCTTTATTAGTTGCCGTTATGATTCGGATGTCCACGTATTTCATTTCGTTTCCGCCTACAGGAATGAAACGCTTGTTTTCCAGTACGTCAAGTAATTTTGCTTGCAAACTGGGAGCAAGATCTCCTATTTCATCTAAAAACAAAGTGCCGGTGTGAGCCAATTGAACCAAACCGATCTTTCCTTTGGGGTTGGCTCCGGTAAATGCGTAGGGTGCGTAGCCGAACAGCTCAGATTCCAACAGATTCTCAGGTATTGCAGAACAATTTATGGTTATGAAGGGATTATCTTTACGAGAGCTGTTTTCGTGTATATATCCCGCCAAAAGACTCTTTCCGGTTCCGGATTCTCCTAAAATAAGCACTGGGATCGAAGAGTCTGCAATTCGCTTCAAGTGAACCAGAATTTTGCAGAAGTCATAATCGTAAGAAATTATTTCGTGTTCAAATTTACTTTTGCTTTCTGACTTTTCCAGGTTTTTCTTTTCAAAATATTCTGCTTTTAAGTTCTTATAGCTAATATCGTACTGGGACAGAGGTTCCTGTACGATGCAGGAAATGTACTTGATCTCGCCTTCTTTGTCAAAAATGGGTGTAACTATTGTAGCGATGGTTTTCCCTGTCAAAAGATATGTCTGTTCTGCAAAAATGGTTCTCTTTTTTTCCAGACACATGGGGATCACTTCAGGATTCCACTTTCCTTTAAAGATGTCGGAGTTATATTTACCTATCAAATCTTCAGGCTTTAGGCCGTAGTTGCTGATGGATTTTGGATTGACGTAAATGATTTTGCCTTCTTTGTCAGTAACATATACTTCGTTGTGGCTATTCTCAAGAATTTCAAGATAAAAATCCGATCCAAGGCTATCCAAATATTCCAAGTATTCTTTACAGTGACGAAATTCCGTGTTCTCCATAAATACATTCCGACCTCTATTCTTCAAGTTTAAATTTATAATTCAAAGTCATTGTACTATAAAGGGCGCTGTGTTTCAAACCAAAAGAAAAAGTGAGTTGAAAACGACTCGTGAATGTTATAAAAATAAGGGGATTTAGGTGGTTTTGACTCAAAGTTGTTTATCTTGAGCGAAGTGAAAGAATTATTTTAATGATAGAACATTATTAAGATCCTTCGGATAAGGATTTCCTCCATTGACAAAATAACGAACAATCAAAGTTGGCACGATAATTGCTATATAAATGGTGAACCAAGAAATCATAAAAAAAAGAAAGAAGGTAAAAGTAGATGGCGGATTGGACAAAATTAACACAAGCAGTAGGAGAATTGGAAGAGGAAAGGGTAATCGAAATACTAAAGGAATTTGTTGCAGGAAATCCAAGCGAAGCGGAAGCGGGAGAAGCGGTGGCGGCATGTCAAAAAGGAATGGCCAGCGTTGGGGAATTATTTGAAACGGGAGATTATTTTGTAGGAGATTTGATTTTTGCAGGAGAGCTTTTAACAGAAGCCATAGATATTTTAAAGCCGGTGTTGGGTTCGGGAGAAACAAAAAAAGCAGGCAGCATGGTGATCGGTACGGTGCATGGAGATTTGCACGACATAGGAAAGAACATATTCAAGAGCATGGCTGAAGCCGCAGGATTTGAGGTTTACGATTTAGGCATAGATACTCCAACACAAGCATTTATAGATAAAGTCAAGGAAGTCAATGCCCAGATAGTTGGAATGAGCGGGGTGTTGACTCTAGCACTGGAATCCATGAAAGACACAGTAGAACAGTTCAAGGAAGCAGGGCTCAGGGATGATGTGAAAGTGATCATAGGAGGTAATCCTGTAACTAAAGAAGCTTGCGAACACATAGGTGCTGACGCATTTACTACAAACGCTGCTGAAGGAGTAAAAATAATTCAAAGCTGGACCGTATAATAAAATTCAAGGGGGAAGAGAAATGTTAAAAGGCAATATGTTTACGACGTTTTACTCAAAAGATGACATTGAATTGATACACGAAAGCGTTTTAAGGGTATTTGAAGAAATTGGGATCAAGATCGAAGATGAAGAAGCACTGGATATTTTTAGGAAACACGGTGCCAGAGTTGAAGGGGATCTGGTTTTCATTTCAAAAGAGTTGCTGGACAAAGCCTTGTCTACGGTTCCAAAATCTTTTGAACTTGTAGGGTTGGAAAACAAACTGGAGATAGGAATTGGAAAAGATCTCGTTGTTGCTCCAACAAACGGATGTCCTTACCTTGAAGACTGGGACGGTACATACAGGGGAGTAAACTCCGATGATTTGGAAAATTTCTATAAAATCATAAACACAAGTGACGTATATGGAATTTCCAGCATGGTTTCGGCAGACATTCCAGGATTTGAAGACAGCCCTACAGAGTCGGCTTTGGCACAAATGGCCATGCTGGCAAAGTATTCCAAAAAGCCTGTATATAACATACTGGGTGTAACACCGCACAACTACAAAAGAGGAAGTGCCAAGGAAGGCGCTCGCGAATGCATACAATTGATCAAGAAATATATGGACAATTTCGACGACTATGTTTGCTATAGTGGAATGTGTGTATTGCCTCCGCTTACAGTAGGAGGAGATGCAATAGAACACTACATGGCATTTGCAGAAGAAAAGCAACCTATTACGATCACGACATGTTCAATGACAAATATGACTGCGCCGCCTTCACTCATGGGATCCATAGTTGCAGACTTTGCCAACATGCTGGCAGTAGGTGTTCTAATACAATTGAAAGAACCCGGATTGCCCATAATATTTAGTCCGTTCTCGTCCATTACAGACATGCGTGAAGTAAGATTGATGACTGGAGCACCTGAGTTTCTGATGATGTGTCTTGGACATATAGCCATGGGAGATTATTATCAGATCCCGATAAGATGCGGTGGAGCACTGGCTGATGGATTTACCTATGATTACCAGGCTGGAGTAGAGAGCACCTTGGGAGCCCTGACCATAACATTGACAAACGGATGTATTTTGCCCCATGCCTCAGGAGACTTGTCGAACTTCAATCTTCTTAGCTTCCCCAAATTTATGATGGATGAAGAAATGCTGAGATACATGAAGAGATTGAGACAGGGAGTCATGATTTCTGAAGAAAAGGCAAGCATAGACCTGTTGAAAAAAGTGGGACCTAGAGGTAATTTCCTTCAGGGAAGGACTCCTAAAGACTACAGAGAAGAGACTTATCTTACTTCTCCCGTTTTCAATCGAGGTACTTGCAATGAACAGGGCCGTGCCGCAGCCGGAGACATATTGACAAGGGCAAAAGCTGTTTACGATGAGCGTATAGCCAGCTATCAGCTTCCAGATGTGACCAAGAAACAAAAAGATATTCTTAACGCACACCTCCCCAAGAAGTATCAATACTAAAATCTCAAAACTCCCTGGGGCATGTTGACTGCCCCGGGGATCAAACCGCAAAGGAGAATTTATATGAATAAGAACGAAATAACGTATAAAGACCTTAGTAAATGGCATCGGTTGTTGCTGATATTTCTTTCAGGGTGTGGAAGCGGAATAATTTATGTACCCATATATATGAAAAATGTGTTCTACGAACCTCTATTGGTAGGCCTTGACATAACCAATGCTCAACTTGGATTTTTATCGGGAATGTATGGAATAATGGCTACCATACTGTATATACCTTGTGGGATCGTTGCGGATAAATTACGGCTCAGGACCATGTGCTGGGTGGGATTTGCAAGCACGGCTGTACTGGTGTTCTGGTACTCATCCATGCCTTCCTATTCGACGCTGGTATTGATTTTTGCACTGTTTGCAGTGACTACTATCCTGATCTGGTGGGGGTGCCGGTACAAACTGCTGAGGTTTGCGGATTCTGAAGAGAATTATCCGGCTGTAGTGGGTTTTAGCTATGCATTATATGGGCTTGGTGGATTGTCTATCAATGCGGTGGCCCTTTTGATTTTTAGAATGACTCCTGACTATGTAAAAGGCGTGCAGTACGCTTTGATGTTTTTAGGAAGCGTTATTCTTGCTCTTGGTGTCTTGGCATACTTTGCTATCCCGAAATTTAAAGATGAAATAATTACTGATCCCGATAAAAAATTCAATGTCAACGAATTGAAGGAAGCGATGAAGCATCCGGGAGTCTGGATGTCAAGCTCGATATTGTTTTTCGTGATGATCGTCTATATGGGGATGAACTACACAACTCCATATTTAACGGATGTATTTTCTGCATCACTGACAGTTACAGGAATAGTAGGAATGATCCGTTACTACGGTATAGCGTTGATATCCGCACCCATACTGGGCGGCATTGCAAAGAAGACCGGATCACCTTCGAGGATAATTGCATACTCCATGATTGCAGCGGGAATATGCTGCGGAGCACTGTTGTGGTTGCCGACAGCTGCCGGTTTCCTTACTTCAGCGGTTGTAATAATAATCCTTTTGGGATTTGTTGCAAATGGCGGTTATGGCATAGCTTCGTCGGTATTAACTGAAACACACGTGCCAGCACATATATTTGGTGCCGCTACCGGACTTTTGTCAGTAATAGGATTTTTGCCGGAAAGCTTTATGCACCAACTTTTTGGAAGTTACATAGACAAATATGCCAATGATGGATATACGATAATCTTTGGAATATTGACTGCAAGCGCTCTTGCTGCAATAGGTTTCAGCGTTTTGACCATGAGATATCTTAAAAAATCAAAAGAGAAGAACCTGAGCGAAAAAATAGCAAGTTGAAACCAATGCAACGAATATAAAGTAAAACAAGGAGGATTTAGATGATCATAATCGGAGAAAAACTGAACGGAGCCATTCCTTCCGTAAAATCGGCAATAGAATCAAAAGATGAAAATTTTATAAGAGAGAAAGCCATAGCACAGGCAGAGGCGGGAGCCAATTTCATAGATGTTTGTGCAGGAACGGCTCCTGATGTTGAATTGAGGACCCTTAATTGGATGATAGACATTGTGCAGGAAGCAGTGGAAACGCCACTGTGCATCGATAGCCCGGATCCTGAGATACTAAAGGCCGTTTTTCCCAGGTGCAATAAACCTGGATTGGTAAATTCCATGTCCGGAGAGGGGAACAAGATGGAAGTTTTGCTTCCACTCTTTAAGGAAGCGGATCCAAAATGGGAATTGGTAATAATGACTTGTGACAATCAAGGCATACCCAATACTGTGGAAAAAAAGCTGGAATTGACAAAAATGATGGTTGAAGAATCGAAGAAATACGGATTGACTCCTGACAGGATCCACATAGATCCGTGTATTATGGCTTTGTCTACCGATAATCTTAGTTTTCTGAATTTTAAAAGAGAGATCGAAGCAATCAGGGAAGTATATCCGGAAATTCATATAACATCAGGCCTAAGTAATATTTCCTTTGGTATGCCCGTAAGAAAGTTGATGAATCAAAATTTCATGACTCTTTCCATGTTCGTAGGAATGGATTCTGCAGTATTGGATCCGTTAAGCAGAGATTTGATGGGAGCCATTTATGCAACTGAAGCCTTGATGGGAAATGACAAATTATGCAGAAAATATTCCAATGCCTATCGCAAAGGGAAAATCGGTCCTATAAAAAAATAAATTTATCAATGATATAAATAGGAGCCTGGAGCTGACACTTTGTCCCCCTCAGGCTCTGTTTTGATCATCCCATTGTAAATGGGAGACTAAAGTAATTTAAAATTCATGATGCCATTTTCAATTTAGCAATATGCACGTAAAAGTCTCAACACTATCTAACTGGAGATCAACTTTTCAGCTATTTTAAAAGATATTTTTTTCAATGCGCAGTCTAGTGAATTTTCTAAGCGGAAACTACCATTAATTATGGATCTTGAAGGACAAGTTCCTGTACAAAAATAGTTATACTTACATTTTTCACATTCATTTGCTGTCGGACTCGGCAAAGAAATTTGTTTTATATTTTCGTCAATGTTTAAGTTGCCTATATAATACTCTGGGTGATCAGTTAAAGAGCCGCAGGGATATATTTTGCCATTTGGCAAAACAACATAAGATTGTCCAGTAGAAGCATAGCAGTATGCTTTTTTGTAAACACAGGCATTTGATGTCAGACGTTTTTTGGCCTCTTGAATGGATCGAATATATAATTTTTTACCCGAATATTTGTATAATATTTCGCACCGCTCATGTAATGCTACAAGACCCTCTGTTAACTGCCGTTCGGTAACGTCTTTAACTGTTGAATCACTATCTTTTGCTCTGCCGGTATGGCGCAGCAAATCTAATCCGACTCCTGCAACGTTACCAAAGTATAAAGCTACATCGGCTAACTCGGAAAGGCGAGATACATTGATTGATGTCACTACACTGTTCAAATTGACGGTTATTCCTGCTTGGGCAAGGTGGTGCATTCCTTTTATTAAGTGGTTTGTTTTTCCGCGCAAAACCTCATTTATTTCAGGTGGGCCATCCATACTTACTCCTATTGAAATATTCATTTGCTTTAGTTCTCGGGCCATAAGGTTATCAATCAAAGTCGCATTGGTCTGCATTTGGAAAGAGGCCTTGTATTTTTTTTCTTGTATATAAGAATACACTTGTTTAATCAAATCAAAGTTGAGTAGTGGTTCTCCACCTGTAAATTGAATTTTCATATTACTATTTTTAAAATAGTCTATTATTTTTTTTGCAGTTTCAAAATCCATATGTGTTTTTTCTTGAACTTGCGTAGCATAACAGTATTTGCACGATAAATTACATTCACTAGTTGTCCAAAGGACAATAAAAACTTTATTCATAGTACTCCTTTGCGCCACTTTTAGCGAATGGCTTCTTGGATTTTTTCCAAAATAAATTGCGAGTCGATCGAAGAATCGTCAAAGGGCATTTTTCTCATTCGATGAGGCAGGGTAAATGAAGCAGCTTCTTCCAATTCTTTTTCAGAGACGGAATTTTTTCCGTTGTAGGCTGCTATGGTTATGGCAGTTTTAATCATGACTATGTCGGCTCTGTGACCATCTACGCCAAGAGAAACGGCGATTTTAGCAGCCATTTCCAGTAGTTCATCGCTGAAAGTTACTTCGGGAAGAAGGGCTATGGCTTCTTGAATCTTGTGAGCCAATTGTTCTTGGGAAAATGTATAATCATTTAAAAAGTTTGACGGATTCTTTTCAAACTCGATCCTTCTCCTGATCAGTTCGACACGTTTGGAAGTATCTGTGACCCCTGTAACGTCAACAACTAAACCAAATCGATCTAGTAGTTGTGGACGTAGATCACCTTCTTCAGGATTCATTGTCCCAATCAAAGTAAATTTTGCCGGATGAGTATAAGAAATTCCTTCCCGTTCTATAGTGTTGACTCCCATTGCGGCTGAATCTAACAGTATATCTACCACGTGGTCATCCAAAAGGTTCACTTCATCCACATATAAAATATTTCTGTTTGCCTGTGCTAAAATACCGGTTTCAAATTTCTTTTCTCCCTTTTGAATGGCGTGTTCAATATCCATTGTCCCAACGACACGATCTTCTGTTGCACTGATGGGCAATTCAATGACACGCATTTTGGTATTTATAGTATCCAGCTTTTTTTCGTTTTTCATCAGTTCAGAACATCTTAGGCAGGCATGATCCAAATCATACGGATTGCATGAAAAAGGGCAGTCCTTAACTTGAGCCCGTTTGGACAAGAGATCTGCTAAAGATCTGACAGCGGTTGATTTTGCAGTTCCTTTTTCTCCTCTAATCAAAACACCTCCCAGGGATGGATTGATGATATTTAAAATTAAGGCTGTTTTCATTTTGTTTTGCCCCACAATTGCCGTGAAAGGATAGATGTTTCGTTCTATTGACATTTTTTTACCTCATTTCTTTATTTTGGTTATTTATCATTCTGCTCTTTTGCATAATCGAATACTTAAAAACAGGAATAGAAGGAAATATGTGATCAAAATTGAGGGAGATATCCATGCATTTTGTGATAATGGGGTACCGGTCCTCATTCCAATAGTCGATTGGGTAAGTGGTAAAATTCGTATCAGTTCATTTAGGATAAAAGGCATTTTTTCGATGGGGAAAAAGGTTCCGCTCAAAAAGGCCATAGGAGTAATGATAAAGCTAGTAAATTTGCTCATTTCCAAATGAGAGTCAATGACCATTCCAACAACAAATCCCAAGGAAGAAAAGACCAGTGCATTTAGAAATGCCACTAACACAAAGAACCCTGTTACGATTATATTTGCCTTAAAAAAGAGGGCGATTATAATTATTAATACTGCGGAGTACATACCACGCAGAGCGCCTGCTGTAATTTTTCCAATTGCATATTCCCATATGCGAATAGGTGATGTCATGAACTCCTCGAATGTCTTGTCATAAGTCCTGGAAATGTTTAGGCTGTTTGCGACGGTTCCAAAGCTTACAGTCATGGTAGTCATTGCTACGATGCCCGGCATTACAAAATTCATATAACTGGTACCGGAGATGATGACTTCACTTCCAAGACCCCACCCGAAAGCAATAAGGTATAGAAGAGGAGAAATCATTGAACTGCTGGTGATAGTCCAAAACTTTTGTTTGAAGATTTTTTGTTCATGCCAGAGAATGGTTAAAACATTCATGATTTTCTCCTACCTTTCGATTAGTTAGTAGTACAAACGTATCCTCCAAGTTTGTGGGACGGATGTTCACGCTGGTTGAAAGGCTTTTGGCTTTTTCCAAGGCAGTTTCTCGATCACTGAAAAACATGTTTTTTGTTTCATTCACCCGTTCATCAAAGCATTCCAATGCAAATTCGCCGGAAGCTCGAATAAGGTTAGTCGGTGTATCCAAAGCAATGATTTTGCCAAAGTTAAGAAAACCCACTCTTGAACAAAGAGCTTCTGCTTCTTCAACATAATGAGTTGTTAAAATTACGGTCATCCCTTCTTTGTTCAATCTTTTCATCAAATCCCATAATTTTCGTCTTGCGGTCACGTCTAACCCAATTGTAGGTTCGTCCATCAATAAGACCTCCGGACTGTGCAATAGGGCCCTTGCAATCATAAGTTTTCTTTTCATTCCACCTGAAAAATGCCGGATAATGTCATTTTTTCTATTGCTTAAATTGGTAAATTCAAGCGATTCATCTATTCGTTTAGTGAGCACATCTTTAGGCATTCTAAAAAGCTTTCCATGAAGTTCTAAATTTTGTTTAGCTGTAAGTTCTGATTCTAAATTGGTGTGCTGAGACACAATTCCAATTTTTGATTTGACACGAGACTTATCTCTATCCATGAGTACTCCATCGATTGAAATACTGCCTAAAGTTGAAGGGGTTAAAGTACTCAACATCCGGATCAATGTTGTCTTACCGGCACCATTGGGGCCCAACAATCCAAAAAATTCACCCTTATGGATTCTAAGGTTCAACTGGTCGATAGCATTGATAGAGCCGTATGTTTTTGTCAAATTTTTTAAAATGATCACGTAAATTCCTCCATTTTGACTTTTTTTAGAGAGACATTTTTACTGCTGCTGTTAATGTTTTAGAATGTAAATCATTTATTTCTAATAAATCAGCATTCATCGCTTCAGCAAGCTTTTCCAAAAAATGTAATTTAATAAAACCTTGGTCAGCATCGATGATGACAGTTTTGATTTTTTCTGCCCCGATCCGTCGAGCACTATCGATTGCAGATTCAAAGGAATCTTTTGATTTTTCACTATAAGTTGCTTTTCCATCAGAGACCAGAACAATAACGGGAAGGATGTCCTTGTCTTTGATTTTTGCAGATTTAATTATCTCGTATGCTAGGTCAAGACCAGCATCAAGAGGCGTTCGCCCACCTGTAGGCAGAGATTGCAGCTCCTTTTGTGCAAGTTCAACGCTTCTGGTAATTCCCAGAAGCAATTCTGCAGAATTTCTTCGGAAAGCTATCAAGCCTACTCTATCCCTTTTTTGATAAGCATCATTCAAAAGAGAAAGAATAGCACCTTTGACGGATCTCATCCGATTTTCGGCTCCCATTGAGCCACTGGCATCTACAACAAAAAGTATGGTGTTGCCTGTACGTTTTTCTCTGATTTTCACACGAATATCCGATTTTTTTACGCAAAAGGCTAAATCGTTTTTTTCTCTGAAAAGTTGGTAAGGTGCGGCAGCCCGAAGTGTGGCTGCAATCGCTATATTGGATACATTGCCCGTTGCGGGGATTCGCGAGCGAACATGGCGACCTTGCTGAGCATCAGTTTTTACTACGCTTCTTTTACCGCTACCTTTGTGAATGCTTTTTCGTTTTTTTTCTGAAAGCCAACGACCAACATCGAAAATTTCCCCGGATTCTTCTGTTTTATCGCTGTCATTTGAAAATTGATTCTCCTCAGGTTCAATTTTATCAGGTTCAATTTCATCGGAATCGTTTAAAGAATTTTCCTGTTGTGGTATAGAGGAATCTTGAGTCGGTAACTCTTCAGGCGGTGAGTTGTTTTCTTGACTGTCCGGTGAGGCCTGAACGTTGTCATCGTCATGAGTATCTTGATGAATATTAGGTGCCTGAGGATCCTGGCGCTGCCGTGTACGATGAGGCAAAACAAATTTTGCGGCTTCTTTAATGTCTGAAATATTCAATGTTTTTCGAAAGTCCCAAGCGGCAATAGCTTTTGCGGTCTCAATAAGAATAAGTTCTGCTCTATGCCCGGCGCAATTTGCTTCCATTGCAATAGCAGATGCGATCTTCATGGCGTGTTCGGTAACAACTAACTGACGAAGTGCATTTTGAGCCTGTGCGATGTGCGTCTTAATAGTTTGGTTTTGTTTTTGATAAGACTTAAAAAATTCATACGGATTATTTTCGTAATAAATTCGTCTTTTTATGATTTCTGTTCTTTTTCTGATGTCGTTTTCCGAGTTTGCTTCAACAAATAAACCGAAGCGATCCAGAAATTGGGGTCGAATACCTCCTTCTTCAGGATTCATGCTGCCCACTAAGATGAATTTAGAATCGTGAACCAAGGACAGTCCTTCCCGCTCAACCTTGTTTAGCCCCGAGGAAGCAGCTTCCAATAAGTTTTTTACAATGGGATCGCTTAGAAGATTTACTTCATCGACATATAAAATGTTGTTGTTAGCTCTTTGCAGGATTCCAGGCTCAAAGCTTCGTTTACCGTATTTTAGAGTGCGTTCTAAATGAATTCCACCCATAAGACGGTCTTCAGTCGTATTCAATGGAATCTCAATCAACTCCATTGTAAAGATTAGATCACAGAGACTGCGAACTAGTGTTGACTTTGCTGTTCCTTTTTCTCCGCTGATTAGAACTCCACCGATTTTAGGATTTACAATATTCCACAACAACGACTTTTTAATGCTTTCTTGCCCGACAATAGCTGAAAATGGGAACTTATTGCAATTGGAATTCAATTTTTTTCTCTCCTTTCTATGTTGCATTTATGATTATTCCATTTCTTCAAAATTTCCTTCCATTTCCATATAGATTTGTTTTAGTTTTTCGACATTTTCTGGAGTTGTATTCCACATACCACGTTGTGACGCCTCCAATAAGTTTTCAGCTATACCGTGCAAAGCCCAGGGATTGACTTCTCGCATCCAATCGGAATTTTCTTTATGAAATGCATATTTTTCTGCGATGCTGTCATACATCCAATCATCGATTACGTCTGTTGTAGCATCCCAACCAAATGCGAAACTGACCATTCCCGATACTTGAGAGGCACCTCTATAACCATGCTTTTTCAAACCATCGATCCATTTCGGGTTGCATACTTTCGCTCTCATTACCCGAGATGCTTCCTCGTGCAGAGATAGAGTTTCTATGTGATCCGTATCAGAAGAGCTTGGGATATATGCGCGCTTTTGTGTCCCACTATGAGTTGTGATCGCAGCAACCATACCACCGAAGTAATTGAAAAAGTCATCGCCGTCCAACATGTCGAATTCTCTGGTAGGCTCATTTTTGACAGCTAGATTTGCCTTTTTCATTCTCATGGAAAATACTTGAGGAAGCTTTTCACCATGCACTTTCTTTCCATATGCATGGCAACCCCAAGTAGTGTAAACAGTACCGAGATCAGTAACGTCATTCCACCTTTTGCTGGTGATCACATTGGCTACACCGGCTCCGTATGCACCAGGCGCATCTCCAAAGATACGCAGAGTTGACCATTCCGTGGCGAGATCTAAATCGATACCTTGTGAAAGAAGCTCTGCGACTTCTTCGTGTACGTGTTTTTTAATATAGTTTTTATCTTCAGGTTCGTCTAAAGCTGCAACAAGATTTACGGCATCTTCCACGCGTTCAATTAAATTCGGGAAAGCATCTCTAAATAATCCGGTGATTCTCAAAGTAACGTCGATTCTGGGTCTGCCCAGCTCTTCCAAAGAAAGTGTTTCTATGCCAATTACGCGTTCGGTATTTCCCAGCCAAACAGGTCGTACCCCCAGTAAATACAAAGTTTCTGCAATGTCATCCCCATAAGTTCGCATGGAGTCAGTTGCATAGACTAGCATAGAAATACTTTCAGGATATTGACCTTCATCTTTTATATATCTCTCCAACAACTGATTTCCCAAGACTTTTCCAATTTCCCAAGATGAACGGGAGGGCATCGCTCCAGGATCTACAGTATAAAAATTTTTGCCTGTTGGAAGAATACGTGCATTTCCCCTTGTAGGGGCACCAGCCTGCCCTGGTGGAACAAATTTTCCATTGATCCCCTTGATAAAATGATCTATTTCCTGAGAAATACCTAGAACTTTATCTTTCAACTCAGTACAAACAAACTCCAGGCAAGTGCGTAAGGCTGAAGGATCGTTATTATTTTTGTATCGATTGAGAATTGCATTTATTGCAGTTGGGTCATACGACGCTTTATCCAATTCCATGAATATTTCTCTTCCTGCAGCATCTACTTCTCCAAGTAGAATTCCATTAGATTTTCCGTCAGGAGTGGCTTTCTCCGGATGTTCCAACAACTCTTCCAAATCAAGACCAAAAATTTGGCATAGCCCTTGACGTAGCGAAGGAATATCACCATTTCTGTTTCGTACTAGAGCCTTTAGCATGTTGCGAAATCGATCTCCATCGGGAACTTTACCAAATATATGCAGGCCGTCATTTATTTCGCATGCTTGTATATTGCTAACCCAGGAGTGCATTTGTTTGACACATTCGTCCGCATCTTTTTCCATTTGATCAGTCGATAAATCAAGATCCAGATGCATGTTCATTCTTATAGCCAGATTTAAAATCTGGCTTCTGATTATCGGCAGTTTTTGGGAATCTGAAGCGCGTACGTGATAATATTGTTTCATTAACTCGTCCATTTCCGCCAATTCGTCATAGACTCCACTTTCAACCATAGAGGGAATCATGTGATCGACTAAGCCGGCATAAGAACGTCGCTTGGCTTGGGTGCCTTCTCCAGCAGCGTTGATTATATAAGCATATAAGTGGGGGATCGTGCCCATGCATATATCAGTGAAGCAGTCCTTCGATAAGCCGACTTCCTTGCCGGGAAGCCATTCAAGTGTGCCGTGTGTACCCACATGTACGATTGCATCGGCCTTGAAGACCCGTTCGATCCAACGATAAAAGCCCAAGTATTGATGAGGGCACGGGATGTCCGTACTGTGATACATTTCCTCCGCTTTTTCTTCAAATGCCCTGGGAGGCTGTAAGCCGATAAATAGATTTCCGTTGATTATTCCTGGAATTAATAACTGGTTGTCAACAGACATAAAATCACCAACAGGATCGCCCCAGTATTTGACTAGGTTTTGTTGTACTTGCGGTATAAAGGAGTCGAACCACTCGTTATATTGGTTTTTTGTAACTGTATCGACGCTTTTTTTAAGGATTTGTTCAGGGGAGGACCACCGATTGTCATTAGTAAGACCTTCAATGATTCGGTCGATTATATCTTTTCCATCAGTAAAAGAATAGGAAGTGAAATAACCATTATCTTCTAAATTAGTTATCATGTCGAAAACGGAAGCGGGTGTATCCAACCCGGCAGCACCTCCGATCGTGCTGTTGCTTGGAGGATTGTTGTGTAAAATAATGGCAATCTTCTTATTTTTATTTGGTTTTTTGGTTAGTTTCCCATAGTTGACAGCGAGTTTGGCCACCTGATTGGCGCGTTCTTCTATTGGTGCTACAATTTTTCTTGGACCGGTTTCCGTATCTGTAAGTTCTTTAGTAGCAATTGGATAAGTTATGATTTGACCATCGAATTCGGGTTGGAAAACACTCCAACTCAGAGAAAGTCCGTCCAATCCTTGCACGGAGTCTTTCCATTCTTCGAAAGACTGCATGGTTGACATGGCTTGAAGTACAGGTACGCCAATAAACTCAAAAATACTGTTTTCTTTTGGCTTTGTTCCATCTCCAGGTTCGGATAGGATGCTGAGGCTGAAAGCAGCTGTATTGATTATGGATTGCACGATCGGCTTTCCATTGCGCATCATATATCGTTCTAAGGCGACCCGGACACCTTCACTTCCGATGTCTTCATCCGGAAGCATATCAGAATAAACGCACAAGGGAATACCACCATTTTCCTTCACACTATGAAAGATAGCATCGATTTGTGGGACTCGGACTTCTTTTGGAGAAATGTTTATATTGGTAAGAATTCCCACTACAGGCTTTTCCGTATTTATTATATTGTTCAAGTATGATTCTTCATCTTCTATTTTTTTATCGGGATCGTAAAGTCCGCTCCATTTGGAGTAGGCTGGTTCAATAAATGGGATGTCGATTTTTGCAAAGCGATTGCCGATCCATTTGACCAGATTTAATACATTTTCATATCCCCCGGATTTGTAATAGGTGTATATGGTTTTGAATTCTTCCGGCATTATCCTACATTTCGGGAAGGTTTCGTTGATTTCTTCTTGAATAGTCGTTTGGAGAAAAATGTTTTTATTGTTTTTGATACGGTCAAAGTACGGTAAGAATTTCTTGAAAAAAGAAAGAGAACCATGTATTTTTATAAATACAAAATCTGCACGATCAGTTTCTTCCAGGCAGGACTCGAATTTGCTGTTGGTCTCATCCAACTCTGTCGTATTATATAGATTTATATTGAAGAAACCAGGGAACTGGTCCTCCAGTTCCCTTTGTGCTTGTTTAAATAAATGGAAAGGTTCCATACTGGTCATAATGACCACCAGATTAAGCATATATTACCTCCGTATTATCGTTTTATGTTTTATAGTAACAAACAAGATATAAATCTTATTGGGCAACGTCAGGCATAAGGATAAAGTTTTCAAATTCTACATCTGGGAATAGATCTGGGTGAAAAATTGCAGCTAATTCCAAATATTTTTTGTCGATATTATGATAGCTATTCCAGAAATTATCTGTAATTTGCCAGACACGATCTTGTGCAAATATCTCAAGTTCAGCTAAAGCTGGGGCCTGATCCGTGATAGATTTTTTGTCGGGTCCATATTTAGGCATGCCTCTGTTTATAAGGATATCTCCCTTGGAAAGAAGTTCGTAAAGTTCTTCAATTGTAATATTGGTAACGCTGTTGGTATCATCTCCGATTCCATCGAACAGATATTCAGCACCAGCCGCACGTATCATTTTTGCTGATTTAGAGCCAGCATCTTCTACATAAGCTTTGCCCATGGCTACAATGGCCCATCCAACTTTTGGTTTAGGCTGGTCTTTTGTCTTTGCCACAACCTCATCAATACGAGACATTGCTTCTTCAAAATATGTTTCAGCTTCCTGATCCAAATTATAGAATGCTGCAAAGAACTTGATCCACTCCATCGTTCCTCTATAATCATCCTCACCGCTAGATCCGTCAATCAGATAGGGTATGTTTGATTGATCGAGCATACCTACTAATTTTTCTATATCAGCATTCATTCCGCCGCCTGTTAAAAATAACAAATTGGGATTAAGCGATTGTATGATTTCATGATCGTAGGTGGTTGTCATCGCTGTATTGCTTCCAATATCGACGATTTTGCCGTTCAACATTCTTGATTTCATAGCATCAAAGTCCCACTCATCTGCAGTCAGACGGACACCCGAAATGCTGTCAAAGAGAGCATCGTCATTGAAAGCTCTCAGGTAACCGACTTGAGTAGTGCTTGTGTACACCGTATTTTGAAGAGGAATGGTTACCGTTGGTAAATCATCGAATTTAATGGGAGCTGTTTGACCCTCATTTAAAAGAAGCATCTTATTACCCATGGCATCTGTTACAATTTTCATGCCGTTTGAAAAATATTGCACGTTAAAGTTTTTGGCAAATTCTAATTTTATATCTGTGATTGCAGTTTCAGGTGTATCGCCATTTGAAGGACTTTCAGATGAAGCTTTTGTCTCTGCATTCTGAGCACAACCGCTAATAGAAAGCAGAAGTGCAGTAACTAAAAATAGAACAACCATTTTCGTAAATTTTCTTTTCATCTTGTGACATCTCCTTGGTTTAAATTATTTGTATTAGTCAAGTTACAAACTACTGCATCTGCAAAACACGCGGTAAATAACTCAGCCATTGAATTGATGTTTTCGGAAAAAACATTTTCCGGTATAGTTTCATTGGATAGACAGGTAGAAATTTGATTTAAGAGAATCTCTCCGCACTGAGAAGCAGTCTTGCCGGAAATAAGTCCCCATTTGAGTTGATCCATCAGATGTATGTAAAGAGAAGTAAGTCCAACCAGAACACCATTTCTATCTTTTGTGTGGACTAGGTGCAATACGTCTGAAATATCGAGGGAAGGACAAATCACTTCGATTTTTTCAATCAAACTTTTTTCATCTATGCCATAGCGTTTGGTCCTGGAGAGTACGCTGTGTTGACTATTCGCAGATAAGTTCATATGCTTTTCTAAAGATTCCGTTACAGCATCCATAACGGTGCGACCAATAAGTTCCCCCAATTTTCCATGTTTTCCCGCATATGTGAGTTTGTCGTTTGAATCTGCATTTGCAATTATCATGATGTTGTCTGTCCCTGAACCAGTTGCAATGCCTGAAGAACGCAGGCTAGATGCCATTAACTCCTGTAAGGCTGCAACTTTTGCTTCAGTTGAAGTCATTATGGAACGCGCCATGCATTCGCAAGTCATATCTCGATTGCAGAAAACCATGATATTGATTGTGCCGGGTTTTAAAGGCACATTTTCGCCGCAATTTTCATAACAAGTGGCTTCCTCACCGACTCGACCACCGTTCACTTCCAGGCTGGCTGTAGCAATGGCAGTTACAGATAAGGTATCGTATTTAAGGGTTTTGATTGCCGCATGGTCCATAGAGACGATTGTGGCCATATAAGCGACAGAGGTATAATCAAGACCTAGTTCGTCAATAATGAATTTTTTCTTCTCTTCTTCACTGGATTTGCAGTATTCACTTAGCTTGCCGACGCCGGGATTCACGTCGCGATTGAAAATAGCTGAGAGATCTTCACGATAACCTCCGTTGTGACTCGATGTACTAAGCACACGTCTCTTTCCGCTAAACTTAGCAACAAGGCAGCGGTTGTATCTATGAATTTTATCTCCGGTCTCTAGTTGATAGATCATCACTAAGCATCATTCCTCATTTCGGTCATTTTTTGAATTACAGCTTCGATGTTTTTAAAGGGTACTATTTTATTTGAAAAGGACCCATATCGTTTTTGAAAGTCGCTATACGGGGACAAAGAAAATATAGTCTTGTTTATCTTTGCTGCTTCTTCTAGCAGTTTTATGTTAAGTTGATTCATAGATCCTACATGAAACCCGGTGTCAATCAAAAAGGGAACTTCCTTTATTTTTTCCAGTGCAAGATTATACTTTTGTTCGCTTATATTCTCGAAACTTTCTTCTGCTATAATGTGGCAACCTAAAGCTTGACCAATATGAAAATCAACATCATTTTTGTGTAGTATTCCGCAATAAATACCATATCCTGCCCGAGCAACAGCTCGACATATTCCAACTCCACTGCCATTTCCCGCAAAAATGAATACTTCAGGTGCACAAGTTGAATTATTGAACTCGATGCTCCCAAGCAGCTCGCTGTAATTTGCACCTTTGATTTCATAAAGATCTTGAATCGTTCCGCATTTTATGATTTCTTCAGGAGTGCCTTGCGCCACGATTTTTTCATTCTGGAGTAATAAAATCTGTTGACAACCTTTGATGGCAATATCGATGTCATGCAAAGAAAGGATCACAGTAATTCCTTTTTCAAGGCATAAATTACGCAGGATATTGATCACCTCCACTTTGTGCTTTACGTCCAAGTGACTGGTAGGTTCATCAAGCACCAGCAATTCCGGGGCTTGAACCAGAGCTCTTGCTATCATTATCTTTTGCTTTTCTCCGTCACTAAGATTGAAAAAGTATCTGTTGCGTAGATGGGATGCATGTACGGAAGCAAGAGCGTTATCGATAATGTGGACATCATGATCTGTTAATTTTCCCCTAAAATTCGTGTAAGGATAACGACCCATAGAAGCGACTTCAAAAACAGTCATCATGTTCAAGGATAATTGTTCTGTCAATACCACGGCCATTTTTTTTGCCAGGTCATTTTTCTTGATCGTGTTAATATTGTCGTTGCCTATGTAGACTGTTCCGTTGACCGGTTTTAATAAGCCGGTCAAAGTTCTTAGTATGGTTGATTTGCCGGCACCATTTGGTCCTAGAAGACAGATAAGTTGTCCTTTCAATCCTTGAATATTTACGTTGTCAATTACGACTTTGTTACCATAACCTACCTGCAAAGATTTTGTGGAAATAGTTTTATTCACATTGCAGCATCCTTTCTCAAAAGTAAAAACAATACAATAGGGGCGCCGATTAATGAGGTTATCGCACTAAGTGGCAATTCGGTTGGAGATAAGACCATTCGAGCAATTAGGTCACACATACTTGTCATCAGGGCTCCGCCGACAACAACGCCTGGGATTAAAACAGAGTTGTCGGTTGACTTGAACATAATTCTAGTAATGTGAGGAACTGCCAACCCAATAAAAGAAATGGGACCTGCGAATGCAGTAATGACAGCTGTCAAAACACTGGCAATAAAGACTACGATTATTCGGAATCTCTTGATGCTTAACCCCATAGTTGTGGCATAGCGATCCCCAAACAACAAAGCGTTTAATGGTTTGCTTAAAAAAAATGATGCGATAATGAGTGGTAGCCCTATAGCATATAAAAATTTTGTTTGAGCCCATGAAAAGCCGGAAAAACTACCCATCGACCACATGGCAAAACCGTGAACCTGTTCCTTGTCTGCAAATGCTGTCAAAATGCTGGTGGCAGCGTTGCATATAAAACCCGTCATTATGCCAATGATTAGGAGAGTAGTTATGTTGCGGACCTTTTTTGTAGCAGATATAACGACTAACATTACAAGCATGGCTCCAATAAAGGCACCTGTAAATAAAAACATCGGTGTAGTTGATTTCATCCCAAAAGTGAAACCACCCAATACAACCAAACCCACGAACAAAGTGGAACCAGATGAAATGCCTAACACATAGGGTTCGACAATTGGATTGCTAAAAAAGATTTGCAACAAAAGTCCTGATATGGCAAGACATGCCCCGCCTAGAATAGTGGATAGGGCTCTTGGCAGACGGATATTTAAGATGATCGACCGATATGTGTCGTTTTCAACTTCCAGCCCTAAAAATACACGTACAACATCAGATATGCCTATCTTTACCGATCCCACTGATACACTGAGCAGGAAGATGAAAACCGTTGTAAATACAAGAGTAAGAATCAGCATGATTCGCATTATTTTTTTTTTGTTTTCACTATTGGTACATTTTGAAGCCATCGTTAGCATACTCACAAATAAGTCCCCCTAAATTTGTAGATTATCGAATCGAAATATTAATTTAGATTCACATTTTAAGTCTGGATCAGACCGATTTGAAACAGCGTATTTGCCCATGATCCACATTTGGTTTGCAGGCGCTTTCTAATATCTACGGGAATTTCTTTTTTATTTGGCGTGCGTCCTAATCTTTTATATAGATTTAAAACAAATATCAAGTCTTGTTTGGCTTGCTTATCAAGGTTAAGGATTTTGTAATAGCAATCGTGCAATGAATTACTATGGTTAAGAGATGAGGGTTGCTTTACTCCACTTAGGGAAGTAGAGGAAAAGGGATTGATTCTCATAACCGGTTGTAAACCTATTTGATGCAGAGCATTTCTCCATGAACCGCAACGTAGAATCAGTTTTCTTTTTATTTGGGCATCAACTTCCGTATGTAAAGGTGCGCGTCCCAATGATACTGCCTGTTTTTTCAGAGTTGCTAGTAGAGATACATATTCGTCTTCCAAATCTTTGATTATTTCAACAGATTTTTTAGAGAATAAAATTTTCTGAACATTCGCAGCTGTAAGAACCTCAGCCCATTTATCCATGTATTTATTCAGCTCAGAACACACATCCGGTAAATCTTGTGGATGTGGAATTCGTCCCAAACGCAATGTTTCTGCTCGAACTTGTTCTAGCAAAGCTACTATCCGTTCATCTTTGGATTTTTTTTGTTCCAGAGTTAGTCCGCCTTTTCCTGCAGATGTAGGTAGCCCTGCCGCTTTCAAAGCAAGGGGCCACTTCTTAAAGCGAGTTTTAATATATTCGCGCCATACACAAAAGATTTCCTTTTGAGAAGGAGACCGTCCTAATTTATCCGCTTTATTTCTTAACACATCTAAAAGATCTTCATCTGACAAATAATTATACAACTGTTTTCCGCTTTTAGTTGATAGCGAGAATGGTCCCCAAACGGCCGAGAAATTACCATGACATCTTTCTTGTGAATCGTCGAAACCTGATTGCATTTTTTTTAGTTTTTCGTACATTGTAACGATTTGTTGATTTGAATAGTCTGTATTTTTCACTTTTCCAACCACACCTACAATCTTTCTTGAGTCGTTTATTTAATTACAATAATCTAAACAATAACAATAAATGCCCATTCCAAGGGAAGGGCATTTTGCAGAAATATATAACAGAATGCAATTCGACAAGGAATTTTCATAAATCAATACGACCTGTGCTGACTTTACCCTATGGGTATTCACAGCAAGAAAAACTTGTGTCGGATTTGCACCGCCTTAGATTAAGAGTTCATGCACATCAATACATTCCTCATCGCATCTGTCAATTATTAAATTGTTGGTTTAGAACGAAGTCCTATTTAACAACCATATATAGAAGAGTTAGTTATCAAATTTATTGAGTAAGGATTTAAATAAAAAAACCGTATTAACTCTTAAAGTCAATACGGGACGCTTACTAAAAACTGTAACTATGCAACTGTAAAGCAGTTTGCAAATCACTCAATAGCAAAGCAGTGCACCTCTTGAAATCGAAGAGTTAAAATATTATATGCAGCTTATAATTTAAGTAAATGTTTTCTGACTTAAACATCATCGCAAAGTTTTTCACCTTCCCAGAAATTTTTCCAGTGGTCGAGAATAGTTACTCTTGAAAAACAGCTCCGTTATTACAGCAGCGTTCCTGCGTGGGAATTTCACCCAACTTCCTGTGCTATGCACATAATCTACTTAAACGATATTCAATTGAAAAAATTTTAACATATAAGTTTGAAACTGTCAATGAGTTCAACTCATGATGTGTTGTTAACTTGTGATAATGTCACCGGTAGGTATACTTATAAGTCTTCTTTTTTATACACGAAATTTGCATCCACAACCTACATCGCCACAAGTGTCTCCCAGATAGTCTATAGCATATGTGGGGCAAACTCTTTGACAGGCCATGCAGGCTGTGCAAAACTTTGGATTTGCTACCATCGGCCTGGTAGTTCCTTTTGCATAAACATCATTAGGACATCGTTCGATACATGCTCCGCACTCACTACATTTTGTTCGGTCAATAACAGGGTACCATTTTTTTGCCATGAAAATCATCCTTTCCGTACCTATTATTTATATTCTAAATTAATGAAAAAATCAATAGCACCCAGTCTTAAATCTACTGACAAATACCATTCCTTTTTAAGTATTAAAGTCTTTTACCATAAAACTATGTTTTCGACACTTATGCTGTGTACAATCGGGTCACCCTTGAATTTTAAAATGTCTTTTGTGTCAGCTGTAATGAATGCGCCGAAGTATTTAACACCTGTTTGTTCGATTTCCTCGATGGCTTTGTCAATATCCATTAAAGCGAGCAATTCATCATGATAAAGAGTTGCCAATAAAGCGTCGTTTGTTTGGAGCATTTGTAAATTTTTAACAAGGGAATCCGTGTGTGCCTGATTGTCATAGGATTCAAAAACTGCCTGAAGCTCGCCGCGATTTTCATTCACGTCCTTCTGGTCTTCACCATAAGGATAAACAGGAGTATATCCATAATACGAAGGGTTTGCGACCACGATCTCTGATGAAACCAGAGTCAATGGTGTGATTTGTAATGGATCATTTGGATCAGTATCGAGCTCCTCGATAAAATTGTCATTTATTTCCTTTGGAGTCAACTCGGTTTTAAACAGGATCAGCACTTTGGCCTTTGTTCCTGCCGGGGCAGTTTCTAGGGGATCAAAGCCGGATACCGGGTCAGATGGAATACCTGTCAAGCTGGCAAAATTTTCTTTCTCGTAATAGAAAAGCATGCTGTCCGAAATATTTGAAGACTTAGGGCTCCCCAGGCGGTAATTTACGACGATTTCTTTGCTGTCTATCTGTGTGTGGCCTACGGTGTTATTTAAATCCACACCCATACTCTGACGTGCAAAGAGACTGGAAGTGCCGTAACTTGAACCGACGTCGTAATTTGGATGGAACATCTCGGTGATCTGAGCCAAAGTCGCCCGTTCTACGTAAGCTTCCTTGTAATCAAAACCGAATAATGAAGAGGTTGCCCTGCCGGCAAAAAAAGTCAGCAATACAGTTAGTGCCATTATAAAAATAACAGTGGCGGCTGTGGTGGCTATAATTCGAATATTCACCTTGCGTTTGAAATTCGCGGGTTTTGTGTTGTTTTCCAGATCTCCCTTAGATAAAGAATCCTGTAATTCACTCCAGAGAGTTTCATCTTCTTCATTTAAATAATCCATGATTGCGGATACTTTAGTAATTTCATTTTCAAGCCTTGTCGCTTCCTGTGCTTCAAGCTTTCCCGACTTGTACAGATCCAGCATTTCTCTAAAATTTTCACTCATTATTATTCCTCTCCGCCCTTAAAGTTTTTCGAGCTCTATAAATCAAATTTGTTACTGAAGATACTGAAATGCCTAGTATTTTAGCAGCTTGTATGTGGGTTAGCCCGTTAATAACGCAAAGCAATAAAGCTTGTCGCTGGTTTTCAGGTAGATTTGCAATCATTGTCAAAAGTCTTTTGTTATTTTCCTGTTCCACCAGTTTATTTGAAAAATCGCCGGTTTCCATGGAATTGAAAAAGTCGTTGTTTTTATAATCTAGTCTTCCTGATTTTTTTACGTGATCTACATACAGATTGTGGGCGACAGTTAATAGCCATGCCTTGATGTTTGTGCCGGGAGATTGCAAAACACACAAGGCTTTGACGAATGTTTCCTGTGTCAGATCTTCAGCAGTCTGATGATTTGAAGTGAGTCCCATGAGATAGCGGTAGACGTACACATGGTATTTTTTGTAGATTTCTATGAAGATATCGTCTTGCAAATGCACCCATCCTTTCCGCCATTCATTATATATACGATCAAATGATTGAAATATCGCATTAAAACGACGATTATTCTGTAAAAATTTTTGGAAGGTCGTTTTTATTGTTATATTCTGAAGAGGTTTTGTCAATAGCGGATAATAGAATTGATGTGAAGATCAATAATTTGGCAGATGATTTGCTTTATTCAGGTTGATAAAAAAAGGTGAAATGATTCAATTTTGTTCAGTATGACAGAACCTATGAATCGTCATTCTGAGGTTGATCCGAAGAATCTCAACAATTATAGACATATGCTTTAATATATAAATATAAACCGAGGCAGTCAGGATGCCTCGGCTTATATTCTAAATCATGCTACAACTTCTTTGGTATTTTTGTCAATTTCTTTTGCTTTTGCTTGAGACTGGGCATATCGCTTGACCATCAATGAGGATAGTATGCTCAAGATCGCACAAGCGAACAAAATCTTGAATATGGTGTCGAATCCTCGATCGCCTTGGGAGTCCATAAGGTAACCAAACCACTGATGCATGAAACTTTCCGGCAGGAACCCTACAACCGACACAATGCCTGTGGCCGCTCCGAAAATGTGAACGGGAACATGAGTTTGAGTCAGTTGTGAAGATGTTATTCCAAATGCTCCGTTGCCCACAAATCCGAGAACGATCATGGTAACGGCTATAACAAAGGTGAATCCTACGGCTTTTGGAGCAAAAATGAAAACGCTGTAACAAATTCCGGCAACAAGGGATACAGCCATTATGACTTTAGCCGGTGAGTTGATTTTTTCCGCTATCTTTCCAAGTACAGGAGAAGAAATCAAGGTAATGCCGTAAGTACGAATCATTCCAATTATGGATACCAATGCTAAAGGCGCACCGTAAACTGCTGTGAAATATGGTGTAGTGTAGTTCATTCCCATATATACGAACATTACGAAGAACATGGAAATGGATGTCAACCAAACACCGGGATGTTTTATGGCCTCTGCAAATTCAGACAGATTTAAAGATTTGCTCTCTGTGTTGATTTCTCCCTCAAATTTAGGGATAAACAAGTAGGAAAGTATACCCAAAAGCAAGATTATGGCACCCATGAAGGTCAAAACTACTTTTACCCCCTGGGTCTGGTCGGCAATGCTGTTGAAAACTCCCAGGGCCACCATATTGAATAAAAGTCCACCGATACCGTAAAGACCGTAGCTGAACCCGATATTCTTGGGATATTCGGCCTCGCTTGATACCAAGCGCACCAACTTAAATCTGGTTCCCCACCAAATGAGAATGGTGGTAACTGCCAGTAGGCCGAAAATAAACAGCAGTACACCGTAGCTCGGCATGGAAGCATACCAGAAAACTGCCAGGGCAGTCGATACAAAACCGACTGAAGCTAATGTTCTGACCCGGATCTTGTCGGCTACTATCCCTGAAGGGATGTATAGGATCGTTGCCATGATGCCATACATTCCAACTAAAGCACCCAGTTGTTCGTTGTTGATCCCCAACCCGAGAAGGAGAGGTTCGTAGAATACGTTTTTCAAATAAATGGGCAGGTATATTATGGAACTGCCCATGCTGATAAGGACGATCAAAAAGAATTTGTGCATCTTTGAAATGTCGGTGAGTTTCATGTGACCATTAAATTTTTTCATTTTACCATGTCCTTTCATAGTTAAAATTTAAATTTTGACGGTAGTTGTTCGTTAAGCAATTTCTTTTGGGTCGAGGTGATGTCCGGCAGTTTGTAAGATTCCATACGTCTGTTGTATTCGGCCAGTGCACGGTCTCGGATGGTGCCTTGCTCTTCAATTGTGTTGTCCTTGCAACCTTTTCTATTAAAGATATCTGAAGCAAGATAATGTTCCTCCCTATACTCCCTTGGAGTTCTTCCCTTCATATAACTTCCTCTAGGACCGGCCTTTTCAATGGCTTCAAATGCAGATATAGTTTTTTCTGCAGTGTTGTCCACGCCTTTTCTCAACCTGAGCAGATATCGGATGCTTTCTTCGTCCATTATGAATTTCTCATAGCTTGTCAGATTGAAGCTGCCCATGGTGCCTGCTCCGTGAGGTATCATGGCGGTTTGAGTCAGCATCGGACCCATCAAGCCAACAAAAGATTCGACGCCTGCCTGATAATCGGCTTCGAATGCATCTCCCAAAGCTCCGCCGACCCTTGCAGGGATGTTGTAGTAATTTGCCAGAGCGATGTGGCCCAAGGTTATTAAAAGAAACTCCGGGGCACCCATGCAGAGTTGGATGTGTCTCATGTCGCTCATGGACGAAAGTGAAGTATACAGGCAAGGAAGACCAGGTTCCATCAATTGGGCCAGTACTACTATAGAGAGGATATTGGCACAGTCTTGAACTATGGATCCAGTCAACGATGCCGGAGCTGTCAGGTTTGTCATGGAGCAGGCAGTTATGCTTAAAGGTTGTTTTTCTTTGATGAATGCCATAAAATGAGCCATGGCTTCCCAGTTGACCGCCAAGGGTGACAAAACACAGGTGCCGCTGTAAACTACGTATTTGTCCCATATGTCAAAATATTTTTTAACAAATTGAATATTTTCCCTTGCGCCCTGTTCAAGGGATCCGTGGGGGTAATTGTAAATGGTTGCTCCAAGTATATTGTAGATGGGCTTTGAGCTGTACTTGAGCAACAATGAAGTCTGAGGGAGCAAAGTGCTGCCATTGACCGGTTCGAATCCTTTTAAGTCTACTGCGATCTCGCTTGTTATTTTCATGACTTCACTGGTGTCTATAAGCTTGTAGAAGTTGACCAGGTCATCGATGGACGTGTCTGCATACGTGCCGTCAAAGTGAAGTACCGTAGGGGTCCCGTTTGTAGGTATTACAACAGGCTCCTGATCAAGACCTACAGTTACGTTGCTTCCCTGGCCGATAAGTTCAAAATTTCTAGGAAGAGTCTTCAATGAATTTTCGAGCATCCCTTCGGATATGTAAACCACGTCGCCATCAACTTTGGCGCCGTGATGTTTGAAGACTTCCAGAGCTTCTTCGCTCTCAAACTTAACACCGACTTCACTCAAAACCCTTACTACGTTTTGATGCATTCTTTCCACGTCTTCTTCGTTGTAAAAAAGATCTACTAAAGAATTTCTTCTCATTTTCTATTCTCCCTTATATAAATTTGGCATTGCAGCTGCTTGCTATAGTTATTTGCAAGAAGTGTGCCAATAAAAAAGCCCTAAAATACGGTAAAAACTTGGATTTGGGACTTGTTTTGTATCAAATATGAAACACACAATAAGAAGAATGATCGGTGTGAACTCCAAAAGCCCTTTACAGCAAGGGTAATATGGGTGTATCATAAACGAAACAGCATTTTGTAAAAATGAAACATATTTTTAAAAAGGAGATTAAAATGAAACAAAATCCGCATGTTCATAGCGAAAAACATTTAAAATATTTGGAGAACCTTCCTAAAAAGACTCTGCTGGACATCCTGGAGAACTGCTATAATGAAATCTTTGTCAATGACGGGGAAGGATCTGTCGTTTACGTAAACCCCGCATGCGTCAGGCATTATGGGATCAAGCCGGAAGATTTTATAGGAATGAAAAATCAGGATGTGTTTCAGGGAAAATGGACACCAATGGTGCTGGACTACGCCATCAAGGAAAAGAGGACCATATTTGCCAAGCAAAGATTCATACCTGCAGACGAGGAACTGGTCACTATATTAACTCCGGTTTTGAGTGAAGACAAATCGAAGGTTGAATTGATCATAGGGGCTGTTCAGGAGAGGACGATAGATCATTGGGACGTTTCGTACAAAGAAGATGACCTTAAGAGATCCAGAAAAGGAAGCCGTTTCAAATCCAGCAGAGTGCCCATAATATCCCATAGTTTCAACTACTGGGAAATAATCACGGAACTGAGACAGGTGGCTCAATCTACCATTCCAGTTTTACTGTTGGGAGAATCGGGGACGGGGAAAACTCACGTTGCCGAATATATACACGAAAACAGCGGAAGGGAGGGGTTGTTCATCAGTTTGAATTGCACAGCAATATCTGAAACCCTGCTGGAATCAGAATTATTTGGATACGTAGCCCATGCATTTACCGGTGCCAGTTCGAAAGGAAAAATCGGGCTGATCGAAATGGCCAACAACGGAACCTTGTTTTTGGATGAAATCGGGGATATTCCCCTTCATTTGCAAGCCAAGCTCCTTGATGTGCTGGAAAATCAGAGATTTATACCGGTGGGTAGCAATAAAATGGAGTATGTGAATATCAGAATAATTACAGCCACAAACAAGGATATGAAAAAACTCGTTTCAGAAGGAAAGTTCAGAGAAGATCTCTACTGGAGGATAAGTACCTTTCATACAGTGATACCCCCGCTCAGAGAAAGAAAAAATGATATTTTACCCATGGCAAAGTATTATTTGAAAATGTACAATGAAAAGTACAAAAAGACCAAGAAATTCACAAGTGAGACAGTAGAGGCCATGATGACATACGATTGGCCTGGAAACGTGAGACAGTTGAAAAATGTGGTGGAGAGACTGGTGGTGACCACCATTGGAAACAGCATAGAGGTTCAGAAATTGCCCGAAGAAATGAGGATCAAAATCGAGAAGGAAAAAGATTTGGACATGCTCGAAATAGATGAAAGAACAGGTAGCTTCGACGAACTTGTAGAGAGGTATAAAAGAAAACTCGTTGAAGAATCATACAAGGAAAACAACAGCGTTAGAGAATTAGCACAAGCCCTTGAGATAACCCCGTCCAAGGCACATCGCCTTATTAAACGATATGGATTGGACGGAGTTGAATAAAATAATTCAGATAAGGTTTTTGTCAACAAACTTTGTCAGTTTGCCAAGAGCATTCACGTAGCAACCATATTCATTGTCGTACCAGCCGAAAATCTTTGCATGAGTCAGGGGAAGGGTTAGATCTTCTTCGTCAAGATTCAAAAAACCGGTCCTGGTATGGGTTTCCAGACCCTCTATAACAACTGCGGCCCTGGTGCCCATTAGGTCGCCGGACACGTTTTGATTTTCACTAAATAGAAGCAGATCCTTTTGGTCGCCTTCCGCAGCCGTTTTATAGATTTGGTTTATAAAATTCTGAGTGATTATTGGGTTGCCCTTTTCATCTTTTTCGGTCAAAAAAGTCAGATTCAGCGAAATCAGTGATACCGTATTGGTCGGGATCCTTATGGAATCCGCCATGAATCCAATAGATTTCACCTCTGGAATGATTTCCTCCAATGCGATTGCGGCTCCTGTAGTCGTTGGTATCATGTTATTGAGTGCGGATCTGTTTTTTCTTAAATCCTTGCTTCCGGTTTTTGGAGGTGCATCCAGGATATTTTGATTATTTGTCGCTGCATGTACGGTCGTCATCGAAGCAGTCAAGATTTTTGCGGTTTCCATGGTATTGACCAGGGGTTTCATCATATGAGCAAGGCCGGTGGTTGTACAGCTTGCTGCGGATATGATGTGGTGTTTGTATGGATCGTATTCCGTATGGTTGACACCATAGACGAAAGTTGAACAGTCTTCCGGCAGTTTGGTTGAAGAGTTTGATATCTTAAAGGGAGCGCTGACTATGACTTTTTCAGCTCCTGCCTCTAAATGGCCTCTAACGCTTCCACCGGGATGGTCGGCCGGGAGAGTGGGATCCAAGAACTTGCCTGTGCAATCTATTACGATATGCGCATTTTCTGTTTTCCAGTTTATGTCTTTTGGGTTTCTTTCCCTGGTGAGAATTTTAACCGGCAGGCCCTCAATTTCAAACAGGCTTTCTTGTCTGTCGATTATCCTGACACTGCATTTTTTTCCACTGTAACCGTAGAGGAATTTGTCCAGAGTGCCGTAAGTGGAATCTGTGGTCAGATAATGTATGGCGTCTTCAACTCCTTTTCCGATTTGTCTTCCGGCGTTCATGACGACTCTGTCAAAATGGCCTTCATTCAAATGGTGCCAAAGGGTGAGTTTCCCTATCCTGCCCAGTCCGTTTATACCCAAAATCCGTTTGTTCTGTAAATTCAAATCCATCATCTATCTTCCTTTCGCTTTATTATTTTTCGGATATGTCATAGGAACCTCTGTAAATATTTCCGATACTGCCATCAATGGATATTTCGTCTCCAGCTTTGAAGACATGTCCGTTGATCTCGCAGGAAGTATCCTTGTCGTTGACCTTTAAATCTTTGCACTTTACTATGCATATTTTACCGATATTTGCAGCGGTAACAGCTGCATGTGAGGTTACGCCGCCTTTGGCAGTGATTAGACCGTCGCTGTCGAATATCAGAGGAATGTCGTCAGGAACAGTATCCGGTCTGACAAGGATTATTTTTCCGCCGGGGTTTTTTGCCTTAAGATAATTGATATCATCCATGTTGAATGCAACAAGTCCTGACAATGCGCCACTGCTTACACCTATTCCCGAACCTACCTTCTCCATCTTCTTAAGAGAAGGAACGAAAGTGGTGTAAGTTCTTTTCTTTTTTAAGTTTTGGTTTCGCGTTTGCAGGATGTATAGATCATCCGGATCTCTCGACTCAAAAGTAAATTCGATTTCTTGATGTACGAATCCGTAATCGTTGATCAGTCGATTGGCGTGGTCTTTAAGTGATTCATAAATATCAGGGAACGCAGATTCAAGGGATATTGTGCTGTCTTTGTAGTGTTTTTTTCTCTGCTTCTCAGTTATCGGCAAGGTATTTACCAATCCTGAGACTATATCTTCTCCTTGCGAACAAAGTGCAAAATCACCATATAGATTCATTCCTGAATAACCGTTGAAAGGGCTGCTTGTAAATATGACTCCTGATCCTGAATATGGTGAAATATTTCCAAGAACCATTTCTTGCACTATGACTGCTGTTCCCCATTCATTGGCGACTTGAGAATGACTTCTGTAGTTCACTGCAGTATTTGAGAACCAGGAATCCATCACTGAATTTATTGCCACCTTCAATTGTTTGAAAGGGTCGGTGACGATTTCGATATTGTTTTTCAATAACAGGTCTTTGTAAGAGAAAGCCAATTCCTTCATTTGGATTGCGCTGAAATCAGCTTTATAATCAACTCCAGTCAGAGACTTGAAATCATTGATGATTTGGTCAAACACATCGCGTTCGATGCCGTAAGCCATCCCCCAGCTCTGTAGAAATCTTCTGTAACAATCCCAGGCTGCCCAAGCACAACCCTTTTTTTTGCTGAACTCTTCGGCTATCTCGTCGTTCATGCCCACATTTAAAAATGTTTTCATTGCTCCAGGCATTGAAATGGAGGAACCAGATCTGACGGAAAAGAACAGCGGATTATTTGGATCTCCAAAATATTTTTTTGTGAAAGATTCCACTTCGGAAATGTGCTTGTCGATCTTCAAATCCATATCCCTGGCCATTTCCGGAATTTCGTCAATGGTATCTTTGTGACGAAAAACTTCTGTGGATATGATGAATCCTGCTGGAACCGGAAAGTCGTGATTTTTAAGGACTTTTAGAAAATACGCCTTGGCTCCCAGGAAAACGGGGTTGTCTATTTTATCGGTAGTTTTCAGCAGTGAACTAAAAGTTAGATCCGGATCAAAATGCATCATGCTTTGAATCAGGTCGCCTGAATAAGTCTCGATGAGATTTCTTAATGCATTGATTATATCGGTCACAAAATTGTCCAGATCTTGCACTAAAAATGCCGTTGATAAATTATCCCGAAGAAATTTTTCCGATTCCATCAAGTACCGTTTTCTGCAAATATCTTGATCTTTTAGACCGTCGAGGTTGAATATTTGGGGTATTATGCTCTTCATTGGTCGGTGGAATATGTCAAAGAAATATTCCTGGATGATCTGTTTCATGTCATCTGCCATAAATTCGAAAATGTTGATGTACTGGTCCACTGAAAAACTGGGAGAGGCAAGTCCAAACTTAAGCATGTCCAAATGGGAATTTAAACCCTGATTGTAGATCCCGTCCAATTCCAGACCGTTTTTAAATAAAATCAGAATATCGTATATCTGACGAAAAGTTTTTGCCGTGATATATTCAAAGTTGAAGGATCTAACCACTTGATCCATAAGGCTCGAAACCACTCTTTCCAGTCTGTATGTAAGGCCGAGGGCGTCAAATTTTGGTTCCTTGTATTCACCGTACATGGATGGGATACCTGCTGCTATATGGCGCTTGTAGTAGATATTTTCAACAGCTTCACTTTTTTTCGGATCCAAGATGATTTCCTTCAAACGGTTCATAATGTTGTAGATTTCTTCTACAGCAAGTGAGTGATCGTCTCTTTCCAAGGCATCTTCTAAAGTGGTCAAATCTGTGTTTGCGATTGTGGCGTGAGTGTTCAATAGCGACAAAACATCTGCAGATTCAAAAGAATATTTTTCTTCAAGCAGGGAATGCACCTCGAAGATATAAAATACTCTTTGGACGTCTTTTTGGGATTCTTCCGGTAGATCATCCAAACTCTTTTTTATAACTTCGAGATCAAGCTCCATAAGTCCATCGGGTCCCAACCGTAGTTTTTCCCCCAAAGCCCTGAGTGTGACATTAGGAGATTCAAAGTGGTGGGACGAAGGAACAAGTGTATCGTAAACGTTGTCCGGGATCAGTCCCTTAAGACAAGATTTATCTCCATAATACCAATAATTTATGATTTGAGCCGTCAAGTTTATATGGGAGTTGTTGCTTTCCGTATGGACCTGCTTTCTCAAAAAGTGGATCAGTCTGTCTTTGCGCTTTGAGTATTCGTCTATAGCGGTGGTTATTTCACGAAGATCTCCTTCTGCCCCGATTTCTCTAAAGAATACAGGAAAAATCCTGGCCAGCTGTTTTATTTCTCTGTAAACGTAAGTGATGTCAGCGTTGAGAAGTTTGGTCACATCCCTTTGAAACAGATCAGTATCCGAGATAAACACTCCGCCAAGTTTTAAATGAAGAATGAGTGCGGCCAATAGTTCTTTGGTTTTCAAAGGATTGGTTTCTATCAAATCCAGCCATATGCGAATATTTTTCACATGGTTGGAGTCCAACTCGATTTGCCAGTCATTGGTAAGAGTGATTTTACCCGGGTAATTGAAGCCCAACCCCATGAGCGACTTGATAAAGTGATTTATGCTTTCAGCATCGCCTGTATATATGATTTCTCTGCCCAGGGTCACGATGCAATCCAAGACTGTACCGCTGTGTTCGGATTTGAGCTCATTGAATTCTTCCATAACTCCGTTGATGAATTCAATGGTATCCTCAAGGTCAAGATCAACAAAAATGTTGCGGAGGTTCTTGTTCAAGTCGTACATTAGATGGTCGCTCAAGGAAGACATTCCCGGCAAGTGGAGCAGATAGAATATATAGTAGACCGCTTCCAAATGGGATGTGAAACTTTCTGAAAAATTTCTGAAATAATTTGAGATATCATTGAAAAACATCAATTTCTCAAGGTCGTCAAAGTTTTTAGCTTCTTTTCTTTTCTTTCTTAGGTCCCTGAAAAAGGGGCGGCCTATGGTAGAAATTTCATTCGAGGTCATCGATTGAAAAAGTTGTTCCTTTGATTTGAACCACTCTTCCGCTTTTGATGTCGCTTCCCAGTATTCTATTGATTTTTCAATGGCAAAGCCTGTGATTTTTGTCACATGATCAACAAAAGCGGGGAATGCGGCCACTTTTTTGAGATATGTCTTAAAATAGCCGGAGCTTTTGATGTATGGAAGAGCATCTTTTTTCATATCTGATTCGATGAATTCCAAAGTGTTTTTTACGACTGCATCAGGAAAATTTTCCAAACTGACCAATCGATCCAAAAAACGCAATAAAATCTGAATCAGGCGCTCCTTTTGGCCGGGTTCATCCACAGTTGTTGTTATAGATCGGATGATATCCAGCAATATGGAAAGAGCCCTTTCAGATTCTTTATTAGAATTGTAGATCCACAGATCTCCAAGACAGATCCTCTGTAGAGAATCGATTATATATTCGTTGTTTCGATATTTATGATTTAGTTCGGAAAGGAATTCTTGGGTCCTTTTGTAAACTCCCCACTGTGATTTTGACAATTCCCCAAACCAAATCTGCTCGGGTGGGATGGTTATGGAGTCGTCCCTGGTTTCTGACAAGTTTACTTCCAAGGCTTTTGATGAAAACGTTTTCTCGGTGTTTGACATTAAATATTCCTCCTTCTAAGTAAAGAGTAACATGTGATATAAACATTTCCCGATTATTAGTATAACATATTATTGTAAAAAATGGATGATGTAAAAGACTGGGAAGAATAGGGGTGTTGAAATGAATTGAACTGAAATCGAGTTTTACACAAGAAAAAGGCAACCAAATCGTAATTTGATTGCCCGGGAAATAGTTATTTGAATTTTCTCCATAAGGTGCTGCGGCTTATGCCGAGTCTTTTTGCTACATTGGTCAAGTTGTAGTTTTCATCTTTCATTACAAAATCGATGATGTCTTTGTTGATGTCTTCGAGAGTTTTGCTCAAATCAATTTCCTGAATCGTGCTGACTGGTTTCCTGTTTGATTCATCAGTTAAAATTTTCTTCATAGTTTCTTCGTTGATATACGCAGATGATGCCAAAACTACCGATTCTCGTATTATTCTCTTGAGTTGATCTATATTCTCGCTCCACTCGAATTCTTTTAACAGAGCAAGAGCTTCTTTTGTGAAACCGACAACGTTTTTGCCGTATTGTAGATTTATTTGATGTAGATACAGGCTTACCATGTTTGGGATATCGTCACGCCTTTGATTTAAGTTGGGTACATTGATTTGCATGGTTTGCATGGCGTTTTTAATGTAATATATCAGTGGTCTTTCATCTGAATACTCAGTCGATGAACTGGTTGTTGAAAAAATCAATTTGTTTCGCTTGTGAATATCGGTGCTGCCGAAATATGATTCCAAGGTGTTTTGTGAATCCTTGTCAATTAGTTGGATGTTTTTTATATAAATCGTAAATTCGGAATTTAAAAAAGGGGAACTCTCTGAATTGCAAAACTCATTCCATTTTTCTCTGCTTATATATTTAGCATCCAATATTATCAATGGATTTTTGCTGTTGGCACTATTTTGATGGATCGTATGTGCAAAAGTATCTTTTCCGACTCCTTTTTCTCCAACGATCAAAATTGGTGATCTTAATTTTGCATAATTCAAGGCTTTGTCTACAGCGTCTTTAAAGATATTGCAATCGGATTTAAACGATATGGCGCTGATTAAGGGGTAGTCGTCTACATTGCAGAATTTAACCGCTTCATCAAAAAGTTTGACAGTATTGAAAGGTTTGTCTATGTAGTAGGTATAATATTTCTTTTTTTCTATTTGAAGTAGATATCCTTTGATCAAATAACTTTCATGACTGTACTTCTTCAAAATCTTTACATGAGATTTGTCCAGCAATTGATTTTTTAGAATTTTCAGATCTTCCATTATTTCATTTAATCCTGTGATATTGTCTTTAAAATCGGAATATATGACGGAATCGTTTTCATTAAAGCAAACGATGGATGAACTGGTGTGATTTAAAATGCTCTTCAATATTTCGCTTTTAAAATTTGTCTTTTTAATGGAATTAAAGAGTATCTCAGCCTCTTCAAAAGCATTTTTGATACTTTCTGCTCCGGTTGTTATAAGAATGCTGTTTAGACCCAATTGTTTTGCATGAGTATTTGTAATAACATCGCCGACTATCAATCCCACTCCATCGGTTCGAAGGTCAAGAAGGATATCATTTATTTCTTCTGTTTCAGAAACTGTCTTTATTTGAATGTTGTATTGTAAAAGCTCGCAAATCTGATAGGCGATTTTAGTAATGGTTTTATACCCAACTATCGCAAATTTTCCAGAATAGCCTTGTGCCAGTTTGATCGCACGCATCATGTCAAGTATCGATAGTTTAATATCAATCACAGGCAGCTCCGATACTTGTCTTATGAGCTGGGCGGTACCGGCTCTTGACAGGATGATGTCATAACCTTTATGTTGCATTTCTTTTGCCAAAAGCGCTCCTTCCTTCATGTCGGCGATGTATGAAGTCACCTTGAGAAGATCGTTTTCCTGAGAAACTTCATTGATCAGATCTTTAAGACCTTCGTAAGGGGCAATGGCTAAAATGCGGATTTTTTTCATGGTAGAACCTCCTATGTTTCAATATGCACATATATCTTAACATGTTTTACTTTAAATAGATAGATTATGTTTTAAAATTAACAAATGCGCGATTGAATAAAATCAAATAGTTGCAAAATGAAACAAATTGTAAACGGTTACCCGTTGAGAAGAAATAGTATTTAAATATATAATTGCAAATGTAAATTGAAAGGAGAGGATATTTTGAAAGCTGCATATGTTGTAGACAAAGAAAAAGTTGAGATTAGAGATATTCCAGTTCCGGAAATCAAGGATGATGAGGTTCTAATTGAAGTTAGAACGGTAGGTGTATGTGGATCGGATCTGCACCTTTTCAAGGGAACACATCCTTTTAGAAAACCGCCGGCCATATTGGGTCATGAAGTTGCGGGAGATATAGTGAAGGTAGGAAATAATGTCAAGAACTTAAAGATAGGTGACAGGGTAACAGTTGAACCCCATATAGGATGCGGTGAATGTGAATTTTGCAAGCAAGATTTGGTAAATTTATGTACAGCCAAAGTAGCTCCTGGAACTACAGGTTGGAACGGTACGTTTGCAGAATACTTTAATGCACCTGAAAAATACGTCCACAAAATTGCCGATGGAGTAAGTTATGAAATAGCTACTTTGATAGAGCCCCTGGCAGTGGCGGTTCATGCAGTGGATAGGATCACTGTTAAAGAAAAAGACACTTTGGCGATACTCGGATCAGGAACAGTCGGATTATTGACTTTGGTAGCTGCAAGAGAAATGGGTTATAAAAATATAATTTGTACTGACACCCAGGAATTCAATTTGGAAATGGCAAAAAAACAAGGCGCAGTTTTAACACTAAATCCATTGAAAGATGACGTGGTAAAGGAAATCAGAGACTTTACCAATGGCAGAGGAGTGGATGTGGCACTAATAGTGGCAGATGCAAAAAATATAGTTGATCAAGCCTCTTCGATAGTGAGAAAACGTGGAGAGGTAGGCATGGTTTCAATGATCACCGAACAAATCCCTGTCTATCCGTACAACTTTGTATTCAATGAACTTACGTTGTTTGGTGCAATGACATATGAGACCAAGGATTTTGTTAAAGCGACAGAAATCGTCAATAGTGGGGTAGATTTATCAGATTTTGTCACTCAGGTTCTTCCGTTGGAAAAATCGCAGGAAGCATTGAGCATATTGAGTGAGAAAAAAGAAAATGTTGTAAAGGTTATTGTAACCACAAATACAAAATAAATTTAATGGGGGAAAGAAAATGAAAAAAATTATTGTTTACTTGTTGGTTTTGTCAATGCTTGCATTTGTGTTGACGGGATGTTCTAACGATGGGGACTCTGGAAATGGAGGGTCTGGATCCGAAGAAGTAGTTGAATTGAAACTTGGCCACATCCAATCAGAAAATGACATCTGGCATGAAGGCGCTTTGAAATTCAAAGAAGTAGTTGAAGAGAAATCAAATGGTTCCATGACTGTAACGATCTATCCAAATTCAACACTGGGTGGAGATAGAGATATGGCCGAAGGTCTTCAAATAGGTACTTTGGATTTTGCTCTAATAGCTGGCGTTCTTGGAAATTTTGAGCCATCAATACAATTGCTCGAACTACCATACTTGTTTGACAACTATGAAGAATACAGCACAGTTATTCACGGGGAAATCGGTCAACAAATAGCTGATAAAGTGTTGGATGCCTCTGGTATAAGAATCCTTACTTTCTGGGATAGAGGCGCCAGACATGTGACCAGCAACAAGCCAATCAATTCACTTGCAGATATTCAAGGTTTAAAAATTCGTTTGCCTGAAATAAAGGCTATGTCAGATACATGGGCTGCAATGGGCGCTGCTCCTACAACTATGGCATGGAATGAAGTGTACACAGGATTGGAGCAAAAGGTAATCGAAGCTCAAGAAAATCCTATCCCGTTCATCTACGGTGGTAGAATTCACGAAGTTCAAGACTATCTGGCGTTGACTGCACATAAATATGAGTATGTGACCATAGCCATGAGCGATCTTACTTGGCAAAGTCTCACTGATGAGCAGAAAGCCATTGTAGAGGAGGCCGCTCAAGCTTCAACAGAATTTGAAAATGGTCTTCTGGAAGATACGACTCAAGAATTATTGGATAAAATGGTTGACGAAGGTTTGACTGTTACTACTCCAGATACTGCTGAATTTGCGGCAGCAGCAAAAGCTGCTCATGAAGAATTTGCAAAAACCATCGATATCGATTTGTACAATGATATTGTAGAAGCTATAGAATAATAGTATAAACAGAGGGTATAAGCGTTGCTGTCTGACGTTTATACTCCTTGTTTTACTTTTAAGCAAATGGAGGATACGATGAAAAAGTTAGACGAAATTTTAATGAAAATACTTTACATTGTGTGTGCCGGTTTAATGTTTATGATGGCGGCGGTAATCTTCGCACAAGTTGTATTTAGATATGTCGTAGGGAGTTCACTGACGTGGTCGGAAGAGTTGGGAAGATATATTTTCGTTTGGATGTCTTTTCTGGGAATGACTGTTGCCATGAAAAAAGGATCTCATGTGGCTTTGGATGTTTTGGTTCAATATTTAAAAGGTGTCAGCCAAAAGACGCTAATGGTATTAAATAATCTGCTTGTTGGTTTTTTTGGTTCAGTGTTGTTTTACAGCGGATATAAATTGGTTTCTCTTGGAGTAGGACAAAAAAGTCCAACTTTGGGAATACCAATGCAATACTTATACACAGTGATTCCTGTATCAGGAATAATACTGGTATACTTTGTAATTAGTCAGACCTTACAGATGTTTGCAAAGGGGGACGATATCAATGGGTAGTATATTATTTGGACTTTTCATTTTATTTTTGGTTTTGGGTGTGCCAATAGGATTTGTATTGGGATTGTCATCCATAGGAGCTGTTATCGCAGCAGATTATCCTTTGATAATAGTCAGCCAAAGACTGTTTACGGCTCTTGATTCTTTCCCGTTAATGGCCATACCATTATTTATGTTTGCAGGATCCATAATGGGTCA
Organism: Alkalibacter mobilis; assembly: GCF_015594845.1. Lineage (GTDB taxonomy): Bacteria > Bacillota > Clostridia > Eubacteriales > Alkalibacteraceae > Alkalibacter > Alkalibacter mobilis. Next base: position 143,486 of record NZ_JADNRK010000001.1, on the reverse strand, counting down.
TGGTGGTATAACAAAAAGAATCATAGACTTTGCATTGTCATTTGTAGGTAATGTCAGAGGTTCTCTAGCCCACGTAGTTGCAATAAGCGGTGTTTTAATGGGCGGTATATCCGGATCCGGTGTGGCCGATACTGCTGCTCTCGGTTCAATAATGGTTCCCGAAATGACAAAACGAAACTATGACAAGGGTTTTTCTGCAGCTTTGGTTGCAGCTTCTGGCAGTATAGGACTGATAATACCACCAAGTATCGCATTGATAATCTTCGGAGTTACAACACAGGCATCAATCGGCGACTTGTTTGTGGCTGGAATTATTCCCGGTATTTTAATAGGTGGAGGTTTTTTGCTTTATTCGTATTACGTAGCCAGAAAGAACAATTACCCCAAGGAAGGTAAGGTCAGCTGGGCGGCAAGAAGACAGAATTTTAAAGAAACCATATGGGCTTTGTTTATGCCTGTAATAATAGTTGTCGGCATAAGAGGCGGAATGTTCACCGCAACTGAAGGTGGAGCGGTGGTAGCAATTTATTGTCTGCTTATAAGTTTGTTTGTATATAAGGAAATAACTATAAAGGATCTGCCAAAGATCTGTTTTGAAGCTGCGATCAGTACGGCAACTATTGCTACAATAATAGCTGCAATCTCATTGTTCGGATGGTTGCTCTCAAGTGAGCAGATTCCTCAAGCAATCACAGGAGCTTTGTTGGGAGTCACAGAAAATCCGGTTCTTCTTCTTATACTTATAAATGGACTTTTACTGTTTACGGGCATGTTTTTGGATAGTGCGCCAGCCATTATGCTCTTGGCACCTATATTGGCACCTGTTGCAACAAGTCTGGGAGTAGATATGGTTCAATTCGGTGTAATGATGGTCATCAATTTAACTATAGGGTTGTTGACACCGCCGGTAGGAACAGCAATGTACGTGGCAAGCAACATTTCCCAAACACCTATATTACAACTTTCTAAAAAGCTCATGCCATTTTGGTTGATCATGATCACCGTACTCATGCTTGTAACTTTTGTACCTGCCATAACCTTGCTTTTTGTAGGATAGTAAATAATGGGAAGATGGAGGATGAATATGAACAAAATTTCAATAGGTTGCGTTGCTGATGATTTTTCTGGTGCCAGCGATGCAGCATCGTTTTTAGTAAAATCTGGTTTGCCAACATATTTGTTTAACGGCGTGCCAGAAGAAAACATTGCATTGGAAGAAAATGCAGCTGTAGTTGTTGCCCTTAAAACGCGAACGGAAGAGAAAGATATGGCCGTTAAGGAATCTATGGAAGCATTTGACTGGTTAAATAGTCAGGGCGCAGAAATCTTATATTCGAAGTACTGCTCAACATTCGACTCAACCAAAGAAGGAAATATTGGGCCAATAATCGATGCTGTACTTGAAAAATACAATTATCCAAGTACGGTTCTATGTCCTGCTCTACCTGTAAACGGAAGAGTGGTCAAGGGTGGTAATCTATTTATAAATGGCGTGCCTTTACATGAAACACATATGAAGGATCACCCTCTTACTCCGATGTGGGATTCCGATCTGTCGGAATTGATAAAGCCACAGGGTAAGTATAAAGCTTTCAAACTAGATTACGAAATCATGAAAAATGACAAGTCGAAGGCAAAGTCATTTTTAGATGAATTGAAGTCAGAAAATGATCATTTTTATGTAATACCGGATTATATTGAAGATAATGACGGAAAAGACATAGTGGAGTTATTTGATGACATGAAATTCATGACTGGCGGTTCCGGGCTTTTATATCATTTGGGAAACCAATTTTCCAAGGAGTCAAAAGGTAAAATTGTACCGTCCATGAAGACCACGGGAAAGGCAATTTTGTTGGCTGGAAGCTGTTCAAAGGCAACTTTGGAGCAGATAACAGATTATCAGGAAAAAGGACATAAATCTTATAAAATAGATCCCGAAGCCATGTTGGATGGAAAAGTACAAAAAGAGGATGTTTGGAATTGGGTTTTGGAAAACAACGATGATTCCGTTTTAATATACAGTTCCGATAATCCGGAAAATGTAAATAGAGCTCAGAAGCACGGCAAGGAGAAAGTGTCTCAAATGCTTGAAGATACTACTGCATACCTTGCGAAAAAGGCTTTTGACAACGAGTTTACCAGAATTATTGTAGCAGGTGGAGAAACATCGGGTGCCGTAACAAAAACCTTGGGATTTGCAGGTTATCAAATAGGCGAAAGTATTGCTCCTGGAGTGCCCGTAATGGTGCCTTTGTCCGATCAAACTGTCAGGCTTGTTCTTAAATCTGGTAATTTTGGCCAGAAAGATTTTTTTGAACTGGCTGTGTCTTTGACTGGAGATGAATAAATGGGAAACGAATTGGAAAAAAAGAAAAAAGATACTATTTGGGTAGCTAAGAATCTTTTTCAAAGAAACAAGGTTTCAGGCTCTTCTGCTAATATCAGTTTCCGCGATGGGGACAAAGTCTATATCTCTGCCACAAATACGTGTTTTGGGACACTGGAGGAAGAGGATTTTTCGGTTTTGGATCTTGATGGGAAACATTTGGATGGTCCAAAACCCAGCAAAGAGTTTCCGCTGCATTTGTTTATGTACAGCAAAGATTCTAGAAATGGAGCAGTCATACATACACACAGTTTTTACTCTACGCTTTGGTCTTGCTTGAAACATGAAGACAAAAGAGACTTGATCCCGTCTCACACTCCATATCTGGATATGAAACTTGGAAAAATAACCTTAGTCGAATATGCGGCACCGGGCACGAAAGAATTATTCGACAATTTTTGCTCGGCAATGAATGAAGGTAACGGCTACTTGCTTAAAAACCACGGTCCCATTGTAGCTGCGGAAGATGTGCTAAAAGCTTTCTATGCACTGGAGGAACTTGAAGAAAGTTCAAAAATCGCGTGGCATTTGAGGAATGAACGCATATAAGGATTTATAAAAAAGCGACTTTGTTTTCAATAACAAAGTCGTTTTTTTGAATGATATGAAATAATCGAAATATCCTGTAAAAAGCACTATATAAGATCACAATGAATAAGAGATTGGGAAAATATAAGTATTTCTGTGATAAGATAATGGTCGGGAGGTGATTTAATTGGCTAAATTATCGATGAAAGGAACCGGAGATTTTACCAGGATCACAAATCTGATATCACGGAAAGTCGAAAATAGCGGAATGAGCGTGGAACTGGTGGATTATGCCGAGCATCACATCGGAGACGTATCCGTATGTACTCTAGTCTACGAAAAATATTTCATGAGGGCATCGAATAGAGCAACTCTTACCGTTGCTGTTGTAGGAAACAAAGATGAGATCATTGTTGACGCCATTGGAGCAGGTGGAGGACAAGGTCCGATCTTTAAATTTTCATGGGGAGCCGAAGAGGATTTTGTTTCCGTAGTGGAAAGTGTATTGAGGGAAGAAAACTTTAATTCATAATTTTTTGGGAGTCGAAAACATCGACTCCCTGTATTATTGTGTCAGCAATTGACCGGATGTTTTTGCGCATATTCTCTGCCGTATGACTCCAGTTCATCCATAACAATAGAATTGTTCCACTCTCTGAAGCAGATTCCGTTTGGAATGGAGGGAAAGAATGGCCCGCCCGGACAGTATGTGTCTATGGCTCGTCTTACCTCTGCACGGATTTCTTCCTCGGTGATATTTTCGATGTCTATTTTAGGCCCATCGATCCCACCGACCATTGGAAGGTTTCCCTTGGTTATGCGCTGGATCTCTACAATATCGTTTTGGGCAATAGTTCCTTGCCAGATATCGATGCCAATTTCGACCATGTCTTCAACTATGGGTTGGCATATGCAGTCTGCATGGTGCATGTAGATCATTCCGGCTTCGTGTATTGCGTCGGAAATCTCTTTTTGCAGCGGTTTGATTATTTCTCTCCAAACTTGAGGGGGAAGAAACAGATTTTGTTTTGTACCCCAGTCATCATGATAAAATATGATATCAGGATGACATTCTTCTCCTGCTTTTCTAATGAATTCTATCTTGTAATCTGCGATTTTCCTGAGTAATGCCTTCATTTCTTCCGGGTATTCCAGATAATTCATCAAGGCATTTTCCATGCCCATCAAAAAATGACTTCGTTCGAACAGACCACCAGGAGAAAATATGCATGCCAGCTTTTCTTCTCTGTTTATGGATAGAGACTGCTCACGTGCCGCGGACCAATCAAGATCTTGGATCGAAGGGATCACGAGCTGCTCTTCCCATTTTTCAATGTCTTTTATAACTATATTTTCTTTTGTCAAGTGAGGATGCGGGCCGGGAGCGCCCGGAAGAAAAATTCGTACAGTCCCCCATGAATCTACGTGCTCAGATCCGTCTTGAGGAATCATGGCATCCTGCATGAACACAGGGTCAAAGATAAATTCCACCGCATTCATAAGATCCCCGTAATAATCCGGTTGCTTTCCATTTAAGACTGCCATTACATTTTCTCTTAAATTCATTTTAAATGCCTCCTTTAGTTAATCGATTACACTTCATCCTCAGAGCATAGCTTCCTATTTTTTTAAACTCCGGGAATGGAGAGCTGTTTGATTTTAAAATACCATAGTGTAAAGAAAAATTCCAGAAATATTTAAACTGATAAAAATATTAAACGCTCGATCAAAGGATATTTTTAAAAGAATAAGAAATTTATGTCTTCTTAAAATTTAGCGTTGACAATTACAATTTAAGTTGATAAAATTTGTACATAGAGAACGATATACATAATTATTCAAAGTTACAATATTACAATATTCAAGTTATAACCAGCACGCAATCACGTGCTGATATTAATTTTAAACCACTAAATGAGGGAGGAACACAAATGTCAAAAATTCAAGAGATCCAGGAAATGGTATCAAAAGGTAAAACCAAAGTCGTAGCAGGTTTGGTTCAGGAAGCACTGGACGAAGGCAAACAGCCGAAAGAAATCCTTGATGCTATGATCGAATCCATGGGAGTAGTTGGAGACAAATTCTCTGCCGGAGAAATCTTCGTGCCTGAAATGCTGATAGCGGCAAAGGCCATGAGTAAAGGTGTAGACGTATTAAAGCCCCTGCTGGCAGGCGACAGTTCCGTATCCTTGGGAACATGCGTAATAGGAACAGTAGCCGGGGACCTCCATGACATAGGAAAAAATCTTGTAAGCATGATGCTTGAAAGCTCAGGATTCACCATCGTAGATCTTGGAGTGGATGTTCCAGCTGATAAATTTGTAGAAGCGGCAAAAGAAAACAATGCGGTGTTGGCAGCCTGTTCTGGTCTTCTAACCACCACCATGCCGGCACTTAAACAGACATCCTTGGCTCTTAAGGACGCAGGATTCAAGGTCATGGTAGGCGGAGCGCCTGTAACACCCGAGTATGCAGCCGAGTGCAAAGCAGACGGATATGCTCCTGATGCCGGCGGTGCGGTTACAAAAGCGAAAGAGTTGGTTAAAGCGTAACTTGTTGCTGAAATAAAAACCGGGGAGGTTTGAAATATGTTGACCAAGAGACAAAATCTAATGGAAACTATAAAGGGAGGAAATCCTGACAGATTCGTCAAGCAATACGAATTCATGAATATGATTTTTGAAGCTGCTTTTCCACTACAGGCATTGATGTTGCAACCGGGACAGGAAAATCAGGACGGATGGGGTGTAACATGGAGATTTGTAGAAGGCCAGGTTGCAGGATTTCCGGTCCATGATCAGGAGCATATAGTCATCAAGGATATTACAAAGTGGAAAGATTATGTAAAAAAACCTGTAATACCTACGGATGACGAGTCTTGGGCCCCGGCGATAGCACATGCGGAGTCCATAGACAGAAATGAAGAGTTTGTCACTGCAATGATGGCTCCTGGGGTATTTGAAATGACTCACCATATGATGGGAATGGAAAATGCGCTCATGGCACTTTATGAAGAACCTGAAGCGATGCATGAACTGGTTGATTACATAACCGGATTTGAGTTGGAATTTGCACAGTTGCTGGTTGACAGGATCAAACCTGATTGTTTGTTCCATCACGACGATTGGGGAAGCCAAATATCATCTTTAGTGTCACCAGAAATATTTGACGAATTCTTTCTGCCGGCATATAAAAAAATTTACGGCTTCTGGAAAGACAATGGAGTAGAGGTGATCGTACACCATAGTGACTCCTTTGCGGCTAACCTTGTCCCTGAAATGATAGAGATGGGGGTTGACATCTGGCAGGGGTGCATGACAACGAACAACGTGCCTGAGCTTGTTGAAAAGTATGGCGGTCAGATATCCTTCATGGGTGATTTGGACAGCGGCACTTTGGATTTTCCAGGATGGACACCGGAGCTTATATCCGAGCATGTTGAAAGAGCGTGCAAAAATAACGGCAAACACTATTTTATACCTTGCTTGACCATGGGAGGACCGGAGAGCTTGTTCCCAGGAGCATATGCCAAGGTCAGCGAAGAAATAGACAAAATGAGCAAGGAAATCTTTTAATTAGAAACAAACAGGGAAAAAGGGAGTTAAAGGCATCTGTCGAAAATTTTGGCGGATGCCTTTATATTTTTGGTTTTTTTATATATTTTAATTTTAAAAAGTGACAATAATGCTATAATTAAAGAAATTTGATCTTTTAAAAATCTTTGTGTCGTTTGTTTGTAGAGTCTGAGAGGGGTGTAATCTTGAGAATCAGAAGGAATATTGGATGGATCTTGATTATTGTTTTACTGGCACTGTTTTTATTTTGGCAAAACAATAGTATCGTGATTACAGAAATTGAATATGCGAATAGCAATATACCTGCCGGGTTTGAAGGGTTTACAATAGTTCAAGTATCAGATTTGCACAACAAAGATTTTAACGGCAGACTCGATAAGTTGATAAAAGTACAAAATCCGGATGTGATAATTGTGACTGGAGATTTGATAGACCGGAGAAAAATGAATCTGACTTCAGCTATAGATTTTATGAAAAGAATGACATTGACAGCACCCGTCTATTTTGTTTCCGGCAATCATGAAGAACTCTCTGGAGAATATGAACATCTCAAGTTGGAATTAACCGGTATCAATGTAAAAGTTATGGACAATGATTACGTGAAGTTGATCAAGGACCAAAATTCTGTAGGATTGATGGGCATGAGAGACCCGGCATCCATAGAAAATGAAGACACATACCTAAGGGCCGATAGCAATGAATACGCAGTAGATATTTTAAATGAATTGAACGAGAAAAAAACTACAGATTTTAATATTTTGATGTCACACAGACCTGAACTCTTTGACGTTTATGCAGATAGTGGAATAGACTTGGTGTTTAGCGGTCATGCACATGGTGGACAATTCAGATTGCCTTTTGTCGGTGGCTTGATTGCACCCAACCAAGGGTTGTTTCCCGAGTATTCCCAAGGTTTATATTTAAAGCAAAATACTTCGATGATCGTCAGCAGGGGTCTGGGAAACAGCATCGTGCCATTTAGGGTATTTAACAGACCTGAAATAGTGGTCGTTACATTGAGAAATCAGTTGAAATTAAACTAAAACAAAGGCTCGCCTATTGGTGAGCCTTTGTTTTTCTGGACTTGAATCACCCGCCAACAGGCAATGGTTTTGTAGTTATAACATCACCATCACTGATGGTTGTTTGATGAATAGAAAATGGTGTGATCAACTTACCATTGACCTTTATCAAATGGGATGAATTTTCAACAAAGCCGTTGATTTTCATTAATGAGATCAAATTAGAAATTGTCATAGATTGATTGAACATAAAATTCAAACCATTGAAATTTATCGAAATCATCTCATTTCTCCAATAGTTGCTGCGAAATATCAAATGTGCGACCGGTAGAAGGTAAAGGTTCGTTTCTGAAAAAATCAGGGATTATATTATCTGTAGGCTTCCATCCTGCTTTCCTATTGAATTCATTTTCCAAATGGATAGTTTTTTTAGCCAATTCAAGAAAATCTTGAGGTAAGATGGTATCTCCATAAATTGCATTATACAATGAAGCTAATTTATCCAAATGTCCTGCAAAAGTTGCCATGGCCATCATACACATGGTACTGTCTGCAACAGCAAAAATTTCTTGCATCATTTTGGAGTGCTCTATTGCATCTTCGACATTGTTTGACTCTTCTTCACCGAGTGTTATTCCGGCAGTATGATCAGCACCCATTGGGGTAGTGGCATACGTGTATCCGGTACCTATCGTACCCCGCGGATCATAGCCGGGCATCGCCTGACCTTTACAGGTCGGTATTCTTTCAACGCAGTAATGCTTACCAACTCGATCTGCACCTTGCCCCAGTAGATTTCCCAATTCGGTACCGTCAGCTATGTGTTGATATAGTTTCATAGTGGCATTTACATCACCCCATGGAATGATTCCTGCTTCCATGCAAACTCCCATAGTAGCTCCAGTTTCTATTGTATCAAGTCCCAAATCATCACACATTCTGTCCATGTACGCAATTGATTCATAATCGTAAATGTCGCAATTCGGACCGCACAGTGCGATGGTTTCATACTCAAATCCTCCGGTTAGAAAATTTCCATTTTTATCATTTATTATATTTGAACATTTCACTAGACATCCCGCTTGGCATGGCTGTTTGTTCTTACTGACAAATGCCATGAATTTGTCTGATTTGAGGTTTTCTATTTCTTTTGAGATAGTTCCAGTGAAATTGTGTGTCGGAATAATACCGGCAGGTCCTACAAAATCTATTGTAGAAGCAGTACCTACATTTGAAAAGGGATTTGATTCGGAGGATTCTATCAATAATTGATTAAGTTCTTTTCTTTGAATCAAAAATTTCTCTTTATCTGATATGTCGAGTGAATTTTTCTTATCGGGTTTTTGAATCACAATACCTTTAACACCTTTTGATCCGAGAACTGAGCCTAATCCACCTCTTCCTGCTGCCCTACAGGGGTAATTCGTTCCAAATTCAGTAACTTGAATGGAAGAATTTTTATAAAGACGTTCACCAGCCACTCCTATAGAAATCACAGAGACATTATCACCATAAATTTTCTGCATATTTTCAACGTATTCATAATTATTGATCCCTATAAAATTTGTCGCATCTTCAAGATATACGCTTCCATCTGATTTTATCAATATAGTGACAAAATCTTCCTTGTTTTCAGGAATATCTTCTATAATCAAACTTCGAATCCCATGACTTGCAAATGCAGCGGCGGCTGTTCCACCAACATTTGATTCTTTGATTCCACCAGTTAACGGACTTTTAGCACCTACAGACAACCTGTTTGCACATGCCAATCCACTTCCCGCAAAAAGGCTTGTGCAAAATATTATTTTGGATGCAGCTCCTAATGGGTCACAAGCTGGTATGACTTCATCGTTTAAAAATTGGGCTATTAAACTTCTGCCACCGAGACTCTTGTACTGTAAATTTGATTCTTCGATTTCAATTTTGTTGTTATTTCTGTCTATTCGGATAGCTTTAAACATGTTCCACTTCCTCCCTGGTTCAATTTTTAACGAAATAAATTCATTTTTAGGCTATCATTTATAAAATTACTTGGCAATAAATTATCGGGACACATATACATCAAATTTGTCCCTACCTATCCCTTTTGTGATCTGTGATTTAAGTAAGTTATGCAATTTAAATATAATAATAAAAATATAATAATTTTTAAAATTGTAAAAGGACAAAATAGATACAAAACATGTCCTTTTAATTCATTGTTAAGAAAATTGCCATCAGTTAAGATTAAATCATTCACAAGAGATTGAAATCGCAACGTTGAAATCTGACGAAGATGTAAAATTTCTGATCTTGATCAAGGGAAGGAATTTTCTATAAGCTCCAAGCTATATGTATTGAGTATGGAAAAAAAAGGAGGAAGATTTATGAGTGAGAATGTTGCTAAGAGCTCCAAGTTTCAGTTGACTTCAGCAAGGGCCACAGCCTATGGTACGGCGGAAATCGGATTTGGTTTGATGATGCAGGTCGCAGTAAGTTATTATACTTATTTTTTAACTGACATTGCATTGTTGGGACCGGCAATTGTAGGAACGATGCTTTTGATCAACAGGATAGTAGATGCTATCTCAGTGCCGTTGACCGGCGCAATTATTGAAAAATCAAATTTGCCTTGGGGTAAGTATCGATCATGGTTGATGATAGCACCTGCAGTTGTGGCAATTTGTTTTATTTTAATGTTTAGAGTGCCTGAGGGAATGAATGAGATCTCAATGGCGATTTACTTCTCTGTATTTTACATGCTTGGCCATATATTCGTTAACTTCTCCTATTCGGCAAGGTTTGCTTTGTTGCCAGCAATGGGAAACACCCCGGAAAGCAGAATAATGATAGCCGGTAGAACAAATCAGATGAATACTACAAGTCGTTTGTTGTTCAGTTTGATATCGTTACCAATCATAATAGCATTAGGTGGTGAGGCAACAAGAAATGCAAAGGGATTCTTTCTTTACATGTTGATATTTGCCACGTTTAACTGGGTTACATATATGGTTTCTGCAGCAGCAGCAAAACCGGTAGACGTTCCGGGAAGATGGCCACAGAAAAATGTGCCGACTTTCGGAGAAATGATCAAGCAAGTAGTAACCAATAAATATCTTATAATTCTTATGTTGGCGGAACTTGGAAGATTTACTGCTGCATTGGGTTTGGCCAGCTTTGCAGTTTTCTTCTATCAATATGTAGCTGGAGATATGAGCCTTGTGTCCATGTATTTTTTAAGCCTTACTTTAGGGGGACTTGTTGGTAATCTTCTTGGACCTCAAATTGCAAAAAAAATGGGTACGAAGAAAACATACGTTATAGGATTATCCGGTCAGGCGTTGTTCCTTGTACTTGCATATTTTATTGGTAGAGCTCCGATGGCATTCCTTGTTCTAAGCGGTCTTGCCTCTGTTTCCAGCGGATTTGGATTTTCAATATCAGGAGCTGTGTACTCAGACTGTGCTGATTACGCCGAGTGGAAAACAGGAAAATCCGCTAAAGGTATCGTAATGTCATTATCGGCATTCCCAATTAAGGTAGCGATGGTTATATCAGGAAGTGTTTCAGCATATGCTTTAGCTGCCATCGGTTATGTAGGGGGCATGGATCCTACACCAGCCATACAATCCGGGATTGCAGTCATTGCAACAATAATACCGGCAGTAGCAGCTGTATTTGGGTTTATTTGCATAAACTTCTATAATCTCAAACAAGAAGATCTGAAAAAAATGAAAGACGAGATACAAGAAAGACAAGACAGTGTAGCATAAAATTTAATCTACAAATCTTTCAATACTTATAGTGATAATAAACGAGTTTGTATCGTCAAACTCGTTTTTTCAAAAAAAGGGAATATGCTAAATAATTATGAAATAGCTTTTTGATTATCTTGGTATTTAAGCAAAGGGTAGGTGTAAATAGTGACGATTACAAAAATTGGCATAATAGGTTCTGGAGCAATGGGAACAGGTATAGCACATATTTTGGCTCAGTATGGTTACAGAGTAATTCTAAATGATATTGATGAGAAAAAAGTCGAAAATTCCATCAGATCAATAGAAACGATACTAGACAGCAAGATCAAAAGAGGCAAAATTACTGAAGCTGAGAAAGTAGAATTGACTGAGAATATAAGTATTTCCTCAAATTTGACAGATATGAAAGATACTGATTTGATCATTGAGGCTATTATTGAAAATTTGGATGCTAAAACTCGAGTATTCTCGACACTGGATAAGATATGTAATGAGAATGTCATATTCGCTACAAATACATCAACGATGTCAATAACAAAAATTGCATCTGGAACTAAAAGGCCTGAAAAAGTTGTTGGACTGCATTTTTTCAATCCGGCGCCTGTGATGAAGCTGGTTGAAATAATTAGAGGCTATTATACTAATGACGATGTAGTTTCGGAGTTGAAGAATTTAGTAAGATCCATTGGGAAAGAAAGTATAGAAGTTAAAAAAGATTCTCCGGGTTTTGTTGTTAACAGATTGATGCTAGCTCAATTCAGAGAGGCATTTATGGTTTTGGAAGAAGGGATTGCCACTGTAGATGATATAGACAAGGCAATGGCTTTGGGTCTTAATCATCCCATGGGACCTTTTGAATTAATGGATTATACAGGAAATGATATAGCATACGACACCCTGGAGTACATGTATAAGGAAATGGGACAACCTAATTGGGCTCCCCCGGCAATATTGAAGAGGGTGGTTAATTCAGGTCGTATCGGAAAGAAAGCCGGTAAAGGATGGTATGACTATTGTAAGGGAGATAATGATCTATGAATAAAGTAGTTATAACAAGTTTTGCCAGAACACCAGTAGGAAGATTTCTAGGAGGATTAAAAGAAGTGCCGGTTGAAAGGTTGGCTACTATCGCAGTTGAAGAAGCGATAAACAGATCCTCGATATCGAAAAAGGATATAGAGGGAGTTGTTTTTGGGCACGTAATATCATCTGCGGACGTGGCCAACATCGGAAGGTACGTAGCTCTGGATTCAGGGTTGGATGAAACATGTGTCGGCATGTCCGTAAATCGGATTTGTGGTTCGGGAATACAAGCTATCATAAACGCTGCATTGGAAATAAAAACAGGTCACGGAGATATAATGATTGCTGGAGGAGCCGAGAGCTTATCAAGAGTACCCTATTATCTTCCATTGCCCGTTAGATACGAAGGAATGAAGAATGGTAATGGTAATCTTTTATGCTCTAATGAAGAATATGCGAAAAATACAGCGCCTTTACACAGATATCCAGCAATAGAAAGTATGGGAATAACAGGTGAAAATATTGTAGAAAAATACGGAATTAAGCGGGAAGAGCAAGATTTGTTTGCCTACAATAGTCAAATGAAAGCAAAAAATGCAATCGAATCTGGGAGAATGGCTAAAGAAATTATCCCGGTAGAAATAATAAATAAAAAAGGAACAGTATTAATTGATAAAGATGAGCATCCGCGGATGGATACGACTATTGAGGCTTTATCAAAACTGAGGCCGGTATTTAAGAAAAATGGAACAATAACTGCAGGCAGTTCATCTGGCATGAATGATGCAGGAGCGGCTTGTGTATTAATGAGCGAGAGAAAATGTATGGAATTGGGATTAAAGCCCTTGGCATTTGTAGAAGATTATGATGTTCATGGAGTTGATCCGACCATCATGGGAATGGGCCCTGTTGGAGCTATAAACAAGCTGTTAAAAAGATCAAATTTGACTTTGGAAGATATTGGGTTGCTGGAAATCAACGAAGCTTTTGCAGGGCAGGTATTAGGTTGCTGCAAAGAGTTGGGGAATTACTTGGGCACCAAACTTCATGATAGATTAAATGTAAATGGAGGAGCAATTGCTTTCGGTCATCCTTTGGGCATGACTGGAACTAGATTGGCTGGGACGTTGGCATATGAGTTTCAAGAGAGAGATTGTAAGTATGGAATAGCAAGTGCCTGTACAGGCGGGGGTATGGGGGTAGCTCTGCTCTTGAGAAATCCAAATTGTTTATAGACAATCTAACAGTATCAAACTCATCGAAAGGAGAAATACGAATGGCTAAACAAATCTCTGGAAGTGAAGCAGTCGAAATGATAAAAAGTGAATCGACAGTAGTATGGACTACGGCAGGTCTGTGCAGTTTTGCTGAAGAAATTGCATCTGAATTGGAGAAAAAATATTTAGAGACAGGATATCCCAAAAATCTCACAGCAGTTCACAGTTGTGGGTGTGGAGATGGAAAGACAAAAGGTATGAATCATTTGGCTCATGAGGGGTTAACAAAGCGATTGATTTCGGGACATACAGGTCAAGCGCCTCGCATGGGAGAATTGATCACCAGTAATAAAATTGAAACTTATTTGCTGCCCCAAGGCGTTATGGCTCATTTATGGAGGGAAATTGCCGGAAAGAAACCCGGAGTGATAACAAAAGTTGGTCTCAGAACTTACGTTGATCCTAGATTGCAAGGTGGGAAAATTACGGAGTGTACTAAAGAAGATTTGGTCGAGTTGCTAGAACTTGATGGGCAGGAATGGCTTAGGTACAAAACTTTTCCAGTAGATGTGGCGGTTATCAGAGCAACAACGGCTGATGAAAATGGAAATTTGACAATGGAAAAAGAAGGATTATTGTTAGAGGCATTGCCAATGGCCCAAGCAGCCAAAAACTCAGGGGGAATAGTTATAGCGCAGGTCGAGTATTTGGCAAAATCTGGAACATTACACCCCCTTGATGTAAAAGTTCCTGGTGCGCTTGTTGATTACATTGTAGTTTCCAGGCCTGAAAATCACATGCAAACGATCGGCACACAATTCAACCCAGCTTTTGTTGGGGATATAAAAATTCCCATGGATTCACTAAAATCAATGCCTATGAATGAACGGAAGATCATTGCCAGAAGAGCGGCTATGGAGCTGAAAGCCAACAGTATAATAAACTTGGGTATTGGAATGCCTGATGGAGTTGCCAGAGTAGCTACTGAAGAGGGTATCGTAAATGATTTGATAATGACTACGGAACTAGGCACATATGGTGGAACCCCAGGAGGAGGAGATGACTTTGGTGTCGCCTATAATGCGGATGCAATAATAGAACATGAAGCCCAGTTTGACTTCTATGATGGTGGGGGTTTGGATACGACATTTTTGGGTTTAGCTCAGACAGATAAAAAAGGGAATTTAAATGTGAGCAAATTTGGTACTAAAGTGGTTGGGTCCGGTGGATTCATAAATATTTCTCAAAATTCCAAAAAAGTTGTTTTTTGCGGAACTTTTACAGCAGGGGGTGGCAAATATAGCATTAATGATGGAGAACTTAAAATTTTGGAAGATGGAAAAGTGAAGAAGTTTGTAGAACGTGTAGACCACATAACATTTAGTGGAGAGTACGCCTCCCAAATCGATCAACCTGTCATTTACATTACGGAAAGAGCTGTATTTAAACTTGAAAATGGTGAGATGACTTTGACTGAAATAGCTCCGGGAGTTAATCTAGAAAAAGATATTTTGTCGGCTATGGAATTTGAACCGAGAATTTCATCGAATTTAAAATTAATGAATCCTAGAATATTTCAAGAGAACTGGAATGAATTAAAAGAAATATTGGGATCAAATTAAAAATTTCTTTGATGAAGGTGGGATCATATGAGTTTAAAAGACAAAGTAGTAATCGTCACGGGATCTGCTCAAGGACTTGGGAAAGCAATGATTTTGAAGTTGGCACAAGAAGGAGCAAAGACCGTAGTTACGGATATTAATCATGAAGCATGCGATTCCGTTAAAAATGAAATCATTCAAGCAGGTGGAATTGCCATTTCTGTAAAGTGCAATGTTACGGACCGAAACGAAGTAAGGGATCTGATAGATAATACATTAGATTCGTTTGGTAAAGTCGATGTTTTTATTAACAATGCAGGAATTACAAGAGACGCACAAATCACCAAGATGACGGATTTAGAGTGGGATGCTGTAATAGAAACCGATCTTAAATCCATGTTTATCTGCATACAGGAAGTTGTTAAGCACATGATACCCAGAGGTTATGGGAAAATCGTGAACATAACTTCAGTGGCAGGTGAAGAAGGTAACTTTGGGCAAGCTAATTATTCAGCAGCAAAGGCAGGAGTCATTGGACTGACAAAAACCTTGAGCAAAGAACTGGGCAAAAAAGGCATAACTGTAAATGCCGTAGCACCTGGGTTCATACTTACTGAAATGACCAAAAGAATACCAGAAAAAATCAAAGACCAACTAATTGGCAGAATACCACTTAAGAGAGGTGGCTTACCTGAAGAAGTTGCAGATGCAGTAGTTTTTTTAGCATCTGACAAGTCTTCATTCATAACTGGTCATACATTAAATGTAAACGGCGGCATGTACGTATAATAGGTAGCATTTAGGCAAAATTATTTCAAGTTAATCATGAGAGAGGAGCAACACAATGGCTAAAGAATTGATGAACAGCGAATACAAAACGAAGTTATTTACTGATGTTTATTCCGGTGAAAGGCCTGATCGAGTGCCAGAAAAGTTAGGGGTCAATGCATGTGCAGCACTCGAGTTGGCAGGATATGATTTAAGGACTTCGCAATATGGTATTACCAAGGTTTTAGATGCTACTGATAAGATAAATGCTAAATATGACACTTACAATTTAATAGGGACTTGGCCGGGGACACCTTGGTTAAACAAATTTACAGGTAGTAGAACGAATGTAATGGGAGACGATGGGTTTATTCAACATCCCAATGTACACGGTATGGAACCTGATGAGTATGACAAGCTTTTGAAAGACCCACTAAAATTCATCTGGGAAACAGTTATACCCAGGGTATTTACGGAATTTGACGCTCCACCTATGCAGGCTGCGCTTGCTATGGCAAAGACGATAAAAGCTTCAGATGATATAAATGGGAAAATTGCCAGAGGCAATGCAGAATTGATTGAGAAACACAATAAATCGAAGCTGCCGACCTTTGTCGGGATCAGTCGGGCACCATTTGATTACTTTGCCGATTATTTGAGATCATTCACGGGAGCTTTGGTCGACATGAGAAGAAGACCTGAAGAAGTTCTCGAAGCAGTGAATCTAATCACCCCATTGATGATTAAATCAGGTTGTCCAAGACATGTGGAAAATCCTAATAGATTAACTAGAATTTTCTTTGCGCTTCATATGCCTACATATATGACCGAGAAATTTTTTGCAAAATTTTGGTGGCCATCTTTTAAAGAAACAGTTTGGGCTATATACGAAAAAGGATTTGGCATAAATATATTTTGTGAAGAAAATTGGATGCATATTTTAGATTACTTGAATGAATTGCCACCTGGTTGCGAGCTTCAATTCGAATATGGAGATCCAAAAATTATTAGAGAGACAGTGGGAGAAAAACATATTATTTCGGGATTATTTCCAGTTAATCTTATGAAAAAAGGAACAAAACAGGAGGTTTGCGATGCAGCAAAAAAATATTTGGACATCCTTGCCGTCGACGGGAAATATATTTTTAATTTTGATAAGTCTATTCTAAGAGCTGCCCAAATCAACTGGGACAATTTTCAGCCGCTGTTGGATACGATACATGAATATGGAAAACATTAGGAGGAGATCTTTGTGAATAAAAAAATAAAAAGTGAATATTATACAGACCTGGATGAAACTTTAGAAAAATATAATATTCCTAATGAAGCTAAAGAAGATGTGAACGAAACCATGCAATATGTTGAAGACATGATATTATACTTCACTTTGACAACACTAAGTAATTGATCTGAATATCGGCATTTTAAAATCTGACATTTGACGTGATTTTAGAATGCCCTTGTTTTTATTGATTTAAAAAGAAATTTGAGAAGATTGTTTCCCTAATATCATTGTAGTATAAGTTTGAGTTTGAATTAATTATAAAACTTACAAAATAATCGAATAAAAAACAAGTCGGATAGAGGTTTGTCACAAATACGATTTGTATTTAATTAATATAGAGGGGGAGTAAAAATGTACGAATTTAGACCTGTAACAGAGAGAATAAAGTTGATGAGACGTTTGGTTAGAGACAGGGTGATATCGGTAGATGCTGAGAGGGTAGAATTGATTACTCAGGCTTATAAGAAGTACGAAAAAGTTCCACCTAGTATAAAAATACCATTGGCCACATCTGAGATATGCGCTAATATGACTTGTCGAGTTGAAGACTTTGAGATCATAGTTGGAAATATTGGAAAAGACTTCTTGGGATCTGGAATGTGGCCCGAATGGGATGCAAGTTGGCTTTGGAAGGAATTGGAAGAAATGGCTTTATGGGAGCTTTGGGACGATGGGTTATACCACAGGACTGATAAATCAGGGGTACATCTGAGCATGAGCAAAGAGGAAATTGATAAGTTCATGAGTTTTCGTGATTTTTGGAAAGATAAAACTATCACGCAATATTTTGATTCATGGTCTCCAGATGGATTTGAAGAAGTGGCAAATTTAGGTATTCTGGAAATGGGATCAATGATGAGAGCGCCTATACATACGGGTCATCTTGTTGCCGGTTATGAAAAAATTATTAACAGAGGCTACTCATCGATCAAAAAAGAAGCACAAGATTGGATAGATGAACATAAAGGAAATTTAATGGGGGATAATGTAGAAAAATATATGTTTTACAAGGCGGCAACAATAATATGTGATGGTGCCAGTGAAATGATAAAAAATTATGCCAGGGAATGCTATAAAAAGGCTGAATTATGTGTTGATTTGGAGCGCAAAAAAGAGCTTAATCAGATGGCTGAAGGATTAAACTGGATTTCTGAAAATCCTGCAAGGACGTTCTGGGAAGCCTGTCAGGCAACAATAATGTACCAGGTGGTATTATATATGGAAGCAAGACATCCGGCATTGGCATTTGGGCGATTTGATCAATATACATGGCCGTTTTTGCAATCCGATCTTACTGAAGGAAGGTTGACACTGGATGAGGCGCAAGAGATAGTCGATGCATTCTTTTTAAAATCTAATTGTTTTTACAGAGCATCCAATCCTAAGATTGCGGCATATACTGGTGTAGGAGTAACATACCACCATACAACTATCGGTGGAATTGACAAAAAAACTGGAAAAGATGCCACAAATCCAGTAACATATATGGTTTTAGAAACCTTGGGGAGATTGTCGCTGCACGATCCGACTGTTTCATTGCGGATCAATAAGGATTCACCCGAAAAACTTTGGGATTTAGCTATAGAAACAACAAGACTGGTTGGAGGGTTACCTTTATTTCAAAATGATGATGTAATAATTCCAGGATTGATCAAAGAACTTGGAATGGAATTGGAGGATGCAAGAGATTATAGCATAATTGGATGTCAAGAAATCGTTGGTTCAGGAAACGATTATCCGGCAGGTAATGGCTTGCATGGTAAAGCAGGTCTTGGCAGTCACGGCAATGTTTTGCTAACCGCACTAAATAACGGAATTAACCCTTCGAATGGGAAGGCAGGTGGATTGGAAACTGGATTCCTGTACGATATGAAATCATTCGAAGAAGTAAAAAAAGCTTATAAAAGACAGTTTGATTACCTGCATAAGTGGTCTGTTACAATTCAAAATTATGTGGAAAATCTTTCAGGTTTCTATGCTCCTTCGGCGGCATTGTCGATATCAATAGAGGGCTGCATGGAATCGGGTGTGGACTGTACGATAGGAGGGGCAAAATATAATTCATATGGAGGTACAGCTACAGGGTTGGCTACAGTTGCAGATTCGCTATCAGCTATTAAATATATGGTGTTTGATAATAAATTATGCACTGCCAGAGAAATATACGACGGTATGATGACTGACTGGAAAGGATATGAACCCTTACAACAGCAAATTTTAAACGAAGTTCCTCACTATGGTAATGCTGACCCGTATGCAGATGAGATTATGAAGTGGGTAACAGATATTTACTATGATAATTGTAGTGAATGTTTTAGTAAAAGATCAAAAATATATAAAGCAGGGCTTTATGGAGCGGCACAACATGTGGTCCAAGGAGCTGTTACTAATGCCACTCCTGACGGTAGAAATACAGGTCAGCCTTTAGCGGATGCCATGTCTCCCGGCCAAGGACGAGATAAAAATGGGCCTACTGCAATATATAATTCAGCTTGTTGTATCGATCATGGAAAGTATATGGACGGGATAGCTTTAAATTTAAAAATTCATCCTACATCATTGAGTACGAAGAGATCTAAAGAATCTTTAAAAGATATGACAAAGACTTATTTTAATAATAAAGGCATGGAGGTTCAATATAATGTTGTCAGTACAGAGGTAATGAGAGCAGCTCAGAAAGATCCTGATTCTTACAGAGATTTGGTAGTACGTATTGCAGGTTATTCAGCGTATTTCAACGAATTGAGTGAAGCGATGCAAAATGATGTTATAAGTCGAAATGAGATAGAAGTCTGATAAAATAAGCTTCTCCACTGAAATCAAACAAGAATTCTAAAACAACCTGAAAACCAAAACTTTAGGTTGTTTTAGAATGTTATTAATCATATTCTTTAAAAATTAAGTAAACATAAAAAATTATTAAGCAGATACAAAATTCTTTAATTTTATTACAGTAGAGTATATAATTATAGTTAATAATTTCTCAGCTATAAAAATTGCAGTATGTTTTTGTTTTTAAGATCGGTAATTCAAAAAGTATTGATAATCGTAAATGTATTCTAGAACAAGGAGTTGATTGAATGACATTGTCTTATCAAGAACGCAGAAAATTCAACGATTTAATGGGTACCTGCATGACTTTAAATTATGACTCCTACAGTATAGTAATTCACAATGCTCAATTTATGAGCCATGAACAAATCGAGTTTTTACATAGCCATAATTTGCATGAACTATACTACGTATTAAATGGTAAGATGAACATGAATATTGATGGTGAAGAAATTGAGTTGGCTAAGGATGATATATTATATATATCGCCTAACGTTGAACATAGTGTAATCACAGATACTTCATTGGAGAATGAAAGATTTATCATAACATTTGAAATCATTAATAATAAATGCGATAATTGTAAATCGACTGCAATTGAATACCAAATAGAAGAATTGATAAATATTTTGAAAGACTATAAGAAATTCTGGATCGTCAAAGATACAAATGATGTAATATCTTTGATAGATTGTCTTTGCGATGAGTTCTTAAAAAATGTGCACTTTTACTACATAAAACTTCAAGGTCTCCTGTCCATTATTCTGGTAACGATGATCCAAAATATTTTGGATGGCAATGACAACGGGGTCAATGAATATTTTGAATATGAAAATCGAGCTTTGCTGATGACAAAGTATATACATTACAATCTCCAAGAGAAAATAACTTTGGATAAAATCGCTGAAATGTTCCACACTACACCAAGACATGTAAATAGAATATTCAAAAAATATTTTAATACCTCATTCAACAGAACTTTAATTGAAATCAGGCTTGGTTACGCCAAAAAATATCTTATAGATTGCGACCATTCAATAGAAAAAATTTCAGAATTGACAGGATTTAATTCGGTAAGAACTTTATACAAAGAATTTAAAGAAAATGAAGGAATAAGCATGAGTGAATATCGCGAAAAATTTTCTAGATTGAAAGTATAAAACAGATGGGTTTTAGAAATTTCTAAAACCCATCTGTTTTTAGGATATAGCCATATGTTCAGTCCTTGAGATGAAGTCATCTTGCAGGACTTTGGGCATTTCGACAAAATAGACTGAAAACCCTGCGATACGTACTATTAAATTTCTATAATCATCTGGATTTTCTTGGGCTTTATACAAGGTTTGAGTATCAACAACGTTGAATTGTACCTCCATGCCCCCCTCATCAAAATATGTAGAAATCAGGTGACGAAGTTTTTCAACTCCTTCTTTACCAGAAACGCATGAAGGACTGAATCTTAGATTCATTTGGTCTCCATTTCCTAATATATTTTGTGGTAATTTTGTTACCGTGTTCAAATAAGATATGACACCGGATCTATCGAAACCCTGTCTTGAAGAAATAGCTTCTGCAAGGGCTTCGCCTCTTTTTCGGCCATCAGGAGTAGCATCTGTTTTTGAACCATAATCTACATGGACCGTCATAGTGAAAGTACCGAATGCCCAATTGCCACCTCTGGGATTGGTAGCAGCTGAAACATGATCGTTTGCAAGTTTCATTGCCCAAACGCCCAGTTGGTCCACTTCATCGATGTCATTTCCATAATGAGGAATATCAAAAGTAATTTGTTGGTGTAAATCTTCATAACCTTCCCAGTTCGCAATAAGAGCATCATACAATTCTCGAGTGGTTACTATTTTATCGTCAAAACAAAGCTTTTTAATAGCCATTAGACTATCCGCAACATTGCCGATGCCACATCCAGTCAAACCGGTTGAATTATATTTACAACCACCCTGTAAAGCATCTTTACCGGTTTCAACACAATTATCCATGGTTGTTGAGGCAACAATAGCCGGAAAATACTGAGAATACATTAGCTCAAAACAATTCCCGCCAGTGATTTGCCAATCAAGAAAATACTTCAACTGTGCTTCGAAAGCTGATTTGAAATCTTCGAAAGTAACATAATCGTATAAATATCCGGTCTTCAAACCTCCATCAAAACCTGTTAATGGATTTTTGCCATTATGAATTGCCATAATTACCGGACCCAGTAAGTTAAAGAAAACTTCAGAACCAGGACCACCGCTGGCGGACCACTCGTTTCCAGATCCAGATGGTTCCACACAACCTATAATGCAATAATCCCTTGCATCTTCTAATGAACGGCCGCGTTTAACGAGCATAGGTATAATTAAATCATCGTTTTCAAAAGAGGGGACACCACCACAAGCCTTGCTGGATTCTATTGCCAGCTCCCATACATCTGAAGGAGTATTTTTGTGGATTCGTATATCTACAGAAGGATCTGCCAAAAACATTCTCCCGGTGGTATTTAACATGCAGCGAGTTAGAGCGTTCGAGGCATCACTTCCATCTTTTTTCACCCCGCCCAAAGTAAAATGATGCCCGCCTGAATTGTAAGAATAACCTTTTCCGCTGTACATTTTAGAAAGCATGTCATTTGAACTCATTCTGACTTGTATCAGATTGTCATTAAGCTTGAGATAAAAAGCATCAGAGTAATCTTGAAGTTCTTCCAAAGTTAGTGTGCCGGCACTTAATTCTTCTTCTGCAAACCACCCGGCGTACTGATCGATCCTTCCCTGAGATAATCCGTGTTGTTGACCATCTGCTATAAGCATGATTTGGTATAGTATTACAGTTTGGAGCGCCTCCCAAGCTGTTCGAGCGGGATTTTCCATAATCCAGTTTAAGGAATTCGCCATCCGCTTCAATTCGGCTTTTCTCACTGGGTCAGTGTGATTTTGAGCTTGCTTGTTACATTCTTCGGCATAACGTTTGGAAAATAGAATTGCAGCATCGCAAACTATATCTGCTGATTGATAAAATAAAAACTTGTAAGCATCTTTTCCATAGATTTTACCTTGAAGATCGTCCATTTTATTTTGGATCTCTTTTTTTATACCGCCAAAACCTATAGAAATAATTTTTTGAAAGTTGGGGCAATAGTGGCCTTGTGGAACACCACCCAAGTTTGGTTTTCGTGCGAAAAAATCTGAGCAACCATTCCCTTGGAATTTTTGTAAAATAGGTGGAATCGATTCTACATAACGTGCAGATAACGATTTGTCCAGCCAGTACTCTGAAGCTTCACGAAAAATTTCCCTGTCTGAATCACTCATGTAAGCAAAACTGTCGCTTCCTTGCCATGCTTTTTTAAAACTTGTATCGTCATCGTGTGTTGCCTCATATAACCAAGTTGCATCCCACTCTACAAAACTATTTAATGA
Organism: Alkalibacter mobilis; assembly: GCF_015594845.1. GTDB lineage: Bacteria > Bacillota > Clostridia > Eubacteriales > Alkalibacteraceae > Alkalibacter > Alkalibacter mobilis. The sequence continues at coordinate 120,087 of NZ_JADNRK010000001.1, read as the reverse complement.
TCGATAAGTCCTTCCAATTTGTCCAACAAAGATATCTTCATCTTCGACTAGAATTGTTTTTCGTGAACACCACTCATAGAGGCAATGTGCTCTTTTCAGCATAATGGGTTCGGATTCGTGGACTTTGTAATATTCTGTATAAATTTGGGTCCTTTCAGCATCAAGGATAGTACGCCCTTTATTGGCGGCTAAGCGTTTTTCCATAAGGGTATTGATTCGGGGACTCACAGGTGCAAATTTGAACATGGTATCACTCCTCGTATTATAATGTGTTGCAGCAATTTAAGCTCATTAACTCAGTTTTGAAATTGAGTGTACTAAGTTGAAGTGTTGAAGTCTTAATGTATTTGAATATTTGGGAAATAAGCTTCAAGAAAATTTTTGTGTTTTTCCATATCTGCATCGCTGGGGGAATCCAAGTCTTTAAGAATGTTGATTTTACCAAGTCGATCATATTTAGGGAGCCCCAATCTGTGATATGGAAGAATTTGAAGCAACTCCACAGCATATTCAATTTCCTTTATAAATTCACCAGTCATTCTCAGATTATCGACTGAATCATTTATTCCCGGGATTATTGGAAATCTAAACTGGATTTTTGCGCCTTCTTTTGCCAGTTTTGTAGCATTTGACAATATTTTTTCGTTGGGTACACCTGTGAACTCTTTGTGCTTATTGCTATCCATATGTTTAAGATCATATAGATACAAGTCGACATAAGGTAGTGTCTTTTTTAAATCTTCCCAAGAAGCAAACCCAGTAGTATCAAGACAAGTATGAATATTTTCAGATTTGGCAGCTTTTAAAAGTTCGACGGTGAACTCAATTTGAGATAATGCTTCACCTCCCGACACTGTCAAGCCGCCACCCGAACCGTTAAAATAGGCTTTGTCTTTCATGAGTTTATTCATAATCTCACCGAGTTTCATATCCTGCCCAGATGGAATTAGAGCTTTCGCCTTACAAACTGTTGTGCATTTCAAACAGTTTGTACATTTGGTGCGATCTATTTCAACATGAGTGATTTTATCCTCCAGCAATTGTGAATTGGACAACTTACTTTTTTTAATAGCTCCGAAGTTACAAACGGACATACACGAGCCACATTTTTCGATACCAATACATTTAATCGAAGTATATGAAAGTACATACTGAAAGGGAATCGCTTCTGGATTATGACACCATAGACAACTAAGCGGACAGCCGCTTAAAAAGACACTTGTTCTGATTCCAGGTCCATCATGTACTGAAAATCCTTGGATGTCATATATTCTTCCTGTGATTTCTAAATTCATATTTTACCTCTTCTCTATTTCCTTATTTTAAGTCACTATAGAAGATTGCGGATTGATAATGTAAACTAGTTTAATATTATTATATTCTTATCTGACATATGCACACAATGAATTAAAAGGACAATATTCGGGTTGACTGTGTCCTCGGAAATAAAAAAAAAAGACACAACTACATAAAAGTTGTGTCAATCTATAATATTTCAATCCCTGACGACTTTGATTTCCACATCCCTTGGTAGGGCAAGACCGCACTCGACTTCAATGGCCTTTATAATGCCGCTTGGCACTGGGCAAGCCAGGTGCAATCCTGATTTTGCCCCAAGTCTATAGACCTCTGAAGTTGCAAAATTTTTGAAGGATTCTTCCATACCATCCACTTCGGTCAAAACTTTGGCCAACCTTTTAATATTATCCGATTCGCTTTCAATATGAATCTCAACCAGATAGTCGCTTTCTTCGCTTTTTTTTCTTTTGACGGTAATAACTGAATTTAACCCGCAAGCCCCAGGTTTTACGTAAACTGTTGCCACTATAATCGCCCCTTTTTATCAACTTGATTTCTTTATACCCTGTTTGTCATGAATGTTAACAGAACGGTTTAACAGATGTCTGAATAAAAACATTCGAAGGGCGGCGTTCAAGTTTGAGCTTCAAACTCTGTTGAAAATGGTTTATAATTGAATTGTTGTGTTGGAAGTATGAAGATTTATGATATTATTAATCGGACAGGGTGATCGAAATGGCTCAGAACAATTTGAAAGAATCAATTTTAAACGAAGCAAAAAATCTTTTTTATGAAAATGGTTATGAAAAAACAACAGCTAGAATGATTGCAAAAGAAGTCTCCATGCATCATTCGAACATTTTTTATTACTTTACAAACAAAAGGGCGATTTTAAAAGAAATATTTAGAAATTACTTTAAATGCCTGCATGACCAGGTAATGAATCTGAAAATAGAATTGCCGGACACGGAAATCTTGCTGTTTTACGTCTATATCGTTTTGAAAAACATACAAATTGACGAGAAATTCAAAAGATTGTTTTATGAGTCGACAGATGTGGTAATTGAAGTTTTATTTGAAGATTTTATTGTACACCTTTATCCGAAGATAGATTCCAAGGCCGATGAACAAAAGTCTGAAATCAAGCAGAAGGAATATTTTATGGATCTGGTGGTGATCCTAAGCAGCGAAAAGCAATTGGAATACTATAGAAGAAACAAAATCTTTGAAATCAGCGATGATGAAGTCAGAGATTATTATTCGAGACTGAATTTGAAATTATTGAACATCGATGAAGACACTATTGAAAAATCATTAAAAAATATTGACAAGTACGTAAACAAAATTGATTTTAGTAAATTGAACATATTTGATTCGGAAAAGAAAATATTGCCTCTAGATTAAAAGCCATTGCAAAATCGAATTTATCGATAATGCAATGGCTTTTTTTACGCTATGGTCATCAATAAGATTAGAGCCTTTTCAATGCCGTCAAGCCCCTCTTCAGACTCGATGAATTGAGAAAAAATATTCTCCCTGGCCAATTTGAACAGTAGTTCCATTTCATTCATTTAAATTACCTCCCATTGATTTATTTGTATATGCCGTATTCAGTTATGAATTCCGTGACCGCCTTAAGATTTTCAGGCCTGGCATCGTTTGCACTGACCAAGACCTTGTCAGGAGAGAATACGAATCCACCGCCCGGTGCTAGATCATCCACCAAACCTTTGGCAATGTCGATGCATTCTTCTTTGGAAGAATAGTACAGGTTGTTTGTCTTTAATCCACCTGCAATGCAAATGTTGTCTCCTAATTTCTTTTTGGCCACACGCAAATCATCTTCTTCAAAAAAGGCTATTACACTGCCTTTTGGCAATTCCTGAAGATACTCATGCAAATGCTCCCAATTTTTCTCAAAAAGGATCAAAATCTTGAATCCCTGTGCTGCGAAGATATTTATGTACTTTTTAAATGATGGCCAATATATTTTTTCGAACTCCTTTGGCCTTATGAACTGCGGCAGGTGCAAGAAGAGTTGAATATAAGTGGAATCAGGATCTTTTCCCATCATTGAACCAAAAGTATAAGGAACCAAAACATCCAGCATCGACATGCATGCTTCAGCTAATTTGTCTGGGTGTCTTTTTATGTCACTCGTGATGCCTTTGAAGTCTCGGAAATAATCCATTATTATATCGGCGGGCATAAATAATGTGGCACCTGTAGTTATTGGAAGTCCGTGTTCAACCTTATAACGGTCGATAAGCATTTCTCTGCTCTGTCCAAATTCAAGAAATTTTGAAATGGAATTGGCAAATTTTCCAAATTTTTCTTCAGTTGTTCCGGATTGGAATATGGAGTGCTTCCTTGGAATAATAACATCTCGAAAAAATTTCAAGGGATCTTCAATTAAATCGTCATATTCATCTACACTCATGATTTCAGATTTGCCTGTGGCAATTTGAACTGTTTCCATATTATTGTTGTATATTCCTCCTCCCAGGGAAGAAACGAAGTTGAGTGGAAATGTTACACCAGGTGCCAATGCAGCATCAAATGGAAAGTCAGTCAGCGCTTTAGAATAAGCTTGATATTCAATTTCGATGTCTGCGAGAGCTTCTTTTAGGGTAGTGCCGTTATAAGACAGCGCCCAATTATCCACCAGACCAAATATGGGAACTCTGTCAGGTTCCCTGAGCTCTATCGCATCTTTCATTCTTTTAACTCTTTTGCTGTACAACTCGGTATTGTCGATCACATAAATCACTCCTTTTTAGTTTAAATGCGTTTTATAAATTGGACATAAAATATAATTTATAAAACCATAGTATTATACCTAGGTATAAAAAGCAACAAAAATATACCTAGGTATAATAAATTTTATCAACTAAAGGGATTTGTTCCAAAATATATTTCTCGATTCAAGTCTGCTGAGTTTTATTGGTTAAAAATCTAGAAGTGGGTACTATTTGACAACATAAAGTTATTTAAATAAAATGAACACTAAATCGGGATGATGTTATGAGAGGATGAGCAGGATGACATTTGTTCAAATCAGATATTTTTTAGAGGTTGCCAGACATTTAAATTTTACTGAAGCTGCACGTACCATGAATATTTCGCAACAAGTTGTCAGCAAACAGATATATAATTTGGAAAAGGATATTGGCATCAGGCTTTTTGACAGATCTACCAAGCGAGTGGAATTGACAGAGGCCGGCAAAAGCTTGTTCGATTCATGGCAGGAAATGATGGATTTGTACGATCAATCATTGAACGCAGCTTTGAAGTTGCACAACAAAGATTTACGAAAAGTGAAGATAGGCGTAGCTGAGATCATGAGTGTGATCGATCTGTTGTCATTCAGATTGGAAAAATTTCTTCAGGACAATTCTGATATTGACCCGGAGTACAGGGTTTATTCATTCAAAAGATTGGTAGAGATGTTGGAAAAAGACGAGTTGGACATTGTGGTCAGCCTGCTCACCGAATTTGAGGAAAAACTGGACGATTATTTGGTATATACTTTGTTGGATTTAAACCTGGGTATATTTTTATCCAAGAAACATCCTTTGAGCAACAGAGGTGCTTTGGAAGTTAAAGATATTTCTAATGAGACCCTGTATGTTTTCTCCAAAAATTATTCCAGCGATGCCAAGGATAAAATAATTTCCCACTGTAGAAAAGAAGGCTTCGAACCCAAGGATGTCATTCAGTTTGACAATGTCCACAGTATGGAATTGGCACTTAATACGGGAAAGGGTGTAACGATATCCTACAGCGCTTTTTTTAGAAATGAAAACAATCTTTTGAAGTTTTATCCTGTCAATCAGAAAATTGGTCTTCGTGCACAAAAGGTCGTAGTGGCAATGAAAAAGAAATGCTCGAAATCAGCTCTGGAGTTGGTAGAATTTCTCACTGACAGAGCTTTGCCAATAAATAAAGAAAGCCATCGATTATGATGACTTTCTTTATTTGAGTAGAAAATATTTTCAGACCGGGAATAATATCAGTTTTTTGAAGTGAAAAGTTTCATTGATAATTTTTGTATAGGCGGAACAATTATAAAAGAAAGTGGAAGTGCTACTAAAAAACCTGTCAATGTTGACCCCATCCACATTTGCATAAATCCTGGAACCATTCCCACGTTGATATAAAGCATGGCAAAACCCATGGCAACGCTGAAAGATAGTGCAATTAAAAAATTCATAAAAATAACTTGTTTTAAATTCATGTATAAACCCCCAAAGTATTTAATTGAAACGATTCATTTCCGGCCTGAAAACTATTGTTGATCAATTTGGTTTGCTTGGACTGATGAAACTTTTATACTTTTCTATCATTGTTTTGTACTCGTCAGATTTTTTTAACTGCATGTTCTTTCCTTCGTTTTCCTTGATATCGTCCACATGTTTGAACTTCCCGCTGAGTGTGTCATGGGCAAGTTGAAGTTGAACCTCAGGAAAGACAAAAGCCACTTTTCCATCAACGATTTCCAGTTTCCCTTCAATTCCACAGGTACAGCAAATCGCATCGGTAGATCCTTCCTCCAAATAGAAATTTTGGTTGTGGCAATGTGGACAAATGCCCTTGTTTCCTTTGTATTGAGCACTTTCAATATCTTTTGCCGCTTCAAATAAATTTTTGCCGATTTGATTTACTCTGCTTACCTTTTCCTCATCCAAAACGATTGTTTTGGACCATTTGAAAACCTCGTTGTCAATAATTTTCCACATTGGCGAAAGGGCATGCATGGTATGGTCGCATGCGATCCTCGTTGCCCAATCTGATCCGCCGATTCCTATGTAGGAAATAACCTTGTCCTTGAGAATTCTGGGATCGGGCATTTTTCCTCCGCCATTTTCTGCAATTTTAGTGGCAATGATGTTCATGCCTCTGTCCATTCTGGGACCAAATCGGTCTCTCAATGTTTGAAAGATGCCAGGTGCGCCTTTTACAAATATAGGTGATGAGATAATGATTCCATCTGCATCCAGCATCTTGTCAAGGAGCCATTCAAAATCGTCTTTTAAAACGCATCGATTGCCTTTGCCTGTAACAAGTGAAATGGAGCAGGTAACGCACCCTGTACAATATTTTAGATCCAGATCCAACAATCTTACAAATTCTACATCTGCACCCATTTCTTTTGCTGCCATCAAAGCTTCTTTACACATTGAATCATTGCTGCCGTCCTTCATTCCTCCGGAAATGCCTAATATTTTCATTTTTTTCCCTCCTGATTTTTATCTCATTGTTATCCAACCACGATGTTGGGTCAAATTATCGCTGTAGGCGATATCTGTTAAAAATATGCTTTGAATTTCGAAACCGGATTCTAAATAAGGGAATGATTCTTGCGAGGCCCAATCGGGTTTCTTAATATCTTTTGTATTTTCAACTGCGCATTTATGCCAGCTTGACGGACCGTCAAACCACATCTCCATTACCCTGTAATACGGGCAATTGTTGACTTCTTTCATGATCTTGCTGGTAAGTATTCTGGTTACTTCCGGCATTTCTTTGAATTTTGGAATAACTTCTTCGAAAAGCCACTTGTCACCCTCTTCCACTAAAACTCCTTCAGGATATCTGATTGTACATTGCCAACGGTAATTTGGTCCGTCTTCGACAGTTCTGTTGGAACCTTTGAAATCTTCCTCCCACCAGACTGGAACAAAAGCGAACATGAATGGAGGTAAACCGTTATTTCCACCGCTGGATCTTGCGGAATCACCATCCAATTGTTCATCGTTTACATTGTCGTCGGGAATATTGCCCTGCCACTTCAAAACATCCATGGGGAAATACTCCGTTAATGTTTTTACCTTCGTGTCGGGAGTAAACGGATTTAACAACCAGTAATGCTCGGTCAGTTGCATTTTAACAGTTCCGAATCTCTCGCCATCTTGGGGGACGGGAAGTGCCTGGTAGAAAGCATACTTTGAAACATACGGATCAAATTGCGATATGCTGTCTTGAACGTGGTATCTGTGGAGCCAATGCAAAAGCTTGTGGCGGTAATCTTCTTTTGCAAGATTTACATAAATAAGACTCCTCATTGGTTTGAATTCTGCAGCCATGTTGAATCCTCCTTAAATAATTTGACTTAAAATTAACATTTCGTTTGAAATTAATATATACAGTTTAATTTATAAAGTCTAACACTTAATTTGTCATATTTAACAACTTTATAGTTGTGAATTAGAGTGTTCGATATTATCATTTCTCATAATAAACGCTGTTTTTAAGCAAAAAAACAGTTAAAGCCATAACCGGCAGGTGATGGCTTTAATAAAAGAGTTTTTTGTATATTTTGATTTTGAACAAAGTGGATCAAGATTTGGGAAACTTTTGACTTAACAAACGAGTTATTTCCTGAACAAAAATTTTGATTGCCGGATTAAGATTGTTTTTTTTCCATGCGGCTTTGATGGAGTGCTTATGGCGGGTCTCCATATGCCTCAATCTAGGATTGTCCACTATCCTGTTCCACTCGTCAAAAATTGCCACTCCCAGATTATTCTCCACATTAAGTATCATTGAATCAATATTGGGAACTACCTCGATTTTTGGTGTGAAACCGTAATATGAACAGATTTCTTTTACAATTGATTCCGGATCGTCATTTAAGGATGAAGATGGGACGAAGAAAGTTTCATCTTTGAAATCCAAGATGGTTGGAGTGCCGTTATTTGCAAAATCATGATCGGCAGAGTAAGTCAGAAGGCCGACTATTTCGGCAATACTCAATGTCTCAACGTTTTTGACGGAATGTAGAGCTTGAGAAATCGTCAGGACAAGATCGGTTTTTCCCTCGTTCAATAATTGGATCATTTCCTTGAATCCGTGGCAGTTGACATTTATTTTAATATTTGGGTTATTGTTTTTAAACGACTTTAAAAGGACCGGCAAAATTCCGGACATGTCCCAGCCTTCAAGGAAAGTTACTGTTAAATTATATTGTGGTGCATTTTCCAAAGTTTTGACCTTGTTCATGGTAGTTTTAAAATCAGTTTTCATTCGAACAAAACATTCATACAACATCCGGCCAGACTCAGTCAATGTGATATTTCTTGATTCCCGGTTAAAAAGGATCAGGTCCAATTCCTTTTCCAATGAGGAGATCTGTTTGCTGATTGCAGGTTGAGAAACAAATAATTTTTCAGCGGCTTTTGTGAAACTTAGACAATCAGCTACTTCCAAAAAGATATCTATTTGCAGATTATTCATATTAGCTCCTTCATTCAATTATTAAATTCAAGATATCAAAAATATTAAGAAAGTACAACTGCTTTATCCATAAATATAACTATTTGGTTATGAAAGACATGCAGTAATGGAATTGTACATTTATTTGGGTTTTGAATTAGAATGAATACAAGAGCTAATTAAAATGTAATTTTAGGAGGATTTTTTATGAAAGTAAATTTAATACAAGACGATATGGGGACACATATTGATTGGCAACACGAGAGTGTGACCCCAAAAATGATCGACTGGTTTTGGAGCAATATGGAGAAGGCCATGCTTTTATGGCATCCTGCACAACATGAACCTCTGGAATGGGAAATTCCGCCGGTACATGGAAATCCTGTGGGATCCATACACATCGCTCCTCAGACATGGAATGACGGTACAAGACAAAATCTTTATATTCGATTCGAGGATTTAAAGGATGTCCCGGCTGAAGTCAAAAAATACATTGTTTACGAACACTGTGTAGTAGTAGCGGGTTTGGGACTGGGTAATGAATGCCTGAAAAACCCTGACCCTATGGGATACAGGATACATCAGTGGGAAAAAACCGATTATGGTGTTAGAGGGAAGTCATCAGCTATCGGAATGCGAAAAAAGGAAACGAAAGAAGAAGGTTTGATTTGGGCGGATCATTGCATGGAAGAAGTGGGGAATTGGGGTGTATTCCTGCCTGCTTTGTACGACTTGTATAAAGTGGTGAAAAACACCGATTACAATCCATATGCCGATTTAAGTGTAGAAGGACAGGGCGAGGATTTGAGATACAAATACATCAAGTGACACTTAAGACCCGGCAAAGCCGGGTCTATTGATATATAAAGGGAAGAGTCGGATGGGAGGTCGAATCTATGAAAAATATCATTGGGATCATCGCTTCAGGAATAGAGATGAAAAATACCATATGTGAAATGTTTTCCAAAGAAGTCAAAAGTGGAGAAATTTTGATAGATCTGTTGGATGAAGACAGAATAGAATTCCAAGGCAGACTGCTTGAAGAAAAAGGGGCAAAAGTCATTATCGGACGAAGTGGTGGATATGTACATACTTTGGACGTTGTGGATGTTCCCGTTGTTAATTTGGAGATGACGACAGTTGATATTTTAAGGTCTATTAAAAAGGCCAAACTCAGCAAAAAAAGAATAGTTCTATTTTTGTCTGACGTAGATTTTTTTGATCTTGCCGAGTGGACGAACCTGGTGGGGAATGAAACTATCGTAGAAAGATTTGATCATGCCAGAGAGATATGCGAATTGGTAAAAAAGTACAAGAGTAAAAAAGATCAGTTCATAATAGTGGGTGGAGGAATTCCATGCAGTTATGCAGATCAATTTGGAATAGAAAACATATTTATAAATGCAAGCAAGGAATCCATCAGATTGGGTGTAAATTACGCCAACAAACTAATAAAAGACCTTCACGAGCAGAAATACAAGGAAGAAATGCTTAAAAACGTATTGGATGGGGTCAAAGATGGAATAATTTCTATCGACAGGTTTGGTAACGTAGTTACAGCCAATAAAAAAGCTTTGGAAATTTTCGGATCGGGAGAGGAAAACGTAAGCCAAAGCGAATTAAGCAGTCACTTAAAAAATTTAAACCTGAGTGGAGATCGTGAATACAAAGGCAATATTGTCAAACAAAAAAATCATACCCTGGTCTTTAATAAGACTCCAATAGTAGTGGAAGATGACGTCAACGGTTATATTTACACTTTTCAGGATATAACGCAAATACAAAAATTAGAAAAGAAAATCCGTTGGGAGCTCAACAAAAAGGGATTGGGGGCAAAATTCAAGTTTGAGGATATCATAACTGTATCTTCAAATATGAAATGCACAATAGACAAGGCAAAGAAAATATCCAAATACGACGATACGGTAATGATTTATGGTGAAAGCGGTACTGGCAAAGAGATGTTTGCCCAAAGCATCCACAACAGCAGCCCCAGAAAAAATGCCCCATTTGTGGCGGTGAACTGTGCTGCTTTGACAGAATCCCTGTTAGAAAGCGAGCTCTTTGGATATGAGGAAGGGGCTTTTACCGGAGCTAGAAAAGGCGGAAAACCCGGTCTTTTTGAGCTGGCTCACAACGGAACTATTTTTCTTGACGAGATCAACAGCATCAGCTCCAATCTTCAGTCAAAACTTTTGCGAGTAATTGAAGAAAAAGAAATCATGAGAGTGGGGTCTGACTACATCATTCCTTTGGATGTAAGGATAATTAGTGCTTCAAACGAATCGCTTAAAGAAATGGTAAGCGATGAAAGATTTAGAAATGACCTTTTTTACAGACTCAATACACTTGAAATCAAGATCCCGCCTTTACGGGAAAGGAAAAAAGATATCATTCCCCTTTTCAACTTTTATTTGAACGACAACTTGGAAGAAGAGACTGCTGAAAAACTTGATGAAAAGTCGACGAAGATATTAAACGATTGGCACTGGCCGGGAAATGTCAGAGAGCTTAAAAATACGGTGCGCAGATATATGATCTTTGGAGAAATAGACATATCTGAAAACATCGTAAATGATGAGACGATCAAGGATGAAAATCGGGGTTCCATTGACTTAAAAGAGATGAATAAAAATTTGGAAAAAGAGATAATCAATAAATTGATCGACAGCGGATTGAATAAAACGCAGATTGCGGCAAATTTGGGAATAAGCAGGACGGCCTTGTGGAAGAAGATGCAGAATAATTAATCTTGAGTGTTAATAAATCTAAACACCGCGTTAACAAAAGTTAACGCGGTGTTTGTTTTATGGGATAAAACTCCTGAAAAATGGGGGTTTCGAAATTGGCACGGTTCTTGCTACTAATATAGCAAGAAAGATAGCAAAGGGGTTGTTGATTTGAAAAGCTTTGAAGAATTGATAGAAAATATTCAGAAAGAAAAAGAAAAAAAGGTTGTGGCAGTTGTTGCGGCTGAAGACGAGCATGCCATAGAAGCAGTAGTCAAGGCAAAAGAGACCGGAATAGTTGAACCGGTACTTATCGGAGACAGAAACAAGATAATAAGCATTATGGAAAATTTGAAAGTTGAAAATATGGAGATGTACGAAATTATCGACAAAAAAAAACCTATTGAAGCCGCAGAGAAGGCTGTAGAAATAGTTAGAGAGAAGAAGGCAGACTTTCTGATGAAAGGAAAAATACAAACTGCGGATATTTTAAAAGTTGTAGTCGACAAGGAAAAAGGTTTGAGGACGGGCAGAGTAATGTCCCATATGGCGATCCACCAGATGGACTCCTACAAAAAGCTCTTGGCGGTAACAGACGGGGGTATGAATATCAGACCTGATCTGGAAGCAAAAAAACAGATAATAATGAATGCTGTAATAGCTTTCAAAAACATGGGAGTAGATATGCCGAAGGTTGCCTTGGTCTGTGCAGTTGAATCCATGAATCCAAAAATGGATGAAACAGTAGACGCAGTGAAACTAATGGATATGTATAAGAATGGTGAGATAACCGACTGTATCCTTGAAGGACCAATATCATACGATTTGGTAATGAGCAGGAAGTCTTCAGAAATAAAGGGATATTCTAGCGAAGTGGTGGGTGATGCTGACATACTTGTAGTTCCCGATATTGCAAGTGGGAATATTTTGGGCAAAGCTCTGGTCTATTCGGCAGGAGCCAAGATGGCCGGGTTTATCCTTGGAGCAAAAGTTCCCATAGTCCTGACTTCCAGGGGATCAACTTCAGAAGAAAAGTATTTATCGCTTGTAATTTCCGCAGCGGCGGCAATAAAACAAAATTAAGGAGGAAATAAAATGAAAAAACTTATGACAGGAAATGAGGCTATTGCCAGAGGTGCATATGAAGCCGGAGTTAAATTTGCTTCAGCTTATGCAGGCACGCCCAGTACTGAGATCCTTGAGAATATAGCTCTATACAAGGAAATCAAGGCTGAGTGGGCACCAAATGAAAAAGTGGCGCTGGAAAGTGTGTGTGGAGCATCCATTGCAGGCGCAAGAAGTCTTGCAGCCATGAAGCATGTTGGAGTAAATGTAGCAGCCGATGCGTTGTTTACATACAGTTACCAAGGAGTTACAGGAGGAACGGTTTTGATAACTGCTGATGAACCTGGGCAACACTCTTCTCAAAACGAGCAGGACAACAGAAACTATGGTCCTTTCGCAAAAATACCCGTTTTGGAACCGTCCAACAGCCAGGAGTGTTTGGACATGGTAAAGACGGCTTTTGAAATAAGTGAAAAGTACGACACAATAGTTCTAATAAGGATGACAACAAGAGTGTGCCACTCAAAAAGCATAGTGGAATGTAGCGACAGATTGGATATTCCATTGAAAAAGTATGAAAAAAACGGACCCAAATATTTGACTTTGCCCAGCTTTTCCAGAAAAAACAGGGTGAAAGTGGAGGAACGATTAAACAGGCTGGAAGATTTCTCCAATGAAACTGAGCTCAACCGTATAGAAGACAACAAATCAAATATTGGAGTTATAGCTTCAGGTGGCGCATACCACTATGGTAAAGAGGTTTTCGGAGATGAAGCATCATATCTCAAGATTGGATTCAGCTTTCCTTACCCGGACAAATTAATTAAAAATTTCTCGGAAAAAGTCGAAAAGATATACGTTATCGAGGAAAATGATCCAATTATGGAAAATACGGTTAAAAAACTGGGGATCGAATGCCATGGTAAAGATATATTCCCTTCATATGGGGAATTGACACCGGATGTTTTGAGAAAAGCCTTGTATGGGAAAGCCGCAGATACCATCGATTACAACAAGGATCTGGTTGTAGGAAGACCGCCTACATTATGTGCAGGTTGCCCTCATAGAGGTTTCTTCTACGAAATAGCCAAGAGAAAAGATGTGGCGATCTCGGGTGATATAGGATGTTACGCTCTTGGAGCTTCAGAACCTTACAATGCCATGGACTTCAATCTATGCATGGGTGGTGCCTTCAGCACGGCACATGGGGCACAACAGGTATTTGATATGAACGTTGATGAAAACAAAAGAGTTGTCGGAGTTTTGGGAGATTCTACATTTTTCCATACAGGTATCAACGGTCTATTTAATGTCGTCTACAACAAGAGCAAGGCAATCAGCGTTATCCTTGACAACAGAATTACGGGGATGACCGGACATCAGGAAAATCCGGGTTCCGGTTATACGCTTCAGGGAGATCCCACTGAAATGATAGACATCGAAAGTTTGGTTCGGGCCTGCGGAGTTAAAAATATAAGAGTTGTAGATCCGAATAATTTGGCAGACATGAAGGAAACCTTGGACTGGGCAGTCGGCTTGGATGAGGCTTCGGTAATAATAACAAGATGGCCATGTGCACTCAAAAAATTCTCCAAGGAAGACAAGGAAGAGTTTGGAGATCTATTTACTTCAAAGTACAAAATCGATTTTGAAAAGTGTATAGGATGCAAAAAATGCATAAAAACTGGATGTCCGGCGATATCTTTTGACAAAGCTTCAAAGAAATCTTTCATTGACATACTTCAATGTGTTGGATGTGGAGTATGCAGCCAGGTATGTCCTGTAGAAGCAATAGAAAGGGTGGAAATGTAAATGGAGACTAAGAGCATATTATTGGTTGGCGTTGGCGGACAAGGTACTATCCTTGCAAGCAAGCTGCTTACCACAGGATTGATGGAAGCTGGTTATGATGTAAAAATGAGCGAAATTCACGGAATGAGCCAAAGGGGTGGTTCCGTATCATCTCAAGTAAGGTATGGAAAACAGGTGCAATCTCCTGTTATCGAACTTGGGGGAGCAGATATATTGGTGTCCTTCGAAAAAATGGAAGCTCTGAGGTGGCTTGAGTATTTGAAGCCCCAAGGGAAAGTAGTGGTAAATGACTTCAAGATTTTGCCGATGCCGGCGCTTTCGGGGAAAGAGGAATATTCTGAAAAGATTTTAGAGGAATTAAGTTCAAAAGTCGAAACAAAAATAATCGATGCCGGAAAAGAAGCCTTAAAACTTGGAAACGCTAAAGTTATGAATGTTATTTTGCTGGGTTCGACCATAAAGATGATGGAGTTGACTGATATAGACTGGAACAAAATTATTGAAGATAATGTAAAACCAGGTTTTGTAGACATCAACAAAACAGCATTGGAAGCGGGGATGAAACTCGTATGATCAGATATGACACGATAGGAAACAATTTCGCAAAGAAAATTGATTTTGGAACCATTGTCTGGGCAGGGGGATTATTGGCGTGTATTTCCGTACTGGTGATACCGGAAACCAAGGAAATCTTCTTGAAATTCAGTGAATCAAGACCATATATTTCTGGATTTGTAAAATTTATGATCTTAGCCACCATGGGAGACTTGGCCGGAGAACGGATACTCAAGGGTGAATGGGCTTTAAGCCCTGCCACTTTTGTTAAAGCCATTGTATGGGGACTTCTGGGTATGGCAATAGTGTTGGTTTTCAGCATTTTCAACAATGGTGTGATCCTCACTCAGCAGGCCGGTAAACTTCCCGGGGAGGGAATGGCGGTTATGGCTGCTTTTTTCACCAGTTTGATAATGAATGTCACTTTTGCGCCTGCCATGTTTTTATTTCACAAGTATTCGGATGCAATAATCGACTTGGCATACGAACAAGGTATCGGGGCAATCAGTTTTATAAGTGCATCTGAAAGGATAGATTTCAAAGGAATGGTGGAGTTTTCCATATTGAAAGTTGTTCCATTTTTCTGGATACCGTGTCATACGGCGGTTTTTCTTCTTCCGGGACAGTACAGGGTCATAGCGAGTGCTTTTTTATCGATAGCATTGGGACTTTTCATAGCACTCAACAAGAAAAAAGAAGCATAAGTTCATGAGAGGATGAAAAAAGATGAAAATTTTAGTGATAAATCCGGGTTCCACATCGACCAAAATCGCTGTGTATCAAGATGAGGATTGTATATTGTCGAAAAATATAGAGTACGCTTCGGAGGAGATAAACAAATACCCCAGTACCATGATGCAGCTCCAAATGCGAAAGGACAGCATTATTCAAACCTTGAATGTGGAAGGTCATGAATTGGGATCTTTTAAAGCCATAGTAGGCAGGGGTGGAATGCTGCCGAAGGTGAAATCAGGAGCTTACCTTGTCAATGAAACCATGATACGCAGGCTAAAAGAAAATCCCATGTATGAACATGCTTCAAATCTGGGAGCGGTAATAGCAGGTGAAATTGCAGAACTCATAAACGTAGATGCTTATATATACGATTCTGTAAGAGTTGATGAAATGAATGAAGTTGCCAGAATTTCAGGTATGCCTGATATAGAGAGGACCAGCACATGTCATGCATTGAATTCAAGAGCAATGGCGATCAAGACGGCAAAAAAGGTTGAAAATCGGTATGGAGAGTTAAACTTCATCGTTGCTCACCTGGGAGGAGGAATATCCATATCTGTACACGAAAAGGGTCACATAGTAGATATCATTGCTGATGATGAGGGTCCTTTCTCCCCCGAGAGGTGCGGCAAGCTGCCTTGTAAAAATCTTATAGATCTTTGCTATTCGGGTCAGTTCGATGAAAAAACCATGCACAAAAAACTGAGGGGTCAGGGAGGTCTTGTGGCCTACCTGGGAACTAACGATGCCAGAGAAGTAGAAAAAATGATAGCCGCGGGTAACGAATATGCAAAAATCATCTATGAAGCCATGGCTTATCAGATAGCTAAAGGGATTGGAGAACTTTCCACAGTAGTAAAAGGCAAGGTGGACTACATTATAATAACCGGAGGCATAGCTTATTCAGATATGTTGACGACCTGGATAAAAGAAAGGGTGGAGTTCATCGCCCCGGTCGAAATAATCCCCGGCGAATATGAGATGGAAGCTCTTGCTTTTGGAACTCTCAGAGTGCTTAGAAATGAAGAAACGGCGAGAGAATACACTGAATAAAAGCTTTTTTACCTTTCGCGACTATGATGTTATATAATATTTTTAATAAATATTGTATGGAGTGATATGAATGGTTGGATCGTACTCGGTCAATTTGAACAATGAAACGAAAGAAAAGTTGATTGAAATGGCTCAAAATAAAAATATTTCCCTGGACTCCGTGATTGAAGATGTTCTGCAGGAGAATTTCCGATTAGTTACCGAATTGGAAAAAGTCCGTCAATCTCTTTCAAAGTACAAACAGAGGGAATTAGATTCATTTACCATCGGAAATGCGGTGTCCGATGGTATCTGTGTTGTTGACAAGGATGGCCTCGTTATTGCTATAAATAAAGGATATACAAAGATAACGGGATTGAAGGACACGGAGATCGTAGGAAAGCACATCCAGGATCTTGTGGTAAAAAAATATTTTAATAATGCTGTTTCTTTGATGGTGATAGAGCAGAAGAAGAAGGTTTCTGCTCTATCAACTATATTGACCAACAATAAAAAAGTTTTGATTACGGGAAATCCGTTTTTTGACGAAAAAGGCAATGTCACTCAGGTGCTTACAGTAATGAGGGATATGACAGAGTTATTGCAGCTGAAAAACAGGTTGGAAGAGGCGGAAATAGAAAATAAAATGTACCAGGATCAGCTGGGATTGATCAAAAAAAGAAAAAGCAACTTAATTGGAAACAGCCATGAAATGGAAATGATTAAAAAGCAAATTGAAAGTGTGGCAGTTACTGATGCCACCGTTCTCATAACAGGGGAAACAGGTAGCGGAAAAGAAGTGGTGGCTGAAGAGATAGTGAGATTCAGCAACAGAAACGACAAACCCTATATCAAGGTTAATTGCGCCGCGATACCCGAACCTCTGCTCGAATCAGAATTGTTTGGATACGAGAAAGGAGCTTTTACAGGAGCGGGCAACAAAGACAAATTGGGTCTCTTTGAAATGGCAAACACCGGCACTATCCTGTTGGATGAAATAGGAGAAATGCCAATGGTGCTTCAGTCAAAGCTATTGCGGGTCCTTCAGGAGAGAGAGCTTGTCAGAGTGGGAGGAACACAACCGATAAAATTGGATGTAAGAGTTTTAGCCGCGACAAATCAGGATCTTATGAAGCTCATCGAAACCGGTGTATTTAGAGAAGATCTGTACTACAGACTCAACGTGATTCCCATAAGAATACCACCTGTAAGGGAAAGAAAAGACGATATTACCATTCTGGCATATAAATTTTTGGAAGAATTCAACAACAAATACAGCAAGGAAACCGAATTTGAAAATGGAGCCTTGCAGGTTATTGAAAGTTATGGCTGGCCGGGAAATGTCAGAGAATTGATGAATGTCATCGAGAGATTGATCATCATGGAAACTGGAGACAGGATATCTCCTGAAAGCATAGAAAAAGTTCTTGGAATGAAAAAGACAGATTTTCAATACATTGACACCGCAGAAATTTCTTATAGGCAGGCAATGGATTCTTTTGAGAAAGGTTTGATCGAAAAATCTTTGAAAAAACATGGAAGTACACACAAAGCTGCACTGGAATTGGGGATATCCCAACCTACTGTGGTCAGGAAGGCGAAAGCATTGGGGATTAAAAATTGGTAACTTGTTCACGATGCAAAAATGAATCGATGCGATTTATAAATGAATCGTTATAAAAAGCACTTATGCGGTGCTTTTTTTTATTTTGTCTAAAATTACCGATACAAAAATGAATCGTTCAAGTTTGTGGATAAAATTGTCAAACGAAAATCTATTGCCTGAAACTCTTGAAAACAAAGGGGTTGAATAAAAAATGACGGGTTTTATGCTTTTGGCATGGTACTTGCTTATATACATTGCATAGTAAAAATAAAGGTGGGAAAGTATGAACAAGATTATTACTATCGATCAAGCAATGGAGAAAATTGAAGATGGCATGACAATCATGATCGGCGGATTCATGGGAGTGGGCACACCTGAAATCTTTATTGACGGGATGCTGGAAAAAGGTGTGAAGGATTTGACAGTGATCTGCAACGATACCGGGTTCGTCGACAAAGGACTGGGTCGACTAGTCGTGGCGAAGAGATTAAAGAAAGTGATCGCATCGCATATAGGAACCAACCCTGAAACAGGTAGGCAAATGAATTCAGGAGAACTTGAAGTGGAACTTGTGCCTCAGGGAACTTTGGCTGAGAGAGTAAGGTGCGGCGGGTACGGACTTGGAGGATTTTTAACGGCTACAGGAATAGGCACAGAAGTTGAAAAAGACAAGCAAAAGATAAAAGTCGAAGACAAGGAGTATATTCTAGAACTCCCGTTAAGGGCCGACATCGCTTTGATCAGAGGTTCTGTAGTGGATAAATCCGGCAATGTTTTTTATAACGCGTCTACCAGAAATTTCAACCCTATAATGGCAATGGCGGCAGATTTGGTAATGGTTGGAGCCAAAGAGGTCGTCGAGGTGGGGGAATTGGATCCCAATCATGTTATGACACCGGGTATCCTGGTTGAGTACATCGTAGGAGGTGAAAAGTGATGTCCATGGACGCAAAAGAAATAATCGCAAGAAGAATTGCAAAGGAACTAAAGGATGGGGATATTGTCAACTTGGGAATAGGTCTTCCGACTATGGTGGCAAATTATCTTCCTGAAGGTGTCCGAGTTGTATTGCAGTCGGAAAATGGATTTGTAGGTTTGGGAGGAGCCCCTGATAGTGGAAAGGAAGATCAAGATCTGGTAAATGCAGGTGGCCAGTGTGTAACGATCAATGCCGGTGGAGCGTTCTTTGATAGTGCCATGTCCTTTGGGATCATCAGGGGAGGACATGTGGATGCAACAGTTTTAGGAGCTCTGGAAGTAGACGAAACAGGCAACCTGGCAAATTATATGATCCCGGGCAAAATGGTGCCCGGAATGGGTGGAGCCATGGACCTTGTAAGTGGAGCCAAGCGAGTTATCATAGGTATGATCCACTCTGCAAAAGGGTCGCCCAAAATACTTAAAAGATGCAACCTGCCCTTGACTGCGGCCGGACAGGTAAATCTTATCGTAACTGAAAAGGCTGTAATCGATGTTACTGAAGAAGGTCTCGTGTTGAAAGAGATCGGTCAGGGAGTGTCCTTGGAGGATATCCTAAAAGATACGGAAGCAAATTTGATAATTTCTGAAGAATTAAAAATCATGGAAATTTAATTGAGAGGAGGTGAGCAAAATGAAAAAAGTTGATTTTAAAGATGTTAAACCTTACAATGCTCCGCTGCATTTCGATTGTTCAACACTAAAATTGCACGGGACAGAAGAAACAGGCACTACCAAGTTCTGGATGGGCATATCTCATTTTTTGCCGGGAGGCGGAGCTGAATATGCATATGAAGATTCGGCAACCGAAAAGGTGTATGTGGTTCTTGAAGGAGAGGTGACTGTAAAGTTTAAGGACAGCGAGGTGATCCTTAAAAAGTACGATTCTATTTTTATCGAACCTTTTGAAGGAAGATCCATAATAAATCACACGAACATGCCGGCAACGATGCTGGTGTCGGTAAATTATTAAATAAAATCAGGAGGTAGATCTTATGGTCATGGTTAAACCTGAAATGGTCAACAACCAATTTGATATCAAGGGAAAAGTCGCAATTGTAACTGGTGCGACAGGTAATCTGGGGAAAGCGGTATCCTGGGGTTACGGATATGCCGGAGCGAAAGTGATGCTAACAGGCAGATCGGAGAACAAGCTTAAAGTAGAGTATGAAGAAATGAAGGCACAGGGAATAGATTGTTCCTACTTTGTTGGAGATCCAGCAGTGGAAGAAGATGTTAAAAAAGTCGTGGCAGCAACTGTAAAAGAATTTGGTGGCATCGACATCCTTTTGTGTTCCGCAGGAATGAACAAGCCGCAGCCGATTTTGGAGCAATCACAAGAAGACTGGCAGGCAATCATGGATGCCAATGTTCTTGGGACTTGGCTTTACTGCAAGTACGTTGGAGAAGTGATGAAGGATCAGGGAAAGGGCGGAAAGGTCATATTGGTTTCTTCAGCAAGGGGAAAACTAGGGATGAAGGGTTACACAGCTTACAGTCCCTCCAAAGCGGCAATAGACCTGATGGCCAAATCCTTGGCTTGCGAATGGGGAGAATATGGTATAAACGTAAATGCCATTGCCCCGACAGTGTTCAGATCTGAACTTACTCAGTGGATGTTCGAAGACGATACGGCAAAGACAAAATTCCTGACAAGACTGCCTATAGGCAGATTGGGAGAACCGGAGGATTATATAGGAGTTTCCACGTTTCTCGCTTCGTCAGCCAGTGACTTTATGACGGGAACTACAGTGTATGTTGATGGCGGATATTTAGCCGGTTAACGGAAAGGGGCAAAAGAGTTGAGCAGAAAAATCAATAACGTATCCATATTTGGATCAGGCCTTATGGGCAGCGGTATAGCCCAGATATTTGCAACAAAAGGGATAGAAGTAAGAATTTCATCCAGAAACCCTGAGAAATCAGATGCATTGGAGAACATAAGAAAAAATCTTGAGATCATGGCTGGAGAAGGTGCGTATCCGAAAGATCAAATAGATGTGGCATTATCCAGGATAACCGTGTCCAACGATTTGGATTATGTTACAAAAGACGCAGATTTGATAATTGAGAACATTCCTGAAAACATGGAGTTGAAGCAAAACTTGTTTGCCCAGTTGGATGAAGTGTGTCGTGAAGATACGATACTGGCTTCAAACACTTCTGTAATGAGTATTACAGAAATCGCATCCAAGGCAAAGAACAAGGACCGGATCGTGGGAACGCATTTTTGGAATCCGCCCTACCTGATTCCATTGGTCGAAATAGTCAGAACCGAGTTTACATCAGATGAGGTGGTTGATGACTTGTTCGACTTTATGAAATCCATGGGAAAGAAACCTGTAAAGGTCGCCAAGGATGTACCGGGATTCTTGGCCAACAGACTTCAGCACGCTCTGTGGAGGGAAGCCATATCAATAGTTGAAAACGGCATAGCCGATCCCGCAGCTGTAGATGAAGCCATTAAGTATAGCTTTGGCATGAGACTGCCCGTATTGTCACCCATGGAAAATTCAGACATGGTGGGAACTGATCTGACTCTTTCCATTCACGATTACATATTAAAGCATATAGAAAGTTCTACGGAACCGTCTCCTCTGCTCAGAAAAAAAGTTGAAGACGGAGATTTGGGATTTAAAACAGGCAAAGGATTCCAAGAGTGGACTGATGAAGACATCAAAGTTTCAAGAGAGAGACTTGTCAAATATTTGATAAAAGTGACTAAAGACATTCAATAAACGGAGGATACCATGAAAAAAGTAGTGATAGCAAGTGCTGTAAGGACACCAATCGGGAGTTTTGGAGGAAGTTTGTCCACGGTTTCTGCTTTGGATTTAGGGGTTGCTGCGGCACATGAAGCGATAAAGCGGGCTAAAGTCGATAAAGAACTCATCGACGAGGTTATAGTTGGAAATGTTTTGTCGGCAGGTTTGGGTCAAAACATCTCCAGGCAGATAGCCATACGTTCGGGATTGCCGGAAACTGTTTCGGCCATGACGATAAACAAGGTGTGCGGCTCAGGCCTGAGAGCTGTCAGCCTTGCGGCGCAAATGATCAGGGCTGGAGATGCACAAATAGTATTGGCTGGTGGAACGGAGAGCATGTCCCAGTCACCATACGTGATAAATTCCAACAGGTGGGGATCAAAAATGGGAGACAGCACTATGATCGACACGATGCTGAAAGACGGATTGACCGATGCCTTTACAGATATCCACATGGGGTTGACGGCCGAAAATATTGCTGAACAGTATGGGATCACAAGAGATGAGCAAGACGAATTTTCAGTCATCAGTCAAAACAGGGCTGAAAAGGCCATCAAGGAAGGCAGATTCAAAGACGAAATCATCCCGGTCAGAGTGCCGCAGAGAAAAGGGGAATTCAAGGTCGTTGACACAGATGAATTTCCAAGATTCGGGACGACTAAGGACTCTTTGGGAAAATTGAGACCGGCATTTAAAAAAGACGGTTCGGTCACTGCTGGAAATGCTTCCGGTATAAACGACGGGGCGGCCATGATGGTGGTAATGTCCGAAGACATGGCAAAAGAGCTGGGAGTAGAGATACTTGCAGAAGTAGTCTCTTATGGTTCCGGTGGTGTAGATCCGCAAGTAATGGGTTGCGGACCCATACCAGCCACTCTGAAAACATTGAAAAAAGCTGGGATCAATGTAGAGGAACTGGACTTGATCGAAGCAAATGAAGCTTTTGCAGCGCAGGCATTGGCTGTAGCCAGGGAACTGAATTTTGACATGGACAAGGTCAATGTCAATGGCGGTGCCATAGCACTTGGCCACCCCATAGGTGCATCAGGAGCCAGAATATTTGTTACATTATTGCATGAAATGAAAAAGAGAGATGCAAAAACCGGACTTGCCACACTTTGTATCGGTGGAGGAATGGGAACCAGCATAATAGTAAAAAGAGGAGGTCAATCATGAGCAATTTATCAAATAAAGTAATATTGACGGTAGCAACTACGGGGGCGTGGCCGCAAAAAAGTGACACACCCAATATTCCATTACAACCGGAAGAAATAGCTGAAGATATTTTGGATTGTTACAATGCAGGGGCATCTGTAGCCCACATCCACGTCAGAAACGACGAAAACAAGGCATCCATGAGCTTCGAAAAGTTTGAACAAACCGTGAAATTAGTAAGAGAGAAGTGCGATATTGTAATAAACCTTACTACATCAGGTGGGATCGGCTTGTCCGATGAAGTCAGAATCAAACCTTTTTATGAACTCAAACCAGAGATTGCATCTTTCGATTGCGGGTCAATGAACTGGCAACACAATACGGTGTTTGAAAATAGTCCCAGCTTTTTAGAAAAATTGGGAAATGCCATGCAAGAGGTGGATGTCAAGCCTGAAATCGAAATATTCGATGCAGGAATGGTATACAATGCTTTATATTATTTGAAAAAAGGTGTTTTACAAGCCCCGCTTCATTTTCAGTTTGTTCTTGGGGTGCCGGGAGGGATGGCTGCTACAGTTGAAAACCTGGTTTACCTGAAAAGCCTTATACCACAAGATTGTACATGGGGAGCATTGGGAATAGGTAAAATGCACCTGCCTGTAATGTATGCAACAATGGCATTGGGAGGACATTTAAGAGTAGGCATGGAGGACAACATATTCTATGCACCAAAAGTTCTTGCAGAATCTAACAGACAATTTGTTGAGAGGACAAATCGGATAGTTGCTGAAATGGGTAAAGAAATTGCCACTCCACAGGAAACAAGAGAGATTCTGGGTCTTGAGAATTGGAACGTGAGCGGACACACAAAATAATTTTTTAAAATATTGTTGGTTTAAATACAAAAAAATTAATCAAAACGGAGGAATAAAAAATGGGTAAAAAAGTATTGGTAGATTTAAGTCATCCTTTTCATGCGGATATTCCTGTATGGCCTTATTTTGCAAAGCCAAAAATCGACACTATGCACAACCTGGCAAAAAGTGGAGTTTTGACTCAGAAAATCGATGTAGTAATGCATTGCGGAACACACGCTGATGCACCACGTCACGTAATGGAGAGAGAATTCGACGGAAAACGCGCAAGATACACCCACGAACTGCCCCTGGATGCATACTACGGAGATGCGGTTTGTCTCGACATCAAGGTCGATGACTGGGGATTGATCACCGGAGCACACCTGGACGATGCGCTGGCCAGAGCCGGTGTAACGCATGAAGAAGTGGAAGGCATGGTTCTTGTATTGAGAACGGGGATGCACCTGAAGTTTGATGATACAAAGGATTATTACCACTATTCATGCGGATGCGGAAGAGAGGCAGGACAATGGTTTGAAAAGTATAAACCTAAATGTGTGGCTATGGATCAACAGGCATTGGATCATCCGCTTCATACAACTATGGGACAAAACGGTCCACCTGCCATGAATCTTATTGGAAACTCGGGAAAACCCATATCGGAAGAGTACATTGAAAAATTTGGCAAGGAAGCCTACGCAGAATTTCACAAAGATACATTCATAGAAGTGCACGGTATGGAAAAATACATGGAAGCATACGGAAAACTTGAAAATGCAGGTCTTCAAGGCACTTGGGAACCTTGCCATAAATATTTGATGGGCAACGGTATCGTAGGTGTTGAAAATGTAGGTGGAGATTTGGATAAAGTAGTAGGCAAGAGATTTAAATTTATGGCATTTCCAATCAGATGGTGGTTGGGTGACGGTGCCATGGTCAGATGCGTTGCAGAAATCGATGAAGATGATTTGAATGATGTTCCTGATAGAGAATATACCTATGGTGGATTTTAATAATTTTAAATTCTGTGATTTTTCTATATTGACAGCTTCAAAATTATGTCATACAATTAAAAAAATAAAAATTTCAGGTGCTCAATATGAGAGAATAGGGAATCGGGTGAAAGTCCCGAACGGGCCCGCCACTGTAAAAGGTATGGAAACATTATAAACCACTCGTCATGGGGAAGGAAATGTTTGGTCAAGCCTTGAGTCAGGAGACCTGCCTGAAATAGAATTAGCTTCTACGAGTCATGGAAGTTGTTCGTGAGGATGTTGGAAAGTCCGCACTTTTTAAGTGCGGGCTTATTTTTGTTCAGAAAGGTAGGGTCATGTGAAGAAACTGGTTTTGGAAGATCTTGAAAAACTTGTGGTTGTAAATTGTGAAAAACCGAAGCAAAAAAATGATGTGATCATAAAAGTTTCGTACTGCGGGGTTTGCGGAGCAGACATGAAAAGTTATAGAAAAGGTCATAGAGATCTTTTTTATCCTAGAGTGCTGGGCCATGAAATAACAGGTGAAATAGAATATGTCCCTGCAGAATTGAAAGAGGACTTCAAAGTTGGAGACAGAGTTCAAATTTTTCCGGGCAATTATTGCAATAACTGCAGATATTGCGATGTAGGAAAAGAAAATTTATGTGACAGTATGGAGATCCTTGGATTTCATAAGGATGGGGGGATGCAGGAATTCATTGAAATCAAGGGAGCTTCGGCAAAAAAAGTGCTGAACAAGATCCCAGACGGTTTGTCGCCTGATATTGCAACATTTGCCGAGCCGGTAGCTTGCGCAATAAACATTCAAGAAAAGGTCAGCATTAAAGGAGCGGAAAACATTCTGATTTTAGGAGCTGGAAGGCTGGGGATGATCAATTATTTTTTGGCTGAAAAATCCAGCCATGGCAGTGTAGTGATAGCAGATGTTTACTCACCAAGACTAAGTACGGCCATATACAAAAAAACCTTGGATCTAAGTCAGGATGATGCAGACTCGATTTTAAATGAAATCACCTGCGGAAAAGGGCCGGATGTTGTTTTGATATGTAATTCTTCACCACAATCCCTGGTGGATGCAATAAGGTTATGCTCTAAAGGTGGAAAGATAGGCTACTTCAGCGGTCTTCATAAAGATGAAATAGATACAAAAATCCTGAATGAATTACACTACAAGGAAATTCAATTGTTTGGCTCTTACGGTTGTACATTTAAAGGCAATAGTGTTGCATTGGAACTTTTAGATTCTGGAATGATACCCTTTGAAAAGTTGATGGCAGAAACATACTCACTGAACGACGTTGAAAAGGCCATATTCGCACTGGAAGAAAAAAGTGTGATGTCGGCTATTATAAAATTATAAGGAGAGTGCTTGATATGCAAGAAAAAATAATGGACATGAGAGAGTTTGGAGCGTTAATATCCAAGTTGGTGAGAAAAGAGGATCTTGACAATACGGAATCCGAAAGGGCGTTTATGTCACTACTTCAAAATGAGCAAACGGACATGCAGCAAGGAGCATTTTTGTCAGCCCTTACTTCAAAGGGTGAAACAATCGAAGAAATGGCTGCATGTTGGAAGGCGATATATCAGGTGGATACTATAAAACCAAAGGAATTGGATTCCATAGACTTGGTCGATAATTCAGGTACGGGCATGGACACATTTAAAACCTTCAATATAAGTACGGCATCTTCGATCATAGCCTCTGCAGGCGGAGTTAAAATGGGAAAGCATGGTTCAAGAGCCCTAAGTTCTGTTTGTGGAACCATAGATGTATTGGAAGAATTGGGGATCGATGTTGAGGAAAGCCCCGAACTTGCTGTTGCAAGCATTAAAAATGCGGGCATAGGTATCTTCAACGGCATGAGCCCCTTGGTTCATCCAAAGGCTTTGGGAAGAATCCTTTCCCAAATTGCTTTTGGAACTACTCTTAACATATCGGCGTCCTTGGCCAATCCAGCTCTACCCAAATATGCCGTAAGGGGTGTTTACAAGGAAGAAATGCTGGAACCTGTTGCAAAATTGATGAAAGAAATTGGATACAAGAAAGCTATGATAGTTTATGGGCAGGTCGAAGGATCTACTTTAGGGATGGACGAAGCATCCACATTGGGCAAAACGATCATATGTGAACTCAAAGAGGATGGGACTTTAGAAAAATATGAAATAACTCTGAAAGAACTTGGGATCGAAAATGGTAATCCTGAAGAGTTGAAACCAAAGGGCGATAGAAGAAAAGAGGCCATAAGATTGATAAAAATTTTGAATGGTACAGACCGGGGATGTTCAAGGGATATCGTGAGCCTGAACAGCGCACTGATCTTCAAATTGACTGGAGTCGTTAATACAATTCCAGAAGGTTATGAATTGTCCAACAGACTCATAGATGAAGGCAAAGCCTATGAAAAGCTGAAAGAATGGACGACTAATCAAAGTTTAAACGGCAGAGGTATGGAGATTTTAACAAATTTGGAAGGGCAGGCAATTTAATGGAATTATTCGTAGCAAAATCGGAAGAGGGATATTTGAGATTTAGAGGCGGGGGTACTTATGAATTGGTATCTGTTGCAATGACATCGGTTTATGCGAGTAGAGAGGAATGCCTTTTAAAAATCGAGTCGATCGATCCTATAAACACACCCAAAGATCTAAGAATGGCGAAACTGGATATTTCTGAGACTGATTGGATCGACTGATCATTGCAGTAAAAAGAAAGGACCTTGGCTTAAGCCAAGGTCCTCTGTCATTAAAGATGATTTTGAAAGATATTCGACTTACACCGTCTCGTTGATGGTTTTTAAAAGTTCTCTTTTTTCTTTCTTGCTAAAGAGAAATCTGTCAAATATGTATATTATCGACGGTAAAACCAGAAAAGTACTGATCAAGGCAAGAGATATATTTATAACCGTCATCAATCCAAAATCCTTCAATATGACGAATTCTGAAAAAATCAAGACCGAAAATCCACCTATTGTAGTCAGGCCGGAAGCCAGTACGGCCTTGCCAATCATTTTTATGGATGTGATCATAGCTTCCGTCTTGTTTTCACCGTTTCTTCTTTCCTCCAAATAACGCTCCATGACCATTACGGTCATTTCCGTGCCCATCCCCAGGATCAACGCTCCGAGGGTGGCAGTTATGGGAGTGTAGCTCAAACCTAAAACGTGCATGGAACCTGCTGACATTCCGATTATCAGTACTACCGGTAGAAGCGGAATCAGTGCCTTGAAGAAGTTTCTATATATTAGCAACAAGGCTGCAAAAACCAATCCCAAGCCTATGAGGGTCATCTCGACCCTGCCGGAAGTAAGGCCCTTAACCATCTCCACGTCCAATACGCTTTTACCTGTAATGTCCACATCCATGGGCGAATCAGAGATTTCAGATTTTAAGTCGAAAATAAAACTTTGAAGTTTTTCAGTAGGAAGGTATTTTATCTCAAGGATCACTATGCCCTGAGTAAGATCTTCGTTTATGAACATCTTTTTTTGTTGATCTGGAAGATCCAGGACCTTTTCTCTAATGCCGGTTTCTACTCCGGTGTCATTAGCGAAATCCATATTTTGAACAGGTGTCAATATTGAGTTCACGTTCACGACTACTTCTGGATAGTCATTTAAAAGTTGATCGCTTTTCGACTCGATCCAGCTTATGTTTTCCTCAGAAAGTATGTCGTTATCGTTCAAATAAAGTATGATCTGCTCTGTAGAACCAACAGTGTCTCTTATGTAACGTATGTCTGAAAGCGCATCCATGTCCTGCGGCATGAAGTTTTCTATGTTGCTCTCCACTCCTATTTTGCTGTCGTATGAAAATCCTATGGAGGAAACAATTATTGCGACAACAAATATAATCGCAGAAAATTTGATTACAATTCTAGTTGACGCTGCAAATATTCTGTCTAAAAGTGGAGAATTAAGATCGGGGTCATTTTTAACTTTCACTTCCGTTACATCGCTGAAGTCGTCTCTTAATTTCAGGATGCTCATAAGTATGAATATGCTGCCAATAAAACTGATCACTACTCCAATTGTGAGCATCTTGCCGAAATCCTGAATCATAGGCACCGGTGAAGCATAAAGCGAGATGAAACCCAGGAAAGTGGCCAGAACTGCCACTGCCACAGCTTTCCCTATATGAGTGATAGTTGTTTTGACAGACTTGTCTTCTTCATACCTGTTATGAAACTGTATGGAATAGTCTATTCCAAGCCCTATGAGGATCGGGAACACTGCCATAGACACCATTGTTATGGGAACGTTGATCCAACCCATCAGTCCCAAAGTCGCCACGACCGATATCATTATGATTCCAAGACTTAGGATCCTCCACTTGACCTTGAATATTAGGGTAAGGATCACAAGCATGATAACAACGGCAGCCATGACCATCATTTGCATGTTCTTTTGCATTTCTGATCTTAACGATGAATCCAAAACCGGTTTTCCTGATATGGTGTAATCGATGGTTTCGAATCCTTCGGATTCCATATGCTGTTTCAAGTCGGAAACGATCACATCCTTTTGGCTGTCTGCAACGTTTCCATTGAGTTTCGCGACCATGAGAACATGTGAATCATCGACTACAACTTGTGAAAATACGGATCTTATAGTTTGGCCGTCATAAAACATCTCGTCGATTTCGCTTTGCAGCGCTGGTATATCTGCGATCATCATTTGGCTTTTTGTGTGGAAAGTATCCATGGCTTCGGAAATGTCCGTCAGATTTGCACCTATTTCAATGAATCCGTCAGCCATTTCATCAATTTCTTTAGGATCCATGCCATTTGGCATCTCAGCCTTCATGCTTTCAGTTTCTTTTGCCAAATTAGTTTTGATGTTTTCCAAAGCCCCTGCGCTTTGTAGAGCTCCTTCACTTAAGCCGGACGATTTAGTGCCCATGGTCTCAATACCCTGTGCACTTTGTGCTATATTCCGGGCGATTGCGTTTAGCTTCATTTGAAGCTCTGGATTTTGTGCAGCAGACTGACCTAGTATTTCAAGCTGAGCAGAAGCTTCGTTCAATCCCCCGGAAGCCTTCAACAAGCCGTCCTTCAATTGCAATGCCCCTGAAGATAATTGGGTCTGACCATCGATAAGTTTGTCGAAGGCAGTCGTAACACCCGACAAGGAATTTAACTTTTCTTCGATTTCTGAAGGATCCATAAGATCCTTGTTTTTTAACTCCGTACCTACTTCAGTCAACTTATTGCCAATTTCTCCCAGACCGTCGCTGATTTCCAATACGGCATCCTTGATATTTTCACTTTGCATGGTCGAAATCTGATTTATCATCCCAGCCGGGGACATTACCGAGTATATATTCTCGTTTTGGCCCAATTTTTGCTCAATATTCCACATTTTGCGAATATTTTCCGATGAAAGAAGTGTATCCAAATTTTCTCCTTCGAACAGTATAAGAATGGAATCGGAACCAAATTCATCTTCCATTTCCTTGTTGTTAATAAATACCGGATTATCGCTTTGTACAAGAGTTTCATTACCAGTAGACAGGCCGATGCTTCTTACGCCGGATATTAAAATTGCAAATGCCAGCAATGAGATGAGCAAGACTTTTATTGGCCTTCTCTCGATCAAAGCTCCAAGTTTTGAGAATAGATTATGCATTTTGTACCTCCTTGACTGCATGAGTAATTATCATTTCAGCAAGATCCGCTGAATATTGTTGGATTTTTTCTTCGTCCGCTTGAGGCAGATATAAATATGAAAGGATGGATCCCATCACCAATCTTAAAACAAATTCTCTTTTTGCTTTTGGAATACCGATTTTTTCGAAAACTGCCATAAATCTTTTTGACATTATCTGCATCAAACTCTCTTCTCTGAAATCAGAAATGAACTCCGATTCAGACAGTATCAATTTAACGAGCTCATAATTTTTTGAGATAGTTTTGATCCTTTCCTGAAGGATCGATTTTAGTGATCCTTTAGGGTCTGTTTCAGTGGGAAAGTCCAATGTCTCTTCGAGTGTGTTAACAAACACCGGCTCAATGCACTTCATGAAAATTTCTTGTTTGGATGAAAAATTTCTAAATAGTGTCACTTCCGAAATTTCAGATTTTTTAGCAATGGCTGCGGTAGTCGTGCCCTTGTAACCGTATTTGGCGAAAAGAGTCATTGCACAATCAAGTATTTGTTTTTTTCGTTCAGCTTTTTTCATCTTGACCTCCAATATAGTAAGTACTTACTTACATTATAGCAAATCGTTATTCTTGTCAAGACTTCAATTTGATTCAGACTGGAAATTTTAGAGCAATAATGTTTTGAGGTGATATTTTTGATATAATGGGATAATAATAGGGAGGTTGATATCGTGAATAGAATTATGAAAGTTGGAAGTGCGTTGATTGAGAAGATAGACTCTTATAAAACTGACGGTTTGGATAGAGAATACCCCTTGGATTTCGAAAAGATCCACATGGCAAGCAGCGGGACTTTAGGGCGTATTCTTGCATTGAAAAGAGGTGTGGAGCCTGAAATGGCTATCATATCCTGCATATTGCATGACTATGGAAGGATAGTTACAGGATATCAAAAGGATCACGCAAGAAATGCATATGAGCCTGTAAAAGAATTTTTGAAGGAGCTGGGTGAGTTTTCAAAAGAAGAAATAGAAATTGTGGCAACTGCAGCTAAAAACCATAGCAGCAAAGATGTCGTGGGAACCCCCATAGAAGAAATCGTCAAGGATGCAGATGTGTTTGATTGTTGGCAGTACGATGTACCTATGACCAGACCGGAACAGAAGGTAAGATTGGAAAGAGTGTTAAAGGAACTGGTCTAAAAAGCATAAAAATTTCAAAATGAATGTTTAGAAGAATTGTTGACGGGTATCATAAAAGCAACAAAGAGATGGAGCAAGGAAAATCTTTAGATTTATTCCATTTATCGAATCAGTCGGAGATGAATCTTGTTGAACTGCAGAATCGGATTTTGCAAGCAATAAAGTGAAACTCAAAAAGATGACTGAAAGATATGGAGTGGTCGAAGAGATCCAAACAAAATCAGCTTTGTTAAATACATTAGCCATAGGAAGGAAATTTACATGACTAATGAATCAGAATCTTAAAGGACGGCAATTGAAATAAAGATGCTGTCCTTTAAGATTTTTTTGTTGGAAAAACATCGAGAAGAAATCCAAAAAAAAAACGAAATATTTTTAGGTTTGGATGTTTAATGAAAAAGGTACCGGGTATATAAGAAACAACAAAGAAAGATTGGAAAACATAATCCCTAAAGCTTCAAATTAAAATCTACATGGATGTAAAAGTAACAAATTTTGTGTTGAAAGTAAGTTTAGAAGTTAGAGATTTAAAGTTGGTAAAGCAGCCGTTTAGAATTAACTGATTTAAGTACAGTAAGGTAGTAAAAGAATTAAAACTGTAACAAAGAAGAAGATTCAAAGTTTTTCGACTGGTTCCAAAAGAGATTCAAATAGGGATGATTGGCGACCGATCCGATTTGTTGAAAAAACATTAGCCATAGAAAGGAAGTTTACATGACTAATGAATCAGTATCTTAGAGGATAGAGATCGATAAAAGTAACTGATCCTATCCTCTAAGACTTTTTTGTGTCCCAAATGCCAATCTTGACAATAATTTTTGAATGCGGCCAATGGCCGCTTTTTACATGCTCATTTATGACTGATAATTCTAAAATAATTTTATGTAAACGTATTGACAAATACAAAAACCCGTAATACAATCATAAATAAGCAAAAACGATTACAAACAATAATAAACAATCACGCGAAGGGTGATAAGATGTTTATCGAAGAAAGATATCAAAAGATTGTGGAATTACTAAAAGAAAAAAACAGTGTGAGAGTTTCTGACCTGACAGAAATTTTTGACGTAAGTGAATCGACTATCAGAAGAGATCTGCAGGACATGGAAGAAAAAAACATGTTGAAAAGGACACATGGTGGAGCAGTATCCTTGAGCAGCAGAAATTTTGAACCTTCTTTCAAAGAGAAAGAAACCAGCAGGCATTCAGATAAAGTCAGAATAGCAAAAGTTGCCGCAAAGCTTGTAGGTGATGGAGACAGCATAATCATAGATTCCGGTACGACCACTCTGGAGTTGGCAAAGGCACTAAATGCAAAAAATATTACTGTAATAACCAACTCTATAGATATAGCAACGATTTTGTGGGAAAAAGAGGATATGGAAATAATATTGACCGGAGGAACTTTAAGAAAAAATACCAGAAGCATGGTAGGACAGCTCAGTGAAAATTCATTAAGAAACTTCAAAGTAGACAAGGTCTTTCTTGGTACAAACGGTATAACCCTCAAAGACGGACTCACAACCCCAAACTTGACGGAGGCTATAACAAAGAGGACTATGATGGAATCGGGAGACAAGGTTTATGTTTTGAGTGATCCTTCAAAATTCGGTGTCGTGAATTTTGCTGTCATAGAAAATCTCAAGCAAATAGATGCAATAATAACTACCGACGAGGTTGAAAAGCAAATACTTGATGAATTTCAAAATTTTGGGGTAAGAATAATAACGAGTTGAAAGGGGTGATCGTGTGGTAATAACTGTTACGTTGAATCCAGCCTTGGACAAGACTCTGCTAGTGGAGAATTTTAACGTCGGAGAGGTCAACAGGGTAAAAGCCATTAGGTGCGATATCGGAGGAAAGGGCATAAACGTCTCAAAAGTATTGAGAGAATTTGATGTTAAAAGCCTGGCGATGGGGTTTTTAGGAGATAATCTGGAAAAGGCATTTAAAGATGAGTTGAGAAAAAGGGACATACAGGAAAAATTTGTTTCGATAAGCTCCGATACCAGAACCAATATCAAACTTGTAGACACGACGAAAAACACATTTACCGATATAAATGAACCCGGAGGAGAAATTAAATCGGAAGAGTTGGAAAAATTCAAGGAAATTTTCTTGGAAAATCTGGCACCAGATGACGTTGTAGTTCTGTCAGGAGGCGTCAGCGAAGGGGTCCCGAAGACGATATACAAAGATTTGACTGAAGTTGCAAAAAATGCCGGAGCGTCAGTTGTAGTAGACGCAGAGGGCGACTTGTTTAAAGAAGCGATAAAAGCAAAGCCTGACTTAGTCAAGCCAAACAATTTTGAGCTTGAGAAGCTCATGGGTGAAACCCTTGATACGGAGGAAAAATTGATCGATGCTGCCAGCAAGCTGGTGGCTGAAGGGGTAGGAAAGGTCTTGGTCTCCCTGGGCAAGGACGGAAGCATTTACGTTACAAAGGAAAAGGTGTACAGGGCGTACGGTCTAGAGGTGCCTGTAAAAAGTACTGTAGGTGCCGGGGATTCAATGGTTGCAGCCATGGTTTACAGCAGTTTGAATGGATTTGACGATCTTAAGACCTTGGCTATGGCTCAAAGTGCAGGTGCCGCGTCAGTTATGTTGGAAGGCACAAAAGCATGTAATTTGAAGCAAGCAGAAGATTTGCTGGAAGAGGCACTTTTAAAAATAAAGGAGGTTTGAATAATGGATATGACAAAGTTGCTTACCGACAAAAGAGTTAGTTTTGATCTGAAAAGTACTACAAAGAATGACGTGATCTCTGAGTTGACAGGGATTCTCACAAATGACGGTGTAATATCGGACGAAGGGGAATTCATCGGTGCTGTTCTAAAAAGGGAAGAAGAGTTTTCTACTGGAATAGGCATGGGTGTGGCCATACCCCATGGAAAGAACAAAGCTGTAAAGGAACCGGCAATAGCATTTGGCAGGAGCTCTGCGGGAATAGATTTTGAAAGCATGGATGAATTACCTGCTCATCTTTTCTTTATTATAGCCGTTCCGGAAAAATCTGACGATGTGCATCTCAAGGTATTGGCTGAAATATCCCGAAAACTTATGCATCAGGATGTAAGGGACAAATTGATGAATGTTTCAACTTATGAAGAACTCATAGAAGTTTTTAAATAAGAAAGGGGAATTATAATATGAAAATTTTAGCTGTAACTTCTTGCCCCACAGGCATAGCTCACACCTATATGGCTGCTGAAGCTCTGCAACTTGCGGCAAAAGAAATGAACATCGACATTAAGGTCGAGACACAGGGATCTGTAGGAGCAGAAAATGTTTTGACGGATGAAGATATTAATTCGGCGCATGCTGTCGTTTTGGCAGTAGACACAAATGTGGATAAAGCCAGATTTCAAGGGATCCCAATGATTGAGGCGTCGGTCAAGGATGCCATCAAGGATGCAAAAGGTTTGTTGCAAAGAGCCGTCGATGCTAAACCGGTTGCAAAGGAAAATGTTGAACAAAAGGTTGAAAAATCTGAAGCTCCAAAAGGAAAGCAGGGCGTTTACAAGCATCTTATGACCGGCGTATCCTTTATGATTCCATTTGTTGTAGCCGGAGGAATTTTAATAGCACTTTCATTTGCATTCGGCATTACCGCTTTTCAAACAGAGGGAACTCTGGCTTGGGCGTTGATGCAGATAGGCGGAGGAACTGGCGCATTCGGTCTTATGGTTCCGATCCTTGCAGGTTATATAGCATTCTCCATTGCCGATAGACCGGGACTTGTACCAGGTATGGTAGGGGGACTTATTTCTGCCAATATTGGTGCAGGATTCTTGGGTGGTATACTTGCTGGTTTCCTTGCAGGTTATACGGTGGTACTTCTTAAAAAGACTATCAAGCTTCCTAAATCCATGGAAGGCTTGATGCCGGTTCTGGTATTGCCGGTCTTGTCTACACTGATAATGGGATTAATTATGATATTTGTTCTGGGCGGTCCTGTAAAGGCAGTCAATGACGCTATGTTGGCTTGGTTGGAAGGTCTTCAGGGAACAAATGCAGTACTTTTGGGAGCAATAATAGGATTGATGATGGCATTTGACATGGGTGGTCCTGTGAACAAGGCTGCATACACATTTGGAGCTGCAACAATATCTGCAGGACAACCTTCAATGGTAATGGCGGCAGTAATGGCAGCCGGAATGGTCCCACCGTTGGCCATAGCATTGTCTACAGTTCTTGCAAAGAACAAGTATACTGTGGATGAGAGAGAAGCAGGAAAAGCGGCCTGGGCTCTGGGAGCATCATTTATAACAGAAGGAGCCATACCATTTGCGGCGGCTGATCCCATAAGGGTAATCCCTTCAATAATGATAGGTTCGGCGATCACAGGGGCTTTATCGATGTTCTTTAAAGCTACACTGGCAGTGCCTCACGGTGGAGTGTTCGTATTGCCTATACCAAATGCAGTTGGAAATCTACCAATGTACCTTGTTTCCATCATAGTAGGAACTGTCATTGGAGGAGTCCTGCTGGCAACTTTGAAAAAAAGATAAGATTGTAATTCAAGACAGTCGGAGTAAATTCCGGCTGTTTTTTATTTGTATTGCTAAGCGGGATATATTATTTTTAATGGTGTATAAATCAGGGAGAAGTATTGTATAATAGAATATAAGTTTTCAACAATATTCAACATACTGAAATGAGGTGGCAGCTTGTTACAAAAATTTCTTCCCTACTTAAGCAAATATAGAGCGGCGGTGATTTTGGGCATACTATGCTCTGCACTGGAGGCAATGTTCGAACTTATAATACCCTTGGTCATGTCATACATCGTGGATGTAGGCATAGTAAACAGGGATATCGGTTATACTATTAAAATGGGACTTTTAATGGTGGCCATGGCAATGATCGCATTGGCTTTCGGAATAGGATCAGCCAGATTCTCCGCAGTTGCGGGACAGGGCTTTGGAGCGGAACTGAGAAAAGGAGAGTTTGAAAAAATTCAGAGATATTCGTTTAAGAATATCGAAAGTTTCTCGACTGCATCGCTTATAACCAGACTCACGGGTGACGTCAATACCATGCAAATGTCTGTGACCATGGGCATGAAGATGCTGGTTCGGGCACCTGTAATGCTGATTACAGCTCTTGTCATAGCAATTTCGATAAATGCCCGGTTGGCCATGGTTTTTGCGGTAGGCATACCAGTGTTGGTAATATCATTGTATTTGATCATCAAAAGGGTAAAGATCTACTTTACAGAGTTGCAGGAACGAACTGACGGAGTAAACGTCGTGGTTCAGGAAAATCTGGTAGGGATCAGGATAGTAAAGTCTTTTGTAAGAGAAAGATTCGAGAAGTCAAAATTTAACAAAAAAAATGAAGAGTTTAAGGATACCGCCGAAAAGGCATTTGGACTTATCGTACTAAATATGCCCATAATGCAGTTGGTAATGTTTTCTACTATAATAGCCATCATGTGGTTCGGCGGAAACATGGTCTACACAGGCGATCTGCAGGTTGGG
Organism: Alkalibacter mobilis; assembly: GCF_015594845.1. GTDB lineage: Bacteria > Bacillota > Clostridia > Eubacteriales > Alkalibacteraceae > Alkalibacter > Alkalibacter mobilis. The sequence goes on along the minus strand of NZ_JADNRK010000001.1, from coordinate 82,999 downwards.
AAACTGACAAGTTTCATAACCTACGTGCAGCAGATACTAATGTCTTTGATGATGTTGTCCATGATATTCATGATGCTCACCAGATCCGTTGCATCTGCGAGAAGGGTAATGGAGGTCTTGGAAGAGATGCCGGATGTCAGTGACAACACCGAAGAAGATGTGGAAATTATTGACGGCAGTGTAGTTTTTGAAGATGTTTATTTTAAATACGACGTACACGGAAACGAATATAATCTGGAGGGAATAAATCTTAAAATCGAGTCAGGAATGACTGTAGGTATCATTGGCGGAACAGGTTCTGCCAAAACTACCCTGGTTCAACTTATACCGAGATTATACGATGTTGACAAGGGACGCGTATTAGTTGGTGGCAGGGATGTCAGGGATTATAAGATCAAAACTCTCAGGAATTCTGTGGCAATGGTTTTGCAAAAAAACACATTATTCAGTGGAACAATTGAAGAGAATCTCAGATGGGGAAATGAAAATGCCACCATGGAACAAATAAAATCTGCAGCCAAAGCAGCATGTGCCGAAGAATTTATCAACAAGTTCGAAGAGGGATATGAAACTGTTCTGGAGCAGGGCGGTGTTAATCTGTCCGGAGGTCAAAAGCAAAGGCTGTCGATAGCCAGAGCAATGCTTAAGGAGCCTAAAATACTTATTTTGGACGATTCCACGAGCGCAGTGGATACGGCCACCGACACAAAGATCCGAAAATCATTCAAGAACGAGCTTAGGGAAACAACAAAAATAATTATAGCCCAACGAATAGCTTCAGTCATGGATGCAGATTTGATCGTGGTGATGGATAACGGAAAGATTTCTGCTGCAGGTAATCACAAAGAATTGATGAAATCCAGCGACATATACAAGGATGTTTATACGTCTCAGCAGGAGGGGGTGGATCTTAATGTCTGACAAATTTGCAAGCAAGGAAAATTCAAGCAACATGAGTTCGCCCATGGGACACGGCCCTGGAAGAAGAATGGGGTTTAATAAACCAAAAGATATGAAAAGCACTTTAAGAAAACTTGGAAAATATCTTTCAAAATACAACGGTCTTTTGATCCTGACTGTAATATTCATCTTGTTGAGTTCGGTATCCATGATCGCCGGTTCGTATTTTCTCAAACCTCTGATAAACAAGTACATAATTCCCGGTGATTTTTCTGGCATGGCTAAGATGCTCCTTTTACTTGCAGCCATATATTCGCTGGGCGCAGGAGCTTCGTTTGCCTATGCAAGGATAATGGTACACATCTCTCAAAGTACGGTTTTTGATTTGAGAAAAGACATGTTTGACAAGATGCAGGGACTGCCACTCAAATTTTTTGACAGCAACACACATGGAGACTTGATGAGCCGATATACCAACGACATAGACACTATTAGTCAGGCTCTGAATAATTCATTGGCAGGTATTATCAGCAGCGTCATAACGTTCACGGGTGTAATTATTATGATGATAGTTCTCAGCCCTTTAATGATATTGGTTACGGCGGTCATGTTGTTTCTTATTTTCTTTTTATCTAAAATCATCGCTAAAAAAAGCAAACATTATTTTTCGATGCAGCAGGCAAAACTGGGATACGTCAACGGATACATCGAAGAGATGATAGAAGGGCAAAAAGACATAAAAGTTTTTTGCTATGAAGAGAAGGCTATCGAAGAGTTCAATTCTAGAAATGAGGAACTTAGAAAGGCGGCAACAAATGCACAAACTTTTGCAGGATTGGTAATGCCGGTTTTGGGGAATATGGCTTATCTCAATTACGCAGTGACCAGTTCAGTGGGAGGGATATTGACCATTTTGGGAATTTTGGATATAGGAACCCTCGTGTCTTATCTTCAATATACAAGGCAAGTATCAATGCCAATAAACCACGTGTCACAGCAAGCCAACATGATTTTAAATGCATTGGCCGGAGCAGAGAGGATATTTGACATAATGGAAAAAAATGACGAAGTTGATAAAGGAAAGATAACTTTGGTAAAAGTTACCGATGAAAAATCCGGATTCGCCTGCGAAACTCAAGAGAATACAGAATGCTGGGCATGGAAAGTAAAGTTGGAATATGTAGAGGAAGATCTGGTTCCGCTAAAGGGTGATGTAAAGCTTGAAAATGTGGACTTTTCATATATCGAAGGGAAACCGGTGCTGAAGAATGTAAGCTTGTTTGCCAAACCAGGTGAAAAGATCGCATTTGTAGGATCCACGGGAGCGGGAAAGACTACCATAACCAACTTGATAAACAGATTCTATGAGATCCAATCGGGCAAGATAACATATGATGGAATCGATGTAAGAGAAATATCAAAGGAATCGTTGAGAAGGTCTTTAGGCATTGTTCTTCAGGACATCCATCTATTTACAGGTACCGTTGCAGACAACATCAGATATGGCAAATTGGATGCCTCTGATGAAGAAGTGGTTCAAGCGGCAAAGCTGGCCAATGCACATGAATTTATCAAGCATCTTCCATACGGCTACGAAACAATGCTTTCAGGGGATGGTGCCAACTTGTCACAAGGCCAAAGACAGCTTATTTCAATAGCCAGGGCAGCTGTAGCAGATCCGCCTGTTTTGATTTTGGATGAAGCCACAAGTTCAATTGACACAAGAACGGAAAAGCTCATAGAAAAAGGAATGGACAAGTTGATGGAAGGAAGGACGGTTTTCGTCATTGCACACAGATTGTCCACAATAAGAAATGCAAAAGCCATTTTGGTTTTAGAGGACGGAAGGATCATAGAAAGGGGATCCCACGAAGATCTTCTGGAACAAAGAGGCAGATATTATCAGTTATATACCGGACAAGCGGAATTGAATTGAGATCGACGAAAGTCGATCTTTTTTTTGAGAGGAGAAGTTTTTAAATATAAACAAAAAATTGAAAGAAGTATGGAAATTATTAAAAATGTGTTGTATAATGAAATTGGTTAAACGTTTAACTTGAATTGGAGTGCGAGGCTGACATGAAAAAAAAATCTGTTACTATCAAAGATATTGCAAAGGAAGCAGGAGTTTCAATAGCTACTGTATCCATGATTTTTAATAACAAAGACAAGAACATATCACAAGGAACCAGGGACAGGGTCATGAATATTGCAAAGTTGCATAACTATATACCCAATTCCATGGCAAGAAGCCTGGTGACAAAAAGAACTAAAACACTGGGATTGATTTTACCTGATATTGTTAATCCATTTTTTCCTGAGATAGCCAGAGGGGCTGAAGACAAAGCTAGAGAATCCGGTTACAGCATTATAATCTGCAACACGGATGACAACTTGGAACAGGAAGACAGATATATTGAAATTCTGACAGAAAAAATGGTGGATGGCATAATATTCACTCATTCTGCAGATAGAAACAACACCAACTCAGGTCTTGAGCGTTGCAGGGTCCCTATAATCCTAATCGATAGGGACTACGATTCAGACAACGTTAAAGGCAAGGTCCTGATAGACAATGGGGAAGCTTCCTATAAAGGAGTGATCCATTTGATAGAAAAGGGTTACAGGAAGATAACATATATAGCAGGATCTTTAAATACTCAGACTGCAAAGGACAGGTTGAAGGGCTACAGGAAGGCACTTGAAGACAATGGCATCGAATTCGAGGAAAAGTACATAAAAGTCGGGGAGTATAGAAGCCTTTGGGGTATGGAAGCAGTAACTTTGCTTTTTGAAGAGGGTGTGGATTTTGATGCTATATTTTGTGGCAATGATCTCATTGCCATTGGTGCAATGAAAAAGCTCAAGGAATTTGGGAAAAGAATACCCGAAGATATCGGGATCATGGGATTTGACGATATCTACATGGCTTCCTTGGTAGAACCGGAACTTACAACTATAAAGCAGCCTAATTATGAAATGGGTCATAAAGCTGCACAAATGCTAATAAGAGCCATCGAGGGCAATGAAAAAAATACGGAGTCAAAAATCATTCTGGAAACTGAACTTGTTGTTAGAAAATCAAGCTGAGAGGAGAAATAAAATGATTACTGTGGTTGGAAGCCTTAACATGGATTTGGTTATCACTGCCCCTACTATCCCAAGGCCGGGAGAAACCGTATTGGGGACATCATTCAAACAGATACCCGGAGGCAAGGGAGCAAATCAGGCAGATGCTGCCGCAAAACTCAAAGCTGACGTAACAATGATAGGAGCGGTAGGCAAAGATTCCATGGGTGAACAATTGAAGAGATCCCTTGAATCAGATGGCGTAGATGTTCAAAGAGTTTTGGAAAAAGACGATTATTCTACTGGTGTAGCTGCGATAATTGTAGAAGAAAAGGGTAACAATGCTATAGCGGTAGCTCCCGGCGCAAATTACGGGTTAACACCCGAAGACATTGAAAATATGGAAGAATGCTTTAAAAAAACCAACGTAATGATCGTACAGCTGGAAACACCTTTGGAAACCGTAAGAAAAGCACTGAAAATGGCAAAGGATTTTGGTGCAATCACGATTTTGAATCCGGCCCCAGCCAGAGAGCTGGACGAGGAGATACTATCCCTGACAGATATCTTAACACCTAATGAGACCGAATTGGAAATACTCAGCGGTTTGCCAACGGATAATCTTGACGACATCCAAATTGCGGCAGAAAAACTTATGGAAAAAGGCGTAAAGGAGATGATAGTAACCCTTGGAGGACAAGGATGCATGCACATTACCAAGGAAAATATAAGTGTGATGCCTGCCTACAAAGTAAAGGTGGTAGATACGACTGCAGCCGGAGACAGTTTTAATGGTGCCATTGGGGTTGCCCTTGATGAAGGGAAAACAATGGAAGAGGCTTTAAAATTTGCCATGAAAGTAGGAGCTATGACAGTTTCGAAAGCTGGAGCTCAAACATCTTTGCCGTACTTGAATGAAGTAGAAAATTTTGATCAGTGGTATGAAAAAATGTCTATATTGGAGGATTGAAAATGAAAAAAAGTTATCTTTTGAATTCGAATATTTCTTCTTTGATATCCAGAATGGGTCACAAGGACAATTTGGCCATATGCGATGCAGGGCTGCCCATACCGGAATGGGTAGAAAGAATCGACTTGGCTGTTTCCAAGGGTGTGCCGCAATTTTTGGATGTCTTAAAAGGAGTTTTGAGTGAACAAAAGGTAGAAGAGGTGATCATGGCTGAAGAGATCAAAGAAAACAGCATCACTCTTCATGACGAGATCCTCAGATTACTTGGTGAATTGGAACCTGAAGTTGAAATAAGATACGTAACACATGAAGAATTCAAGAAAATGACTGAAGGGTCCATGGCGGTGATAAGAACTGGAGAATTCACTCCATATGCAAACGTTATCTTGGTATCTGGAGTGGTATTTTGATATGTGACAGTAATAGGGGGTATAGCTGTGGATGAAAAAATCGTATCCATGAAAAATATAGTAAAGGAATTTTCCGGAGTTAGAGTCCTGGACAATGTGGATTTTAACATATACAAAGGTAAAATCATGGCGCTGGTAGGAGAAAACGGGGCGGGAAAGTCGACATTGATGAAGATTTTGACCGGTGTATATCTCAAGACTTCAGGTGATATTTATCTTGAAGGTAAAGAAGTAAACTTTACAACTACCAAAGAATCTCAAGATATGGGAGTTGCCATAATCCATCAAGAGTTGAACTTGGTTCAAGATCTATCCATAAGTGAGAATATTTTTCTTGGAAGAGAGCCGGTTGGAAAGAGTGGAAAAATCAAGTGGAAACAGCTTTATGATGAATCCAAACAGTGGTTGGATAAACTGGGGCTGAACGAAAGTCCAAAAGAATTGGTGAAAAATCTCAGCGTTGGCAAACAACAACTTATAGAAATCGCAAAAGCATTATCCTTGAATGCAAAAGTTATAATAATGGATGAGCCAACTGGAGCACTGACTATATCAGAAACTGAAAAATTGTTTGAAGTGGTCAACGAACTTAGAAGTCAGGGACACAGCATAGTATATATTTCACACAGATTGAATGAGATTTTTCAAATATGTGACTATGTAACGGTCCTAAGAGACGGAACACTTGTTGGAGAAAAAACTATCGATGAACTGGATGAAGACAAAATCATAGAAATGATGGTGGGAAGAAAATTAAGCGAGCAATATCCACGAGTCAATACTATTCTTGGGCATACGGTCCTTGAAGTAAAGAACCTGTCGAATAAGTTTGTAAAGGATATATCTTTTGAACTCAAAGAAGGAGAAATACTGGGAGTTGCAGGTCTGGTAGGAGCAGGCAGAACGGAAATGGCAAGATCCATTTACGGAGTATATCCTCTGGATAAAGGAGAAATTCTGATGAAGGGCAAACCAGTTGTCATAAAAAGCCCCAAGGATGCTATCAAAGAAGGAATTGCATACGTGTCAGAGGATCGAAAATCCAATGGGATCGTTTTAGGGCTCAATATTGTTGAAAATGTCACACTGGCATCATTGGATCAATATGTGGGCAAAATTGGGAAAATAAATAAAAGTGAAGAAGAAAAGTCTACTGACAGCTACGTAAAAAGCATGTCTATAAAAGCGGCAGGAACCAAGCAATTACTTAAATTTTTAAGTGGCGGCAATCAACAAAAGGTGGCACTTGCCAAAAATTTGAACACAAATCCAAAGATTTTGATTTTGGACGAACCAACCAGAGGAGTGGATGTGGGTGCCAAAAAAGAAATTTATGAACTTATAAACAAATACAAAGAAAGTGGCATGAGCATATTAATGATTTCGTCGGAAATACCTGAGATACTTGGCATCAGCGATCGGGTCATGGTCATGCACGAAGGCATGGTGACCGGGACTTTGGATATAAAAAATGCCGATCAGGAAAAAATCATGAGCTTGGCCGTCGGAAAGGAAGTGAGCTGAATGAAAAAACTATCTTTAAAGGGAAGGGACTGGAAGAGCATACTCTCCCAAAACAAACCTGTTATAGTACTTTTGATCCTGATCGTAGCCATGTCTATCATGAACGACAGGTTTTTGACTTGGTCAAACGCTCTAACGGTACTTAGACAAACTTCCATCAATGCTGTAATAGCCACAGGTCTTACTTTCGCAATTTTGATCGGAGGCATAGACCTTTCCGTTGGATCTGTCTTAGCCATATGTGGAGCCGTTTCAGCAAAGATGGTTGCCTCGGGTATGAACATATTTTTAGTGATTCTTTTGACCTTGATGCTGGGTCTTGGAATGGGAATGGTAAACGGCTTGTTCATAAGTAAAGGAAGGCTGCAGCCCTTTATAGCTACTTTGGGAACCATGACACTTCTTAGAGGGTTCACCCTGGTGTATACCCAAGGCAAACCAATAAGTATTTTTGGATCTGAAACTTCAGCAGTATATTCAAAAATCGGCACAGGTTATTTTCTGGGCATACCCATACCTGTTTACATCATGTTGTTCGTATTTGTGATCGCCTACTACATACTCAGACATATGAAAATAGGCAGATACACTTATGCTTTGGGATCAAATGAAGAAGCAACCATGTATTCGGGGATCAAGACTGATAATGTGAAGATTTTTGTATACGGAATATCAGGGTTTCTGTCGGCGTTGGCTGGAATAATCGTTACTTCCAGATTAGGTTCTGCCCAGCCTACTGCAGGTTCTGGATATGAACTGGATGCAATAGCGGCAGTTGTCATAGGTGGTACCAGTATGGCAGGTGGCATTGGTACTATCTTTGGTACCGCTATAGGTGCTTTGATAATTGGAATTCTTAACAATGCATTGAATCTGCTGCAGGTGTCTTCTTATTATCAAGGGGTGGCAAAAGGCATCGTCATACTGATAGCGGTGCTTTTAGACAGGAAACAAAGAACTTCCAGATAATGAATTTGACCTTTAAGGTTAAAGATAAATTTTAAGGAAAGAGGAGAAGAAAAGTGAAAAAAATGAAAAAAGCATTGGTGTTGTTGTTGGTTCTATTGTTGACTGTCAGTATTTTCGGTTGCGGTGGCAATGGTGACGAAGGAGACAACGGAGACAACGGTGACGGCAACGGTGAAGACACAGCTAAAAAAATCGGTTTGGTAGTATCTACTCTTAACAATCCGTTTTTTGTAGATTTGAGAGACGGAGCTCAAGCGAAAGCTACAGAGTTGGGAGCAGAACTTATAATTCTTGACTCCCAGGATGATGCTGCTACAGAGTTGTCGAATGTTGAAGACTTGATAACGCAGGGCGTGGATCTTATCATGATCAATCCTACAGACTCTGATGCAGTAGGTAGCGCAGTTGCAGCGGCAAATGGAGCAGGTATTCCGGTGGTCACCTTGGATAGATCTGCAAATTCAGGTGAGGTCGAAGCTCACATCGCCTCCGACAATGTAGCAGGTGGAAAGATGGCCGGAGATTTCATAGTAGCGCAACTTGGGGGAACAGGAAAAGTTGTTGAATTAGAAGGCATACCTGGAGCATCGGCAGCGAGAGAAAGAGGCGAAGGATTCAATTCAGCCCTTGAAGGAACTGAAATAGAAGTTGTTGCAAAACAAACAGCTAACTTTGACAGAGCAGAAGGACTTTCAGTTATGGAAAATATTCTGCAGGCTCAAGCTGAAATAGATGCGGTTTTTGCTCATAACGATGAAATGGCTTTGGGAGCATTGGAAGCGATAAAAGCTTCCGGCAGAGAAATATTGGTAGTTGGTTTTGATGCAACTGAAGATGCGGTAACATCAGTTCAAGCAGGTGAAATGGCTGCAACAGTACAACAGTTGCCTAAAGAGATCGGCGGCATGGGAGTAGATACAGCAATGAAGATTCTTGCAGGAGAATCTGTTGACGAGTATATCCCCGTTGAGCTTCAACTTGTAACAGAATAATTAAGTCAGGATCAAAGGCCCTTCTCTATGAAGCGGCCTTTTTTTAGATGCCATTTTCATAAAATCGATTGAAACCTTCGTTTCAAGGTGGTAAACTGAAAGCTGTGAAATAAATAAACTGGAATGGCGGTTGGTATATTGGGTAAATTTTTTCTTATAGGACTTGGTGCGGAATTAGTAGTATTGATTGCCTCATATTTTTTTGGACATAATGAAATTATCTTGTACGGCAGTTTGGCCATAATCGCCATCGCTTCTTTTATGGGAACTGAGGCCATAAAAAGATCAAAGGCGATGGGAACGGAGAATCAAGGGCAAGAATCAAGCAAACTTGAAGTACGACCGCTAGCATATGTGTTGTTTATCATACCTGCAGTTTTGGTGTTTATCTGGTATGCTATTACCTACAGGGCAGTGATTTTTTAAAATCAAAGTAAAAAGGCAGAGGGATTTAATTATTCCTCTGCCTTTTTTTCAATCGACTACGTCGTAACCTTGACCTTCAATTGCATCCTTCAGATTGTCTAAAGTGACACTTGAGTCGTGATCCACTGTAACGGTTTTGCCTTCAAGGTCAACAGCGACCCCAGAAACGCCGTCGATTGCTCCCACAGCAGTCTCAACGGAATTAACGCAATGGGAACATGACATGCCTTCTACTTTAATAACTGTTTTATTCACTTGAATTCCTCCTTCAAAGATAAATTATTTATATGGTTTGAATCTTTTCAATCTCAATGCATTGGTCAAAACAGATACAGAGCTTAGGGACATTGCTGCTGCTGCGAACATCGGATTCAAAAGTGGCCCCCCAAATATGTGGAGTAAACCTGCTGCCAATGGTATTCCGGCAACGTTGTAGCCAAAAGCCCAAAACAGGTTTTGTGTGATGTTTCGAATAGTGCTTTTGCTAAGCTGTATCGCAGTCGGTACATCCATTAAATCACTTCGCATCAAAACGATATCTGCTGATTCCATGGCTACATCGGTACCTGACCCTATAGCTATGCCGATATCAGCTTGAACCAAAGCGGGAGCGTCGTTGATACCATCCCCTACCATTGAAACTCTTTTGCCTTCCGCTTGAAGTTTCTTCACTTCATTGGATTTGTCTTGAGGGAGAACCTCAGCAAGAACTCTGTCAATTCCAACCTGTCTGGCGATGGCCTCGGCTGTTCGTTTGTTGTCGCCTGTTATCATGGCTACCTCTATACCCATTTCATGCAACTTTTTAATGGCTTTTGCGCTGCTTTCCTTGACTACGTCTGCAACAGCAATGATTCCAGCCAGATTGCCGTCAACTGCAATGTACATAGGCGTTTTTCCTTCGCCGGCCAGCCTGTCGGATTCATTTTCCAATGAGGTTAAAGAAATTTTCCGGTCAGTCATAAGTTTTCTATTTCCCACCACAATGGAAGAATTTTCTATTACAACTTCTATGCCATGTCCGGGTATTGCATTGAAATTTGAGGTTTTCAATGCTTTCAAACCATTTGATTCCGCTTGACGCACTATGGCTTCTCCAAGAGGATGTTCAGATCCTTTTTCAGCAGATGCAGTAACTTGAAGCAGCTTTTCTTCATCGATTCCCGTCGTTGTAAAAATATCAGTGACTTCCGGTTTTCCTTCAGTGATCGTACCGGTCTTGTCAAAAACTATCGTGTCTATCTTATGAGCGGTCTCCAAAGCTTCGCCGCCCTTGATGAGTATACCATATTCTGCTCCTTTTCCAGTTCCGACCATGATCGCAGTTGGTGTTGCAAGTCCCAATGCACACGGACATGCGATAACCAGAACCGAGATAAAGATCGTCAGGGCAAATACCAGGGTTTCTCCGGCTAGCAACCATGCTCCGAATGAAAGCAAGGCTATCAAGACTACTGCAGGAACAAAATAACCAGAAACTATGTCCGCCATTTGGGCTATGGGAGCTTTTGAACCTTGAGCATCTTCGACCAGCTTGATTATCTGCGCCAGAGCGGTATCTCCACCGATCTTTGTGGCTTTGAACCTGATAACGCCGTTTTTGTTTATGCTGGCTGCATAGACCTTGTCGCCGGATTTTTTGTCGATGGGTATGCTTTCGCCGGTCAGCATGGATTCATCAATGGCAGTGTAACCTTCTACCACCACACCATCTACCGGGATCTTGGCGCCGGGTTTTACCACCACTATATCACCTGTTTCAACTTCATCTATGGGCACCTCCACCTCCTTGTCGCCTTGAATAATGAGAGCTGTCTTTGGAGCAAGACCCATTAATTTCTTGATGGCGTCAGAGGTTTTGCCTTTTGATATGGATTCAAGGGTTTTTCCAAGCAGGATCAATGTAATTATGACTCCTGCAGTTTCAAAGTAAAGTTCGTGGACAGCATGTGTATTTCCATTAAAGATCCTGTAAGTGGAATACAGGCTGTACAGGATGGCCGATGTGGTGCCAATTGCAATCAGAGAGTCCATGTTGGGGCTTCTCTGTACCAAAGCTTTAAATCCTATCGTGTAAAATTTGTGTCCAGCTATAACCACTGGCAGGGTTAGGAATATTTGAGCTAACGCAAATGCCAATGGATGTGTTGCGGGATCCAAAAATGAAGGTATGGGTAATGTTAAAAAAGGTATCATAGGGCCCATGGCAAGATAAAGCAAAGGTACTGCAAAGACGGCGGAAATGATTAGCTTGGTTTTTAAGGTTCTTATTTCCTTTTCTTTTCGAATTTTATCTTCATCCACTGTGTTTTTTTCTATTTCGAGAGGCTTGTAGCCCAGTTTTTCAATTATTTGTTTGATGCCTGACAACTTTATTATTTGGGGATCATAATCCACCACTGCTTTTTCCGAGGCCAAATTAACGCTGGCACTGGTTATTCCCGGAGTTTTTGAAAGAACTTTTTCTATTCTTTGTGAACAAGCTGCGCAGGTCATTCCTGCAATTGGGATCGTTGCATTTTTCAAAGTTTGATCTTCGATGACTCCATAACCGATTTTTTCGATGGTTTCTTTTATGTTTTCGAGATCGATATCCTGGCCATCGAATTCAACAGTCAGCTTCTCTGTTGCAAAATTTACAGATGCATTTTTAACTCCTTCCAGCTTGCCCACAGATTTTTCTACTCTTTGGGCGCAGGCAGCACAGGTCATGCCACTGATTTTTATATTTTCTTTATCCATGGATAATTTCCTTTCTGTAATTGATTTGTTGGATTCAAAACACGCTGTCAAGTTATATTATATTGTAAACATATAGCAATACAAGGAATTGATACCCAAAAAAATCATATTCAAATATTAGAATATGCTTATGTATAAATTCATTATATGATAAAAGCTTAAATTAAACAACATAAAATGAGAAAAAACATATTAAGGCACCGTCCCGGAGGACGGCACCAACGATAGGGGGGGATGAATTCAAACAAAAAAACCAACCTTAAAGGTCGGTTTCGCTATTAACTCATCAAAGGATAAAGCGTCCAAATAAACCCTTTGAGTCATCGTTCCCTTATAAAAAATCTGAATAGAAGAAGTCAAACTAACCGGTTACTGACGCTGTGACATGGATGGAATATCCTTACGTGTCTACTATATACCCAATAATATTAGGGTCAATCTGATTTATAGCAGTTAATGCAATTTTTTTAGTGCCTTTGTGTAAATAAAGGATGCGAACAGAGAAGTCATCGGGATAGAGAGCAGGATACCCATGCTGCCCACGAGAGCTTGCAGGATTTCTATAACGATCATTTCCCTGTTAAGCAAAAAGATTATGGACGAATCGTAAACCACCAAAAGGAGAACAGTCGACAGTGAACTTCCGATGTAAGCAAGCACCAAAGTGTTGGCCATGGTACCCATAATATCTCTCCCTATGGTCATTCCAGAAGAAAAAAGAGTCCTTGCCGTCGTATTTGGGTTGTGTTCGCGCAGTTCCCAAAGTGAAGATGATATGGACATGGCAACATCCATTATTGCACCCATCGCACCGATTATGATGGCAGCAAAAATAATGGCTCTAAGGTTTATCGGTACATCGGTGGGCAGGTATGCCAGATACAAGGACTCATCTCCGGTCACCCCTGTCAATGCCAGTGCTTTATCCATTATCAAAGTTATGGCTCCGGCAATCAACACACCGCTGAAGCAACCAATTATGGTGGAAAAGGATTTTTTGTTGAACCCGTTCAAAATCAGCAGAGTAGCCAATATCGAGTAAAGGCAAGTCATGATGGCCCAAAGATAAATATTTTTTCCACCAAGAATAGCAGGTATCAGTACGGTAAATACTGCACCGAATGTAAGACTTAAAGACAACAAGGTGCTGAGTCCTTTTTTTCTGCCGAAAGCCAGTAGCGCGAGAACAAAAATTCCGCCTAGTATCATTAGTTTATCAGTGCGGATGTATTCTACAAAATGCCATTCGGAAACGTCAAGTCCTGCATCGATAAGGATCACTTTGTCATCTATGGATACCTCGTTCGTATATATGTACGGTGGAGTGTAGTCAAGATTTTGTACAGCCGTTAAAATTTCGCCTTTTCTATCTCCGGAGATGACTTCTGATTCGAAAGTTACTTGAATGGATTGCGATGTGACACCGTCGTAAGAATAATCTTCCACGGATCTGTCGATTATGGATTTTACGGTAGTTCGGGCAATTTCCATATCAGTTTCGTCTTTGAAAATTTCTGCAGTGCCGGAAACGTACCTGCCGGCAATTGCCAATATAAATATTGAAATCAATACTGTGACGATATATAGTAAATTCGATTTTGAAAGGATGTTTTTTTTCATAAATTGGCCACCTTCTTTTCAAGTATAGATACACATGACAGTTTAGCATAATTATTTTGTAAAATAAACAAGCGCACAATGCGTTAAAAAATTAGCATAAAAATCAAGTTGACAGATGTATTTCAGTTTGATAGTATTCCATATGCCGATTTCCCAACCGGAGATCGGTTTAAATTATTGCCGGGAGGAGATTGAAATGATATCTTACGAATTTTTTTTGGATCTGGCGATTATTCTGATGAGCAGCAAAATATTTGGACTCATCTCTAGAAAGTTTGATCTTCCCCAGGTAGTTGGGGCCCTGTTGGCCGGGGTAATATTTGGCCCGATGATTTTCGGGATCATCGAAGAAAGTGTTCTGTTAAACAATTTTGCGGAACTTGGAGTTATCGTGCTTATGTTTACTGCAGGCATGGAAACAGACATGAACGAAATGAAGAAGACGGGAAAGGCTTCTATGATCATAGCGATTTTTGGAGTGCTAATACCCTTGGCAGGAGGCTTTATAGCCACCGCAGTCTTCAAAGGGAATCTATGGGACATGAACAATACCCAGTTCCTTGAGAATATGTTCATGGGAGTTATTCTGACTGCCACATCAGTTAGTATAAGCGTGGAAACACTGAGAGAAATGGGGAAACTGAAATCACCTGCAGGCACTGCTATTTTGGGTGCGGCCATCATCGATGACATTTTGGGGATCATAATACTTTCGGTGGTCATGTCTTTTAAGACTCCGGAAGTTCAAGTGGTTCAAGTGCTTTTAAGGATAGCTTTGTTTTTCGTATTTGCAATCGTGGTGGGACTTGTTATGAACAGAGCTTTCAAATTTGTCTGCAAGCGTTATGGAAGAAAAAGAAGAGTCCCGATTTTCGGTTTTATTCTTGCCTTGCTACTTAGCTATATAGCAGAACACTATTTTGGAATCGCAGATATTACAGGTGCTTTTTTAGCCGGGATAATCATATCCAACTCAGGTATGGCGAAGTACGTGAACGAAAAAGCTGAGGTCTTGTCATACATGTTGCTGTCTCCCGTGTTCTTTACGAGCATTGGGGTGAAAGTGGCAGTTGAACACATGAGTACACCCATGATAATTTTTTCAGTGATCCTTTTGGTTATCGCCATTTTATCCAAGGTATTAGGCGGAGGATTTGGAGCCAGGCTCATGGGCTATAAAATGCAGGATTCCATCAGGATTGGAGTAGGAATGGTTTCCAGAGGTGAAGTGGCTCTGATCGTAGCCAGCAAGGGTGCGGCAGCGGGTCTCTTGGATCAAAGTCTTTTTGCACCCATAATAATTGTGGTGGTCATTACCACCGTCATCACACCGATCCTGTTGAAAAAGTCGTTTCATCACCGTCATCCTGAGCTGCCTGCAGCGTGACGTTTGAATTGAAGAAATTCCAAATATGCCGATTTCCTCCGGGGAGTCGGTTTTTTGAATCTTTGCTTATCGCCTTTTTATTGCAAATTAAAAAGCTCAATGTCATAATTGAAACTGGAAGGTGATTTTATGGAAAATTGGGAAGTGAATCTGACTATCGGCGAAAAAATATCAGGCAAGCAACTTTTCTTGCTGCTTGAACGAATAGATGAAACCGGATCCATCAACAAGGCGGTGGAAGCGGCAGGCATGTCCTATAGAAGCGGATGGAATCTTTTGAATAATGCCGAGAAATTACTGGATAAAAAACTGATCAACAGACAAAGCGGCGGGAGTACAGGCGGTGGAAGCAGTTTGACCGAAGAAGGGAAAAAACTTTTGGGGTATCTTCAATCCCTTCAGCGGGAAGTTCAGGGTCAACTTAAAAGCCTGATATCCGAAAATGGACCTGAACAAACCGGAAGGTTGATGTTGGCAAGTACGACTGAGCCCATAGTCACCGGGCTTTTAGATGTTTTGGAACAAGCATTTTTTATGGAAACGGGAATTTCGGTTTTTCATATATCTGCAGGTAGCGGCCAGGCACTCGACATGGCTAAGGCAGGTAGGGCGGATGTAGTTTTGACGCATGCTCCAAAACTGGAAGATAGGTTTTTGGCAGAGGGCTGGGGCGTTTTTAAACAGCCTGTCATGAGCAATGAATACGTTTTGGTTGGACCTGATCAAGATCCGGCTTCAGTCAAAAATGCGAAAGACATTATTGAAGCATTCAGGCGCATAGCGGACACCATTTCGAAATTCGTGACCCGGGGAGACTGTTCAGGCACGAATCTCGCGGAGATGGAATTTTGGACAAAAGCGGATATTGATGTCTCTGACAAGTCATGGTATATAAGGGCAAAGGGCATTCTCGGAAATTTCGGCTCCCTGCAGAAGGCTTCTGAAATAAGTGCGTATACATTGGTCGACAAGGCCAGTTACATCACCGGGTATAAAGGAAATAAACTAAAAATTCTTATGTGCGATGATCCGCAAATGATAAATGTTTTTTCCGTTATTCCATTGAGCAGAAATAAAGTTCCCACCAATCAGGAGGATGCCGAAAAGTTTTCAAAATGGCTGGTGGAACAAAAGGCGCAGAGTTTGATCCGTGACTTTGGAAAACAACAGTATGGAAATCCATTGTTTAGACCTTTGGGACGGTCATAGCTGTTGACACCCGCACATTTAAAGTGTTAAAATCGTTATGTAATAAATTTCATAACGATAATGGGGGGTTCCAATGAAAAGGTTTTTATCAATTTTAATGGTGTTTTTGATGCTTGTTACATTTGCAACAGGATGTGGAACGACAGACGGTGACAATGGTGATGCTGGAGACAACGGAGACAACGGAGATGCAGTTGTTGAAGAACCGGGCAGACTCATATTAGTAACTACAACCAGCACATATGATTCAGGTCTATTGGATTATCTGTTGCCGTTCTTTGAAGAGGAACATAATTATGAAGTAGATGTCGTTTCTCTAGGTACAGGTGCAGCTCTTGAACAAGGACAAAATGGAGATGCCGATGTAGCCCTTGTACATGCAAAGGCAACAGAGCTTGAAATGGTGGAAGCAGGTCATTTTGTTGACAGGATAGATGTAATGTACAATGACTTCGTAGTCGTTGGACCTGCAGAAGATCCGGCAGGAGTGAAAGAATCAGCTGACATCAAGGAAGCATTTGCAAAGATTGCTGAAAGCGGTTCCGAGTTTATATCCAGAGGAGACGATTCAGGAACGCACAAGAAAGAGCTTGAATTGTGGACTTTGTCAGAAGTCGCCAATGAAGGTGACTGGTACGTTAATGCAGGCGTAGGTATGGGCGATACTCTTGTAATGGCTGATGAAAAGCTTGGTTATACGTTGACAGACCGTGCAACATATTTGTCCATGGCGGAAACTTTAGAGCTTGAAATAGTTTTCGAAGGTGACGAGAGTTTGTTCAATCAGTATGGTATAATGGCAGTTAATCCTGAAAATTGGCCTGATGTCAATTATGACGGAGCAAAATTGCTTATAGAGTTTATGGGTTCAGAAGAGGGGCAAAATTTAATATCCGAATTTAAACCGTATGGAGACACACTATTTTTTCCCAACGCTGAATAGAAAGGACCTTTGAATGTTGCTTGAATTTTGGGATGCAATAAAGCTGCTGTCAAATCTTGACAGCGGACTTGCAGAGATAGTACTTTTAACCATATATGTTTCTGGAAGCGCAGTCTTGTTGGCTGCGCTTTTAGGCATTCCGGCGGGCACTTGGCTAGGTATGCAAAAGCAGGGCAAAGTGAAGGGACTTACAAGACTTGTTTATACGCTGATGGGGCTTCCGCCAGTAGTTGGTGGTTTGATAATTTATTTGCTGATCAGAAGACAGGGGCTTTTAGGGACTTTTGGGTTTTTGTATACACCGACTGCCATGATAATGGCCCAATTTTTACTGGCCACGCCAATAGTCATAGGTATGACATCAGTGGCGGTAAGAAGTAAAGGGAAAAATATCCATGAAACTCTGGTTTCGTTGGGTGCAAGGAAGGGACTTATACTAAGGTCCATAATTTGGGAAGCAAGATATGGGATCCTGGGTGCCGTTATAGCCGGATTTGGCAGAGTAGTAGCAGAAGTTGGGGCGGTTATGATGGTAGGTGGGAATATCGAAGGTAAAACCAGGGTCATGACCACTACCATAGTGCTGGAAACAAGAAAGGGAAACTTTGATTTTGCCTTGGCTTTGGGATTGATCCTTTTGATAGTATCTTTTATTTTCAACGTGATCTTATATCAAATTCAGCAGGGAGGAGCCAGCGATGATGAATGAGATATTGAAGATCAAAGGATTAAAAAAATCATATGGAAAACGAACAGTGCTGTCAGTGAAAGAATTGAGCATTGAAAAGGGCAGTGTGATGGCCATTATAGGACCAAGCGGGGCAGGGAAAAGTACATTGCTTCGCATTATAAACCGCCTTGAAACACCTTCGGCGGGAGAAATAGTTTACTTCGGCGATACAAAACTGACTGACCAAAGCGGAAATATAGAGTTGCAGCGGAAGATGACCATGGTTTTTCAAAAACCCACTCTTTTGGATAGAAGTGTGTACGATAATATTGCATTTGGATTGAAAGCACGAAAATTTGAAAAGGTCGAAATTGAAAAAAGAGTGATTTCAGCATTGCAGACTATTGGATTGCTTGAATTGAAAGACCAAAAGGCCAGGACGCTGAGTGGAGGAGAAGCCCAAAGAGTAGCATTTGCGAGAGCCTTGGTTTTGGATCCTGAAATCATACTTTTGGATGAACCCACTGCAAATCTGGATCCGGCAAATGTGGGGATGCTCGAAGCACTGATCAGAAAAATAAATCTTGAAAAAGGAACGACAGTTGTAATAGTCACTCACAATCTTCTCCAAGCAAAGAGACTTGCAACTCATGTGGCATTCTTTTATGATGGGAATTTATTGGAGTACGGAGATATGCACAGGGTGCTTGATGATCCAATCAAGGACAAAACCCGTGATTTTGTTGAAGGAAGAATGATATATTAAGGGACTTTCATCTTTGGGAGGTCCTTTTTTATTGTATAATCAAAGTGTAAGTAAATAAGTGCTTCCTTGGGGGTTGATTGAATGAACAATATATCAGAGTACATAAAATGGAGAGGTGATTTGACTTTTGCTCAGGATCCATTGAATGAAATAGACGGTTTGGTCTTTTCGATCATTGCGTACAGCGACTTTAAATACATAGTTAGCGGAGTGAACGATACGATAACCCTTAGAGAGGCCGCTGACAGGTTTTTTGACGAAAAGGATATTTCTCATTTGAAAGAAGTGCCTTTTTTAAAAGACATACCGGAATTTTTATATTTGGTATCCAGGTGCAACAGGTTCAAGGATTTACTTTTATCCAATTACGTGGAAGAAACTGACATGGAGGAGACAGTTCAGTTTTGCGCTGTAACATTTACTCTGCCGGATGGATCGCATTTTATTGCTTTCCGGGGTACAGACGATTCTCTTGTGGGATGGAAGGAAGATCTCAATATGAGCTTTTTGGAAGAAGTACCGGCTCAGGCAGAAGGAGTTGTTTATACTGACGAAATTATGGAGCAACTTCGGGGAGATTTTGTTGTGGGAGGGCATTCAAAGGGTGGCAACATTGCAGTTTACTCAGCCATCAGATGTAATGAGACGATCAAAGACAGGATCAAAAAAATATATAATTACGATGGGCCGGGTTTTCATGAAACAGTGATTCAAAGCTCAGAGTATAAAAAGGCCGTAGAAAAAGTCCTGACGTATCTTCCGGAATCCTCCATAGTAGGTCTTATGCTTGAGCAAAAGGCGAAATACAAAGTAGTAAAGAGTTCAGGTCTCGCTCTTATGCAGCACGATCCTTTTATTTGGAAGGTGGAAGGAAAAACCTTCTTGTATGGAAAAGAATTATCCAAAAAAAGCAAAGATATAAATGATACGATCAAGGCTTGGTTGAAACATCTCAATCAGGAAGAAAGAGCCGGTTTTGTAGATGCGCTTTTTTCCATATTGGAAGAGACAGGAGTTTCCACAATAGGTGAAATGAATAAAGAAAAATTTTCTGTAGCATTTGGGATGATCAAGGCGTATACAAATCTTGAAAGCAATGCTAAAGAGCATCTTAAAACCGTTATGGATATTTTGATCGAAGAAAGTCAGAGGACATTCAAGAATTCAATTGGAGCGGATATTCAATCCTTCTTCAGAAAAGACAAAAACAAAAATAAAAAATAATATTGTGTGATTATAGACTGGAAGGCAACAACTCTGGTTTACAATGAAGATAAAAGTGGTATAAATAAGATGCGGCGGGAATGTCATATATCATGAAATTTCGGCAAAAGCTTATCTTAAAATGAGGTGAATAAAATGATCGGAAGAATCAAAAGAGGTGGAGGCTTGCTGATCATACTGGTTCTGATTGCACTAATGACCATGATCGATCCGGTAATGGCGGCAGACTCACAACTTGTCTCCCGAGTAAACACCACTCAAAAGATGATGGCACTTACCTTTGATGACGGGGCAGACGGGGACAGTATCCCTCAAGTGCTTCAAATTTTGAAAGATCACAACGTGAAATCCACTTTTTTCGTTACCGGAAAAGCCGCAGAAGATCATCCAACATTGATTGAAGACATTTTCGAAGCTGGTCACGAAATTGGAAACCATTCTTATTCACATCCTGATTTCACCAAAATTACAGCATCTCAAATCGCCACAGAACTTCAGAAGTGCGACAGTTTAGTCGTCAACATAACTGGAAAGTCGACAAAACCTTACTTCAGGCCTCCCTTTGGTTACTACAACAATGATGTTTTGGCGGCAGTTGGCAGTGCTGGATACTCCAAAACGATACACTGGACAGTCGACACCATCGACTGGCGAGGTGACTCTGTAGCAGATATAACAAAGAGGGTCATGGATAAGGCTGGAAATGGGGCAATAGTATTGATGCACGTGGGTGCGGGCGCGGTAAATACGCCTTCAGCGCTTCCGGGGATAATCACCAACTTAAAATCCCAGGGGTATAAACTTGTAACAATTACAGAATTATTGGCCGGATCTACAGGTACGACCTATGTGGTAAAATCAGGCGATACACTGTCATCCATAGCACAAAAATACGGAGTAACGATACAGGCAATTGCAACTGCAAATAACATTAGCAACGTAAACTACATTTATGTAGGGCAGACATTAATAATACCTACGGGATCTGTTTCACCCACCCCAGACCCTGCTCCCGTTACAACGATCAACTACACTGTAAAATCAGGAGACACGCTCTGGGCTATAGCACAAAAATACAATGTGACCGTACAGTCGATAACTTCACTGAACAATATAACGAATGCCAACTATATTTACGTGGGACAGGTATTAAAGATACCGTCATCTTCTTCGACACCTGCACCACAACCTGCTCCTGTGCCAACCCCCACGACCGATACAAAATATACGGTAAAAGCAGGGGATACACTTTCAGCAATTGCTCAAAAGTATGGGGTGACAATACAGTCCATAGCAACAGCGAACAAAATCTCCAATGTAAATTACATATATGTGGGGCAAGTTTTAGTGATACCGGGAACATCGACTCAGCCTGTGCCTGCTCCAACAACGGAGCTGAAATACACTGTTAAAGCAGGAGATACCCTTTGGGCAATATCGCAAAAATACGGTGTAACAGTGCAGGCGATAGCCGTAGCCAATAAGATCACAAATACAAATTATATTTACGTAGGTCAGGTTTTGATAATTCCTCAATAAACAAAAACGAGCAGGCGCTACAGGGCGACTGCTCATTTTATATGGTGATATTTAAATTTCGAAATCAATCGAGTTTGTTAAGGACTCCTATAAACAGTGGCAGGTCAGTTCGATTGTCCAAAATTCCGAATATAAAAGGCCTGTCAAGTTTGACTGTTTTTGTTTCCACGTAGGATTCGTCCTTTACCTCAACCTTGGTCACGGCACCGGCCTTTGTACCTTTTTCGTCAACGCTTATGAAAGTTTTATGAATAACATCACCAATAAACAGATTTCCTCTTGAGGATCTGCCCAATTTGGATAAATCGGCGACTTTCGGATCAAATGCGTCAGTCATTCCTAAAGATTTTAGAAGGTCATTCATTTTTAGCTCGTATTCAAATTTGAACTTGGGTGTGGTAGCCGTTACTAAAGTATCCTCTTTGTTGTCAAACATGTTTAACAGCGATTGGGAGTCCAGGCCGTTTAAATATTTTTCGACAGTCGTATTTTCGTTGGGCAGTATGGCAAAAAAGCTGTAATCTTCGTCGACGTAAGGTTTTATAAAACCAGTTGAAGATCCATCTGACAAGAAAATGTTTTCTTCAGAAGTCATGTAACTTGCATTTTGTTCTTTGGAATCTGATGCAGTGAAAATGCCGGTACTAAGTTGTTCTTCGCGGTAGATGTTTTTCCATTCACCATCAAACACCATTGCATTGATCAAATACATGACCGTATCTTCATCGATTTGATCGATGATTTTTTCGATCAACCCATCAGTTTTATTTTTGACCCAATGATTTATATCTGTCAGTGTCTGTTCGTCAAATGCCGATTTATAGGCAGAGGCGCCGTAGTAATCGGCATTAGTTTGTAAAAATTCATCCTCAACGTGCAATCTGTCCTCATCATCTCTAAACCAGATGGAGTTGGCTATGGAAAGCTTTGACTTGTCTTTGCTGGGCAAGTTGTTCGTGTACGTATGCAGGTATTCGTTTAAAACCTGGATAGTAAGGTCTTGACCAAGCACTTCTTCCATTTGTGATAAAGTATTGTTTTCCGCTCCGTTGGCGGTCATGGATAGGGCTAGCATTACCGATAAGGGAGAAAGCAATGTGTTTTTATCATCTTTTAACGATCCTTTGAGCAAATCTAAAGAAAAGTCCATATTGCGCTCAATGAAAATGGAGTCGGTTTCCTTGCCGTCCGTGACCACTGGAGTCATGCCTTTCATTAAATCCGTAGATTCGATCTGAATTGAAGTCGTTGAACAAGAAGTCAGAAAAAGAATCGCAGGGATGATCCCGACCAACACGAATACAAGTACCAATCTTCCAAATGAAACATTATTATTTTTCAATTCTGAGTCACTCCTTTTGTATCTTCAATGATTTTGACGCAGGGAAAGAGAAAAAGTTCCCGAATATTAATTTTTACAATACACTTTTATCAAATTAGTTCGTCATAATCGCATCAAAATGGTAAATTTACTGTAAACATGATTGATGAAGGTCGCAAGGTAGTATAAGTAAGGTGTGAGATCCAAGTGGGGAGAAAAGAGCAGTAGGCGAAAAGAATTAAGAATAAAGAAGAAATTAGAAAGAGATGAATCATAACTGGAAAATAAGTGTAAAGGAGAGGAAAAGCGGTGAAGAACAGCAAGCTTTTTATCGTGTTTTTGGTTTTGGCAATGATTTTTGTTGCAGCGGCTTGTGGAAATGGTCAGACGGACAACGGAGACAATGGTGACAACGGTGACAATGGAGATAACGGTGGCAACGGAGACGGCGATAATGAACCCATCGTTTTAAATGTGGAGGATTATTATCCATTGAGAGAAAATGTTCACTACGTGTACGAAGGCATGGGAAATGAATTCGCTTCTTACGATTTGTATATCGATTATCTTGAAGGAAACAAGGTTCAATCAAGGATAAACAATGGTGGAAGCGAAACCATACAAGTGATTGAAGTTGGGGACGACAAAATTACTAAATTATATTTTGAAGGCGAGGTTTACTATCGGGAGAACAAGATAAACAAAGTAAACAGAAACGAAGTGCTTCTTGCCGAACCCATAGAAGTCGGCAACAGTTGGACTTTAGAGGATGGAAGTGTTCGTACCATAACAAGTATTGATGTAAGCGTTACGACACCAATGGGCGTTTATAAAGCTATAGAGGTAAGTACTGAGTTTGCCCAGGTGGAAGGTCAAACTTCGACAGATTATTACGCAAAAGATTTGGGTCTCATTAAGTCAGTTTTCAAAACTGAAGGAGAAGAGATAACATCTACTTTGAAAAATATGTATGAAGATGTAAAATTAACTCAGCATATAATGTTTTTCTATCCTTCTCTCGATGATGAAACTTACTACTATCAGACAAAACCGGTAGAATTCGAAACCAATGACATAACCCGAAAGGTTTTGGAAAAAGAATATAAAAATGAATCTCCAAGCACTGTCTTGACCGAGAATACCGAAATAAACTGGCTCTATTTGAATAACGACGGCATGGTATACATAGATGTGAGCGGAGATTTTGTAACTGAAATGAATGCTGGTGCAGCATATGAAAGCATGATATTGCAAGCATTGGCGAATACTATAGGAAACTACTACGGTGTAGAGAGGATTCTTTTGACTCTAGATGGCGACCTATATGAATCAGGTCATATTTTGTTGCAGCAAGGTGAGTATCTTACAGTAAATATGGAAGATGCGGAAGAGTTGGAATAAAATTAAAGAAATTGACCAAAAATCAGCTTTTGAATCTTGTAAAATCCCGAGATTAATGCAATAATAGTTTTCGAGGGGTTTTTACGACAAGACGTTTCATTTCAACATGATAGCAGAGTTTTGTCTGATATGCACCAGCGTACAAAAGGCTCCGATACTAATAGTATTGGAGCCGTGCCTTTTCCGGGGGGATATTTAATGGAGAGAGTTGTAGACTACATCATATCGTTGACAAATTTATATGGATTCGTGCATAAAAACAGGGTGGTGCAGATATATAACATGCAACATTCAGACAAAATCAGCACAAAAACCATTGACAGCTATTTAAATACGGCTCATCGGGAGATGGAAAAGAATTTTATCGAGGTATTTGGCAATTATTTTGTTCACGAGACCATAATGGAATTTGATGAATTTGAGTTTTACATGGAAGAAAAAAAGAATAAACCCTTCTATGTCCCCGACAAGGAGGAATTGCTTAAATATAAGAATGGTTTATATTTTGAAATCACCGAAGAGTACACCCGATTGCTGGATCACATCACGCTAAATTTTTATGACGGGGACCGGAAAAAGGCTACGATGTTGGCTGAAGACATACAAGGCTATTGTGAAATGTGCTTTTCAGCTGAAGAATTCATGGAATTATTCGAGCACAGGGGAATAGCCTTTAAAGATGCTGAGCAATTGGACCATCTTTTAAAACTGGTAAGTGAAACTTGCGATAATACCCGGATTTGGAATCATAATGGATTTACATCCAAGGAAATGCGGGATATGAACGACGAGTTGGTGCAGTTTGCAAAAAATTGAATGAAGAGGATTTGAATGATCACAATAGATGAAATGGAAATTTTGCTTGAGGAAATAATCGAAGAGTTCCCGGAATTATTGTTCAAAGACTTGAACGGAGGGATCATTCTATTGCCAGAGGTTAAAACCAACGATATCTCGGATAGTGGAGATCTCTTTATCCTGGGTCAGTATCATCGGGGGGGAGTTATGGGAAGGTACATAACCCTGTATTACGGGTCTTTTATGAGAATATACGGTAATTTGAGTAAGAAAAAATTGAAGGAGAAGTTGACCAAAACTTTGAAGCACGAATTTATTCATCATCTGGAGTCAATGGCAGGAGAGAGACATTTGGAAATCGAAGATCGAAAATATTTGGAAAACTACCTGAACAATAAAAAAAATAATTTATGATCCGATATCTGTTTTTCGGTATCGGATCTTTATTTTTTTGAAATTAAGCTAATTTTCAGAAAAAAAATATATACTGTATACTGTTTATCATACGAATTTGAAAGAAGTGATCGAATGAATGGAATAAAGAAAATAATGCAGGGAAGATACGGAGGAGACCAACTGTCGTTTTATATTTTGGGACTTGCCATGATCATGACCTTGCTTGGAAATCTTTTCTCAACTGAAATATTGTTGTACATCAGTTACCTGCCACTGGGAATTGCCGTGTACAGAATATTTTCAAAAGATATAAACAAGAGAAGAATGGAAAACTACAAATTTCATATTTGGATCAGCCCTCTTTACTCTAAATTACAGAAACTGAAATCAAGAATAAGAGACAGAAAAAATTATAAATACTTTAAATGTGAAAGTTGCAGTACCACATTGAGGGTGCCAAAGGGAAAAAACAAGATAATTGTAACTTGTCCAAAATGCAACACCAAATCAATAAAAAAGACGTAAAGAACTTTTATGCGAAGGAGTAATTTTCAATATGGATCAAATCAAAACATTTGCAGGAAGGATCATAAAATACTCGGTATCATTTGTGTCTCGGGTTTTGGAAATATTGATCAAGTCGTTTAATTTTATGGCGAACCTTGTAAGCGGACTGGGGCGAAGTCTCTTTGGTTTGCTGGGGGCAGGGGGATGTCTGTTTTTCTTTTTGTTTACAGGACCTTTTGGACTGCTGTTGTTGTTCGACAGCAAAATATTGTTGACTTTGGGATTTTTGATATTCTTCCCCGGATTGAGCAGAAGGCTGGCATACTTTTTAAAGTACGCCCAATATTCTATTGTTGGGTATTTTGAGGATATTGCTTTTGAATACATTGACGGGAAAGAGAGAAGATACAGCAGATTTTCAGGTTATGCTGAAGAATTCAGAAGAACCGAGGAAGAAAAGTCAAGAAAAGAAAGGGAACGTCAAAGATTTGAACAACAGCGTCAATGGCAGGAAACCTTCAGGCAATGGAACAGTCAACAGGGAAACCAATGGCAGCGTTCTTACACGAATTACGGTGGTTATCAAAGTAACCAGCGGGAAAATTTTGGGGGATTTGGCGGTTTTCAAAATTCAGAAAGCATGTTCAAACAGGAATACGAGAAGAGTTGCAAAATATTGAATGTAGATACAGATTCTGACACTTCAAAAATCAAGAGCGCCTATAGAAGTCTGGCCAAAAAATTCCATCCGGATATCAATAAATCTGCAGATGCGACAAAGAGATTTCAAGAAATAAACGACGCTTATGAATTTTTGAATGAAGAAAACATTATTAGATATAAAAAGGCCGGTTGATCAGAGAATTTGTAAAGCAGAAGAATTATTTTATAAAATATGGTATAATGAGGCAGTAAGACTAACATACGGGAGGAAAAAATTATGAAAATAAGTTGCGTTAAAAGAGACGAGACTGGTTCCGGGGCGTCCAACAAACTGCGAAGAGAAGATTTTATCCCCGGTGTAGTTTATGGAAAGAATAAAACCCCTGAAAGCATATCTTTAAGCAGAAAAGATATGGATACCATTCTAAAAGAACTGGGCAGCAATGCAATTCTTGATTTGGAAATGAACGGTAAACCTTATCATGTAATGTTGAAAGATATTCAAAAGGATGCAATACTGGGAAATGTCTTGCATGCGGATTTTATGCAGGTAGGAAAAGATCAAAAGGTTGTGGTGGCAGTGCCGGTTCATTTGGAAAATGCGGAAAGTCTGCACAACGAAGGAGCTTTGGTCCATCATCTGGATTATGTAGAGGCTGAGTGCTTGTCAGACAGCATACCAAAGAGCATTCATCTGGATGTTGCCGAATTAAAAGTAGGAGAACACTTTACCGTTGCGGAACTTGTTGCGGGAGAAGGTGTCAAGATACTGAACGATCCTGAAGAAGTGGTTGTTTCCTTGTCTCAATTCAGAGTTGAAGAAGAGGAGAGTGAGGAAGAGGAAAGAACCGAGCCTGTGCTGATCGGTGAAGAAGAAGAGGAAACAGAATAATTGAAGTTTAATAATTTGCAGGTGCCTGAGGCGCCTGCTTTTTTAATTGGGTTGCAAATAGTGAGAAAAAGCTCAAAAGAGATTAATAACTCTCTAAAGTGGTATAAGAATAATGTCTGTTGATTAAAAAAAATTTCAGATATTGTTGAAGTGCCCAGAAAATAGTGGTATCATACAATTAAGTAAGCAAATACTCGATAGGTGAGCATATTCTCACTTTTCAAAAGGCGGTGAGATATTGACCAAAGAAGAAAAGCGAAGACAGATGATCAAAATAGCAAAATACTATTATAATGACAAACTTACACAGGAAGAGATAGCTGAAAGAATGAGCTTGTCAAGACAGAAAGTAGGCAGGATAGTTCAAAAACTGATACCCGAAGGAGTAGTGAAAATCGTAATTGATGATTCCTTTGACGACTATATAGATCTTGAGCAAAACCTTGAGAAAGCTTTCGGCTTGAAAGAAGTTATAGTGGTTTCTACAAGGGATACTGCTCACATGACCATGGATTCATTGGGAATCGCCGCTGCAGAGTATCTTGATAGAACTTTAAAGCACGATATGGTGCTTGGTGTTGCCTGGGGAAGGACTCTGGCATATGCTTCTCAACATATTTTGAGGGAAAAGACTAATTACAATTTGTCGGTGGTACAACTTGCCGGCGGAGTATTTTCTGCAGATCAGTTCATTGAGGGTCAATTAAAGAATCAGTTGTCGAGCCAATCGGGTGAAATCACCAAGGATATTTCATTAAAACTTGGGGCAAAACCATATCTTATGCATAATCCGCTATTTGTAGACAACAGTGAAACCAAAAATATTCTAATGCAAGAATCCTCCATCGCTCAAATATTTGACATGGCGAAAAAATGCGACATGGCAATGATAAGTATAGCCAGTTTGGGCAAATCCGTGTCTCCGTTTAAGGAGAACATGCTTGGAGACCAGGAACTGGAGTACCTCAACAGCAAAAGAGCTGTAGGGAATTTTTTGTTTAGATATTTTGATATCCAGGGAAATTTGATTGAAGCTGATTTTTACGACAGACTCATGTGTCCGGATATTGAAGACTTGAAAAAAATACCCATGAAAATTTGTGTATCGGGAACCAGAGAAAAAATCAATGCGATTTATGGTGGTATTAAAGGCGGATTAGTGGATGTACTTATCACTGACTCCGACACAGCCAAAGCACTTTTAAAAAAACAGTAGCATGAAATCAAGGAGGTAGTAAAATGTCATTATCAAAAGAAACTTTAATGGAAATGTACTTAAGAATGAACCACGCAAGATTATTCGAAGAGAAGGTCGCTTATTTCTTCTCAAGAGGCATGGTCCATGGAACGACTCACTTGTCAGTTGGACAAGAAGCTTCAGGTGTTGCTTCAGGAATGGCTCTTGAAAAGGGTGACCTGGCATCCCTTACCCACAGGGGGCACTCCCAGGCAATAGGATTTGGATTGGACATCAACCGAATGATGGCTGAATTATTAGGTAAAATCGATGGATACTGCAAGGGAAAAGGCGGATCGATGCATATAGCCGACATAGAAAACGGTAACCTTGGTGCAAATGGTATAGTTGGCGGTGGGTATTGCGTTTCAGTCGGAGCGGCACTGACTCAACAATATAATAAAACAGGCAAGCTTGTCCTATGTTATGCAGGAGATGGTTCAACAAATGAAGGATCATTTCATGAAGCTTTGAACCTGGCTTCAATTTGGAAACTGCCTGTGATTTTCTTTATTGAAAACAACTTGTACGGAATGTCTACTCACATATCAAACCACATGAATATAAAGGACATTGCAGACAGGGCGAAATCTTACGGCATACCTGGAATAATAGTCGACGGCAATGACCCAATTGAAGTATATGAAACTGTACAAAAGGCTGCTGAAGGAGTAAGAAGCGGCAAGGGACCTGTATTGATAGAAAGCAAAACTTACAGATGGTTGGGCCATTCAAAGAGCGATGCCCAGGCGTATAGGACAAAAGAAGAAGTAAACGAGTGGAAAGAAAAAGATCCTATCGCAAGACTGAGAAAATTCATGATAGACAATAAAATGGCTACGGAAGAAGAAATGGATCAAGTTGAAAAGCAGGCCAAGGAGAACATGGAAAAGGCCGTAGAATTTGCAAAAGAGAGTCCGGAACCACCGGTTGAGTCAGTTACAGAAGACGTGTACGCGTAATAATCGAGGAGGATGAAAACATGGAAATGAAAGAAATGACTTATAAAGAGGCCATTAACCTTGCAATGAGCGAGGAAATGAGAAAAGATAAAAATGTAATATTCATCGGTGAAGACATCGGTTTGTACGGCGGGGCTTTTGGGGTATCCGTTGGAATGTTGGACGAGTTCGGAGAAGAGAGAGTAAGAGATACTCCAATATCCGAAGCGGTCATAACTGGAGCGGCTGCAGGCGCTGCGGCTACTGGGTTAAGGCCTATAGCTGAAATGATGTTCAGTGATTTTATTACGATAGCCATGGATAACCTGGTAAACCAGGCGGCAAAAATGAGATACATGTTTGGAGGCAAGGCAAAAGTACCGATGACTCTAAGACTTCCCACCGGCTCTGGTACAGGTGCAGCGGCTCAACACACCCAAAGCCTTGAGGCTTGGCTGTGTCACGTTCCAGGTTTGAAGGTTGTTTCAGCATCTTCACCTGCAGAAGCAAAGGGACTTTTAAAAGCGGCTATCAGGGATGATAATCCCGTGTGTTTCTTCGAACACAAGATCCTTTACAAGATGAAAGGTGAAGTTCCGGTAGACGATGAATACATATTGCCCCTTGGACAATCATATGTAAGAAAAGAAGGTACTGATCTTACCATAGTTACATATGGGACGATTTTATACAGAGTAATGGAAGCAGTTGAAGCTGTTGAAAAAGATGGAATAAGCGTTGAAGTTATCGATCCTAGAACCCTGTATCCAATGGATACTGAAACCATTGTAGAATCTGTCAAGAAAACCGGACGTGCAATGGTAGTTCACGAAGCAGCCAAAACAGGCGGACTTGGGGGCGAGATCGCAGCAATGATTTCTGAAAGCGAAGCTTTTGATTTCCTTGACGCTCCTGTCGTGAGAGTAGCCGGACTTGACACTCCTATCCCATATAACAGAAATCTTGAAGAAGCGGTAGTTCCAAGTGTGGAAATGATCAAGGATGCCATCTACAAGATAATGAACAGAAAATAAGAAAACATTGATTTTATAGAAATCGTCATGCTGGGCTAGTCGAAGCATCCGATAAAAATTAACGCAGTACAGTGAAATCGAAAGGAGTCGATACAATGGCAACTGAAATCATTATGCCCAAAGCGGGCATGGACATGGTTGAAGGAACAGTAATAAAATGGCTCGTCAAAGAAGGCGACAAGGTCGAGACCGGAGACCCCATTCTTGAAATACTAACAGACAAGGTAAACATGGAAGTCGAGGCCGAAACTTCAGGAACTATCCTGAAAATTTTAGCTGACGAAGGTGATGTGCTGCCGGTTTTGACAGTCATAGGATATATGGGCGAAGAAGGGGAAAGCGTGCCTGATGCAGCCCCGGCACAAACTGGATCTAAAAAAGAGGACGAAGTTCAAGATGAACCCGTTGAAACTAAAGAATTAAAAACAGAAAAGCCCGAGCCAGAGACTTATGTTTCCGAAGGCGGTAAAGTCAGAGCAACACCAGCCGCCAGATTTCTTGCAAGGGAGAAAAACATAGACTTGAAAGCAGTAAAGGGAAGCGGCCCTAAAGGAAGAGTTCATGTGGCAGATGTGGAAGCTTACAAATCTGTTAAAGCAACGCCTTTGGCAGCAAAAATTGCAGACGTGGAAAACATCGATCTGGAAAAAGTGTCGGGTACAGGTTATCAGGGCAAGATCACCAAAGACGATGTACTAAGTAAAACTTCACCGGTTGAAACGGTTGGAAAATCTGAAAAAACTGCTGCAACTGAAAAAGTATCTGGTAAAAAACTTATCCCGCTTGTTGGTATAAGAAAAATTATTGCCGAGAGAATGATCGAAAGTCAACAAAAGGCAGCCACAGTTTCACTGACCATCGAAGCGGACATGACTGCATCAATAGAATTGAGAAGCTCGTTGAAAGACAGAATCCTAAAAGAAAAAGAGTTGAAAATAACTTATACGGATCTTATGATAATGGCGGTCACAAAATCATTGCAAAAATATCCTTTGGTAAATGCAACCATGACCGACGAAGGCATCTTGATGAACGACAGCGTTAACATAGGGTTGGCAGTTGGACTGGACAGTGGGTTGATGGTGCCGGTAATTAATGGCACTGACAAGATGACATTGACCGATATTGTGGCAAGCAGAACAGATGTGGTGACTAGAACCACCAAAGGGAAAATAACTCCTGCTGAGCTGCAGGGAAGTACTTTCACAATCAGCAATCTGGGGATGTTCGATACAGTTTCGTTCACATCCATAATAAACCAACCTAATAGTGCCATACTAAGTGTTGGAACAATTCTGGAAAGAATGAGAGTAGTTGATGGAGAACCGAAAGTCAGATCTGTAATGAACATGACACTTACAATGGATCACAGGGTCATGGATGGTGTTGAAGGAGCCAAGTTCCTTCAATATTTGAAAGATTTGCTGGAAGAACCTACATTGATGCTGCTGTAAATGGCGGAAGATGAAATTGAAAGGAGTCGATACAATGGCAACTGAAATCATTATGCCCAAAGCGGGCATGGACATGGTCGAAGGAACAGTAATAAAATGGCTCGTCAAAGAAGGCGACAAGGTCGAGACGGGAGACCCCATTCTTGAAATACTAACAGACAAGGTAAACATGGAAGTCGAGGCTGAAACTTCAGGAACCATCCTGAAAATTTTGGCTGATGAAGGCGATGTGCTTCCGGTTTTGACAATCATAGGATATATGGGCGAAGAAGGGGAGAATGTTCCTGATGCAGCTCCTGTACAAGCCGAATCTCAAGACAAGCCACAAGAAAGAGCTGTAGCAGAAGCGCCGAAAGAAGAGAAGAAGGAAGCGGCAAGCCAACCAAAATCTGAAGATGCCTACGATGTAGTTGTTTTGGGTGCAGGACCCGGCGGTTATGTAGCTGCAATAAGAGCTGCTCAGTTAGGAGCAAAGACTGCCATCGTAGAAAAACAATATTTTGGTGGAACTTGTTTGAACGTAGGATGCATACCAACAAAAACGCTAGTTAAAAATGCAGAAATCCTTCATCAAATCGATCATGCTGCCAGCAGAGGCATTATTGTTGCAAAGCCTGAAATCGACATGGCTAAAGTAAAGCAAAACAAGGACAAGGTAGTCAAGACTTTGACAGGAGGGATCGGAAGCCTTCTTAAATCAAATAAGGTTGCCATTTTTGACGGTTTGGGAACTGTAAAAAATGACAACACCCTTGAAGTGACGGATGGAAAAGATGCAGGCAAGAAAATTTCGTTTGATAAATTGATCATTGCAACAGGTTCGGTTCCAATGATACCGCCAATTCCGGGATTGGATCTGCCGGGTATAATGACCAGCACTGAAATATTGGATTTGACTGAAATACCTGAAGAGCTTGTCATAATAGGCGGAGGAGTTATTGGATGTGAGTTTGCTACCATCTACAACTCATTTGGAACCAAGGTGACGGTAGTTGAAATGATGCCAAAATTGATACCGAACATGGATGAAGACTTGTCCGCTGAACTTAAGAAACAACTGAAAAAATCAGGTGTTGAAGTAATGACTGAGTCTAAAGTTGAAAAAGTTGAGGCTGCGGGAGACAGATTCAAGGTAACTGTCAGCGGAGCGAATGACACTGAAATAGAAGCCGAAAAAGTTCTGGTCGCAATTGGTAGAAAAGCAAACATGGCAGGACTTGAAGAAATAGATATAAAGAAAGATAGAGTGATCCAGGTGGATGACTATCTAAGGACTTCAAAAGAAAATATCTTCGCAGTTGGAGATATTACAGGCAAGATCCAATTGGCTCACCTGGCATCAGCTCAAGGAATGAAAGCGGCTGAAAACGCAATGGGACAAAAGAAGAAAATGGATTACAGATATGTTCCGAGCTGCATATACACCATACCCGAAATTGGGTCTGTTGGTTTAAGCGAAGAGGAAGCCAGGAAAAAATACGATATAAAAATTGGCAAGTTCCCAATGAATGTCAGCGGTAAAGCCATAGCCATGGGAGAGACTGAAGGTTTCGTCAAGATAATTACAGACAAGAAATACGGCGAGATCCTTGGCGTCCACATAGTTGGCCCCAATGCTACGGAGTTAGTGGCGGAAGCTACGGCGGTCATGAAATTGGAAGGCACCATAGAAGAGTTGGGAGACATAATTCATGCTCATCCGACCATTTCGGAAGCAGTAATGGAAGCGGCTCACGATGTTCACGGTGAGTGCATACATTTACCAAAAAAATAGTATAATAAAGGCCGCGGGTTGATTCCGCGGCTTTCCTGTTATAGGTGAGACACTATGAAAAGGTTGATAAAAGGGCAAATAAGATATAAAATAATGTAAGTTGAGTTTTAAAGAAGGGAAGTTAATGTATGAAATACAAGATGTTCGCAGTGGATCTTGATGGTACTCTGCTCAACAGTCAAAAGGTAATACCCGAAGAAAACAGGGAAGCTTTGTTTAAACTGCAGGAAAACGGGATCAAAGTGGTTTTTTCCACAGGCAGGGTCATGGAGTCGGCTGTATCATATGCCAAAGCGATCGGATTTGAACCGGATTTCGTGGGAGCCAACGGTGCATCAATGGCATACGGAGAAATTCATGAAAATCTTTATATAGAGAAAAACAAAATTTTTAAATACGCAAAAAGATGCCAGGATTTGGGTTTGGGTTTCAATATAATTACAGAAGACCACACTTATTATTACAGGACTTTGGAGTTTTACGACACGTACTATTTTGACAATCCAATGGTGAAGAACAGCGAAGTCCTTTCAAAAAGTCTTTTTCACGATATGGAGGAAATTGCTGCTGATCTTTTGGGTGAAAATGTCATTAAGATGGACATATACAAAGACCCACACCATGGGGTAGATATAATCTGGGACGAACTGGATCACGATCAGCTCAATATAATCCGACCCGAACCAATGTACGTAGAAATTATGAACAAAGAAGCAAGCAAAGGCAACAGCGTAAATCGGGTGGCCGGTCATTACAGCATAAATACGGATGAAATAATTACCATCGGCGACGGAGGAAATGATCTGAGCATGTTTGAAATGTGCGGTTTGTCGATTTCCATGGGAAATGCCAGGGAAGATATAAAAAGGGCGACGATGATGACGGCGGATACCAATGATAATGCAGGAGTAGCAAAAGTTCTTAAAAAATTAAAACTAATCTGACAAGGGGCGGTTAAAATGTCTAACTCTAAAATGGACGCATATCTGTTTTGCATACACTGTGACAATGAAACAAGCCACACTATCGAGTATAAAAACAATCATATCCACAGTGTCACATGCAATAACTGTGGTGTAGAGATAAAAATCGATCATGATTATGTGCGCAAGCATTTTAAAGAAGAATTTGTAGTCAGGGTACTAAGCAAACCTGTAAGAATGACAAAAGAGATGGAAAAAGATCTGACAGGTTTTTTGGTCAGTCTGCCTTTCAGGGTAGTGACGAAACCATTCAGGGTTTATAAAGAATTTCACGAGAATAAATAGCCGGGATTGGAGAAAATAATGCGAATAGGACACGGTTACGATGTACACCGATTGATAAAGGGCAGAAAGTTGATACTTGGAGGGGTGAACATACCTCACGAAAAAGGTTTGTTGGGGCATTCAGATGCGGATGTTCTGGTTCACGCTGTAATGGATTCGATATTGGGAGCCTTGGGATTTGGTGACATTGGAGGTCTGTTTCCTGACACTGACGACTCGTTTGCCGGGATCGACAGTTTGATCTTGCTGAGCAAGGTGTATGAATTAATGAAGGAAAAAGGATTTGAAATTGGAAACATAGATTCCACCATAGTTGCACAGAAACCTAAACTGGCTCCATATATTCCCGAAATGAGAAAAAAAATTGCAGATGTTTTAAGAACCGATCACGACAATGTAAATGTTAAAGCCACTACCGAAGAAGAGTTGGGACTGACGGGAAGACAAGAAGGGATCAGAGCGTACAGTGTAGCCTTGCTCAAGAAAAAACAGTGAAAAGGATGTGTTGTTTTGAAACTGTACAATACACTTACCAACGCAAAAGAAAAATTCATACCCATAGAAGAGGGTAAAGTGAAAATGTATGTATGCGGGCCCACCGTATACAATTTTTTTCATATAGGAAATGCCAGACCATTTATTGTATTCGATGTGTTAAGACGCTATTTGGAATATATCGGATACCAGGTGGATTACGTGCAAAATTTTACTGACGTGGATGACAAAATTATTAACAAAGCTATTGCGGAACAGGTAGATTCCAAAGAAGTATCAGAAAGGTTCATCGAGGAATACTACAAGGATGCGGATGGTCTTGGAGTAAGAAGAGCGACAGTGCATCCCAAGGTTAGCGACAATGTTGAAGCTATCATTGAAATGATAGAAACCCTTGTAGAGAAAGGTCTGGCTTATAATGTGGACGGCAATGTATACTATAGAGTCAAGAAATTTGAAGAGTATGGAAAGTTGTCGAAGCAATCTCTGGAAGATCTTGATTCGGGAGCCAGGATAGAGGTGAATGAAGAAAAAGAGGATCCGCTTGATTTTGCCTTATGGAAAAAATACAAGGAAGGGGAGCCTTGGTGGGACAGTCCCTGGGGAAAAGGAAGACCGGGATGGCACATCGAATGTTCAGCCATGTCGTGCAGATACCTTGGGGAAACCATTGATATACACGGCGGCGGTCAGGACCTCATATTCCCCCATCACGAAAATGAGATCGCTCAATCAGAAGGAGCCAGTGGCAAGAAATTTGCCAACTACTGGGTCCATAACGGATATATAAACATCAACAATGAAAAAATGTCCAAATCCAAAGGAAACTTTTTCACGGTTAGGGAGATCGCCGAGGATTTCGATCTGGAAGTGGTTAGGATGTTCATGTTGTCAGCTCATTACAGAAGTCCCGTAAATTTCAGCAGGGAGCTTATGGAACAATCAAAGGCTGCACTTGAAAGACTGTACAACGCAAGAAACAATCTCGTATTTCTAAATGAAAATTCCAAAAACTCGGATCCCGTATCAAAAGACTGGGAGAAAAAAGCACAGGAGTATAGAAAGAAATTTAAGGAAGCCATGGATGATGACATAAATACTGCAGGAGCCTTGGGTGTGATATTTGATTTGGCCAGGGATGCCAATTCCAGCCTTGATGAGAATTCATCTAGGGGTGATTTGTCTGTAGTTTTGGAAATATTCGATGAACTGACAGATGTTTTGGGTTTGGTCAAAAAACACCGTGAACTGCTGGATGAAGAAATCGAAAATATGATCGAACAAAGACAAGCTGCGCGTAAGAACAAGGATTTTGCACTTTCCGACAAAATCAGAGATGAACTTAAGGAAAAGGGGATAATTCTTGAAGACACGAGAGAAGGGGTAAAATGGAAAAAAATCAACTGATTGCCAAAAACAGAGATTTTTATCCTGATAATATATCCAGGATCGAAGGAAAGTCATTTCAACCGGTAAATCTTGCGTTTATGGGAGACGGAATATATGAAAGTTACATAAGAAGGTACGTGGTGCTGAATCATCCGGGAATGAAAGTTGGGGATCTGCATCGCCTGTGTACAAAGTACGTAAGGGCCACAGCCCAATCTGCTGCAGTAGGAGAATTGGAGAAGGAATTACACGATGATGAACTCTTTATTTTTAAACGCGGGAGAAATGCTGCGACTGCAACCGTACCCAAAAATACTTCAGTTGTCGTTTACAAGAGGGCCACGGGATTTGAAGCAGTGATAGGATATTTGTTTTTAACGGGCAAAAGTGAAAGAATGGAAGAATTGATAGAAAAAGCAGTAAGAATTATTGAAAAAGGCTAAACTGTGATATAATTCCACAGTCAAGAAAAAAAGCTTAAATCAACTAATAAAGGAGAAACAACAATAATGGAAATCGGAATAGTGGGTCTGCCCAACGTGGGCAAAAGCACCCTTTTTAATGCAATAACTCAAGCTGGAGCAGAGTCAGCCAATTACCCGTTTTGTACGATCGAACCAAACGTGGGAGTTGTGGCAGTACCTGATGAAAGACTGGAAAAACTGGCCACGCTGTATAATTCGGAAAAGCTTATCCCGACTGCGATCGAATTCGTGGATATCGCTGGACTTGTAAAAGGAGCCAGCAAGGGAGAAGGACTCGGAAATAAGTTTTTGTCCCATATAAGGGAAGTCGATGCAATTGCCCATGTGGTGAGATGCTTTGAAGACGACAACGTGGTTCACGTTGAAGGAAGTGTAGGACCGCTTAGAGATATAGAGACGATAAATATAGAGCTTATTTTTGCCGACTTGGATGTGGTCGAAAAGAGACTGATGAAAAGCAAAAAACTTTTAAAATCAGGTACAAAAGATCAACTTATGGAGATTGATGTTCTTAACAAGATAAAGGAATTGCTTGAAGACAACAAAATGGTGAGACCCAAATATTTTGAAGAAGATCAGTGGGAACTGGTAAAGTCCTTTCAACTTTTGACATCCAAACCCATTTTATACGTTGCAAATGTTTCCGAAGACGACATCACTGAAGCAGAAGACAACGAAATGGTCAAAGAGCTAAAGGAATATGCAGCTGAAGAAGGCTCGGAGGTCATAAAGGTATGTGCCAAGATAGAAGAGGAAATATCTCAACTGCCACCTGAAGAAAAGGATGAGTATCTTGAAGAAATGGGACTAAAGGAGTCAGGTTTGGACAAAATCATCAAAGCAGGCTATAAATTGCTGGGTTTGATAACATATTTGACTGCCGGACCAAAGGAAGTAAGAGCCTGGACGATAACCGAAGGCACCAAGGCGCCCGGAGCTGCAGGTAAAATCCATACGGATTTTGAAAGAGGCTTTATAAGAGCGGAAGTTACGGCATTTGAAAAACTTATGGAAGCAGGGTCGGATGTAAAAGCCAAGGAGATGGGTTGGACCAGATCCGAAGGCAAGGAGTACGTTGTCAAAGATGGGGATGTTATTCTCTTTAGATTCAACGTATAAATTTGGAGTTGATAAAGTGGAAGATATAAGAGAAGTATTGAAGGATTATCCCATAATACCCGCTTGCAGGACAAAGGACCAATTTAAGGATGCCTTGGAGAGCGAAGCAAGGATAATTTTTGTTCTGGAAGCAAATATTTCAGATTACAAAGAAAAAATCAACGCTGCAAAGGACAGGGGAAAATATTCGTTTATTCACTTTGATTTGATCGGCGGTTTGGCTCAGGATGACGATGCTCTGGAATACTTAAAACAGACTGCTGATCCTACAGGGATCATAACTACCAGAAAGAACTTGATTGCAAAGGCAAAAAAACTTGAAATGAATACTATACAGAGGATGTTCCTAATAGACACCACTTCCATCGCCTCAGCCATAAACATGGCGAGGCAGACAAAACCAGATGCCATCGAAATTATGCCGGGAATAGCCCCAAAAGTAATCAGAGCAATAAAAAACAGAGTGGATATTCCGATAATAACAGG
Source organism: Alkalibacter mobilis (assembly GCF_015594845.1). Classification (GTDB taxonomy): domain Bacteria; phylum Bacillota; class Clostridia; order Eubacteriales; family Alkalibacteraceae; genus Alkalibacter; species Alkalibacter mobilis. Next base: position 43,979 of record NZ_JADNRK010000001.1, on the reverse strand, counting down.
TGGTCTGATGACCGAAGAAGCTGAAATAAGGATGGCCATAAAAGCGGGAGCTGTGGCCGCCTCATTGTCCAAAAAAAAGTTGTGGAACTATAAATACGGGGACTAAAGTTCCAAGTTAATTATTGTTCAAGTCTTGTTTTTAATTATATCCTATTGTAGAATGGTATTCTCAACAACTTATGAATTTACAGTTATGTAATATACATTTTAGGGGAGCAACAAATATCAGGGGTAATAAAAAATGAAAGAAGGTAATGTTTAATGTCAAAAGAAATGCAGTCAGTTAATGCGGTTAGAATGCTTGGAGTGGACATGGTCAACAAGGCAAACAGTGGACACCCGGGTATAGTTTTAGGCGCAGCACCTACAATGTATACGGTTTTTACAAAACACCTTTCCTACAATCCGCAAAATCCAAACTGGATCGACAGAGACAGATTTGTTTTATCAGCAGGTCACGGTTCTGCCTTGATATACTCAACTCTACATTTGGCAGGTTACGATCTTTCCATGGACGAATTGAAAAATTTCAGACAATGGGGATCAAAGACACCGGGACATCCTGAGTTTGGACACACTGAAGGAATAGAAGCGACTACAGGACCTTTGGGACAAGGTATTTCCATGGCTGTGGGAATGGCAGTTGCAGAAAAATATCTTGGAGCAAAATTAAATAAAGACGGAGTTGCCGTTATGGATCATCATACATACGTACTGTGTGGAGATGGAGACCTTCAAGAGGGAGTTGCCATGGAAGCTGTTTCATTGGCGGGACATTTGGGTCTTGAAAAATTGATAGTTTTGTTCGACTCTAACGACATCCAACTTGACGGACCGGTAAAGATGGCAAATATAGATAATGTTGCAGAAAAATTCAAAGCCATGAACTGGAATTATATTCTAGTAAAGGACGGAGAAAATGTAGATGATATCTCTGCTGCCATTGATGAAGCCAAGAAAAATCAAGGCAGACCAACATTGATCGAAGTAAAAACAGTTATTGGATTTGGCTCGCCGCAAGCGGGAACAAGTGCTACTCACGGTAATCCATTAGGGGAAGAAAACACCAAAGTCGCAAGAGAGACTTTAGGCTGGGAAAAAGAACCATTTGATATACCGCAGGAAGTTTACGATGATTTCAAAGCGGCAAATGAGATAAAGGGAATAAAAAAATACGAAGACTGGAACAAGGTCGTAAAGGAATACTGCGACAATAATCCAGAAGAAGCAAAAATAATCGATGCTTTGATCAATGGAAAGAATATCGATGTAGATTACGATGAAATATTTTCACAATACACACCGGGAGATTCCTTGGCAACTAGAGCATCATCCGGAGACATTCTTAAATTATTGCAAAACAGCAATCCACTTTTGATAGGCGGAAGCGCAGATTTGGCGTCTTCAACCAAAGTAAAAGGAATCGACGGAGACTTCGGTCCTGAAAACCCTGCAGGAAGAAATATCAATTTCGGAGTAAGAGAGCATGCCATGGCTGCTATCGTAAACGGATTGGTATTGCACGGTCTTAAAGGATTCGCAGGAGGATTTTTCATTTTCAGCGATTACATGAAACCTGCAATGAGGTTGTCTGCACTTATGGGTATCGGTTCAATATTTGCATTTACACACGACAGTGTGGCTGTCGGAGAAGACGGTCCTACTCACGAGCCTATCGAACAGCTTGCAGGACTTAGAGCAATGCCGAATATGGATGTATTAAGACCAGCCGATGCAAATGAAGTCAAGGCAGCATGGAAACTGGCATTGGAATCTGACAAGACACCAACCTCCATCCTGTTCACAAGACAAAACGTACCCACCTTGGATAATGCAAGTTTCGAGGGAGTTGAAAAAGGAGCTTATGTGATATCGCCTGAAAAAGATAAGGCTCAGGCAATTTTGATAGCAACCGGAAGTGAAGTTAGTTTGGCGTTGGATGCACAAAAAGTCCTTTGGGATGAAAAAATCGACGTAAGAGTCGTATCCATGCCTTCAATGTTCAGATTCAAGCAACAATCATCCGAGTATATGGAGTCGATCCTTCCGAAGGAAGTTGAAAGCCGGATTTCTGTAGAAATGGGTTCATCATTCGGATGGGCTGAATTTGTAGGTAGCAAAGGTACATATCTGGCCATCGATAAATTTGGCGCCAGCGCTAAAGGAGAAGAAGTAATCCACAATTACGGATTCAATGTTGACAACTTGGTAGGAAAAATCAAAGAAATACTATAATAATATAAACTTATTCACAAAGAAAAGGATAAAGATCATGAAAGTTGTTCTTGCAAGTTTAAATTCCAAGTACATACACACGAATCTTGCTGTCAGATCCTTAAAAGAAAATTGTGATGTGAATGATACAAGCGTACACATTTGCGAATTTACCATCAACGATCGCCTTGAACAAATTTTGGGCAGATTGGTTGAGGAAAAAGCTCAAGTGTACGCTTTTTCCATATATATATGGAATGTGGATCAAACCATCAGGATAATCTCGGATCTGAAAAAAGTTATGCCGAACTCTATAGTTGTAATTGGCGGGCCGGAAGTCTCTTTCAATCCGAAAGAGGAATTGATTAGAACGGGAGCGGATATTTTGGCGATGGGAGAGGGTGAAATAGTATTTCAAAATATCCTGAGAGCCTTGGTTTCTGATTCCGATTTAAGTAAAATAAATCAGATAGCATATTTAATGGATGGGAAAATACATGTAAATGGAGGGATCGACATTTTAGACATGAATACGTTGAAACCTGCATATGGACTTGTTGATATCGAGAACCTTGAAAATAGGATAATTTACTATGAAAGCAGTAGAGGCTGCCCGTTTTCATGTGCATATTGCATGTCGTCCGTCGATAAGAAATTAAGATTCAAAAACCTGGATATGGTGAAGGAAGAATTGGCTTTCTTTATAAATTCCGGGGTAAAGCAGGTCAAGTTTGTGGATCGAACATTCAATTGCAAAAGCCATCGTTCCAAGGAAATATTTAAGTTTTTAATTGAAAATAATGCGAGCACTAATTTTCATTTCGAAGTGGCTGCGGATCTGTTGGATGAAGAATCCATTGAGATCCTTTCAAAGGCACCCCCGGGAACAATCCAGCTGGAAGCTGGAGTTCAATCGGTAAACCGGAAAACTTTAAATGAGATAAACAGAGTGTCTGATGTTGATAAAATAAAGAACAATGTAAAACGGATCCTGTCATTCAACAATGTCCACGTTCATCTGGATTTGATCGCAGGACTGCCTCTTGAGGATTTGGATGATTTTGCCCATTCATTCAATGAAATAATAGATTTAAAGCCCCACATGCTCCAACTTGGATTTTTAAAGATACTGAAGGGATCACCCATGATGGATCTTGTGAAAAAGCACGGGTACAAATACAGGGGATATTCTCCATACCAGGTTTTATGCAACGATCATATGAGTTATGAAGATCTGCTGCTGCTTGAAAAATTGGAAGAGGTCTTCGAAAGATATTACAATACGGGAAACTTCCGAAACACTTTGGAGATGGTATTTGAATCTGAAAATGAGACTCCATTTATGTTTTTTAGAGATCTGGCCAGGCATTGGGATGAAAAAGGGTATTTCAACAACGGTGTAAGCAAGGACAAGACATACGAAATATTCAAAGATTTTCTAGCAATAAAAGGCTATAACGAAAATCTGACAGATAATCTCCTGAGAATGGATTACTTGATTTCTGCCAAATGGCCATTGCCGATTTTTCTAAAAAAAGGTACTTTTAACAAGGAGACTGCATTCGAAATGTTGAAAGAACAGGAATTTGTAGAATATTACATTCCGGAATTCACAGGCATGACGCCTAAAGAGATTTACAAGAGAGTCCATTTTGAAGATTTTGAATTACGTCCGGGAAAAGTTGGGACTGCGTTATTTTACAAATCAAAAAAAGAAAGCCTTGAAAACAAAAATGAAATGGTTTGGGTGACTGAATCGTAATATGATTCTTGATTTGATGCGTAAATATTGATAGAATTAAACAATAACATTCAGAGGAGACAGATATATGAGAGTTGTAAGGAAGATTTTTCTATACTGTTTGATATTTTTGTTTTTGTTGTCACTTTCATCGTCATTTGAAGGAAAAAACATAATCGATAACAAACTTAATGGATTGAGCCTTTCCAGCGACCAAATGAAACTGGCATTTTACGATAAATACGCTTTGTCGGATCAAGGGACCGAAGTAGAGGATGAAAATGAAGATTCTGATTCAAAAGAATCTCAAGATGACGGTGAATTGCAGGAGGAGATCATATACTCCGAAGGCTCGTCAGGCGAAGAAATTCATCGATACCAAAAGATATTGTACTACTTGGATTACTCTGATTTCGTGCCCGATGGAAATTTCCAGACCGGAACGAAAGAGGCTGTGTTGGCTTACCAAGCTGATAAAGGTTTTGATGAAACAGGCGCACTCGACAAGGAAACCATGGACTCTCTTGATGCAGAAAAAATCATCTATGCCACGGGCAAAAAAGGAGACGAGATCCTTGGATTTCAAAAAATCCTGTACTATATGGATTATCTCAGCCAGTATCCTGATGGGATATTCGGCAACCTCACAAAAGAAGCTGTTAAAGAATACCAAGAAGACAGAGACATCGAAATTTCCGGAGAATTGGATCAAATCACACAGGATTCTCTTCTTGGGGAATCACTAACATATAAGACCGGCAAAAGGGGAGACGAGATCCTCGAACTTCAAAAGAAACTGGATCTACTGGGATATGAAATTGGTGAGCCAAACGGTATTTTCGGCACTGTAACCTATCAGGCTGTAATAAGTTTTCAGACGGACAATGCTCTTGACACCAATGGAAGATTGGATCCTGAAACCATTGAAATGATTGAAGAAAAGCAAAATGATTGACATAAATAAACATTTATGAAATATATTTCCAAAAATGTAGGTATCTCCGATGAGATACCTATTTTTTATTTCTTAAATGTGCAAGTAACGGTTTTTATATACTTGTTATTCTGATATAATATCTAGTGTGTTACAAGATGTTTACAAATGCAAGACAAATTTGGAGGTAAAAGATTGATCAGGTTCGAAAGAGTAAATAAAATATACGACAAAACCAAACACTTGGCTCTCTCAGATGTTAGTCTGGATATATGTGTTGGAGATTTTGTCTTTATAGTAGGTAAAAGTGGAGCTGGAAAGTCCACGATGATCAAAATGATTTTGAAGGAATTAGATCCGACGGAGGGCAGGATATTTATCGAAGATGTCGATATAACCAAGCTCAAAAAACGTGAAATTCCTTTTTACAGAAGAAAACTGGGCATAGTTTTTCAGGATTACAGATTGCTCACTGACAAGACAGTTTACGAAAACGTGGCGTATGCCATGGAAATAATCGAAAAAACCCACAAGGACATAAAGGTCAAGGTGCCGGAAGTTTTAAACATGGTTGGATTGACTCACAGGATGAACTACTATCCCGAACAATTGTCAGGTGGGGAACAACAGAGGGTATCTATTGCCCGGGCAATAGTTAATGATCCCAAAATAATAATTTGTGATGAGCCCACAGGAAATCTGGATCCAAGAACTTCCTTGGGGATCATGAAACTTTTAAAAGCAATAAACGATAGGGGAACCACGATAATCATGGCTACTCATGACAGAGATATCGTAGACATGATGCAGGCAAGAGTTATAACCCTTCATGGCGGTAAGGTCGTCAGTGATAAGAAAGGCGGATACGACTGTGAAGCTACATACATTTAAATATTTTTTCAGAGATACGGCAAGAAGCATCAAAAGAAATTCTTTGATGAGCATAGCTTCAGTTATATCGGTAATTGCTGCACTGGTCATTTTGGGGATATTCCTGGTAATTGCACTGAATATCCAGCAGATGACTGCAGACATGGAGAGTCAACTGGAACTTAAAGTTTTTCTTCTGGAAGATATTTCCGAAGAGCAAAAATCGGATTTGGAAACAGTTTTAAAGGCCGATGACAGAATCAGTGAAGTCAGATTTGAATCAAAAGAAGATGCTTTAAATAAGATGTCCACAAATTTGGAAGAGTACAAGGGAATACTGCAGGGGCTTGAACAGGACAATCCGCTTCCGGAGTCATTTATACTGAGAGTAAATGATTCGGAAAGAATTAAAGAAGTCAACGACAGCGTGCTCGAACTCGAAGGCGTTGATTATGTAAATTACGGAGAAGGATATGTTGATGCCTTAATGAAGTTCAACGATTTTACCAATATGCTCAGCTTGGCGGTTTTGGTCATCCTTACGGGCATATCGGTGTTCATAATTTACAACACGATAAAGCTGACGGTTCACTCGAGACGCAAGGAAATAAGCATAATGAAATATGTGGGAGCTACAAACTGGTATATCAGGATACCGTTTATAATTGAAGGTGCCATACTTGGCTTGTCTGGATCAATTTTAGCCATTTTGGTAGTGAGAAACCTATATTATTATCTATTGGGTGCAGTTGCCGGGCAGTCTACTTTATTCATGGGTATAAGCTTTGCCGAACCCGGTCAAATACTGCCTTCAATTGCCTTGTATTTTATTTTGTACGGAATTGTGGTGGGATCTGCAGGGAGCCTGTTTTCTATCACAAAATTTTTGGATGTATGATAGGGGGGATCGTATTGAAAAAAAAATTATTGGTAATATTTCTGACATTTGCAATCAGTATTTCCATGTTTTCATCGACGATCACAGCCAGTACGGTTGAAGATCTGCAGGAAGATTTGGATGCGATCGAAGACAAAAAAGCTGAAACACAAGAAAAACTAGATCTTACAAAGGCATCCATAAGCGATGTCATGAAGGAAATACAAAAATTAAATGATGATATTGCGGCTATAGAAGATGAGATAGAAGACCTGCAAAAGGATATAAATGTTATAGAAGGCAAGCTTGCAGTGTTGGAGGCAGAACTGAAAGCCGCAGAAGAAAAGCGAATAGAGTATAAAGAGGTTTTGGATGAACGGATCAGGGTCATGTATATGTTCGGTGACAGCAGTTACCTGGAAGTTCTCTTCAGTGCAGAGGATTTTGGTGATCTTATATCTAAAATAGACATGATAAAGACTGTCATAGAGTACGATCAGACAATTTTTGCCGAGCTTGAGGCTATTGAACAGGAAATATCTGCTAAGAAAGACGAAGTAGAGGATGAAAAAAACAAGATAGTCGCCAAGCAAAATGAAGCCAGACAAAAAAAATCCAGCCTTAACAAAGTTGTTGTAAACCGGGAAAGCAGGATAGGCGAGCTTAAAAGCAATCAAAGATTATTGGAAGAGGAGAGCAAAGCTCTCGAGCAAGAATCCAACAAGATCAAAACGGAGATTCTCTCAAAGCAAAATATCAATGAAAAACTCAACAGTAAATATTTATGGCCTGTACCCGGAGTTTCTAGGATAAGTTCACCATACGGATATAGGATCCACCCTATATACGGATATAGAAAATTTCATTCAGGAATAGATATTAGCACCCAGGGGCGAAGGGGATTTGATGCAGTCGCCATCGGTTTTGGTGAAGTCATCGATTCAAGGTATTCTTCCAGCTATGGAAATATGGTAGCGATAGATTTGGGACTTGACGAAAATGGAAATAGAGTATCGGCAGTTTATGCGCATCTGGCGAAAAGATACGTTGGTGTGGGTACAAAAGTTAGCCCGGGAACATCTTTAGGTGAGGTGGGAACCACCGGATTGTCCACAGGTATACATCTGCATTTTGAAATTCGCATAAACGGGAATACTGTAAATCCTTTGGGATACGTATCACCTTAACGAAGTAAATTATATAAAAGTGATAAAACTTTGGCGAATGAGTCAAAGTTTTATTTATTCTTAATAAAACTTAAAGATATTATGTTAAAATATAACCTAAGCCAAATTGCAGTCGAGGAGAAATCATATGAATAAAAATCGCAATAAAAAATGGTATGTCATGCTTGTAATTGCACTTATAATAGTGTCGAATGCTGCAACTTTTATTTTTTCAAACATGATAAACATCGCAGTCGGAAACAAGGTGATCGTACAAGCCAAGGATGCTCATACTGCAGACTACATAAACAAGTTTTTATATTTGAAAAATCAGATCCAAACTTCGTATTATAAGGACATAGATGAGAAAATTCTTTTGGAAGGCGCCTTGCACGGCATGTTTGACGCAGTGGATGACCCTTACACCACTTATTACGATGAGGAGCAGTTTTCGGCCTATGTCGAACAGCTGCAAAACAGCTATGTAGGCATAGGGGTGGTGGTAACTGTTGATGAAAACAACGTTGTAACAATAGTGTCTCCAATCGATGGATCGCCGGGCCAAAAGTCAGGGCTGGCATCAGGAGACAAGATCCTAAAGGTTGACGGGCTTGATATTTCCGGTCTTAGTCTTGAAGAAGTGGTTTCGTTGATAAAAGGTGAAGAGGGAACGGAAGTGACACTGACCGTACTCAAGAAAACTACCAGCGAAACCGTTGAGAAGACAATTGTTCGGGAAGAAATAATAATGACAAGCGTTGACAGCATGATTTATGAAAATATCGGATATATATCGATATCGCAGTTTGAATCTTATACATTTGATGAATTTTCCTCTCAGCTGGATGAATTGATGAAACAGGGTGTCGAAGGAATCGTATTTGATCTTAGGGACAATCCTGGTGGCATAATGGATTCAGTTGTTGAAGTCCTTGACAAGATCATGGGCGAATCGGTAATAGTTTATACGGAGGACAAACAGGGCAACAGGGAGTATGAGCGATCGACTGACAATGAAAAATTGGACTTGCCCATGGCAGTTTTGATAAACGAGGGGTCTGCCAGCGCTTCGGAAATTTTTGCCGGAGCCCTTCAAGATACAAAAGAAGCGGTTATTGTTGGGACTACTTCATTTGGCAAGGGCGTGGTGCAACGCATGAGCGATATGAAGGACGGGACAGGTTACAAGATCACCGTTTCAGAGTATTTCACGCCGAACGGCAGGAATATTCATGGTATAGGCATCGTGCCGGACATAGAAGTGGAGATAGATCAGGAATACTATTATTCCGCTGAGTACGAGATATCAAAAGATCCTCAATTCTTAAAAGCGATTGAAGAGATAAAAAGCAATTAAAAAATATGGGAGCACGATCAAATCGTGTTCCCAACCAAGATTTCATAATCCAGGCTTATAGTCCGGATTTTTTTTAATTGTCGAATCTGATTGAGATCCGGCGTTTGATCGATCAACAAAGGGGTCATATTGATCAGATTATGAAGCTGATCCACATCCGGGGTTATGCTGTAACTTAATTTCTTGGATTTAATCAGGTTCATGTGTTTGGTAAAATGATCTAAAACTTTAAGATTTGAATACTCTGATTTATCCGTAGATTTGTAAAAAATTTCCCTGAACTCCCGGAGATATTCTTTTCCCGGGATCACCTTTACCAAAAGGCCATTTTGTTTTAAGACCCTTGAAAATTCCTTGTAGTTTGATGGAGAAAGAATATTGAAGACCAAATCAAAAGATTTGTCTTGATATGGAAGGGCAGACAAATCGCAGACACTCCATAGTATCGGAGCCTGATTGTCCCCGGCAAGAGCTATGCCTTCTTTGGCGATATCACCCCCGTGGAATTCCTTTACCCTGTTCTTGAGTTTTACGTGCAGTTCCGTTGTAATACTACCTTCGCCGCAACCGGCATCAAAAATCAGCAATTCTTCTGAATAACTGAAAAGTTCATCCACCATTTTTGCAAGTTCGTCAGTTAAAGTCGAAAAGAACCCTGAGTCTGCCGTGGCTTTTCTGGATACGTAAAGTTCCTTCCCATAAATGGATTTATGAGTACCGAGCAAAAGATTGACGTATCCTTTTTTCGAAATATTAAAATTATGATTGTTTATGCATTTCAGCCCTTTCCCATCGTATTGGAGGGGCCTGTTGCACTTTGGACATGCAAATACATTTTCAGAGTTTTTTATTACATTTATAAAAGCTTCGATTTTACTTATTTTTGGCATCTGTCTTCTCCGGAATTTTTATATTATTATACCACGAACTTTTGATATTTTATTGACATTAATAAAATTGAGTGATATATTTACTTATGCAGATATACTCATATACGCATAAACAACGATAACTTGAGAATAGGAGAAGCATATGAACGCATTTGATTTTTTTAACAGGCATTTTTTAAAAATGGAATGGCTATATGACGGAGTTGAATATCTGATAAACAGGATATTCGGCTTGGAGATAACAAGCAGAATTGGAGGAAGTATCCATTTTTTCGTATACGATACAGTTAAAATATTCATTCTTTTATCAGTTTTGATATTTGGAGTATCATATATTCAGAGCTTCTTTCCTCCGGAAAGAACTAAAAAATTATTAGGTAACATCAAGGGGATAAAAGGGAATATATTGGGAGCGCTTTTGGGAACGATAACTCCCTTTTGCAGCTGTTCCAGCATACCCTTGTTTATAGGATTTACATCGGCAGGACTTCCAATAGGAATAACATTTTCTTTTTTAATATCATCTCCGTTGGTAGATTTGGCATCTATAATAATTCTTATGTCATTCTTTGGTCCGCAGGTTGCCATTGCATACGTGATTGTTGGTCTAGTTCTTGCCGTTATTGGGGGAGTTTTGATAGACAAGGCAGGCATGGAGAAATATGTAGAAAGTTACGTGCGTGAAATTGAAAGCGCAGATTCGGAGGAAAATGAACTTTCAAAGAGGGACAGAGTTGATTTTGCCGTCGATCAAGTGAAGGAAATAGTTCAAAGAGTATGGCTTTACGTATTCATCGGAGTGGGTATCGGAGCGATTATTCACAATTGGATACCTCAAAGCATGGTCGAAACAGCTTTGGGAAGCAATAATCCATTTAGTGTATTGATCGCTACTGTCATAGGGATCCCGATGTATGCGGATATTTTCGGTACTCTACCCATTGCGGAAGCTTTGTTTTTAAAAGGTGTGGGTATAGGAACGGTGCTGTCCTTTATGATGGCTGTGACGGCTTTATCTTTGCCTTCACTTATAATGCTCAGCAAAGTGGTAAAAAGAAAATTGTTGATATTTTTTACAGGTGTTGTTTCTATGGGTATAATAATCATAGGGTATTTATTTAACGCTTTCGGTAATTTATTCTTTTAATAAAAAAATTTGGAGGTGCAAAATGGAAATTAAAATTTTGGGAACAGGTTGTGCAAAGTGCAACAAGTTGGAAGAACAGGCGAAAGACGCTGTAAAGGAACTTGGACTTCAGGTGGACGTTGAAAAAGTTACAGATCTTAAGGATATTGCTTCATATGGTGTCATGAACACTCCGGCACTTGTCGTTGACGGCAAGGTCGTTGTTAGCGGTAAAGTGATCAAGAGCAAGGAGATAGTAAAATATCTTCAGAAATAACAAGAAAAAAAGTTGCCTGTAAATAAATAGCAGGCAACTTTTTTAAGAGACCAGAGGGCGGTCTCGCAAGCAACTATATCAGCTCTCTGATCGATGGAGCAATTTTTTCAGGTTCGATCCATGAATCGAATCGTTTGACAACATTGCCCTCCCTATCGATGAGAAATTTTGTGAAATTCCACTTGATACTGGGATCTTCAGTGAATTCCGGATACAGGTCTGAGTTTATGCCGTAAAACTTTTCCTGGACAGGATCGGAAAAATCCCATCCTTCAAAAGGAGCTCTTTTGGTTAGTTCAACAAAGAGTTCATGGGCATTCTCACCTCTTACTTCCACTTTTTCAAATAGAGGAAAAGTGACGCCATAATTCAATTGGCAAAAATTTTTGATTTCTTCATTGGTGCCCGGATCTTCTTCATGGAATTGGTTGCATGGAAAACCAAGGATCACAAAATCTTCTGGTCCAAAGGTCTTGTAAAGCGCTTCCAATCCTTCCAATTGGGGTGTGAATCCGCACTTGCTGGCGGTATTCACTATCAAAAGGACTTTTCCCTTGTATTTTTCAAGGGTTGTCTCTTCACCGTCGATGGTTTTAACTTTTATATTGTATAGCATTTTTATTCATCCTTTCGTTGTTGGCTATTTTTAGTGTACAATTCTTTGTTACCCACTTTAAAGAAGAGAAAACATAAATTTTCAAAGCGTGAAATCAGGATGAAATCCCTTGTTATAAGTATGAAAAAGTGATACAATCAGATAAAAGAATAAATGCCCTTGTGAATAGAGTGAAGGCCGTAAATAATCTGTTGTCAGATTTTTTGCGGTTTTTTTGATAATCTGATAGGGTCAAATAAAGGAGGAATTTTAATGAAAATAGCAATTGGATGTGACGAAGCAGGGGTCAGACTGAAAGACACTTTGAGAGAATTTGCGGCAGGAGAGGGACATGAAATGACGGATTTTGGCGTTAAGGAAGGTGAAAGTGTATTATATCCTTTGATAGCTGAGAAAATTGCAAAGGCTATAGCTGATGGCGAGTATGACAGAGGGATAATAATATGCGGAACGGGAATAGGGATGGCCATAACAGCTAACAAGGTTCCAGGGATAAGAGCAACTGTAGCCCACGACGTTTTTTCCGCTGAAAGATCGATCAAGAGTAATAATTGTCAAATTATAACCATGGGCGAAAGAGTCATTGGAGCTGAAAATGCGAAAACTGTATTGAAGGCATGGTTGGATTCAGAATTTGCGGGAGGCAGCTCACAGCCCAAAGTTGACAAGATGATCGAAATCGACGAAAACTACAGATCACAAAGATAAGTATAACAAAAAAAGTCGGTCTTAAGACCGGCTTTTTCTTTTGTCTGCTTCAGAATAGATATCTTTGAGTATTTTTGTATCTATGCCGCTAAACAATCCACTGTTGGTTCCGAGTATAAAACCTTCGAATTCAGTATTTTTCTGGATGTTGTCGATCACGTTGTTTAAACCGTCCGAGTCTTTTGCTTCTTCGATGTCATAAATGTCCAAATGACCCCAGAGACAAAGATCCTTCGCGTAGGGTTTCAACACTTCCAGGTTTACATTGCATTTCTTGTCGATGCAATGTACGCCTTTGAATCCAATGTTTATGATGTCCTCGATTATGGCCATATAATTTCCATCAGAGTGGAAGAAAGGCACCAAATCGTGCTTGTCCATAAATTCTACCTGTTTTTCCATGGAAGATAGAAAATTATCCTTGAATATTTGTGGTCTGATCAACAGACCATTTTGGAAGGCAATGTCATCAGCCAGTATAATTCCATCTGCGCCCTGATCTGCCAGTTTTCTAATCGTTTCCATGTTTATTTTCTGAACGTATTCTACGAAATCAACTATTTCTTCATCTTCCGTCATAACCATGGTGCAAAATTCGTGAAATCCAAAAAATGCCATTCCGGTTTCAAAAGCTCCATCCAAAACAAAAAAGTTAAACATGTCAGTTTCGGTTGCCCATTTTTCGATTTCCACTTTTTGAAGGTCTATGACAGGGTAGCCGGATTCCTTGTGGTATTTGGGAAAATGAGTCATAAGGTCCAAACCCAATGCTCCAGCAAAGTACTTTCTGTGTTCAAACTCCACATGCTCCGCGGATAAATTTTCCGATACGACCTTGTCGTCCAGCACCAATTCCCCTTTAGGAACTTTCGACAAAGATTTTCTATTTATTGCGTCGTGGATAAGTTGTCGTGATTCAACTGATTCTATCATTTAACGATCCCCTTTGTAAGATATTTATAATAAGAATTATAACATAGCATTCCGCTTGTAGTTGAACTCAAGGTTAAAAATCTTAAAGATAATATCGATATGAAATTGAGACCTTGAGTTTTATATGTTATACTGAAAAAAATCATTGAACCTAGGGAGGTTGTATGAAAAAGAAAACGGTAATTGTTCTAGGGATAATAGCTATGGCGGCCATGGCAGTCGGAGCTTTGGTAATAGCGAAGACTCTTTTCACCCAGGTGACACAAGGGGATTTTGCGTATTATGTCAGAGGTGAAAATGCCATATTGAATGAATATACAGGCAGTGCAAAGGACTTGGAAATACCCGCAGTAGTAACAAGCGAAGGTGTGGAACTAAAGGTTAGCACCATCGGCAGCGATGCTTTTTTGGGAAATGAGACATTGGAAAGGGTGGTTGTAGGGGACCATATCAAATCCATAGAGAACAGTGCGTTCGGAGGATGTACCTCTTTGAAAAAAGTAGAATTTTTGGGAGATGCCCCTCAAATGGGAGAAAACGTTTTTATCGATGCAAGTCCTTATTTGGAACTTGTTTATGCCCATGACAAAATCGGCTACGGTGACACTTTCGGATACAGTGCAACTCCTTTTTATTATATAGAGTATCTTGATTACGAAAGTGAAAATGGAAGCCTCCCGGCAGATGAAAACAGATATGGTTTGGGCTCTCAAATCACTGCAAAGCACAACACGGGGATACTGACAAGAACAGGCTATACATTCACTGGGTGGAGCACAAGCCCCGGTGAGGACACCAATGTATTTGAGGAGGGTGAAACTTTTACTCTTACTGAAAGCAATACTAAATTGTACCCTCACTGGACGATCAACGAATATGAAATATTTTTTGAGGACAAGGGCGGTTTGGGATTTGAAAGCAAGATCGTGGAACACGGCAGTCTTGTTGAATATCCGGGAAAACCTGAAAAGAGCGGTTATGTATTTATTGACTGGTTCAAGGACAAAGAATTTAATGAGAAGTGGGATTTTGATTCAGAGTACATTGTGGAAGAAACCACTATCTATGGCAAATGGCTGAAAAATCCTCAAACTCCAAAGGGAATGGCTGCTGTTACAGGAGGCTATGATCAAATCGACCTGAGTTGGAAAAAATCAGATGGTGCCCAGAAGTATCAGATATTCAAATCAGATTCACCGGATGGAAACTATGTCAGGGTTGTAGAAACTACAACCAACACTTACTCAGATAAAAAACTGGAATATCGAAAGACATATTACTATAAAGTCAAAGCTTTGGCGGCCGATGAAGATGTAAAATTGGAAAGTGATTTTTCCTCATACGCATCGGCGAAGACAAATCTTTTAACGCCTGCTGGATTCAGTGCCGCAAGGATCGAGCCCAAAGGAATAAAAATTTCTTGGAAATCATCGGTGGGGGCAACAGGATATGAAGTATATCACTCAAACAGCAGCAGTGGAAATTTTGAACTCTTGACGAAAGTTACCGGGACATCTTACTCAGATGCAAATTCTGAATGGACAGAGTCCAATTATTATAAAACGAGAGCTTATAGAACAGTCGGTGATACCCAGATTTACAGTGACTTTACTGAAGTAAAGGGTTATTACAACGTGGGCAACCAACTGTATAATTATTTGTCATCACTATCCAATAGAAACAGCGTCAGTTCTTCGGCCATACGACTTAATAACGGCTATGCTTCAAATGCCTGTGTGTATTTTGCATCAGAAGCTCTCAGAAGAGTGGGAGTGCCGGTAAGTAAAACAATGAACAATATCGATAGATTCTTGCCTTACCTGACTGCCAACGGATGGGTCAAGGAGAGAGATTATACAAAACTTAAAAAAGGCGACATATGCTTTACGACGGATTCAAATGATGACAAAAACGGCAGACCGACCCACACATACATTTTTATGGGATGGGTCGTTGAGGGTGATTACAACTATGCTTATATATGCGACAATCAAGCTCAGTATTATGACAACCAGGTCCTTCATGTTAGAAATTTCCTGAACAGGGATGAACATGCAGGATCGGAGAAGGAACCGTTCAGTTTCTTTATGACACTAAGGTGATTTATTAAATAAAATGTTAAAAAATTCGGAGGATTTCCTCCGAATTTTTAATTTAACACCCTTATTTGCCAATTTGATCTAATTTAGCTGTATCGTTAATATCCTTTTTCAACAACTCCGAAAAATCATCGCCTACATTAGACTTTAATTTTGTAGCCAGACTTATGTCGTTGATCAAAATTCCACCAACCAACTTTCCCTCTTTGAAGAAAACCTTTCTTAAACTAGTCTCATCGCCATCCTTTATAGAAGTTATCGTGCTGTCATTTGAACCGAAATCACCGATAGAGAAGGCTTTTATATTCAAAATGTTCAACATGTTGGAAGGAGTGATGGGATCGTAGGATTCCCTTTTGCCGGCCATGTTTCTGCCTGCTATTTTTCCTTGCTCTACTGAGATCGGCCATATGTTGAATGACATTTTATTAAATTCTGCCACATCGCCTGCAGCATAAACATCTTTGGCACTTGTTTCCATAAATTCATTCACTATGACGGCTCTGTCGGTTTCCAAGCCGGCATCTTTTGGGATTTGAATGTTTGATCTGACGCCTGCTGAGAATAAAACCAAGTCTGTTTCTACGGCTTCTCCATTTTTTAAAAGACATAAATCAGCAGGATCACCCTTGATTTCTTCCACTTGTGCATCGAGTATAAGATTTATTCCTTGCCCCTCGATAATGTTTTTGACTACGGCAGACCCATCTTCGTCCAACTGCCTGGGCAGAAGACGGGGAGCAAATTCCACCACTGTAACTTCAAGTCCGAGAGCTTTTAAGGAGTTGGCCGCCTCCAGTCCCAAAAGCCCCCCACCGATCACAGTGGCTTTTTTAGATTTTTTTGAGTAGGATTGTATTTCGAGAGCATCAGCCAAAGATCTCAAAGAGAAAACACCCTCTTTGTCCGAGCCTTTAACGGGTGGAACAAAACTAGATGAACCGTTTGCCAGCAAAAGCTTGTCGTAGGCAAAAATGGCATCGCCGTCTGTTGTCACTTTTTTCTCCTTCACATCGATGTTTTCAGCCTTTGTGTCAAGGTGGACGTTTATTTCCTTCTCAGCGTACCATTGTTCAGGATGTATTAAGACTTCTTCCAAAGTGAAATCCTTTGAAAGGTAGTGAGACAACTTGGTCCTGTAATAAGTCAGGTAGGGTTCCTGGGTCAATATATCGATCTTTGAAGTATTATCGATCTTTCTTATCTCTTCAGCTGCAGATAATCCGGCAATGCCGTTTCCTATTATTAATATATTCATCAAATTACCTCCTTCAATGTGCTAGATTATTCTTATCCATCAGAGCAACAGTTAAACAGATTTATGAATAATTTGAGTTTTTAGGATCAAATGATCTATTTTTTTATGGCTATTGCATTTCATAAAAGATGGTGATAAAATGTAAGTGGATAAGTATATCTGTTTAAAAATATACGCTTTTCAGCGACAAAGGCAAACCAATCGAAAGGTTGGGACGCAAAGCCAAGGGTCTTCCCCGCAATGGGATGACAGCCGGTTACCGAAGGGGAAGTTTTTTGTTTTTTAAAATCAACTTTCTACGATAATAGCAAACTGATTGAAAGATCGGGACGCAAAGCCAAGGGCCTAAACCTCAAGAGGTATGGTAGCCGGTTACCGAAAGGAGAGTTTTTTATATGAAAAAATTGACTGTAATTGTAATCATTTTTGTGATATTGGCTCTGGGAACCGGTATTATCGCCATGGGAATGGAGCAGCCAAATCAAGCTGACATGATCAACGACGAACAGGTGCCTTTAAGCAGCGGAGCGCATCAAAGTTACAAAAGTCTCGATATGGACATGAACGATGAAGATGCAAGAATTCTGAATACAGAATCCGGACAGGTTCAAATAAACTCCGGTTTGTTGAGCCAAGGGGCTGTCGCAATAAGATTCGATTATAATGGAGAAAATAAAATCAAAATATCTGTTGAAAAGGATCATGATCAGATTTATTACAATTATTTGGATAATGGAAAATATGAAATATTCCCTCTTCAATTCGGAAACGGAAACTACGAGATCACATTGTTGGAAAATACCACTGGAAAGAGTTATAAAGTGTTGGAAAGATTCGATATCCGTATGGAAATCGAGGATGAGAACCTGGTTTATCTTAATTCTGTTCAGTCAGTTGATTGGAACTATGAAGATAGCAGCACCAAATTGGCTTTGCAGTTGACCGAAGGAATGAAATCCGAATCGGAAAAATTCATGGCAATATACGATTACATTGTAAACAATATTCAGTATGACTACGACAAGATAGAAGCATTGGAGTATTCGTATCTTCCCGATAACGATGCGATCATGGATGCCGGCAGGGGAATATGTTATGATTATTCTTCGCTGATGGCATCAATGCTGAGAAGTCTGGGAGTCCCGACAAAACTTGTCAAGGGTTATGGAGATTTTCAACCCGATGTATACCATGCCTGGAATGAGGTGCTTCTTGACGGAAAATGGTATCTGGTGGATACGACGTATGACGCTCAATTACTGTCAGACGGGAAAAAGGTGGAAGTGATCAAAGACAGAAATGAGTATGACGTGGTCTACACTTATTGAGAAATATTAAGTTGCAGCAAATATGTGAAAATCCGGCTTAAAGTCGGATTTTTTTATGTATTAAATAATATGAAACTAAAGCTATATGTTATAATTGTTTTGATCGACTAATTTCAGGGGGTGGCAGATGCTTCTTGCAACATCTTACGGATTGAGTTTAGTACTTGTAATTAACTTCATATTGACATTCACGATTATTTTCCTTGAGAGAAAGAATCCTCAAAGTACATACGCTTGGTTGTTGTTGCTTTGGATGATTCCTGCCGTAGGGTTTGTTTTTTATTTGTTTTTTTCACAGAATCTGACCCGAAGAAAAATTTTTAATTTAACTTCCACCGAGAAGGCTCTGACAAATACGATCATTCAACAACAGAAGAGGGATCTGACTCAGACACAGCTGATAGACGAAGAAAAATCCAGGCAGAAATATGCAGATATCATATGTTTTCATCAAAATCTGAGTGAAGCCATATACACGAATAACAATGAAGTAAAAATTTTTACCGACGGTAAAGAGAAGTTTGACGCTTTGCTGAAAGACATTGAGAATGCCAGGCATCACGTACATATCCAGTATTTTATTTTCAAAAGCAGCGGTATAGCAGATAGAATAATGAAAGCGCTCAAACTTAAGGCGGAAGAGGGAATTGAAGTTAAACTGCTTTTCGACGATATGGGAGCTTTTTTGCTGAAGCGAATCGATTTTGAGGATCTGATAAGCTCTGGAGTAAAAGTGGCCAAATTTTTTCCATCACGTTTAAAATATATAAATTTAAAGGCCAACTATCGAAATCACAGAAAGATAGCGGTAATAGACGGAAAGTTCGGATACATCGGTGGATTTAATGTTGGAGATGAATATTTGGGACTTGACAAGAAAATGGGTTACTGGAGGGATACTCATTTGAGGATCACCGGAAGCGCCGTTTACGAACTCCAGTTGAGGTTTGTAATGGATTGGAGAGCGTCAAGCGACGATGAAGTAGATCTTGACTACAATTACATGCCGAAAATAGAATCTGCAGGGAATGCAGGGATACAGATCGTGTCGTCTGGTCCTGACGATTCAAACGAACAGATCAAACAAGGGTATTTAAAACTTATAAATGCAGCCAAGTCGTATATATACATACAAACGCCTTATTTTGTACCGGATCAGTCTATTTTGGAATCTTTGAAGATTGCGGCAAAATCAGGAGTAGATGTCAGGATAATGATTCCAGACAAACCCGATCACTTGTTTGTGTATTGGGCGACCTTTTCCTACGTGGGAGAACTTTTGAAATACGGTGCAAAGATTTACATTTACTCTAATGGTTTTTTACACGCGAAAACCATGGTGGTTGATGACGAATTGTCCTCAGTAGGAACCTGTAATTTTGATATTAGAAGTTTTAGTTTGAATTTTGAAGTCAATGCATTTATTTACGATCCTGAAATTTCATATGAGATGAAGGAAATTTTTATAGAAGACATGAAAGACTCCATGAGGATCAATGAAAGCAGGTATGACAAGAGATCTGTGGGCATTAAGATCAAGGAATCCATTTCGAGGCTGTTTTCACCCATACTTTAATATATTTTGTTTTGTAATTGTGATTTTTTCGATATTTATTATAGTGATTTTGTGGTATCATTCTAGGAGGAATTTTGATGTTGGGTATAGTTCTAGAAGGCGGGGGAGCCAAAGGTGCCTATCAGATAGGAGCCTGGAAAGCCATCCGTGAGCTGGGTATTGAATATGCAGGGGTTGTTGGTACTTCAGTAGGTTCTCTAAATGGAGCGATGATGGTGCAGGACGACTTTGACAGAGCATATGATTTGTGGAATAATATGAAACCTGAGAAGGTGATCGCTGATGACGACCTGCTTATGGAAAAGTTGAAAAGCTACGAGTTCAGATCTGAAGATCCCCGGGGGATAAGGCTGGAGCTGGAGGAGCAATTTGGATCGGGAGGTTTTGACATAACTCCATTCAAAAGGCTGATTGCAGAAAATATAGATGAAGAAAAAATCAGGAAATCGAATAAGGATTTTGGATTGGTCACCATTGACCTGGAAACTAACACGGGATTGGAATTGTTCAAAGAGGATATACCTAAGGGACAATTAGGAGGATTTTTGCTGGCTAGCAGCTACTTGCCCGTATTTAAGGAAGAGAGTATTTTTGGCAAAAGGTATTTGGACGGAGGATACTTCAATAACCTCCCAACAAGAATGCTCGTTTCAAAAGGTTACAAGGACATTTTGATCATTAAATTGAATGGCAGGGAAGACCAGTTTCCAGTGGATGAGAAGTCACTGAATGTGACCAGGATATTGCCCAGTTCAGATTTGGGAGATACTTTGGATTTTTCCAATGAGGGGATCAAAAGAAATTTGAAGCTGGGATATATGGATACAATGACTAGTTTGAGTGTGTTATAATATAGGGCATCACTAAATTAAACGTGAGTTTGGAGGAAGTTTTGTGGTTAAGACAAGAGTTGGGATCATATTCGGTGGAAATTCAAAGGAACACGATGTGTCTTTGATGTCGGCTTCAAATGTAATTGAAGCGATGGACAATGAAAAATACGATCTTGAGACCATCGGTATAGATAAAGAAGGAAACTGGTTTATATATAAAGGTGCTACAAGTAAAATAAAAGACGGAACTTGGATCAAAGACAAGGATAATTTAGTTGAAGAGTTTTCCATATTTCATGATGATGTAATAAATTCCATAGATGTATTTTTTCCAGTATTGCACGGACCCAACGGTGAAGACGGTACTGTACAGGGTCTGCTTCGTCTGCTAAGGAAACCTTTCGTAGGTTGTGATGTGTTGGCAAGTGCATTGGGCATGGACAAGGTTTTGTGCAAAAAAATATTCAGAGATGCCGGTCTGCCCCAAGGAGATTTCTTGGCGGTGGATACATATGATTGGGATCAGTCGCCAAATGAGATCCTGGATGAAATACAAAGGGAAATAGGATATCCTTGCTTTGTCAAACCCGCAAATATGGGTTCAAGCGTAGGAATAAGCAAGGCTCATGACAAGAAGGAATTGGTCGAAGGAATAAAAGAGGCTTTTATATACGATAGAAAAATAATTGTAGAGGCAAATGTTGACTGCAGGGAAGTGGAGTGTGCTGTCTTGGGCAATGATGACCCACAAGCTTCCGTGCTGGGGGAAATAGTTCCTTCAAAAGAATTTTACGATTACCAGTCGAAATATATGGACGGCGAAAAATCCCTACTTATAATCCCAGCTGAACTTTCAGATGAAATTACTGAGCAGATCAGGACTTATGCTGTAGAAGCGTACAAAGCAATAGGGGGAAGAGGTCTTTCGCGAGTTGATTTTTTTGTTGAGAAAACGACGGGAGAGGTATTCATAAATGAAATAAACACCATGCCCGGGTTTACCAACATAAGCATGTATCCCAAGCTATGGGAGAGCTCTGGCTTGAGTTATCACGATCTTATAGTCAAACTAATAGACTTGGCTTTAGAATAAGGCAATAGTAGTTGTAGAAAGGGAAGTTAAATGGAAAAAAAGAAAGTATGGTTGTCCATCACCGGCCGCACAAAAAACAGTGAGGGTGAAGAGGATGTAATAGAATTGGTAACACCTGGAGAAATGTATAGAAAAGCGCACAGTGACTATATAATTTATGATGAAACAGAAGTGTCTGGAATGAAAGGCACTACAACGACTCTAGAAATCGACAAAAACAAAATGTCAATAATTAGATTGGGTTCCACCAACTCACATATGACTTTTGAGGCAGGAAGAAAGAATTTTAACACTTATCCAACTCCGTACGGGGAAATGGTCATGAGTATATACACTGAGAAGCTGGCTGTCGATTACGATAAGGAAGACTTGCCTATGGACATTCATGTAGATTATAGTGTAGAAATCCAAGGCTTGATGGCTTCTGCAAATGAATTGAACATTCATGTTAAACATTAGGAGGTAGATGAATGAATTACACGCTTAGTCAGGTAAAAACTGAAATTATAGACGAAATAGCTGCAAGTCTTAAAAAATCTATCGAAAAAGAGTTGTTCCAGTTGGATGAAATACCGGAAATCCTGCTGGAAACTCCAAGAGAAAAGCAGTTTGGAGATTTTTCAACAAATATTGCTATGCAATTGCCGAAACTTACAAAAAAATCACCGAGGTATATTGCAGAGGCAATAGTTGAAAATTATGACAAGAGCAAGACGCATGTGGAAAAAATCGACATAGCAGGACCTGGGTTTATTAACTTCACTTTAAAAGAGGATTGGATCTACGGCATCCTGGAAGATGTAAAAAATACGGGCTCTGACTACGGAAAGACAGAATATGGTAGAGGCAGGAAGGTAAACGTGGAATTCATCAGTGCCAATCCCACAGGCCCAATGCATATGGGAAATGCCAGAGGCGGAGCCATAGGCGACGGCATGGCTCAGGTTCTTTCATGGGCAGGTTTTGAAGTGGTAAAGGAATTTTATATAAACGATGCAGGAAATCAAATCGAAAAATTCGGACAGTCTCTTGAAGCAAGATACCTTCAAATCAACGGCGTTGCTGTTGAGTTTCCGGAAGACGGATACAAGGGAGAGGACATAACCATCCATATGAACGAATTTACGGAGGCACATGGAAACAAGTACGTAAATTTTGACAGCAGGGAAAGACGGGAAGTGCTTATTGCCTATGCCTTGGAAAAGAACATTAAAAAAATCGAAGAAGACTTGAAGGGTTACGGAATTGAGTACGATGTGTGGTTTAGGGAAAGCGAGCTGCATAAATCGAATGCAGTTCTTGAGATAGTTGAAGAGCTCAAGGAAAGAGGCCATACCTACGAAAAGGATGGAGCAACCTGGTTTAAAGCTACTGAATTTGGATGCGAAAAAGATGATGTTCTTATCAGGAACAACGATATCCCGACATATTTTGCCGCAGACATAGCTTATCACGTAAATAAATTCAGGACTCGCGGATTTGACTGGGGTATAAATGTTTGGGGTGCCGACCATCACGGCCATGTAGCCAGGATAAAAGCAGCTTTGGATGCTCTTGGACTAAAAGGCGACAACTTGGATGTGATTTTGATGCAGCTTGTGAGACTGGTAAGAAAAGGTGAAACAGCAAGAATGTCCAAAAGGCAAGGTAACATGGTCACGCTTTCAGATCTGATAGATGAAGTAGGCAAGGATGCGGCAAGATTTTTCTTCAACTTGCGATCTCCTGAAAGTCATTTTGACTTCGATTTGGATCTGGCAGTGGAAGAGTCAAATGAAAACCCGGTATTCTACGTTCAATATGCTCATGCGAGAATTAGCAGCATATTGAGACAAGTCGAAGAAGATTTGGGGAAAATCGATGCAGATTTTACTTTGCTTAAAGAAAAAGAGGAAAAGGAACTGATCAGGATACTTGCCGAGTTCCCATTTGAGATAATCACTTCGGTCGAGAAAATGGATCCAAGCAGAATTACCAGATATGCCATGGATGTGGCTTCCAACTTCCATAGCTTTTACAATGCCTGCAGGGTAAGAAACGACGATCTAAAACTGATGAAGGCAAGAGTGGAACTTGTAAGTGCCGTAAAAGTGGTACTGAAAAACATAACTGAGATATTGGGAATAAAGGCTCCAGAGCGAATGTAGTACAAAATTTGGGATGCAGATAATATATCTGCATCTTTCTTATTTTAGCAGATTGCATTACAGGATAAATTCAGTTTACACAAGAAGAAGCGGGGTAAACATATTAAGAAGACATACAGTTTACAAAAAAATCTATTGTGATAAAATGAAAATGGATAATTTTATCCGGTTGTATAAAAAGTAATGGGGGATGCAAGATGAAAAAAATATGGAGTAACAAAGGTATGGTGTTGCCTTCGGTTATCATTATCGGTGCAATAGTGATAATGGCAGGGACTGTTTTGTTGTCAATGGGAGTGCTTGACGTGAAAAGTGGCAACTTTTTTGAACGAAACACACAAGCTTATATGAATGCCAGGTCAGCAGGTGAAGTGTTGATAAAGCAGGTTGTTTCTGGTGGATTTGATTTAAGCAGTGGAGTCGGAAACACGTATGCCTCAGATATAAACGGTGATGGGGTGGATGATGTCAATCTGGAGATATCCAAGGTTACCGGTGGATACTTGATCACTTCAGTCGGAACCCACGAAGATGTGGATGAGGAAGTTCAGATATTTTACGCATCCGAAATCACTGAAGAAGACAGCATTATTCCTGAGACGGCATTATTTTCATTCACAAGCATAGATTTAAGCAATAACATCAAGGTGGTTGGAGACATTGGAACGTCTCAGCCTTACGTGGATGAAGAAAATCCCATCGATATTGATGAGAACATCTATTACTATGACGAAAAGGGTAAACTCGTAAATGTGGATGACACTAAAGACAACGTTCATTATGAAATGGACTTTGATCCGCTTGTCCTTAAGACTGTCGATCAGATTTTTGATGCGGACACCACTGTGTGGACGTCATCTTTGCCTGGAGTATTTGGAGCTGAAGATGAGATAACATTGGTGGACGGTGTCCTGACTGTTACCGGAGATGTAACGATCAACTTGACATCTGACGTTGAATTGGTTGTGAAATCCTTTATCTCCAATCAGGGGAGTGATTTTAACATTTCTGGAGATGCAGCCCTTAAAATTTACATAGAAGAGGAAATGAAGATTTCTGGAAAGGTGAATATGGATGCAACTCTCGATCATTCAGATCTTGAGATTTATTACAACGGAAGCGGTGCAGTATCTGATGGTGATATAGAAATTTTGGGAAACAAAGGCGGAGAATTGTGCTCTTACTTTCAATTTCTGAAAGATACATCACCGGAAGCGATAAGTACAAAGTCTGAGTTTTCCGGTGTGTTGGTATCGCCCTATACAGGAGGTATCACAATCAATGGCCAGAAGTCCGATTATGATCAAAACTTGATATATGCACCTTATGCCACACTGACAGGTGGAACGGGTTCGGCTGAATATGACGGAAGTATCATAGTGGGGAAGATAGATATCAGCGGTAACTTTATTGTAGTATACCGATCCTTTGAAGGTGGAATAGAACTGCCTGGGGTAACTATTCCGGGGGAAGAAGTTTATACTGATTATCATTGGCAAAAATAGTGTAGAATTGGGAGTTGATGGAATGAATAAGTTCAAGAAGAATAACAGAGCCTCCGGATTCACCATTGTTGAGATCATAGTTTCCATTATGATAATATCGATCCTTTTGATTGCAGGTCTTTACATGCTCTCCATGAGCATTACATCCATAGCCAATGAGGGAGAAGATACGACATTGCTATACGAAGCTCAGCATATAATGGAAAATGTCACGGGCAAACCATTGATTTACAACTATGCTGATGGACAAGAGGTTTACAGCGGATCTGAAGGGAAGCTTTATTTTTACAAGAGTGCAGATATTATGGATCTAGGTGGCATAGGTACTGTTTCGGGAACAATGTATACGATCAAATCAGAAAAAGATCCAGGAGTTCAAGTGGAAGTTCTGCGTTCATTTGTGCCCGACTAAGAATGGAGCTGATTAATATGAAGAATACGAAGAATACGAAGAATACGAAGAATACGAAGAATCAAAAAGGAATAACATTGATCGAGCTCATAGTGGTTTTGGCACTACTTACAATAACTATTACGCTGGGGTTCGGGATATATCGAACAGGTTGGAGAACATTTGGAACTGGAGTGGATAAGACTACAATGCAGCAAAATGCAAGATTTGTTGCAAATATGGTTACTGATGAACTTAAGTTTTCAAAAGAAATTTCAAATGATTCAGTCAATTTTCATGGTATAGAATCTTATTACAGAATGTCGAAGAGTGGCGATACGTTGGAAATAGTTGGATATGATGCAGCAGGGAATCTGGTTTCCAGTAACAGTACGGGGAGCAATGTTATTGATTTGAAATTTTTTAATGAGAATGAGTCAGACAAAAATATATACTTTGCTGTTACCACAAAAGAAAAAACTGGAGAAGCAACTTTGGCCGATTTGGTTACTACATCGTCAGTACAACTTATGAACAAAGATGTGACCTTGAACAAATTGACCGATGCCACAACAATCTACTATACAAAATATAATTAATCATGCGAAAGCCTTCGGGCTTTCTTTTTTTAGATTTACCTTCATAAAAAGCAGGATAAAATATATAATGAAAGTATTAAAACACAGGAGGGTCAAAAATGAGAGAAGAATTTTTAAATTTAGAACCTGAAAAAACTATGGAGTTTTTTTACGATATATCTCAAATTCCCAGAGGTAGCGGCAAGGAAGAAGAAATCAGCAAATATCTAGTGGAATTTGCCAAGGATAGAAATCTTTTTTACAAAAGGGATAGATTCAACAACGTTTTGATTAAAAAGCCGGCTTCTAAGGGAAGAGAAACTCATACGGGAGTGGTACTTCAAGGGCATGTGGATATGGTATGGGAGAAAAACAGCGACACCAACTTCGATTTTGAGTCACAACCCCTGGATCTGTACATAGATGGCGACTTCATCAAAGCCAAGGGAACGACACTTGGGGCGGATAACGGGATAGGAGTGGCCATGGCATTGGCTGTTTTGGACAGCAAAGATTTAGATCATCCCATGATCGAAGCGGTATTTACAGTAGACGAGGAGCGCGGACTTACAGGAGCTTTGAATTTTGATGGATCATTGATAGAAGGAAAAATCTTGATAAATCTGGATTCTGAAGATGACGATGAGATACTGACAAGCTGCGCAGGTGGGATTCGAATAAATCACCATATTGAGCTTGCGCGGGAAAAAAACAAGGAATTGGATAAAAGACAGATATTTGAAATAAAAATCACCGGACTTTCCGGCGGCCATTCAGGCATGGATATAAACAAGGGCCGTGCAAATGCCAACAGGCTCATGGGCAGGCTTTTGTACGCGATACAGGATGAGATGGAGGCGAATATAATAAGCATATCCGGTGGGTCTAAGGATAATGCAATACCGAGGGAGGCCTTCTGTACTTTGGCAGTTGACAGGTCTGAAAATGAAAATTTTGAAATTATAATAAAAGAATTCCAAAGAGCTTTTCATAATGAATACAGAAAAGCGGATAGTGGGATCCAAGTGACGGCAAAAACTGCAGGTGAGCCTACTGACGTGATGATGACGACTGAAACTACCAAGCAGATCATAGCCATGTTGTTGTCCGTACCAAATGGAGTGATGAGCATGAGCGAAGACATAGAAGGCATGCCCGTCAGTTCGAGCAACGTCGGAGTCGTTGAAACAACTGAAGATGAAACTGTGATATCAATTGCTGCCAGAAGCTCTTTCTCATCAAAAAAGGAAGAAATAATCGCTATCAATAAAGCCATATCAGATCAAATGGGTTCTTCCATTGAATTTACAGGTGATTATCCAGGTTGGAGTTATGCGGAAACATCTCCAGTCAGAGATTTGGCAACCAATGTTTATAAAAAAATATTCGGTGAGGAGCCAAAGATCGTAGCGGTTCATGCGGGAATAGAATGTGGAATATTTGGAGAAAAAATCCCTGGACTGGACATGATTTCCATCGGGCCCAACATAGTGGATGTCCACAGCCCCAGAGAGAAACTTTCCATATCATCTACTCAAAAAACTTGGAAGTTTTTGACCGGAATTCTGAAAGAAGTTCGATAAGGGTGATCAAAATGAATATTTTGTGTTTTGGAGATTCTAATACCTGGGGTTACAATACAAATGACGGCAACAGGTTTTCTAGAGACATTAGATGGACAGGCATCCTTCAAAAAATGCTTGGATCAAAATATCTGATCATCGAGGAAGGTTTGAATGGTAGGACTACTGTTTTTGAAGACCCTTTTCAATGGAATCATGCCAAAAGCGGGAAAGATTCTCTGCCTGTGTGCTTGATGAGCCACAAGCCTTTGGATATTGTTTTGATAATGCTGGGGACCAATGACATGAAAAGCATATATAATGCTGGAGCGTGGGAAATTGCCAAGGGAGCCGGTGTCCTGGTAGACGTTATAAGAGGCGTTTTGCCTGAAAATACACCTAAGATCGTACTCGCTTCTCCACCACGGTTAGGGGAGGAGTCAGAAAATTCGCCCCAATTTTTAGGAGCCATGGACAAAGTAAAACAAATTTCCGATGAGTTTGAAAAGGTAGCTGCCGAAAAAAATGTAGTTTTCATAGATATTGGATCTATGGTCGAAGCCGGATCAACAGATGGAATTCATTTGGAAGAATCCGGTCACAAAAAAACTGCAGAAATTTTTTACAGATATATAGCTGAGTCACAAGATGGATAATGATAGTAGGAACTTGGTCGATGCTCCAAAGGGTAGAGTCAGACAATGTGATCTTGAGTGTGGCAGGGTAGATAATCAGGCTTGGCACAGACATTAAATTTGAATTGTTGTAGGGAGGAATAAGAGAAAAATTGAAGGTCAAGAATGTTTTTGTGTGCACCAATTGCGGTGCAGAGTCATATAAATGGCAAGGGTATTGCTCGAACTGCGGAGAATGGAATACTCTTGAAGAAAGAGAAATAAGGAAAACGGCCGGAAGCGGGAAAAAAGAATCTGCAGGAAAACCGCAAAGGAAGGCTCAGCCCCTATCTAAGGTGAAAATCAACGGGACTGAGCGGATAGTTACCGGAATCAAGGAATTTGACAGAGTTATGGGCGGAGGTATAGTCAAGGATTCGATATCCATAATAACGGCAAAACCCGGTGCCGGGAAATCAACATTGTTGCTGCAGGTGGCAGGAGAGTTGGTAAGGAAAGATTTTACAGTTCTGTACGCGTCAGGAGAAGAGAGCGAAAGCCAGATCAAGGGAAGAGCAGACAGGCTTTTCGATAAGTTGGATGACAAATTGTTGGTATATTGTGACAACAACCTCAACAACGTGATCGAAAACGTCAATGAATCAGATCCTGACCTGATAGTGCTGGACAGTATTCAGACATTCATAATGCCCGATGTTTCAGAATCAAGAGCAGGTTCGCCGACACAGACGATGGAGTGTGCCAATGCAATGCTCAATCTGGCCAAAGATCAACGGAGACCAAGAGCTGTCATCATGGTAGGACAAATGACAAAGAAGGATGAAATGGCGGGATTAAGAGCCTTGGAGCATCTTGTAGATACGGTGTTGCTCATAGAAGGAGAGGATGAGGAAGAATTAAGGGGATTAAGTGTCACCAAGAACAGGTTTGGCAGTACATGGGAAAGAGGTTTTTTCTCCATGGGAGAAAAGGGTCTTTCATCCATAGATAATCCGTCGGAGTTTTTTATGACAAAGCGGGAAGAGGGGGATCTGG
Source organism: Alkalibacter mobilis (assembly GCF_015594845.1). Lineage (GTDB taxonomy): Bacteria > Bacillota > Clostridia > Eubacteriales > Alkalibacteraceae > Alkalibacter > Alkalibacter mobilis. Next base: position 14,230 of record NZ_JADNRK010000001.1, on the reverse strand, counting down.
TGGGGGGAAGCGCCCTGACTGTCATAAGGGACGGATCAAGATCCATAATAGTGGAGATAGAAAGCCTGGTTTCACATTCATTTACACCCTATCCATCGAGGATTTGTGAATCCATACCAAAAGATCAGCTTAACACCTTGATATCTGTACTGGAACAAAAGGCTGAGATAATGCTTTACGATAAAAATGTGGTTTTAAAAAGTACCGGGGGTCTCAAACTAAAAGAGCAGTCTGTGAATCTCTGTGTTGTAATGAGCATTGTCTCATCTGTCAAAAACAAGGGAATACCCGGAAATGTGGCGTTTTTAGCAGACGTAGGACTTACCGGAGAACTCAAAAAAGTCCCCTCACTGGAACAAAGACTGAGAGAATTGGACAGGATGGGTTTCAAGAAGGCTTTTGTCGCAAAAAACAACCTGCAGATAAAGCAAAAATATGGTGTTTTGGAAGTGAGTCAGTGTAAAAACATACAGGAAGTAATACAAAAATGTTTTTTTCTTTGACAATGATATCATACCTGTGTTAAAATAATTTATTTTGACAATCTGACCTCGCTGTACTATAATGGAGTATATAGGCTGGGAGGTTTGTATATGTTCAAAATTGGAGATAAGATAGTATATCCCCTGCATGGTGCAGGCATCATCGAGGATATTGAAGAAAAAGAAATATTAGGCGAAAAATCAGCTTATTACATACTGAAGTTTCCTGTAGGCAATATGAAAATTATGGTTCCAGTAAACAATTGCGAAGATCTTGGGATCAGATATATCGTAGAGGAAGCGGAACTCATGCGTGCCCTGGACGTGCTTCATGAAAGCAAAAACGTCATGGATAGCAATTGGAACAGGCGTTACCGTGAAAACAGTGAAAAGTTAAAAAGCGGAGACATATTTGATATTGCAGATGTGGTCAAAGATCTTTACATCATGGACCGGGAAAAGGGTTTGTCAACCGGCGAAAAAAAAATGCTCAATAACGCAAAACAGATTTTGGTAAGTGAATTGGCATTGGTCAGAGATTTAAACAACGAAGAAGCCGAAGAGCTCATTAAAGAATGTCTTAAAGAATAGGATTTGTTCTATTCTTTTTTTAAATTAAAATTTTCTTTAACAGCTATTTCTTTAAGTTATTTTTAAAGAAGTCTGTTATAATATTACTCATGAATTGACAAAAAAATATTAAAAGGAGGTGAGACGATGGTAATCAAGGTAATTAGATGGGTTGTGTCTTTTTTGGGATTTTTGACGGGGTATCAGCTTTCCATGGCGATCCTCAATATAGATATGGTAAATGAGTTGTTGGGCGATTTCGCAGTAGCTCCCTGGAGCGTTGCCATACATATAACCAGCGGAATTATACTAGGATTGATTTTTTATTTGATTTCACCTGCAATTATAAAAATTGGATTGAAGATTTCCAAAATCGTAGAAAGCTCTTTGTCAAAATTTTCGCTTCAGGAATTGTTGGTCTCCACTTTTGGCTTGATAATCGGACTGATAATAGCTGCTTTGTTATCCCTGCCTTTGAGCAATTTCAGATTGTTTCCGGGGATGAACGAGATACTTATCACTTTGATCTACATCTTGTTCGGCTACATGGGGATCACAATAACAAACAAGAATTCGGAGCTTCTCGTAAGTTTGTTCAAAAGAACACCTAAAGAAGTCAAGGTTCAAAAATCAAAAATGACTTGTCCCAAGATATTGGATACAAGCGTGATTATTGACGGACGTATATTTGACATATGCCAGACTGGTTTCGTGGAAGGTGTTTTGATAATTCCCGGATTTGTTCTTGCGGAACTTCAGTATATTGCAGACTCTGCAGATTCATTAAAGCGGACAAAGGGAAGAAGAGGCCTGGATATCCTAAACAGGATTCAGAAGGAACTGGATGTAGAGGTGATGATTTCGGAGAAAGACTATCCGGAAATCAGTGAAGTGGATTCCAAGTTGTTACAGCTTGCAAAGGACATTAAGGGAAAAGTTGTGACTAACGACTACAATCTTAACAAAGTGGCTGAATTCCACGGTGTTCCCGTTTTGAATATCAACGAACTTTCCAATGCTGTAAAACCCGTAGTTATTCCTGGTGAAGAAATGGTGGTAACAGTCATCAAGGATGGAAAGGAATCAAATCAAGGGGTTGCTTACTTGGATGATGGAACCATGATAGTAGTGGAAAATGGACGAAAGTACGTAGGCAATACCATAGAAGTGTTGGTAACAAGCGTTCTCCAGACTGCAGCGGGAAGAATGATTTTTGCAAAACCAAAGAAAAATGGAAATAAATAGTAAAGCTTGGAAGATAAAAAACCTGCCTAAGCAGGTTTTTTTTGCTTTAGGCTTGATCTTGTTATATAATATTGTTTCAGGATTATTTATGTAATGGGGAAAGAGGCGGTAAATATGGGCAAGCCTTATGTGAGTGCAATTATTGTGGCTGCGGGCACCGGCTCACGTATGAAAGCGGGGATAAACAAACAGTACTTGTTCCTGAACGGTAAACCCGTTTTGGCACACACGCTGATTGCTTTTGAAAAATGTGCAATGATCGATGAAATAATTTTGGTCATAAATAAAAATGACTTCAGCATATGTGAAAAAGATGTGATCAGAGCAAATAGATTAAAAAAAGTGAAATATATGGTGGAAGGCGGTTCCAGCAGGCAGGAATCCATGTATAACGGGATAAAAAAGGTGCATGAGAAAGCAGATATCGTATTGACGCACGATGGTGCAAGACCTTTGATACACCAAAACACCTTGCTTAAATCGATTGAGATGACCCTTGAATACGGAGCTACGATAGTAGCTGTTCCGGTCAAGGAGACCATCAAGGTTGTAAATGAGGACATGGAAGTGGCAAGCACACCAAAAAGATCTGAATTATGGACTGTCCAGACACCTCAGACTTTCAGTCGGGAGATACTTGTCAAAGCTCACGAAAAGGCTCTGGAGGACGGATTTGTAGGAACAGATGATGCAATGCTGGTTGAGAGGTTGCCTTTCCCAATCAAAATCGTCAAAGGTCATTATGACAATATCAAGATAACCACGCCTGAAGATTTGATAATAGCTGAATCAATATTTCAGATCGTGCCTTGATGCAAATCAAATTTAAAAACAACCACAAAAATCATTGGTAAATTTCGGAGGAATTATGAGTAGATTATTTGGAACAGATGGAGTAAGAGGAGTAGCCAATACAGAACTTACGCCTCAACTTGCGTTTGAACTTGGTAGGGCTGGGGCCTATGTACTTGCTACCAACTCACATAAACCAAAATTCGTTATAGGTAAAGACACGAGGATTTCAGGAGACATGCTGGAAGCAGCTCTTTTGGCGGGGATACTGTCCGTTGGTGGAGAGGTTGTCAAGGTCGGAGTCATACCAACTCCCGCTATAGCGATCCTGACAAGAGAATTGGGAGCAGATGCAGGAGTAATGATAAGTGCATCCCATAACCCGGCAGAATTTAACGGCATAAAGTTTTTCAACGGTCAGGGCTTGAAGCTTAAGGATGAAATAGAAGATCAAATCGAAGATCTTATCAAAAACAATTTCGAGTATCCGGTAATGACAGGTGAAAAAGTGGGAACTGTAACTGAAATGGCCGATTCCAGCCGACTTTATGAAGAGTATATTTTAAAGACTATAGACACAGATCTCAAGGGTCTCAAAATCGTTTTGGATTGTGCCAACGGAGCTGCTTTTGAAGTCGGTCCCGAGGCTTTTGTGAAGGCGGGCGCGGAGATTATTGTTATCGGGAATGATCCGGACGGGCTGAATATCAATTTGAATTGTGGATCGACTCATATGGAGAGGCTTCAAAATGAAGTTCTTGAAAAAAAGGCCGATTTTGGTTTGGCTTTTGACGGCGATGCAGACAGGATGCTTGCTGTAGATGAAAATGGAGTTTTGGTTGACGGGGATAAGTTGTTGAATATCTTTGCTTACCACATGAAAAAGAAAAACCGCCTAAAATCAGATACCGTTGTCGTTACTGTAATGAGCAACATGGGTTTGGATTTGGCGCTGGATTCACAGAAATGCAAATCCGTTAAAACCAAGGTTGGAGACAGATATGTACTGGAAGAAATGCTGAAAAACGGCTACAATCTGGGTGGAGAGCAATCGGGACACTTGATCCTCTTGGATTACAACACAACTGGTGACGGAGTTTTGTCCGGACTTCAGCTTGCATCCATAATCAAACATGAAAACAAGAGTCTCGGAGAACTGGCTTCTATGATGAATATCATGCCGCAAGTTTTAGTTAATGCGAAAGTTTCCAACAGCAAAAAAATGGATTATCTCAAGGATGAAACCATTCAAAGTGAAATAAAGAAGATGGAATCCTGTCTCGACAACAAGGGAAGGGTCCTCATCAGACCTTCCGGAACTGAACCTCTGGTAAGAGTCATGCTTGAAGGGGAAGATCTTCAAGAAATCAAGATGATGGCGGAAAATCTGGCAGACATGATCGTTGACCGATTGGGTTGATGAAAATCACATACGTTTATTTAAAAGCGTTACCTCAAATTTCAAAGGTGCGCTTTTTTATTTTATCATCCATAACTGATTATGAATTCTTTGCCCATAATTCAAAGCATTAAGAACTTTTGCTTGTTAATTTATAAATTTAAATCTATAATATAAGTTGAAGAAAGGAAGTGAAAAGAAAAAACTTAATACAAGCGCCAGAACTCCGATGGAGTTGACGAGGTTTGGGGATTATCGAATATTCGGCGGATGCCCCAAAAGTGTTAAAATCCCACTTAACATATTCTTCAGGACAAAACCCGGCAGGTGACTGCGGGCACAAATCCCTTCGAAGTCAAATAACTCAAATCAGTACCAAATTCAAGTTTACAATTCAACAAATGCACCAGGACCCAAAATTCAAAGGGTTTATTTTCGTTGTGCAAAAATACTAATCAGGAGGAAAAACACATGTGTGGAATAGTAGGGTACATAGGAGACAAGAATGCCAGCCCGATTCTTGTGGAAGGACTAAAAAAATTGGAGTACAGAGGCTACGACTCGGCTGGAGTGGCAGTTTATGATGACAATAAAATCAATATAAGAAAGAAAAAGGGACGTCTGGCAATCCTTGACGAAGAAGTACAGAAAAATCCTGTGAAGGGATCTATGGGCATAGGTCATACAAGATGGGCGACACATGGTGCTCCATCAGATATAAATTCACATCCCCATTGCAATGGAGATTGTTCTATTGCCATAGTTCACAATGGGATCATTGAAAATTACATGGAACTAAAAGAGGAGTTGATCGAAAAAGGCTATAGATTCTTGTCTGAGACAGATACTGAGGTCATAGCGCACCTCATCGACTACCTATACGATACAGATATTTTAAGTGCGGTACAAGCGGCAGTAAAGAAACTTAAGGGATCTTTTGCCCTTGGAGTTATGAGTACAAAAGATCCGGGTAAAATAATTGCAATAAGAAAAGACAGCCCTTTGGTCGTTGGTTTGGGAGAAAGAGAAAATTTCATAGCCTCGGACATACCGGCCATACTTAATCATACTAGAAGAGTTTATCTGTTGGACGACAATGAAATCGCAATTTTGACTCAAGACAACGTTACGGTCTTGGACAAGTACGGAGAAGAAGTTGGAAAACAGGTCTTTAAGGTGGATTGGGACGCAGCCGATGCAGAAAAAGGCGGTTACGACTACTTTATGCACAAGGAGATCCACGAACAACCAAAAGCCTTGAGAGATACTATGACTTCAAGGATATCCAGAGAAAATGACGATATTGTTCTGGATCAGATAAAGCTGGGCAAGGAAGAACTTGAAGAAATCAACAAGGTGTATATTGTTGCTTGTGGAACTGCATACCACGCAGGACTCGTAGGTAAATTTGCCATTGAAAAATATGCAAGGATCCCCGTAGAAACTGAAATAGCATCTGAATTCAGGTACAGAAATCCTATAATTGACGAAAAAACTCTGCTTATAGTATTAAGCCAATCAGGCGAGACCGCCGACACCCTGGCTGCAATGCGACAAGTGAAGGAACATGGCGGAAGAGTAATGGCCATAACAAATGTCATAGGCAGTACTATCTCCAGGGAAGCTGATGATGTCATGTATACCTGGGCTGGTCCCGAGATCGCTGTTGCATCAACAAAGGCATACACGACCCAATTGGTGTGCGTGTACATGATCGCACTTCACTTGGGGCTGTTGAAGGAAACGATCACCAAAGATTATGCGGACAAGATCAGGGAGGCTTTGTTGAGAGCGCCAGAGGATATTGAATATGTGCTCAAACAGGAAGAAAAGATCAAAGAATTTGCATACAAAAATTTCAAAGTGGAAGACGTATTCTTTTTAGGAAGAGGTTTGGATAATTATGTAGCCATGGAAGGATCCTTGAAAATGAAGGAGATCTCCTATATACACTCTGAAGCATACCCGGCAGGAGAATTGAAGCACGGTACCATAGCATTGGTGGTAGATGGCACTATCATAATTGCACTTTGCACCCAAGAAGAACTTTTTGAAAAAATGATGAGCAACATCAAGGAAGTCAAGGCTAGAGGAGCATACATACTGGCTTTTGCACAGGAGAAAAATAAAGCGATTGAGAAGGAAGCCGACGAAGTATTTTATATCAAAGATACTGAAGACGACATAGCATCCATAGCAACTGTTGTCTACCTTCAGATCTTGGCTTATTACTTGTCAGTTGCACGAGGTTGCGATGTGGATAAACCAAGGAATCTGGCCAAATCCGTAACAGTAGAATAAAAAATAACGGATCCTGCGAAACGCAGGATCCGTTTTCATTTTGAACACGGTGAAGAATCTATTCAGTGATCTCCTCTCTCTCGATGACCAACTGGCTCCTCTCGTTGAAGAAGGTCCCATATCCCAACTGAACGAACAGTATTACGCTCAATGATACGCTCCCCAAGATCCCCATCATTATTGCTATTTGATACTCAATGGCAGTGACGGGAGAAGTTCCGGAAAGTATCTGACCTGTCATCATCCCAGGCAGAAAAACGATTCCCATTCCCAACATGGAGTTAATGGTAGGCAATATTGCAGAATCAAAAGCAGTGTCTGTAATTTCTTTTGCGGCCATTTTAGGCGTGGCTCCAAGCATCAGAGCCGATTCAACCAATAGCCTTTGGGTATACATGTTGCTGACCATGTTGTTGACTCCAAGACTGATGCCGGTCATTGAATTTCCGATCAGCATTCCGGCAATGGGTATGAAGTACCTGGGATCATACCATGGAGCGATCCTTACGACAACAAGAAGGAAGTAAACGAGACTGAAGATGGTGCCTGATACCATGGAGAATGCAATGATTCTTTTTAGGCTTCTAGAAAGAGAGTTCTTTGACCTCTTGTATATGTTGTTTACTGCAAAAATTTCCATAATAATTATTACTGCAACGGTCAGTAATGGGCTGGGATTTTCGAATATAAAGACAAGCACATATCCTGTAAAGACCAATTGCAGAGTCATTCTGACAGAAGAAATGAGAATTTCTCTTTCTCTTGATATTCCCCTGGTCTTTACGATGATAAGGAGAATTACGATAAACAAATATGAAGCAGCCATTTGCCACAAGCTTAAATCCATCGCACCGTTCATTTCACGTCACCTCCTTCAAATATTTCCTTTCCTCTTTTGATTTCGATTATTTTATCCGAAATCAGATTTACAACTTTCTTGGAGTGAGTAACCATGATGATCGTTTTGTTCTTGTCGCGTGCAAATTCCAACAGTATTTGAATAATTATTTCCTCTGTGATCTCATCCAGGGCAGAAGAAGGTTCATCTAAAAGAAGTACTTCAGGATCCATCAATAATATTCTTGCGAGTGCTATCCTTTGTTTTTCGCCGCCACTCAAAAGGTCCGCGTCCTTATCCAGACTTGCAGTCAATTTCAATTTTTTCAATAAATCTTTAAGAACGTCGTCCTTGACCATAGGCTTTTGAGAAAATTTCAAGCCTATAAGCATGTTGTCTCTAATGGAACCATTAAAAATCGCAGGCGTTTGGGGAAGCATGACGACTTTTCGTCTCAACTCTATTGGATCGATCTGGTCAATGGAATTTTCGTCGTATAGGATCTCGCCTGAGTCTATGTTTATCAAATTGTTCAACAGCTTGATAAGAGTTGACTTCCCACTTCCGCTTTCACCTACAATACAGGTTATGCTGCCTTTTTTAATATTTAGTTGTCTTATATTAAGAATATTTTTATATAGAACGTCCGTTAAGATAAACATTATTGTCACATCCCATAGGTTATTTGTCTTAATAAGATTGTAATAAATACTGAGGAGTAAGTCTAGTGACAGATTCAAAGATATGATAGAATTATACCCAGTAATAAATCATTTTGGAGGTCTTGAATGAAGTACAGCGTTAAAGATATAACCTTGATCGGATTGGTAGCAGCTCTAACAGTTGTTGTAGGCTATGTTTTTTATCTTGCAGGAAGTCTATTTCCGGTACCAGGGTACAAGTTCGTGGTGTTTGCACCTTTTTTGAGTTTTATGATGTACATTCCCGTCAGGAAGATAAGGAAAATGGGTGTAATGACAATTGTTAATCTGGTTTTTGGCCTGTTGATGTCCATGGTTTCATTAATAATGAGTATTGCAATAATTTCTGCCGGAATAACCGCCGAACTTGTTGCCTGGTTGATATTTAGAAATTACGAGACAGAAAAGAAATCCATATTAGCTGTTGCAATATATCCTGTATCAGCGGTGTTGTGTGCATCTGCAGCTTCAAATTACTTCACTGGAAACGCAATTTACAGGTTGAGTGGCGGCTGGAAGTTTCTGATTGGGCTCTCCGTATTGATTTATTTACTGGGAGTTTTCGGGGCTTATATGTCAAACAAAGTAGTTTATAAGAGAATTGAGGAAATGAAAGAGAGCTGAATATCAATTAATTTTAGTATTATTGACTTTTGTAAAAAAAAGGATAGAATTTAGGTGTAAGATACAATTTCAAACAAAGAATAGGAGTGGAGCCAAGTGAAAAAAATAACTAGAAGAAATAAAATTCTTATTGTTGTGGCGGTCATGGCCATGGCAATATTTATAGCGGGAAAAGCTGCAACCATGTCCATAGAAAAAAACTTTGAAAATCTGTCTGTAGAAGATATCAAAGATGTTGATTTGTCTACGTTGGAGGATGGGGAATACAAAGGCAGTTACAAAGTTTTTCCAATAGACGTTGAACTGGTGATAACTGTATCAGACCATGAGATCGACAACGTTCAAATCACGAAGCATCAGAACGGTCAGGGAAAAGATGCTGAGATTCTTGTGCAAAAGGTGGTGGAAGCTCAATCTTTGGATGTAGATACGGTTTCTGGTGCCACGTACAGCAGTCTGGTCATCCTTAAGGCAATGGAAAATGCTCTGGTTAAATAAAATACACAAAAAAACATACTAATCTTGTAGACATATCCTGTATATATGTTAAAATATAAACGAGAAATCGATAATTTATTAACATGTATTCGATTTCAACTAAGTTTACGAGGTGATGCCAATGGTAATGAAAAAGATTTTGGTTGCATGTGGTACTGCAATGGCTACTTCAACTATAGTAGCAAAGAAAGTTGGTTCTTTGTGCAAACAACAGGGAATTCAGTGTGCCACAGTTCAGTGCACTGCAGATGAGGCAGAATCCAAAGCCAGGTCTTTAAGACCGGACGTGATAGTTGGAACTTGCGACCTCCTTGAAAATCTTGGAGTGCCGGTTATCAATGGTCAGGCTTTTTTGACCGGAGTAGAATCGGAAAAGACAATGGACGAACTTTTGGCTGTTCTAAGCAGCTGAAATTGATGGGCATTATTTAACAATAAATAATTTGGTCTGTAGAATCCCTAAGGGAAGGTGAATGTGGGAAATTTGTCTTCTATGTAGCGGGGATTCTTTTTTTGTTGAAATAATTAAATATTTCTCGACAAAATGGGTATATAGGAACTGTACTTTGCACAAATACGTTGAGGAGGTAAGACAATGGGTCAGGAAAGCAAGTTTGAAATAGGTTATGCGAGGCTTAAAAAAATATGTTCAGAGGAAAATGAATTGGATTTTTGCAATTCATCCAAAGATGTGGCTCCTTTCGAGAGCTTTATCGGTCAGGAAAGAGCCGTAAGAGCAATGGGATTTGGCCTGGGAATGGAAGCCGAGGGCTATAACATATTTGTCTCAGGAGCTCAAGGGACTGGAAAGAGTACCTATACTGAAAGTGCCGTATCTCAGATGGCTAAAAAGAAAGACGTACCAAAAGATTGGTGTTATATATATAATTTCAATGACAAGGATAATCCCATAGTAGTGTCACTTCCAGCCGGAATGGGCAAGGTGTTTAAAAAAGACGTTGAAAACCTGGTGTTGGAACTTCGTATAATCATTCCAAAAGCATTTGAAAGCAACGAGTATAGACAGCAACGTGACAATATTGTCCAAGGCGTCAGGCAGAACCTGATGGATCTCTATCATGAAATGGAGTTGGAGGCCAAGGAAAAAGGTTTCACACTGCAACAAATGCAGGGAAGAGTTCTATTTCTCCCTGTCAAGAATGGGAAGCCTATTCAGCAGGAAGAATATGAGACTTATTCCGTGGAGGAAAGAAAACAGATCGAAGAAAAGATGCACGAACTTCAAAACGGTTTTAATGAGAATATGAGAAAAGGTCAAAGTATGGAGAAACAGGCCAATTTGCAGATCTTGGAACTTGAACGCAAAATCGCCTATTCTGCAGCTGAATCCTATTTTGAAAAATTAAAGGAAAAATATCGTGACATTCAAAAAATAATTGAATATTTGGACGGGTTCATAAAAGATGTAGTTGAAAATCACAGTATTTTCAGGAGTTCAGCTCATTTGCTGGAAGGGATCCCAAATGATCAACAAGAAGGCGCCGCAGCATTCCAAGGGGGATCTTTCATGGGAGAAGGCGGCTTCGGAATGGACGAAAATGAGCTCAGATTTATAAAGTACCGGGTCAACCTATTTGTAAACAACGAGAAGACCAAGGGAGCTCCAGTAGTAATAGAGTCTAATCCAAATTACTACAACCTGTTCGGCAAAATCGAATATAGAAGTCAAATGATGAGCATGACAACGGATTTCACAATGGTGAAAGCAGGATCATTACAGAGGGCAAACGGCGGATATCTTATTATCCAGGCGAAGGATCTCCTGATGGATCCCCTGTCATGGAACGCTCTTAAGAAAGCTTTAAAATATAAAGAAGCTGTGGTTGAGAATATGGGAGAGCAATTCAGGTTGGTTCCAACAACTACCCTGAAACCACAGCCCGTATCTTTGGATGTCAAGGTCATTTTGATCGGCACGCCCATATACTATACAATTTTCAGTTCTGATGAAGATTTTGAAAAATTGTTCAAAGTGAAGGTTGACTTTGATATTGAGATGCCCCGCAGTAAAGATAATGTCTGTCAATACGTATCATTTGTCAGTGCTTTGTGCGAGGAGGGCAAATTGAAACACTTCGACAGAGATGCTTTGGCAAAGATCGTTGAATACGGTTCGCGGCTTGCAGCAGATCAAAACAAACTTTCGACCAGATTCAATGACATAAAGGATATTGTGTATGAGGCATCGGCTTTCGCTCAGATGAACGGAAACGAATTTGTAACTGCGAAGCATGTTAAGACAGCTATAGATGAGAGAAAGTACAGGCTCAACAAACTTGAAGAAAAAATTCAGGAAAATATTACAAACGAGAGAATTAGGATCCAAACAACCGGTAGAGAAGTTGGACAGATCAATGGTCTTTCTGTTATAGGATTAAGCGGATATGCTTTTGGAATACCAACAAGAATAACTGCCAGGACTTATATGGGCAGAGCGGGAGTTATCCATATAGAAAGAGAAACAGGGATGAGTGGCAGTATACATACAAAGGGTGTTTATACACTTGTAGGCTATCTTGGAGGAACCTTTGCCCGAAAAAAACAAATGGGATTGACTGCCCAGATAACTTTTGAACAAAATTATCAGGGCGTTGACGGAGACAGTGCTTCAAGTGCAGAATTGTATGCGATAATTTCAAGTCTTTCAGATGTCCCAATCAAACAAAATATTGCCGTTACCGGATCTGTAGATCAAATGGGAAGGATACAACCTATTGGAGGTGCAGTAGAAAAAATTGAGGGATTTTTTGACATTTGCAATTCTAAGGGTTTGACAGGTGATCAGGGAGTGCTTTTGCCTGAAGAAAATGTTTCCGACCTTATGTTGAAAGATGAAGTGCTTGAAGCGGTCAAAGCAGGAAAATTCCACATTTATACTGTAAAAACGATCAAGGAAGGCATCGAACTGCTGACAGATTTGCCGGCAGGAGAAGAAAATGAAAAAGGCGAATATCCTGAAGGCAGCGTATTTTATAAAGTTACTAAAAGATTGTCTGAAGCTGAGGCATATATGAAAAAAGATGATAAAATAGATAAGAACAAAGAACAATAAAAAATCGACAGGAGATGATTGAATGGAAACAAGACCTTATGTAAGCTGGGAGCTAATAGATGATTTTATGACTTCCGCTTTTGTAAAACTTGGTGTGCCTGAAGACGAAGCCAGGATTTGTAGTGACATTTTGATGGAAAGTGACAAACGTGGCATAGAGAGCCATGGATGCAACAGATTCAAACCTATTTATGTTGACAGGATCAATGCAGGTATCCAACAACCAAAGACGGAATTTGAAATAGTCAGGGAAACTCCTACAACCGCTGTTGTTGACGGACATGACGGAATGGGAATGGTAATTGGTTATAAATCCATGGAGATGGCCATTGAAAAGGCAAAAAAATACGGTATGGGTATGGTTGCTGTAAGGAACTCAACTCATTATGGGATTGCTGGATATTATAGCACTATGGCTACAAAGGCAGGAATGATAGGAATAACCGGCACAAATGCCCGCCCTTCCATTGCGCCGACTTTTGGTGTAGAGAACATGTTGGGTACCAATCCGCTTACTATTGGATTGCCTACAGATGAAGAATTTCCGTTTGTCTTGGACTGCGCTACAAGCATAACTCAAAGGGGAAAGATCGAATATTTTGCCAGAGTAGGCAAGGACACGCCGGCAGGTATGGTCATCGGCAGAGACGGAAGTGCTCTTACGGACAGTGAACAGATACTGGAAGACCTGGTAACTGGAAACGCGGCTCTTGCGCCTCTTGGGGGCATTGGTGAAGAATTAGCCGGTTACAAGGGATATGGATATGCAACAGTGGTTGAGATTTTGTCAGCTGCGCTTCAAGCGGGAAGTTACATGAAAATGCTGACCGGAATCGGAGAATCCGGAGAAAAAGTACCTTATCACTTGGGACATTTTTTCATAGCCATAGATACAGAAGCTTTCATGGGGGTGGAATCCTTCAAAAAAACTGCTGGAGAAATACTAAGAGGTTTAAGATCATCTCAAGTCGCTCCAGGTGAAGAAAGGATCTACACCGCAGGAGAGAAAGAATATATTTCTTGGATGGACAGAAAGGACAAGGGTGTACCGGTAGGCGAGGCTGTACAGCAGGAATTGATAAAAGTGAGAGACGATCTGGGATTAGATCATAAATTTCCATTTGAAAAGTAAACAAAAAAACGCTCCGTGAATAAATACGGAGCGTTTAAATATATAAGTTGAATTATCTTACAACTGTAATGTTTTCTGCTTGTGGTCCTTTAGGTCCTTGAACTATGTCAAAAGTAACTTTTTGTCCTTCTTCCAAAGTTTTGAAACCATCTACATTGATTTGTGAGTAATGTGCGAAAACGTCGTTTCCGTCATCTCCTGTGATAAATCCGAATCCTTTGTCTGAATTAAACCATTTAACTGTACCGCTCATATTGAGTACCTCCTAATATTTTGATTCCTAAATCTAATCAAAACAGATAACACACAATTCATTAATCAGGAAAGCACTGCGTTTAATACGAGCTCCAATTAAAATGATAATTGATGTTAATACTATTTGGATAAATTTAAGTACTCCATGATTTTATCATGAGTAATGTTTTGTGTCAAGACAGCTTGAAGACATTGTTGTTAACTTGTGATAATGTCACCTTTAGATTCACTTGATAAAATGTCACATTCTATTAAACTGAAAATATGAAAAAAGGATGGATCACTTTGTCGCAAGAGCAGTTAAAGACCTATAAGGTCAT